>CAYWPP010000001.1:0-2399 GCA_964460475.1 uncultured Candidatus Peribacteria bacterium
AGAAATACTTAACACATTGCCAAGACTCTTTGACATCTTCCGGTCGCCGATATCGATGCGTCTTCTGTGCAGCCACAGGCCGACGAACGGGTGCACACCGGTCGCACATTCGCTCTGTGCGATCTCGCACTCGTGGTGCGGGAAGATATTGTCCTCCCCGCCGGTGTGCAGGTCGATGCTTGGACCGAGGAGCTCTGTACTCATGGCGGAACATTCGATGTGCCATCCGGGGAATCCGGAGGATGCATCGTCTCCCGTGGACGACGTACGCTCGCCCGTCTGAAATGACCAACGAAGAATATGACGTGCATTCTGTCCGACGCACTTCTTCCAGAGCGCGAAGTCGGCCGGATGTTTCTTCTCCTCTTTCACATCGACGCGTGCGCCTGCTTTGAGTTTATCGAGCGTGTTTCCCGACAGTGCGCCATAGGACGGAAACGCTTCGACGGAGAAGTAGATGCCGTCGCTCGTTTCGTACGCCGCGCCCCGTTCGAGAAGTGTCTTCACGCTTTTGAGCATCTGCGGAATGAAGTCCGTCGCACGCGGGCGGTGCTGCGGCTCGCGCATGTTGAGTGCTCTCTCGTCTTCCAGATACTGGGCTTCGTACTTGCGTGCGATGGCGAGCGGATCGAGCCTCTCGGCGGCGGCCTGCTTCTCGATCTTGTCTTCGCCCGTGTCGCCGTCCGCGACCAGGTGCCCGACGTCGGTGATGTTCTTCACATGGACGACGTCATAGCCGTGACCCGCTTCCAACCAGCGCACGAGCAGGTCCGCCATGAGGAAGGACGCGTAGTTGCCGACGTGCGGACGGCCGTACACGGTAGGGCCGCAGGTGTAGACCGTCACGCGTTTCGGATCGCGCGGCAGAAACTCCCTCTCCCCCTTCGCAAGCGTGTCGTAGAGCATGAGCGGCATCGCGCTGCAGCATAGCGCAAAGCGTGACGCATACGAAAAAACCCGGAACCCCCCTCTCAACGAGATGGGCTCCGGGCTTGGAACTCCCGCTGCAGTACGAGCGGGAAGAATCATGATAGCAGACGGCGAGACATCGCTCAAAAAACCCGCCTGTCCTCAACGATGAAGACAGACGGGCAAGCGCGTTCCTCCTTACTCTTAGCTCCCGGAGGAGGGCTCATCGGTGTGAGGCAAGGAGACATCCTGGCCCTCTCGTTGCTTTTGGACCTCTTCAGCCCTGATTCTGTCATAGAGCTCTTTGCGATGTACTCTGACCTCGTCAGGGGCTTCAATGGCGAACCGGACCCGGATGCCCCGGATTTCGACAACCGTGATCTTTATCACGTCGCCAATCATGATTGCCTCTTTGGCTTTTCGCGATAAAACCAACATATCACATCCTCCCTGAGTGAGAGCCCCAAAAAGGGGCGCGGATGAAAAGAACGCTGCCGCACCAACAAGGTGCAACTGAGACAGTGTAGACAAATACACGAATATGTCAAGTTTCCCTCACATTGCCCATTATCTGTATGAGGAGTCGAGCTTCACCCGCCTTCGCAGAAAGCCAAGTCTAGAAGAGCGTGGATGAATGCGTACTAGAAACGGACGATACTGCTACGGACGGGTTTCGCTTCATGCGCCGAAGATGTACACGGCAGACGCTCCGACCGTACGGTCAGGGAGCTTCACGCCACCGTCACCTCCGGACACGCATAGACGGACTGGATGGCGTTCAGGATCTCGATGCCGTCCTTCCTGCTCTTCTGGAAGGCTTTGCGGCCTGAGATGAGGCCCATCCCGCCCGCGCGCTTGTTGATGACCGCCGTGGCTACCGCGGACTGCAGATCGTTTGCACCGGATTCTCCGCCGGAGTTGATGAGGCCGATGCGACCCATGAAGCCGTTTGCCACCTGGTAGCGACAGAGGTCGATGGGATGATCGGAACAGAGTTCGGTGTACATGCGCTCGTCGAGCTTGCCGTACGGACCGTCGGCACCGAGTGCTTTGAACCCTCCGTTACACGTCGGTAGTTTCTGCTTCACGATGTCGGCTTCGATGGTGACGCCGAGATGATTTGCCTGTCCCGTCAGGTCCGCGGCATTGTGGTAGTCGACGCCGTCCTTCTTGAAGCCGCCGTTACGCAGGTAGCACCACAGCACCGTGAAGAGGCCGAGCGCATGCGCTTCCTCAAAGGCCTTACTGACTTCCACGATCTGGCGACCGGACTCGGGGGAACCGAAGTAAATCGTGGCGCCGATGCCGAGCGCGCCCATCTCCTTCGCCTGCTTCGGGGAACCGAACATGATCTGGTCAAACGAGTTCGGGTACGTCAGCAGCTCGTTGTGATTGATCTTCACGATGAAGGGGATCTTGTCGGCGTACTTCTTGCTCACCATGCCGAGCACGCCGAGCGTGGAGGCGACGGCGTTGCAACCGCCTTCGAT
>CAYWPP010000001.1:2499-146657 GCA_964460475.1 uncultured Candidatus Peribacteria bacterium
GCGAAGCCGAGGAGATCGTCGGCTTTGTCTGCGAGAATCGTGCGGAGATCGGTAATGCTGAGCATGGAAGGACGGGGAAGTGTCGGGATCGTACCGAAAAGAAGGGACGATGAGAAGCGGCGCCCGTCGTTTTCCTGAATGCTATTTCTTCCTGTTCACGAACCACTGCTGCGCGATGCCGAAGACGGTGGAAACGGCCCAGTAGAGGGACACGGCTGCCTGGAACTGGAAGGCGAACACGCCGATCATGATCGGCAGTCCGTAGAGCATCATGGTCTGCTGATTGAGTTCGGGGAGACGCGACTTCGTGCCGACGTCGACGACATCTTTCTTCTTGCGATTGAACGTCATCTTCATCTGGATGAACTGTAGAACCACGAGGAGCGGCGGCATGATGAAGAGGCTGCGCTCGGTGAGTTCAAGCCCGAGGAAGCGCGTGCCGAAGCCCCAGGTAAGATGGTCGTAGACGGGATAGATAAGATGGCGCGAGAGCTCCAGGACGCCGCCATCGCGAATGACGAAGAAGAGACCGATGAGGATCGGGAACTGGATGAGCATCGGCAGGCACGACTGCAACGGATTGATCTTCTCTTTCTTCCACAGCGCCATCGTTTCCTCCTGCTGCTTACGCTGATCATTCGGGTACTTCTTCTTGATGGCGTCGAGTTTTGGCTGCAGCTCGTTGAGCTTCTTCTGACCTTCCAACGCATGTTGATTGGGAAGGAGGAGAATGAGCTTGATGAGGATGGTGAGCAGGATGATGGAGGCGCCGAGGTTGTGACCGGGCATGAACGACGCGATGAAGATGAGGCCGTTCAAAATGGGCCGCGTCACGAGCGTGCGGAAGAGCTTTGTAACCGCACCGACTTCGACGATGCGGATGCGGGCAGAGGGCGATATGTCGCCGTCTTCCGTTTCGATCGGGAGAGAGACCTGATACGTGCCGAGCTCCGAGAAGAGCGAGTACTTCCACGGACCCAAGTCGATCTCCATGGACGAGTGTGCGGGCACCGCCGGGAACGTCGGGCAGGGTAAGGCGGTCTCGTTCGCCATGAGATCGATCACCTCTTCCCCCGGACTTTCGGGGCTCCTCACGATCGCGACGTCGAGCGGCGGTTGAGGACAGCGATCGGGGAGCATCAGATCGCTTTCGGTGTGATTCTCAATGACGACCACGGGATGATGCCCGAAGCGGACTTTTTCGGATTTCGCGTTGAGCTCGATGCCCGCTCTCTCCTGCGGCTCGCCGCCGAAGCGATCGGGAAACAGGTACGGCAGCGCGAGCTGCAGAACAAGAAAGACGATGAGAAACGTCAGGAGAAGATCGATCATTCCCCTCTTCTTCTGCGGGGTGGAATCAGCCACGTGGAAGGGCGGAAAAGAAGGAGGAGACGTCGCGTGCGATCTCCTCGAAAGCGCAGGTCAGGCTAGAGGAATGTGGACGGACAAGCAACTGGACGGAGGGTGCATCGTGTTCCTGCAGATGGATGCGAAACGCTTCGCGGATACGGCGGCGCATGCGATTGCGCTTGACCGCGGACTTGTGGAGTTTCGCGGATGCCGTGAGACCGATGTACACGCCGGGCGGGTGCGGCGCTTCGCCTTTGTTGCGCGGGACACCGGGGAACCAATGGACGGAGAAGTGTGCACCGCGCCAGCGATTCCCTTTGCGCAAAACGCGTTCGCATCGCTTGCGTCCCGACAGACGACTGAGTTTCATGGCAACAGCTTACAGTGAAGAGATAAATGGAAAATAAAAAAATAAGAAATAAGAAATAAAAAACGTTTCTTATTTTTAATTTGTTATTTTTTATTTTCTTCTTGTAGCTCTTTCGTATTTTCTTCCCCTTCACTACTCTTTGCCTATGCTGACCCATGAGCAAGTCCTCCACATTGCAAAGCTGGCGCGCTTGCGGCTGACCGAGCAGGAAGCCGCGACCATGCAGCGTGAGCTGAGTGCCATTCTGGAGTACGTGGATACGCTCAAGGAGGCGAAGACCGAAGGTGTCCCACCGACGGCACAGGTGACGGGGCAGACGATGGTCACGCGACCCGATGAAGTGAAAACGGACGGAGCCCTTCCCGATGAGCTCCTTGGAACGTCGCCGCTGCCGATTCTGGACAGACAGATTTCCGTTCCCTCGGCCCACGGATGAGCGACCTTTCATCACTGACCATCGGGCAGGCCCATGCGAAGTTGGCATCCAAGGAGTGCTCGGCAGAGGAACTCGCCCGGTCATGCCTGGAGCGCATCGACTCGGTGGACAAAACCCTCCATGCCGTGGTGCACCTGGAAGCCGATCGAGCCCTGCAAGAAGCCAAAAACATCGATGGGAAGGGTGAGTTCTCCCATCCGCTCACGGGTATTCCCTTTCTGGCAAAAGACGTGTTCTGCGAGAAGGGAGTCCGTACGACGGCGTGCTCGAACATGTTGCGCGCCAAGGACTACGTGCCGCCTTTCGAATCGACGACGACACGGCGCGTGAAGGAGCGCGGAGCCATCAGTCTGGGCAAGGTGAACACCGATGAGTTCACGATGGGAGGCTCGACCGAAACATCCTGCTACGGCGTCACGACGTGCCCGTGGGATACCTCGCGCGTCGCCGGCGGTTCCTCCGGCGGATCGGCAGCCGCCGTCAGTGCGGATGAATGCCTCTTCTCCCTCGGTACCGATACGGGAGGATCCATCCGTCAGCCCGCGAGCTTCTGCGGATGCGCGGGTCTGCGCGTGACGTACGGGCGTACGAGCCGTTTCGGCGCCATGAGCATGGCGAGCTCACTCGATACCACGGGGCCGCTCTGCAAGAACATCGAAGACCTGTCGATCGTCCTGCAGGCGATTGCGGGGAAAGATCCGCTTGATGCAACGACCGCCTCCCGCGACGTGCCCGACTACGCGAAAGCGATACAGGGAGACGTACGCGGCATGAAGATCGGCATCCCGAAGGAGTACTTCGCGGAAGGCCTTGATCCGGAGATCGAGCGCGCGGTACGTGAAGCGGCGGACGCCTTGAAGAAGCAGGGAGCGACGATCAGCGAGGTGACTCTCCCGCATACGCGCTTCGCCATCGCGGCGTACTACGTCATCGCCCCGTGCGAGATCAGTTCGAACATGGCGCGGTACGACGGCATCCGATTCGGTCATACCGCGAAAGATCCGGAGAGTCTGGTCGATTACTATGAGCGCGTGCGCTCGGAAGGATTCGGTACCGAAGTGAAGCGGCGCATTATGATCGGCACGTTCGCCCTCTCCGCGGGATACTTCGACGCGTACTACCTCCAAGCTCAAAAGGTTCGTACGCTGATCAAGAGGGATTTCGACGAGGCGTTTCAGGACGTGGATCTTCTGCTCTCGCCCGTCTCGCCCACTCCGGCTTTTCCGGTCGGCTCGCACGCGAATGATCCCGTCGCCATGTACCTGGAAGATGCGCTCGTCATTCCGGCTGCACTTGCGGGGCTGCCGGCCCTCTCGATGCCGTGCGGCATGACAAAGAGCGGTCTGCCGATCGGTCTGCAGCTCATGGCGCCGCAATGGGAGGAGGCAAGACTCCTGCAAGCGGGCGCCGCATACGAGCGGTCCACCGAGTGGCATACGCAGAAGCCTGCGCTCTAACAACGAAACGCATGTACACGGACGCGATGATGCGCCTTACTTCAGAATTTTCGAGAGCGGGTGCAGTTCGCGTGCGCGTACCCAGAGGAAGGTAGCGGTCGCCGCAAACAGAAGCGTGCCGATTGCCAGGAACTCGGCGGGACCCGTTGCGGTGACGCGGGGAGCGCCGCTGTGGAGTACGGTCCCGGTCTGCCTGTCGCGTACGACGGCTTCGCCGTTCTGGATGATAATCGTGGTTCCCTGTGGAAAATCGCTCTGCAATCGATCCTGTCTGCGTTCGTACTGCCCTTCGCCCGTCAGATAGCTGCCGCGTTCATCGCCTTCCACGGCCTGTTCGGCGGGAACGATGACCGGCTGCGAAGCGGGAGGAGCCGGTTCGTCTTCGGTAGAAGGAAGCTGTGACTGTGCTTCCTGTCTGGCTTGCGCGCTCGCCTTCTGCTGCGCCTGCACCTGTTGTTCTGCGCTGCGATTATTGGGCGGCGTGTCGATGCCGCGGAATACTTCATCGGGAGAGAGATACGCGGCGGCGGGCGTCGCACTCATGAGGAGCGTTGCACCGAGCGTCAGGCGGAGAAGGGTGAGGCGGGACTTCATGGGTATGTGTGGTATCTGACTATTATACAACATATTGGAGGTATTTTTCAAGGGCTACTGACGGTTACCGAGTGAACGAGCCTGCAGCTCGTTCCAGCGCTGATCGTAGTCCGTGATGCCGTCACCGTTCGTATCTTTCTTGCGCGGATCAGTTTCGCCCTCGTCCACGATGCCGTTCTGATTCACATCTTCACCACGGAACGGATTCGTGCGCTTCTCGGGGCAACCGGGAGCCGTTCCGTCGCCGTCACACAGGCCGTCGCGGTCGGTATCGGCATGGAGTGCGCTCGTCTCGTCGGCATTCTGAAGGCCATCCCTGTTCTTGTCTTCCAGGGGATCGGGGAGGCCGTCGCGGTCGGTATCGACGGAGGTCGGAGAGGTTTTCGTAATGAACACTTCGTCGCCGTCCTTGATGCCGTCACCGTCGGTGTCGTCGCGCAGCGGATCGGTGCCGATGCTTCGTTCCAATGCCACGTTCAACCGGTCGCCATCCCGATCGATGCCTGCGGGAATCGTCGCTTCGGTCATCAGGTAGCAGGTTTCACCTCCGCGGAAGATGCTGATTTCGGAGGCAAGCGGCCTGTCTTGCGTAAGGTCACGCGATTCGTAGATTCCAAGCAGATCGGTATTGCCCGGCGCGCGGATGATCTGCGCGTCACGCTCGGCCTTGGAGTAGCCCTTCTTCCCGTCATAGAGCTGATTTCCCCGTTTGCCCGCAAGCTTGTTCGCCTGCTCGTTTCCGGAGAAGCAGTAGTACCAGTAGCGAACCGTCCGCCACGTGTCTTCGCCTCCCAGAAAGGTCGCGGCGAGAATTTCCGTGTCATCCGGAATCGTGAAGATCACGTGCGTCGATGCGGGAGCGGAGAAACCGCTGCGGGCGTGATCATCATTGAAGGAAGCCCGAGGGATTTCCCCGCGCTCCTGCGCATTCAGCAGGCGACCCTCCAACGAATTTGCATCCGTGCGCAGAAACGCGATGACGGCCATGACGGCGACAACGCCGATAAGCGTGTACATCGCGAATCTGAACGCGTGCAGGAAGAGGGTCTGTTTGTGTGTCTGCATCAGATCAGTATACCAGAAAACACGGAGAAAGAGAAGGCGGAAGAAGGGCAGGACACAGAGGAAAAAGAGGGAAAAGAAGATACAGAGGAAACAGAGGATAAGAGTCTTTTCTTCACTCCTCTGTTTCTTCTGTTTCTTCTGCATCTTCTGTATCGTTCCCCTGTTCCACATGCCCAAAGATTTCTACCAGATTCTCGGCGTATCGCGCGATGCCTCCAAAGAGGACATCAAGAAGGCCTACCGTACGCTAAGCCGCGAACTGCATCCGGATAAGCACAAAGGTGACAAGGAAAAAGAGCAGCGGTTCAAGGAGGTCAACGAGGCGTATCAAATCCTGAGCAATGAGGAGAAGCGAAGGAACTACGACCAGTTCGGCAGCGCGGAGGGGAATCCCTTCGGCGGCGGAGCGGGCTTCGGAGGATTTGATCCGTCGCAATTCGGCGGAGACATCGGCGATATTTTCGAAACGTTCTTCGGGGGAGGACGCGGCAGGGCGCGGCGTCGGGGAGCAGAACGCGGGCGCGATCTGGAAGTCTCCATTTCGGTGCCTTTCATGACGGCCGTCGAGGGAGGCGAGCGCACCATTTCGCTCACGACGTTCGTCGCCTGCGATGAGTGCGGCGGCAAGGGCGCCGCCAAGGGAACGAAGATGGAGCAGTGCAAGGAGTGCGGCGGAGGCGGTCAGGTCACGCGTACCGCCCAGTCGTTCTTCGGCACGGTGCAACAAACGGTCATCTGTCCCGCGTGCCACGGGAAGGGCGAAGTGCCCGCCGAGCCCTGCCCGCAGTGCCGCGGCGAAGGAAGAGTGGAACGGAAGAAGGACGTGTCGATTACGATTCCGGCAGGCATTCACGACGGCCAGTCGCTGCGGCTACGCGGCGAAGGACAGGCGGGGGCACATGGCAACGAGGCGGGCGATCTGTATGTGCTCGTGCAGGTGGAACCAGATGAGCGCTTCACGCGGGACGGCGATGACATCCGTACGCATCTCACCATAGGCATCGCAGATGCGCTCCTCGGCACGGAACGCGATGTGGAAACCGTGCGGGGTACCGTGACATTGACGATCCCCGCAGGATGCCAGTCCGGACAGGTTCTGCGTATCAAAGGAAAGGGTATGCCGGTACTCAGCTCCTCACGTTCAGGGGACCACTTCGTGACCGTCGACGTGGAGATTCCGCGCAAACTCTCGCGCTCGGCACGCAAATTGGCAGAGGGATTGAGGGAAGAGGGCTACTAGGAAAGAGAGCTTCTTAGGAAGTAGGAAGTAGCTTGTAGGGTGTAGGAAGGAATCTTTTTTCCGAGAAATACGCTTCTCAACCACCTCTCTTCAATTCCTCTTTCCTACAAGCTACTTCCTACTTCCTACCTCCTAAGAAGCTGCCTTATCCGCACTTTCCGCAGAGTCCGACGATGTCGCTCACATGATGAAGCGGACGAAATCCTGCCTTCTTTGCAATGCGATTTTCCTCCGCGCAGAGGGACGAATCGGAGAACTCCTCGACCGTACCGCACTGCCGGCAGCTCAGGAATCCGTGATGCCCCTTGATGTCGGGTAGCGAGCAGAGCGTCACGCGGCCGGAGCTGGGATGACGATGGACGATGCCGCACGCTTCAAACTTTTCGAGGATGCGGTAGACCGTCACCAGGTTCACGCCCGCGGAACACTTTGCGATGCGGTCATGAATTTCCTTGTGTGCAACGGGCTTGCGTGCCGACACGAGGACGGACAGAACCTGTCGACGCGGCATCGTGTTGCGCAGGCGACACCGTTCAAGCAAAGCGGCGATCCTCTGTTTCATGACCTCCTTTGTAACACACATCGTCACTTTTTTGCAAAAATTATGCATGTTAAATACGTCTCTTCTTTTCTACCGGACACCGATCACACGTCCAAATTCTCAAACACCCCCTTCTCTTCCTCATCGGTCGCCATGACGGGTGACAACTCCTCATCGGCGGAAGACGTGCGGTTCTTCTCGTCCTTCAGGCGAATGACCACCTGTCGGTACTCGCCCTCTCCCGTGCTCTCCGTGGTGCAATCTGCAAGCTTCTCATCGGACGCCACGTACGTATGCACCACGCGACGGAAGTACGGATTCATCGGCGGCAGGGCCACGCGAGCGCCCGTGCGGCGGACAAAATCGATCTTGCGGGCGGCGATTGCCCGGACTTTGTCCTCCTGCTGGCCGCGGTATCCGTCGGTGTCGAGCAAGAGGAACGGCGCGCGCTCCATCTTCAGCATCGAGCGAAGCATCGACTTGAGAATGTGTTGCACGGCATTGAGCGTTTCTCCGTGCCATCCGATGAGCGTGCTCGGTTCCTTGCAGACGATATCGACGTGCGTCGCATCGGATTGCTTCTCGACCGTAATGTTCTCCCACTCATAGGAGAGCGAGGTGAGAAGTTCGCCAAGCGTGTCTTTGATGAGCTGATCGGTGAGCGCTGCCATATCCGAAGCGGAGATTGTTGGGGAGATCATAGGAGAAAAGACTCCGGGGGAAAATACTAAAATGCGAAAATACTACAATGCGAAAGAAACCTCTAAAAAAGGAAATGGTAAAAGATGGGGGAAAATATTTGTTTCTTTTTTTATGGAACTGTTTCGCATCTTTTTTCGTCTATCTCGGACTTTCGAACGTCTTTTTAGTATTCTAGTACTTTAGTACTTTAGTATTTTTAAAGAAAAGCCTCCTGTTACGGAGGCTTTCTATACGCAAAACGGAAGCGTTTGCTTTAGCGAACAGCGTCCTTGAGCGTCTTTCCGGCCTTGAACGAAGGAACCTTCATCGCGGGGATGGAGATCTTCTGGCTCGGATTCCTGGGGTTCACACCCATGCGAGCGGCGCGCTTGGACACGCGGAACGTGCCGAAGCCGGTGACCGTCACGCTGTTGCCCTTTTTGAGCTCCTTCGTGACCGAGGAGATGAGCGCCTCGAGGGCGTCGGAAGCGGCGCGCTTGGTGATGCCGGAAGCATCGGCGATGGCCGCAATGAGATCCTGCTTGGACATAGAAGCGGGGGTAAAAGAGGTAAAGTATTCGTATTGTACTGCCGTGTTCCGCTTGGGCAAGCCAAAAATACGGGATGATGCGCGAAAAACGGCTTTCTATCGTAATTTTCGCTTCATAGAGCCAAAAAATCCGAACAATTCCTGTGTCTTCCGGAGGAGGTCTACGAATCACTTTGCTGCGGTGTCAATGCAGAGCGCCGGAGAGCGACCCTTTGACAAACACCCGACTTCGTCCGTAGGGTGGGCTGCAACTCTCTCCTCTTCCTTGAGTCATGGCGACGCATCTTGTCATTGTCGAAAGCCCGACGAAAGCCAAAACCATCAAGAAATTTTTGGGGAAAGACTATTTGGTCGAGTCGAGCATGGGTCACGTGCGCGATCTTCCGAAGAGCAAGATCGGCGTGGACACGGAACACGATTTCGAGCCGCAGTATCTGATTCCGAAGGAGAAGGCCACGACGGTGAAAAATCTGAAGGCCGCCATGAAGAAGGCCGATGACTTGTGGATCGCAACTGACGAAGACCGCGAAGGGGAAGCCATCGGCTGGCACTTGACGCAGGCGCTCGGCGTGAAAAAACCGGAAACGGTGAAGCGTATCGTCTTTCATGAGATCACCGAAAGCGCCATCAAAGAGGCCGTGGCGCATCCGCGCACGCTCGACATCGCCCTCATTCATGCACAACAGGCGCGGCGGGTTCTCGACCGTCTCGTGGGCTACACTCTCTCTCCGTTCCTCTGGAAGAAGGTGTATCGCGGACTGTCGGCGGGACGGGTGCAATCCGTCGCGGTGCGACTGATCGTCGACCGCGAACGCGAAATCAAGGCATTCAATCCCGTCGAGTACTGGACCGTACAGGCGGATCTTCTGACCGAGAAACAGGAATCGTTTACCGCGGACTTGAAAGAGCGCGAAGGCGAGAAGTTCGTACCTTCCACCAAGGACGAGTCGGACGCCGTGCTCGCGGATCTGAAGGATGCTTCGTTTTCCGTCGCGAAGGTGGAGCAGAAGGACATCAAGAAAAATCCGCCGCCGCCGTTCACAACCTCGACACTTCAACAGGAGGCCGGCAGGAAACTCGGGTTTTCCGTGAAGCAGACGATGGTCGTCGCCCAGCAACTCTACGAAGGCCTTCAGTTGGGCAAGGGCGAGGGCCAGGCCGGTCTCATCACGTACATGCGTACGGACTCCGTGAACCTCAGTACGAAGGCGCTTGAAGACACGAAGGAAACGGTCGAGAAACTCTACGGGCGCGAGTACGTTCTGTCCGCACCGCGCGTCTTCAAAAGCAAGAGTAAAGGCGCACAGGAAGCGCACGAGGCGATCAGGCCGACGGAAGTATCGCGCACGCCCGACTCCCTGAAGGATATTCTCGATTCCCAGCAGCTCAAGCTCTACACGCTCATCTGGAACAGGACGATGGCGACGCAGATGGCGGCTGCGGAGATCCGGCGCGTCGGCGCGGACATCGCCGCGAAGGGTGCAAAAACCTACACGTTCCGCGCCACGGGACAGACCGTCGCCTTCGACGGATTTTTGCGCGTGTACTTTGAAGGACGTGACGATGAGGACGACGCGAAGGAAGACGGCGACGGTGAGAAGTTCCTCCCGCCGCTCAACGAGAGCGATGCGCTCACCTGTTCCGCGATCCTTCCCGAACAGCACTTCACGAAACCGCCTCCGCGCTACACCGAAGCGAGCTTGGTGAAGAAGTTGGAGGAGGAAGGCATCGGCAGACCGTCGACGTACGCGCCGACGATCTCAACGGTCCAACAGCGCGGATACATCCGCAAGGAAGGCAAGCAGCTCGCGCCTGAGGACGTGGCGTTCACGGTCACGGACCTGCTCACGGAGCACTTCTCCGACATCGTGAACCTGCAGTTCACCGCGACCATGGAGCAGACGCTCGACGATATCGCCGAAGGCAAGCAGGAGTGGGTGCCGTTCCTGCGCTCGTTCTACGGACCTTTCTCGAAGCTCGTCGCAACGAAGACCGAGGACATCAAAAAATCCGACATCATGAAGGATCGCGAACTCGGCAACGATCCCGACACGGGTCTCCCCGTGCTCGTGCGCACCGGACGCTTCGGACCGTACGTGCAGCTCGGCATGTGGGATAAAGAGAAGGGAAAGAAGGACAAGCCGAAGGCGGCGTCGCTGCTGAAAGGCATGACGGTCGAGACGGTCACGCTGGAAGACGCTCTTGCGCTCCTCTCGTTCCCGCGCAAGCTCGGGAAGACGGACGGCGGCGATGCCATCGAACTGCATCTGGGTCGCTACGGACCCTACCTCCGCGCAGGGAAATCGACGGCTTCCGTGCCGAAAGATCTGTCGCCTCTCGATGTCGACCAGGCAAAGGCGAAGGAGATTCTGGCTTCCAACCAGAAGAAGAGCACGGAACCCCTGAAGTCGTTCGGCGCCGATCCCGAGAGCGGCAGAGAGATTCTGCTGAAGGACGGCCGGTACGGTCCGTACGTCACGGACGGAAAGACGAACGCATCGCTCGGAAAGAAATTCGATCCCGACACGATGACCGCGGAAGATGCCGTTGCGCTGCTCGCGAAGAAACGCGCCGCACCGAAGAGGGCGTGGCGAGGGAAGAAGTAATTCCTTGCACCTCTCCACGCACAGGAAATTGACAACGGAAAAGGGCGCGGTATGTTCGTGCCATGTCGTCCCCGGAAGGGCAGAACGGCGACGCGCAGCACGAGGACGCATCATTCCGGGAGGATGCCGCACGCATCTTTCAGAATCGTCTCCGCGAGATTGAGGATGGATTCGGGCTACATCTGACGACAACCGAACAAGAGAGCCTGAGGGCCGCCTGCACGCACGCGCTGACGGAGTACAGGACGAACGGGAGTGCCGTCCCGCTCACGCTCAAGTACGAGCCGCTCCGGCGTTTCTTTCTGGAGAACTACGGCACGGCTTTCGACGATCTCCTCGCGCTGCATACCCATGAGTTGCGACAGCGCTACGGATCAACCGTCGGGAATACGCACCCGCACGACGTGCAGTTCGTGGGTTTTCCGTCGGTACGGGTGCAGCATACAAACGGAACAGCCGCCGGCGCCGGCGGCAATGCCGAGAGTGCGGACACGCAAGAGACCCGCATCATGCTCTACCTTCGCGAGCGGCAACGGGAATGGTACGGCACCGACATAAGCCGAAATGAACCCGAATGATCTGCAGATTATTCCGCGGAGGAGCGGAGGAGTGCCTGCAGCCGATGGCGGTATTCTTCGACGGCATGCTGCCGCCATTCTTTTCCGAACCATTCCCTGCCCGCCAATTGCATGTTCGCAAGTCCGGTCGGCACCCATGGTCGCGGAGCGGGGCCACCCGGCGAGCGTGATGCGGTCAGAAGATCATGGAAGAATGTCGAATTAAGAGGAACAGCTTTCAGGTGGACCTCTTTATCTGTTGTTCGTTTCGGGAAGAGATCATGAGGATCGTCACCTCTCTCAAACACTTCCTCCAGTCGTGCGCGCACGGTTGCGAAGTAGAGGAGTTCCGGATGCGGCCAGCATGTATCCACGGCGACCCCGAACGAGCCATGCACGTCAATCTCGCCGGGCTCAATGCCGGTCTCTTCCCGTACCTCCTCCTGCCACCAGTCACCGGGCGATCCCGCCGGATCATCGGTGGCGATCATTCCGCCAATCGCGTGGTAATAACCGGGATACGATTCGCCTCTCTCCGTTCTCTCCGAGAAGAGCGCATATTCCCGGCCTTTCACATCACGTATCTTCATGGCACCACAACAGGCAAGAGGCATCGCAAGCTGCTCAAGAGGATGGCCGCGCAGATCGCGCGTCGCGACATAGTCGAAATACGTAGTGTGACCGGTTTGAATATGAAGGTGAGGACCGTCTGCCTCCCCGCTCAGCACGATGTCTTTGGGGAGCACCCGTAGAAGTGAGGCATCATGGAAGAGCGTTTCGCGAGGCGCCTCGCCCTGCCGTCCGCCGTCTTCCCATCGCCGCATCGCGGCTTCGAAGCGTGAGGCAAGATCCTTCTTCCGCGCCTCAATGAGCGCCTCTTTCTTCTCCAGAACATTTGGCGGCAAGACGAGCTCCTCTCCTGACGCAACAAAATGAATGTGTTCGGGCGGGACGACTCCGCGTTCCGTCACGCTCACAAGTTCGTAGGGTGGCAGCCCGCTCTCATCGGCGACTTCCCGAAGATTCTTCGGCGCAAGAGACCACTCAGGCAGCATAATATTATTATATACTATTAATTTATAATTAGCAATTATGCCCGAAGAGGTCGATGGACCGTGACGTTCATCCTCTGTGCGAAGAACGGACGACGTTTGACGAGTGTATCGGAAGTGGTACGATCTTCGTCTCCTATGCTGGAGCATGAGCAAACCAATGGCCGTGAATGTATCCCCCTGCAAGTACAAGTGTGCAGGGTCATAGAAGAAAATACGCAGAGAGGTTCGCTCAATGGCGTACATGTTGAGTACAGAGCCGTGGCACAAAACATTCTCAAGCTCTGTCGTGAGTATCACTTTGGAAGTCGCATCGGAGAACTGACAAGAATGATGCGTGATGCACTCATGATCACTTTTCAACACGAGTCACGCAGAGAGGAACGTATCGATGATGCCCTGTGTGCCATTCTGGATTCCTTGCCGGTCTCCATTGATGGAACAAGGTCGATACAAGGAGAAGCGTAAGACGAGCATTCCCTCGAAGGGGCTGATCATCTGATCATTGATGCAGGCGAAGTGTTGTTTGTCTTGAATATCCTCTTTGTTCTGTATTTCAACCACGCCTGAGCCCCGTACAACTCGCTTCGCTCGTGGACGGGGCCAAGTATCTTCGGACTCACTTCGTCGCCTTGCTCCTTGTTCGTCTCGAATTCAACTTGGCAGGCGCGGCCCTCCTTCGCCCTCTGTTCTTGATGGATACGATGAAGACTACGGAAGGGCCGTTCGCAGATTATTCAGTCCTCGAATGTTTGTGGAAGTGATTCCAATGGCAGGCGCGGCAGGGATCGAACCTGCGACCCCCGGTTTTGGAGACCGGTGCTCTGCCAGCTGAGCTACGCGCCTAGGAAGGTATCGACAATGGTGGAACGAACGGCCGCGCAATCATACCAGATCGGTTCTTGTGCTTGCGTCGCTGCGTAGCAGAGATAGACGGACCTCGGACCACGATGTCAGTGAAAATTGACATCTCTCCGCTCCGCGATTAGGGTAGGCCTCCTATGAAGATCTCTCTCCTTCTCCCGTCTCTCGCACTCGGCATCGTGCTGCTCGCTCCCCAGGCGCACGCCGGGACCCGTGCTCCTCGTCCGCTCATTCCCTACGATCAGACGCTCTACATTCGCCAGAACCATATCATCAGGGGAAGCGAGTACGTCGTCCCCCGAACCTCGACCGTCGGCCGCTGCGTGTACCTTGGCAGCAACGGACAGTGCCAGGTCGTGGGTGAGTACTTCACGAACGTGCGCACGGAGAGACCGAGCGACTACCGCCTCTACCTCGTGCCCGATCCGAGCGCCGTGAATCCACGCGGTTCCTTCTATAATCCGGACCCGTATCTCTTCCCTGTCGGAGAGCGACGCAGCACACGCCCGCGTTCCACCGTTCGCTCCGTTCGCTATGCGCCGATTCGCAGCTACGACGCACACTACCGTTCGATACACAGACCGAAAGCGGGTGCGGTCTGGAGAGAGTGGTAAAGAGCCGCCATCCGCAGGCCGGATGACGCCGGAATGCAGGAGATGGTTTAGTCTTCGATTTGCTCTTCCCGAGGACCAAGCTCCAGAAGTTTCATGATGTCCTCCAGCGCATGTCCGCGTATCTGATCCTCGACGTAGCGGAGTCCGTCGGGAGTCTCAAGCTCCCTGGCATTTGCGATGCAGGGACGCCCTTCCAAATTGACATAACAAAGCATGTTGACCATGGACGGGCACTCTAGGCATTCCACCGTCGGGAAGCAAGGCATCTTTCCTGCCTGTCGTTTCCGGGCAGCTATGCGGTGCGCTTGCGCGCATGCTTCCTGCGGTGCGTGGACGCATGCGCTTTCGCATGCCTCTCGTGATCCGTCATGAAGGCGTGGAGCGCATAGCCGATGCACACCAGAAGCAGCGCAAGCATCATCCTGTCGATGAGCATGGAAGAAATCGCCACGGGCGCGGAGCCGTGGAGAGCCGCTTGCTCCAAGGCCGGACCGGGGCCGCCAACCGAGGGCTGTGCGGAGGGATAGGTGAGCGTCACCCCGCCGCCGGATGAATCTTCGTACCCCAGAACGAGCGAAGCGGCGGAGACTGCCGCGAAGACGGCAAGCAGATTGCAGGTAACCGCTGCCGAAGCGAGAACGTGTTTCTTCATGAGTGGGTGTGGGTGATGAGTATTGATGTGTGTTTATATTATAACATAAATATATTATTTTTCAAATACCGATGCGGAAGATTTCATGTTTTTCGCAAGATGCAGGGCTCGAAGCACATCCTGATTTGAGGTATACTGTTCTGATGCACATCGAAATACATATTCCCCGCTTCAACCCGTGGAAAGCCCTTGCACTGGGGCTCATCGGAGCGTGGTTCCTGATGCCTCATCTGCGGGCGCAGGAGGAAGATCATGTGCATGCGGAAGGAGGCATTCAGCCGACGGCGGTCATCGCACAGGCACAGAACGAGATCAATCGTGAGCGCGTGAAGCAGGCCGTCCTCGATCGGAAGGAGGAAATCTTGCGCTACGAACTGGAGAAGCTGGAGGAGGAAGCGATGCGTACCTCGTTGCCGGAAGCCATGCATTCGCTCTCGGAGCACCGCTCGGTCCTGCTCCAGATCATCGGCGAGAAACGCCATTCCGAAGGGCTCTTAAAGCAATCGCTCGAACAGATGTGGGAGGCGCAGGGCCTGCTCTTCCAGACGAATGCCGGCGATGCCGGTCTCGTGCTTGAGTGGCCGGTTGAACCCGCACTCGGTATCTCCGCGCGCTTCGAGGACGACGGGTACCAGCGACGCTTCGGCATTCCGCACCATGCGATCGATATTCCCGTGGAACAGGGCTCGGTCATTCTCGCCGCAGGTGAGGGCGTCGTGAGCGCCGCCAAGGATAACGGCCTCGGCTACAGCTATCTCGTAATCTCTCATGCAGGCGGCGTCGACACCGTCTACGGACACGTCAGCGGCTTCCTCGTACAGGAAGGGGACAGGGTCAATGCTGGAGACCCGGTTGCGCTCTCCGGAGGACGACCAGGATCGCCGGGAGCGGGACTCCTCACAACCGGACCGCACCTGCACTTCGCGGTACGCCAGGACGGGGCGCTCAGAGATCCGCTTGCCTACCTCAGATTCAGGAGCGATCTGAGGGATTTCGGAAGCGAGGAGTAAGCGACTCCCGGTGGAAGACTCAGCCGAGGAGATTGCAGGAAGAGATGGCGAACGTATCGGTCATGCCTGCGATGTAATCTTTCACCGCGTCTTCGGGGTCGCCCTCGATCCTCTCGCGCAGCGTTTTCACCGCTGCCGGCGGGCTAAGCATGTACTCTTTGAATAACGTTTTCACGATCTCCTTCCCGCGATCCGCCTGGTCTTTGACACGTGGATGCAGATACATGTGTTCCCATAAAAATTCACGAATCCGCGTGACGGCTGACTGTACGTCATTCGAAAACTGCACGATGGGATCACCGCTCCCATACACATCTTCCAGCGATGAAAGTTTTAGTGTAGTACTACGCTCACGTGTCTGGCCGTACACATCTTCCACCAGAAAATCGATGAGTGCGGAGCGTACGGTCGTGCCGTCTTTTTCATGACGCGTGAGCATCGCCTTGGGGAGAATTTTTTTGATGTCGGCGAGTGTGAACAGATTCGCGCGCATACCGTCTTCCATATCATGTGCGGTGTACGCGATTTCGTCCCCGATGTTCACAAGCTGCGCTTCTATCGTCGGACTATGCGTGAGTGAATGTGCGGTAGGTGCATCGTGCGGCGTTGCATGTTTCATGAGTCCCTCCAGCACTTCACGATTCAGGTTGAGCCCGAAGACGCCGTCCTTGCGCTCCTCAAGAAGAGTGCAGATTCGATGGGACTGCTCATTGTGTTCAAAGCGCTTGCCGAAGGGCTCCATGCACTCGTGCATCGCCTCTTCGCCGGCGTGGCCGAACGGCGTATGGCCGAGATCGTGTGCCAGGGCGATACACTCGGTCAGGTCTTCATTGAGCAAAAGGGTGCGCGCCATGTCCCGGCTGATCTGCGCGACTTCCAGCGTGTGCGTCAGGCGCGTGCGGAAATGATCTCCCTCCACCGCGACGAAAACCTGCGTCTTGTGCTTCAAGCGTCGAAAGGCATCGCTATGAATGATGCGGTCGCGGTCACGCTGGAACGGGAAACGTGTACGTTCCTCCGTATCTTCCTCTCTGCGCCCAAGCGTGCCGCCGTGCGGCACCGCGTACGGTGCGAGGAACGTGTTTGCCTGTGCAATGCGATTGTGAAGATCCATGAGAGAGCTCATGATAGAGCAATCTCTGCTATCCTCTAAGTCCGATGGAAGAGCTCTATAAAGACAAAGACTGGCAGATTCTCGTAGACACCGCTCCGCTTCCCGACGGTCGCGAGAAACGCGTCCCGCGCGTGAAGCGAGCCGACTCGGCGCATGTTCTGGCTTTCAACGATGACGGAACGATCCTGCTGATTCGCGAGTACCGCCCGTACTACCACGCACATATCTGGATGCTGCCGAGCGGCAGGATCGACAAAGAAGGCGATATACAAGAAGGAGCCCAGCGCGAGCTGCGCGAGGAGACGGGTTTCCGCGCACATTCGCTTGAGTATTTGTGGTCCGCGAATCATTCCGAAAGCATCATCATGACGAATCACTTTTTCCTTGCACGCGACCTCTCGCCCGATCCTCTCCCACAGGATGAAGATGAGACGATCGAAGTGCACGCAATGTCCGTGAACGAAGCGCTCCAAAAAATTCACGAGTCTGAAAAGACTCATCTGGCAAGTGCGTATGGCTTACTACGTTTTGTCAGCGAGTTACACAAATAACCCTTCTTTTCTTTGTGAAAAGAATCAAGAGTTGTAGACACACCCGAAACTATTGATGGCCCAGTCATGAGATTTATCAAGACGACCGTCGCGTGCTAGCTCATTCCTGCTATGACAGGTGGGTGGCCGCACCCCACACCCACGGATGCGGGGGAGTAAGCCTCCCGTAACGAGCTGTTAGAAAAGAAGCATTGCACGTCTAACGCGTCGTCGAGATAAGCCCTATGCTAACAGAGACACGCGCAAAGAACAGCGCGCTGTGTTGCAAATCCGTCCGGTTGTTGCCTCCTCTCGGAGGAACAATTGCCGGCACGCACGCTCCAGTACTTGTCCGGAGAGCATGCGGTGCAGTCGGGAGAGCGCACGACGTGATCCGCCGGTACACCGAGATGGAACAATTCGCTGTCGGCCGCGCCGCGGAGGTCGACGCATTTCCCATGGACGAAACGATGAAGATGTGCGGGGAGTTCAGAGTGCGGATCGGTAAACTCCGCGTGGTCGATACAGAGCGACGGCCCCGCATACACGCGGGTCTCCCCCGGCCTGATGTTCCACTCGTTCCGAAGCTTCTCGTAGAAGGCGGTGAGAATCTTCTGTGCCATACCCCGCCAACCGGCATGGATCACGCCCAGAACATTGCGCCCGGGAACCGTGACAACGAAGGTTTGGCAGTCGGCGCAGAAGACGCACAGTGCAAGGCCGACGGCATCCGTCACGAGCGCGTCCGCGTCGATGTGTCCGCGACTCTCGGTACGCACGAGGGCAACTTCATGTCCGTGGACCTGACGCGGGAATGCGATGTGAAGCGCGCCAAGCTCATGCATGACTCGTTTCATATCGATGTCACCGTCTTCCTTGCAAAAGAGAGCGGCACGAACCGACGGTGCGGCCATATCGATCGTCTGCATCAGGAAGCAAGGAGGGCGGGAATGCGTCCGATGACATCGCGCGTTGTGAAGGCGAAACCGTGATCCGCCGCCAGATCCTCGGCCGCCTTCTTGATGATCCTGCTTGCGGTGACGCACGCTTCAAAACCGTCCACGCCCTGTGCCAGGAGTCCGGCGATCAATCCCGCGAGGGCATCGCCCGTACCGCCGACGGTGAGACCGGCGTTTCCTCCCGCAACCGTTTCTTCCCTCTCCGCATTCATGATGCGATCCTTCTCTCCCTTCAACAATAGAACGGATGACGTACCGCCCAGAGCATCGCGGACATGATCGGCATCAAGCTCCATCCGCTCCAGCTCCGCCGCGTGCGGAGTCATGATGACACGCTTCGTCTTTGCCTCCTCGATGGTCCACGGTTGAAGCGCCGTCGCATCGAGGACGAGATCGCACATCGCTCCGCCGACGATGCGGTGCAGCGCATCGATACTTCCGGCCGTCCTCGCGATGCCCGGACCGAGGACTGCGGCATCCACCGTGGCAAGGAGGGCGAGAATCGCATCCACGTCCTGTTGCGCAAGATCGTCGCCGTGCATCGGATGCACCTGCATGTTGCAGGAGGCGTGCTTCGCGACTTCTTCATGGCAGCGGGGAACAACGACAAACAGGAGATCGACTCCCGAGGCTTCTGCGCCGAGTGCCGAGAAGAGCGGGGCGCCGTGTTGATGGCGCGATCCTCCGATGACGGCCACTTTGCCGTTCTCGCCTTTATGCGAACCGGGGCTGCGCTGCATGGAGACAGAATAGCACCGGCTCCGCCGTCCTCCGAAAGAAACGGGAGAGGCGTCCGTATGACGAGGATCGCATCCGCCCTATCTTTTCCCCCGCTTCTGCGCCACTGCCCGCTCCACTTCCGCGGTCACTTTCTCGCGGAAACGATGCAACGAATAGTCGCGGGCATGCTCGCGTATCGCACTGCGATCCCACGAAACGGCACCGAAGCGCGCGACCGCCGAAAGCAACTGCTCGAGTGTTTGCTCCTCGAAGAAGAGGCCCGTCCTTCCGTCGCGGATACTATCGACCGCTCCGCCCTTTCCGAGGGCGATGACCGGCGTGCCGGAGGCTTGCGCTTCGATCGGCACGACGCCTGCATCCTCCAGCTGGGGAAACATGAGGGCGCGCGCGGATGCATAGAGCGCGGGCAACTTCTCATCCGGAACGAATCCGAGGAATTCCACGGTCGGCCCTGCGAGCTTCTTCAGCTTTTTTTCATCCTGTCCCCGTCCGCCTATTTTCAAATGAAAGCCGCTGCGATTGGCCGCGTCGATCAGCAGGTCGAAGCGTTTGTAGGGAACGAATCTGCCGACGGCAAGAAAGTATGATCCTCCATCTGCAGCAAGAGGCGTTGCGAAGAACCGATCGTCGACGGGCGGCGGAATCACGATGCTTTCCCGTCCGTAAATGCGCCGGATGCGCTCCTGCGTCTCGGAAGAATTCGCCAGAAACACGTCGACGCGTTTGGCGGTGGAAAGATCCCACCGACGCAAACGCTTGAGCTGCTTGCGTGCGAAGGACGCGGCGAAACCCGAGAGTCCGAAGTCGCGCAGGTAGTCCTCTTCCATTTCCCAGGCATACCGCATCGGCGTATGGCAGTAGCAGACGTGCACGGCGTCGGAAGGAGGAACGATGCCTTTGCCGACAGCATGCGATGAGCTGAGAATCACGTCATAGCCCGACAGATCGATGTTCTCCATGACCGAAGGCATCCAGGGAAGCAGCGGTTGATGGCGACCAAGCAAGCGATACGGCAAACGAAGAGACGTATCGCGGATGTCCGCGCGGGCAAGGGGGCCGATGCGCTTGCGATTGACGACCGTGGTGAAGACCGGGGCGGAAGGCCAGATGTCGTGGAGTGCGGCAACGACATGCTCCGCGCCCGCGAAGGTTGGAAGCCAGTCTGCGACGAGTGCGAGGCGCATGAAGCGGGCGGAACACATGAGACGTGAGAGAAGCATATGCTTCAAGCTCACAGAATACAGCTTATAGCTTACAATCATCTCATGCCTCTTCGCCCCGCATCACGGATTCCGAAGCGACTCAACAGGCCGACGAGTAATTACACGCGCTCTCTTGTGCGAAAGCGCCATCGTGGAAGAAGTGTGAATCGCGGGAAGCAAACGCTCCAGTCATTCGGCAGGAAGATCGAGAAAATGGGACGCATCATCGCCCGCGAGTGCAAGTTCTGGCTCGTGATCCTGACCATCGGTTCCGTCGCGGCGACCGCCGGCATGTTGATGTTCTCATCGATCTTCAACGTGAAGAGCATCAACGTGAAGCGCCAGGATGCGCGACTGGATATTGAGTCGATCCAGAGGGCGTTGTCACCGCTGTTCGACAGTCGTCTCTATCTCGTTTCGAAATCCGACGTGTCGGAGCTGCTGGAAGGATTTCCCGACGTCATCGCGATCGACATGCAAAAAGACTATCCGTCGAACCTGACCGTGGCGCTGCACCTGGATCCGCTCGTGGCCGAGCTATCCGTGGAGGGCGGCGCGGAGAGGGGAACGGGATCGGTACTGGGAGACGCAGATCCGTTCTTCTTCCTGACTTCACGCGGATACGTCGTTTCCTCGCCGACAAACCTGTCGTCCGGAGCGCTTCCACTCTTTACCGTACGCGACTGGGGCATACGTCCCGTGAATCATACTCATTTGCTTTCCGAAGAACTCTTGCTGACGATCTTCAGGTCGCGCGACATGTTGGCGGATACGTTCGGGTTACCGGTCACCGGTACGACCGTTTTTCTCCGCGCACGGGAATTTCACCTTGCATCGAACGAACGCTCGTTTTGGTTTGACGCCGCAAGTCCCCTGGAGGAACAATTCGAAAATCTCCGTTCGTTCCTGCGCACACTGACGCTTGAGGATGCGCGCGAGTACATCGATCTGCGCCTGTCGGGGAAAGTCGTCTACAAGTAGAACATCGCATTGTGTCGCTCTCGGGGAGACTCGTCGAGGGCAAGGGAAGATGCTTGACAGTACTCCGTGGAATCTACCTCAAACTTTCGCCGGAGCCTTGCCACGAAAATGCAAACCTTTAGAGTGTGACGGATGATTCGCGCGTTGACGTCAGTGCTCCTTCTCGGGATGTTTCCGCATGCCGACGCATCGCTGACAGGCGTTCCCGCGGGCATTGACGGCATACGGATCGCGGCACCGGCCGAGCAGGTCGGCTTGTCGCTGGAAGAGACGGTCATCAGCGCATCGGGCGCGCTGCTTCTGGATGCCGCAAGCGGACAGAAAATCTTCGGCAAGAACGCCCAGACGCCGCGTCCCATGGCGAGCCTGACAAAACTGATGACGGCTCTGATCATGGTGGAACAGCACGACCCTGCTGAGCTTGTGCGCATACCGGCCATCGCCACCGAACAGAAAGGCAGCGCCATCGGACTGACGGCGGGACAGATTTTCTCGCTGGAAGATCTGCTCTACGCGTTGCTTCTTCCGTCGGCGAATGACGTTGCCTATGCACTCGCAGTCCATCACAGCGGCACGGTCGACGCTTTCGTGGAGGAAATGAACGCGCGGGCTCTTTCACTCGGGTTGCGCAACACGCACTTCGAGAATCCCGCCGGCTTCGACGCCGAAACGCAGTACGCATCGCCGGAAGACGTGGCGTGGCTGACGACGGCCGCGTTGCGCCGGCCTCTTCTGCGAACCATCGTCGGAACCAGACATGCCCGTATTTTCAGCAGGGATTCCGTTCGGTTCGATCTGACCAATACCAACGAATTGTTGCATTCCCGGGCAAACGTCTTCGGTATGAAGACGGGAACGACCTGGTCCGCACGGGAGTGCCTCGTCACGCTGTTCACCGAAAAGAACAGAGAGTACCTTCTCGTCCTCCTGGGTTCGGAAGAACGGTATGCCGACACGGCAAAGATCATGGAAGCGGTGGCGGGGACCCCGGAGCCTCCCGCCCCCTCTTCGTCCACCGGCTCGCTCCTCGCCTGTGACGATTGCCCCGAAATCCGCCAGGCGGAAGCGCTGCGCTTCCTCGCCTCGCTCCTCTCGAAGACGTCGCCGTAGCGGCGATTCACTCCTGCGTTCATGCGCGTCCGCTCTACCCCGTTGCAGCACTGGCTCTCTCTTCGTGTTCGACTCACATGCGCGGGGCTCTTCGTGCTCTCCCTCTTTCTGCCGCCGTACGTCCCTCCGCCGTCTCACGCCGCAACCGATCCGTTTGCAGCGGAAACGGGCTACTTTCTTCTCGAGGAAGGATTCCTGGTGAAGTCGTCGTCATTGACCGAACAGGGAACCCGACTCGCCTTTGCGGAGGCAATCATCCATACGGTCGCG
This sequence comes from uncultured Candidatus Peribacteria bacterium, assembly GCA_964460475.1. Lineage (GTDB taxonomy): Bacteria > Patescibacteriota > Gracilibacteria > Peribacterales > Peribacteraceae > CAYWPP01. The sequence continues at coordinate 25,046 of CAYWPP010000001.1, forward strand.
GAAGGAGAGAGTCTCGGTGCCATCTCGGGCCTGTACGGCATTTCCACCGATACCATTCGCTGGGCGAACGATTTGGAAGAGGGAACGTCGATACAGCCGGGACAGGAACTGATCATTCTTCCCGTGGACGGCGTGCTTCATACCGTCACGAGGGGCCAGAACTTGTCGCGCATCGCAGAACTCTACGATGTTTCCCTCTCAGAAATACGGGCGACGAACAAGCTCGGTGAAGGCTATCTGCTTGCCGGTCAGGAACTGATCATCCCCGGCGGACGGCCGGTCATTCCGGCACCCACGGTCGCCATTGCACAGCAGATCCCCACGCCGACGGAACAGGCGGTCATCGACAGATCGCTTGATGAGAAGCCTCTCTCGGTCCGAAGACAGCTGTACGAGCCGCCGCCCTCCGTGGGCATCATGCAGAAACCATGCGACTGCTACGTCACGCAGTACTTCAACGGCCGTCACTTCGCGCTCGACATGCAGCGACGCGACGGGAACGGAGGATTCGGCGGTCCGATTTTCGCCGCAGAAGCCGGCACGGTCTTGCGCGCGGAATCGGGATGGAACGGAGGATACGGAACCGTGATCGAGGTGGATCATGGCAACGGACTCGTGACCGTCTACGCGCACAACAAAACCCTGCATGTCGCGGCAGGCGATGCGATTACCAGAGGTCAGCACATCGCGGACATGGGCCGCACGGGCCTTGTGTACGGAGCGACGGGAATCCACCTGCACTTCGAAGTCCGCGTGAACGGCGTGAAGAAAAATCCGGTGCTCTACCTGGAGTAGAGGAAACGATCATCCGGGAGTGATTCTGCGCCGTGCTAGTAGCACCGCTTCTCTTGCTCTATCATGCATGCATGAAACCTTTGGTCGGCATCATTATGGGGTCGAAGTCCGACTGGGACACGATGCGGCACGCGGCGGATACGCTGAAGTCGCTCGGCGTTCCGCATGAAACGAAGGTGGTGTCCGCGCACAGAACGCCTGATCTTCTCTTTGAGTATGCCGAGAAGGCCGAGCAACGAGGCATCGAAGTCATCATCGCGGGAGCCGGAGGAGCGGCCCATTTGCCGGGCATGACCGCCGCGAAGACCGTCCTGCCCGTTCTCGGCGTCCCCGTGGAGTCGAAAGCGCTGAAGGGGCTCGACTCTCTGCTCTCCATCGCGCAGATGCCGGCGGGCATTCCCGTGGGCACTCTCGCAGTCGGGACGAGCGGAGCGAAGAATGCAGCTCTTCTTGCAGCGGCAATTCTGGGAAACGGCCATCCGAAGATCCGCACGAAACTTGCGGCTTTCCGCACCAAGCAGACGAAGGACGTGATGAAGCACCGTGATCCACGCAAGCGATGAACGTCGGCGTGCTGGGCGGCGGGCAACTTGGCATGATGCTCGGCGAAGCCGGGAAAAAGCTCGATGTGACGTGTCGCTTCCTCGACCCTTCCCCATCCCCTCCCGCGATGAAGTCGGGTGAAATCGTCACCGGTGCATACGATGACGAAAAGTTGCTGGAAACATTTTGTGAGGGACTCGACGTCGTGACGTACGAATTCGAGAACGTCCCCGCGAAGACCGCGGAATTCCTGAGTGCAAAGCTCCCCGTATTCCCTCCGCCGAAAGCTCTGGAAGTGGCGCAGGACAGGCTGCGGGAAAAGACGCTCTTCAAGAAACTGAAGATTCCGACCGTGCCGTTCGCGCCCGTTGATGACGTCGAAACCTTGCGCGACGCGGCGAAGAAGATCGGATTCCCCGCCGTCGTAAAGACGCGACGGCAAGGGTACGACGGCAAGGGTCAGCGGGTCCTGCATGATGAGCGCGACTTGGAGATGTTCGCGGAAACGCTCGACGACGCGCCGCGCATCTACGAAGGATTCGTTCCGTTCGACCGCGAAGTGTCGATTCTGGCGGTCAGGACGGCGAAAGGAAAAACCGTGTTCTACCCGCTCGTAGAAAATCATCATCGCAAGGGCATTCTGCGCTTCTCCCGGGCCCCTGCTCCGAACGTGACGGTTTCGCTGAACGAAAAGGCTCAGTTGTACGCGAAAAAGGCGCTCGATGCACTTGAGTATGTGGGACTGCTGACCATTGAGTTCTTCGAGAAAGACGGAGAGCTCCTGGCAAACGAGATTGCGCCACGCGTCCATAACTCGGGACACTGGACGATCGAAGGCGCGGAAACGAGTCAGTTCGAGAATCATCTCCGTGCGATATGCGGCTTACCGCTGGGCTCCGTGAAGCCCGTCGGCAGTTCGGTCATGCTGAATCTGATCGGCTCGGTGCCCGACTCTCTTTCTTCCCTTTCCACGGAGGGCATGTATGTTCACCTCTACGGAAAGGAGCCGCGCGACGGACGGAAGCTTGGGCACATTACGATCGTCGCGAAGACGGAAGAGGAGAGAGACGGCAAGATCGCGGCCATCGGCGGACTTCTGGGAAACGCCTGATACGAGATCTTCCGTATCGACTGATGGCACTTCGCCGGAGTGAGGCTGATCATTGATGCTTTATGTGAACTGGCCCTTCGATTCGAGTCTTGATAAAGAGAACGGTTTACCATGAGCGAGGCCCGAAGGGCCGAGTCGAATGGTGCCATGGATGGGACTCGAACCCATACATCCTTGCGGATACCGGTTCCTAAGACCGGCGCGTCTACCAGTTCCGCCACCATGGCATGGTGAATCATACACAGAAGCGCGTCGTTGCGCCGCTTCCCCGTCATCAGAAGCTCTTGCCCCACTTCTCGGCCGCCGCGCTTTTCGCGTCGTCGGCTTCGCTCTTCGCCTCCGCAATGAGTCTGCGCATCTCCGTTTCCGCCTCAGCCCGCTCCTTTCGTGCCTCGTCGGAAATGCGCGATAGTTCGCCTCGCAAGCAACGTTCGATGTCCTGCGTTTCTCCACGCACTTCCTTTTCCGCACGAAGAGACGCATCGCGCGATTGCCTCTGCACCGCGGACTTCTGTCGTTCCAGTTCGAATCCTGATTCGCGTTTGATCTTCTCGATCACCGCCGGCGGCGATTGCATCTTCTTCGCGTCGATGACGCGCTGCTTCGCCGCGGCTTCCTGACGAAGAATCGCTTCTCTCGACTCGTTGATCGCACCCGATTTGCTGCGCGCACCCCTCTCCTCGGCCTCCCGTTTCTTCGCGGCCGCAGCCTGTTCCGCCGTAGATCGCTCCGCATGTTCCCGTGCGTCGATCTCGGTCACGCGCTTTCTCCACTCCTTCTCAATCGTCACTTTGCGCGCCTGAAAATCGCGCTCGGCATCCGCATACGCTTTGCGAAGATTTTCCTTTCGCTCGCGCTTCGCGATTTCCATGGCGTTCTTGATGCGCGTCGTTTCGCGCAAATCATCCATGTATTCCTTCTTCTTCCTCTCTTCCGCCGCGATCTCCTGCCTCCTCTTCTGTTCCGCCTCCTGCTGTTCTCTTACTCGCTTCTTGCGCTCTTCGTCCTCCTTACGACGGGCGATCAGCATCGCACGCGTCTCCTTGCGCTTCTCTTCCCTCTTTTGCTTTTCCTCCATATCCGCGGCCACTGCCGACTTCTCGCGCTCTTTCCGCGCCTGTCGTTTCACGCGCTTCTCTTCGCGTTTCTTTCCGGCTTGTCCGTAGTACGCACGTATCCTGTTGTTCTGCTCATCAAATCCATCCTGTGGAGTAGGCGGGTGCGGACGGGGCTGATCATGATCGGCCATCATGTCATTATAGCAGAATGTCGGGCTTTTTACGAAGCGACGAGAAGGCTTCCGGTTGTCCCGAGAGTCAGGCGGGGGTACCGTTTCCCTGCTTTCAAGACCATGAATTCTCCGACGACATCAGCATCGCACAATCGGCGTTTCCTCGTCCGGCTCACCAGATCGGAACGGGCGGGATGGAAAGAATCGGCGCTGCAGTTTGGAGAGATGCGCGACAGGCTTGCATCGTGGCTCAACGACATTGATCCGCAGGCCACGGTACTGCCGGAACGCGAGGCCATGGAAACGGGCAGTTCGCTCCTCTTCGTGATGACCGCGTCACGATGGGCCGCGATGCGACTTCGGGTGTTGCCCTTCACGTGGTCAAGCGTCGTCAGCGAAGTGCAGAAAGCGCCGGAGGAAAGGCACTATCAATCGGGGGACATCATTGCCCCCACGGGGAGATAGTTACTCGGCCTCCGTCACGTCGATCCCGAGTTCTTTGAGCTGCTTCTCGGCCACGGGAGCGGGGGCGCCCAGCAGAAGATCTTTGGCCTTCTGATCCTTCGGAAACGCGATGACTTCGCGGATATTCGGCTCGCCCGCGAGGATCATGACGACGCGATCAATGCCGTAGGCGAATCCGCCGTGCGGCGGCGCACCGTAGGAAAATGCTTTGATCATGTGACCGAACCGTTCGTCGGCTTCTTTCTTGTCGATACCGAGCATCTCGAAAACTTCGGCCTGAAGAGCGGGATCATGAATACGAATCGAACCCGAACCGAGTTCATATCCGTCGAGCACGAGGTCGTAGCACACCGCATGCACACCCAGCGGATTGTTTGCCCTCTTCTCCCACTCCGCGGGATTCGGACTCGTGAACGGATGATGGACGAATGTAAGTGAGCCGTCGTCCGCTTGCTCGAACATCGGAAAATCGGTGACCCAGAAAAGGGAGTGGACGGACGTGTCGATCAGATCGAAGCGCTTCGCTGCTTCCGCGCGGATTCTGCCGAGGCTGGCGCACACGACCTGGAACGTATCCGCTCCGAAGAAGAGTGCATCGCCTTCCTGCGCACCGGTCATGTCCCGGAGCTTCTGCAGAAAGCCTTCCTTGAAGAATTTCAGGAGCGGCGACTGCGGACCCTCTTCCTTGAAGAGGATGTAGGCAAGACCCTTCGCTCTCATCTCTTTCGCATGCTCGGTCCAGGTATCGATCTCGCTTCGCGAGAGCGTCGCGCCTCCCGGCACGCGAAGGGCGCGCACGGTACCGCCCGAGGCAAGCGCATCCTCGAATACTTTGAAACCGCATCCCTCGACAATGGAGGTGACGTCGGTGATGGGAAGATCGTACCGAAGGTCGGGCTTATCCGAGCCGTATCGATCCATGAGCTCCTTCCACGTGAAAGTCTCCACTTTGCCGTTCTTCAACGGTTTTGCCGAGCACTCTTTCAGGATGGCGAGGAGCGATCCTTCGATCATCTGTTGTACGTCCTCCTGCGTGCAGAAGCTCATTTCAAAGTCGAGCTGGAGGAATTCGGGCTGCCTGTCGCCGCGTTGGTCTTCGTCGCGGAAACAGCGCGCGATTTGGAAGTAACGATCCAGGCCGCCGACCATGCAGAGCTGTTTGAGCTGCTGGGGACTCTGCGGCAGCACGAAGAAGTTTCCGGGGTACGTGCGCGACGGCACGATGTACTCACGCGCGCCTTCGGGCGTTCCCTTGATGAGGCACGGCGTGTCGATCTCCAGGCAGTCGCGGTCCGTGAAGTACTTCCTGATGATTTGCAACACCTTGGAGCGCAGAATCATGTTCTTCGTCATACGCTGCCGTCGGAGATCGAGGTAGCGATACTGCAACCGCACCTCTTCGCCCACATCCTTCTCCTGATCGATTTCAAACGGCGGTGTCTTCGCCTCGTTGAGCACGTCGATTTCCGTAACGACCACTTCCACGGCGCCGGTCGGGTTGTCGTCCCGCTCGGCTCCCTCCAAACGCTTGCGAACGATGCCGGTGATCTTCAGCACCCATTCGGGCCGGACCCGTTCGGCGGCGGCAAAGACGCTCTTCTCTTCCGGAGGAATGACGATCTGGGTAAAACCGTATCTGTCGCGCAAGTCGATGAAGATGAGACCCCCGTGATCGCGCCTGCGATGCACCCAGCCGCAGAGCGTCACCGTCTCTTCGACGTTTTTTGCCGTCAGTTCGCCGCAGGTGTGGGTACGGAGCATGGGTGCAAGCATAGAGAAAACGACCCGCGCGCGGTAGGGCATTCCGAGGGCCCCGAACGCCTATTTCGTGAAGATACGGCCAAGTTCCTTCTTGAACTCCTCCACGTCCTTGAATTCCCGGTGGATCGAAGCGAAGCGGATGTAGGCGACCTTGTCGAGTTTCGCGAGCGCGCTCATCACATCCTTTCCCACCGTGGTACTTGCGACTTCCCCCTTGTTGGCACCCCACTTGTCTTCGAGCCTGTTGAGCATGGCGTCGATCTGCTGCTGCTTCACCGGACGCTTCGTGCAGGCGAGCCAAATGCCGCGCTCAAGCTTGGAGCGGCTGTAGGGTTCGCGCGTGCCGTCACGCTTGATGACGATCAGGTGCGAGAGCTCCTGACGTTCGAAGGTGGTGAAGCGGTGATCGCACTTCTCGCATTCCCGGCGGCGACGCACGGCCTTTCCGTCTTCGGCAAGACGGGAATCGATGACCGCCGTTGCCTCCGATTTACAGCGGGGACAGAACATAACCGGAGCATAGTGCTCCCCGAGCCCCGGGGAAAGCGCTTAATCGGTCCCCACTTCTTCCTGTGTATTGAGAATCGACTGCATGGCACTCGGGAGGCCCGGAACGGCTCCGAGAACCGCACGCTTCTTCCCGTAGGCCTGCTCGTACGAGACGCCCGATGCGCCCGTTTCAGGCTGCTCATGACCTTCGTCATGAACGTGTTCCGCGATGACCCGAGTGTTCACCATAGGGGAAGAAGGGGAAGAGGGAAGAAAAAGTGCCCTACTCTAGGCGCAGCCCGCCCTGCCTGACAAGGGAAATTTTTCCGTCACGAAGGGCGATGACGGTGGAGGGCGATGACGGCGGCAAGGCGCCCTCATCCAGGAAGAGATCGGGCATTTCTTCGGCACCGGCAAAAGAGGAGGAGAGGTCCTCCGGCGAGTTGAGAGGCGGAGATCCATGCAGATTCGCGGACGTTGTACTCAGGGGAATCTCCGCAAGCCGCGCGAGGCTCATTGCCGTCGGATGAGGAGACACGCGAACGCCGATCGTGCCGTCGGGCGAGCCCGTGGGAGTCGGAAACAGCTTCGCTTCTTGCTTGAGCGGGACGATGATCGTGAGCGGGCCCGGCAGATGTTTCTGCGCCAGAACCAGGGCTTCCCGGGACCACAGAACATAGGAACCGGCCGCCTCTACGGAAGCGAAGAGCGCGCTGACAGGCTGGTCGTGAGCCCGCCGTTTGATACGAAACAACTTCTCCACCGCCGAAGGTGAGCGCAAGTCACACGCGAGTCCGTAACAGGTTTCGGTGGCGTGCATCACGACCCCTCCGTTACGCAACGCCTCCACGGCCTTCCGTATCCCCTGTTCATCTGGAAGAAGCCGCAGCATCAAAAAAAGTGTAGAGAAAAAACGCCGGGACGACAAAGATCGTCACTCTTACGACTGACGGATCGAAGCATTCTCACCCGTGTGCTTTGCGACCGCCTGCTCAATACGATGTTCCAGAATCGGCGAGACGGTGACGGTAAGCGGCACCGGAATGACGGAATCGCCGATTTTGAGCTGCACCTTTTCGCGTCCGGGGAAACGTTCGAAAAGTGATTTTAATTCGACGAGCAGCGACTTCGGCGCATGGGCCGGAAGCTCGATGGTATGAACGGAGATGCGCGTCACCTCTTTCGCTTCATCCGGGGCTTCTTCCGCAAGTCCGAGCACCTTCATGGGCTCCGCCATGTCCATCCCCCCGACGAGCCACTCTGCAACCGGACCTAGGAAATCGCCGTTTTGTTCTTTTTCCTGATCCGTCGAGACGTCCTCATCGATGGAGGACTGCTTTCTGACAAGTCCGTTTCGGACCTCCTCTTCATCAAAGAGTCCTTCTTGCTTCGCGCGTTCCGCCATGCGCGTCAGCGAGGCCTTGCGCACGGCATCGGCGCGAACCTGGGGTTGTCCCGCGCGCATATCGAGCACGCCTTCCGCCACGAGCATGGTATCGGACTCTTCGAGAAGCTCCGCGACCTGCGCGTATATGCGCGGAAACAGCATGATCTCGATGAGGCCGTCGGTATCTTCGAGCGTGACGGCCGCCATGCCCTCGCCTTTCTTGGTACGCATCTTCTTGATGCCCGCGACGACACCTCCGACGGTCACCTTCTTCTTCAGATCTTTCTTGGTGAAGGAACCCGTCAACCGGATCTTCTTCTTAAGATACTTCGAAAGACCCGCGAGCGGATGACTGGACACGTAGAGTCCTAGGGTTTCCTTCTCCCATAACAATCGCTGCTGACCCGAGGAAGGCTCTTGCTCTTCGAATGCGATCTTCACGGCATCTTCCCCGTCCGCGGAACCGCCGAACAGATCCGTCTGCGCCGCGGCGATGTCTCCCGAAGCCTTGTTGAATTCAAGGACCCTCGCGCCCTGGGTGACGAGGAGTCCGCGTTCACAGAGCGAATCGAGAGCGCCCGCCTTTGCGAGAGATTCCAGAACTTTCTTGTTGAGGAGTTTTGTGGGAACGCGACGGGCGAAATCTTCCAGACTCGTGAATTTCCCTCCCTCTTCCCTGACGGCAATGATCGCACGTACCGAACTTTCGCCGACGCCTTTGATCGCGGCGAGACCGAAGCGGATCTTCTTGTCGGGAAGTGCCGTGAAATGCGCAAGCGATTCGTTGATGTCCGGCGGCAACACGCGAATGTCCATGGTACGCGCCTCGGCTATTTCCACGGAGATGCGGTCGGTATCGCCTCCCTCGCTGGAGAGGAGCGCGGCCATGAATTCCGTCGGGTAGCGGGCCTTGAGGTACGCGGTTTCGTACGCGATGCGCGCATAGCTCGCGGAGTGCGACTTATTGAATCCGTATCCCGCAAAGGGCTCGATGAGCGCGAAGATTTTCTCGGCGGTTTTCGCATCGCGCCCCTTGCCGCGTGCGCCCTCCAGGAACTTCTCGCGCTGCTCATTGAGCAGCGACGGAATCTTCTTGGCGACCGCTTTGATCAAGAGGTAGCCGGCTCCGAGACTGAATCCCGCAAACTCCTGCACCACGCGCTGGACCTGCTCCTGATACACCATGATGCCGTAGGTTTCCCTGAGGAACGGCTCCAGTTCGGGGACTTCGTACTTGATGAGTGAAGGGTTGTTCTTCCGTTTGATGTATTCGGGAATGGAATCCATGGGACCCGGACGGTAGAGAGCGCACATTACGACGATGTCTTCAAAGCGCGTCGGCTTGAGCTGCTTCAGATAGCGCCGCATCCCTCCGGATTCCAACTGGAACACGCCGGTCGTTTCGGCGCGCGACAGGAGTGCGAACGCCTCGGGATCATCGATGGGAATCGACGAGATGTCGATCTTCGTTCCGTGCATACGCTCGATGATTTCTAAGGTCGTCTGGATGATGGTGAGGTTTTTCAGCCCCAGGAAATCCATTTTCAGCAGACCGAGTGCCTCAAGAGGCTTCGCATCGTACTGGGTGATGACGGTATCCTCATCCTTCGGAGCCCTTTGCAGAGCCGTATACTCGACTGCGGGCTTCGGCGTGATCACCACGCCGCATGCATGCACCGACACGTGACGCGCTTTGCCTTCAAGCTTCAACGCGATCTCGACGATCTTGCGGTAGGTGTCGTTCGTCTTGATGAAGGAAGCGAGGTCGGGCGATTCCAGCGCCTCCGCCAGCTTGGTGCCGGAGCGCTCGGGAATGAATTTCACGAGTTCGTTCATTTCGGTGAACGGCACGCCGAACACGCGTCCGACGTCTTTCACCGCCGCACGGGCGGCGAGTGTTCCGAACGTGCAGATCTGTACGACCTTGTCCTTACCGTACTTTTCACGAACGTACTCAAGCACCTCGTCGCGACGCGTGTCCGCGAAGTCCATGTCGATATCCGGCATCGAGATGCGTTCGGGGTTGAGAAATCGCTCAAAGAGAAGTCCGTGTTCAAGCGGGTCGAGATTGGTGATCCGCAACAGGTAACTCACGATGGAACCGGCGGCGGAACCGCGTCCGGGCCCGACGGTGATGCCGCGACGCTTCGCCTCCTGCACGAAATCGGCGACGATGAGGAAGTATCCCGCGAAGCCCATGGTATTGATGACGTCGAGTTCGTACGTCATGCGTTCGACGATGTGCTTCTTATCCTCCGGGACGGACGACGCGTCGAACCCGTACCGAAGGGGAAGTCCCGCTTCACACTGTTTTCTGAGCAGGGACTCCTCCGTTTCCTTCTCGGGAACGGGGAACATCGGAATCTGGTACGTACCGAAGGTGATCTCCACGTTACAGCGCTCCGCCACGACCTTCGTGTGTTCCAGTGCTTCGGGAACATGATCGAAGGCATGTCGCAGCTCGTCGAAAGAGCGCATGGAAAGGTCGGAGGCGCGCATGGAGAATCGACCCGGGTCATTCACGTTCGCGTTCTTCTGGATGCAGAGCAGCACGTCCTGCGCCTCCGCATCTTCCTGCCGGCAGTAGTGGCTCCCGCAGCCCGCCACCAGCGGAACGCCGAATTCCTTCGCGAAACGTATGAGTTGCTGATTCGCCTCGCGCTGTCCCGGTACCCCCGGCAGATCCATCAGCTCGAAGTACACGTTTTCGCTTCCGAAGCATTCCCGGTACTCGTCCAGGATCATCTTCACGCGCTCCGCGTCCTCCGCCAACGCGGCTTGCGGCAGGGCTCCGCTGAGCGGTCCGGAGAGGGCGATAAGTCCGGCTCCATGTTGTCTGAGCAATTCCGTGTCTACGCGCGGCTTGTAGTACATACCCTCGAGCGCGGCTGCCGAGGAAATCTTCAGGAGATTCGCATACCCTTCCTGCGTTTCGGCAAGAAGCACCAGGGGGGAGCTCTTCGTGTCCGTTCCTTTCTCGCGGTCAAAGCGCGTGCGGGCGGCGCAGTAGACCTGCACGCCGAGAATCGGTTTCATATCACGTTCCTTGCATGCTTTATAGAATTCGATGAGCCCGTGCGTGTATCCCTTGTCCGTCAGTGCTACGGCTCCCTGCCCGAGTTCCGCCGCACGGTCCACGATTTCCTTCGGGCTCGGCAGACCTTCAAGCAACGAATAGGTGGAGTGACAGTGCAGGTGAACGAAATCTTCCGGCTTCATGGGAGTCTGAGCATAGCACGACGAAAGACGACGGTGCCGTGAATCCACGGGGTCGCGGCAATCATCCCTGCACGCTTCCTCAGCACTCGTTCACGACGTTGTCGTAGCAGTCTTGCACATAGTCTTCATTGTCTCTGAAGCACAAGGTGCCGTAGGGGAAACAGCTGTTATTCGTCACGCGCTGCAACACCGCGTCGAGCGTGTCGCTGCAGAACCCGTACACGCAGGAACGACGCAGGAAGAGCGCAAGATCGCGCGTGTATCCGCGCAGGAGCGGGAGCGGCTCTTGGTACGTTCTGCCGTTCTTGGTGACCGCCGCTCCTTCCTTCGGGAAGGAACTGAGCGTGCCGAAGGTTCGCACCGCTTCGCGCAGCGAACTCACGGAGTCGTACACGCGCTCCAGCGCATCCGTACTGCCCGCCGTGACTCTTGCCTGCTCCTGGCTAAGAATCGCGCTCTGCGCACGCCGGCGGGCCTCGTCCCCGTCCTGCCTCACTGCGCCGAAGTAGGTGACCGGAGGAGGCGCAACCGGCAGAGGACGCGCGGAACCGCGCTGAAATTGCGCGATCATGAACTGGCGTAGGGTCATGAGAGGGTTTTTGACAATGCCGAACGCGTCGCGGTTCGAGCGCAGCAGGAGAGCGTCCGGAAGATCCTCCGGCTCCCATGTGCGCACGGCAAACGGCAATACCTCTCCCGAGTCGGGGTCGGTGACCGTTTCCTCTTTACATCCCATGAAGGGCCCGTCCTCCTCTGCGGGAGAAGCGGGTGGCGCATCGCTTTGTTGCGGCACTCCGCCGCGTATGCGCGAGAGAATGGTGAAGAACGTTTGCTCGAACGTATCGATTTGCAGGCGAAGCAACGTACCGAATCCTTCCAGGTTCCGCAGGGCATCGGCCGTCTGCCTCGCTTCGCTCTTCATTTCCTCCGTCACGATGTCATCGTCGGCATCGAAGAACACGCGCTGTAACACGTCCGCGGAACAACCGTAGGAAGAGGCGGGGGGACCGTAGTCGCTGTGGAACGGACAAGCAGTCGCCTGCTCGTCGCCTTCCCGCAGAGGATTGTCTTCGGGTATGAACGGGAGCGACTGGCGAAGGCGAAAATCGGCGTAGCGCGGATCGGGACCGCCGAGCATCACCGACTCGTACGCCTGAAAAAGGAACGTGTGAATGCTCGAAAGAGTCTTGAGTTGTGCAAGGGATTCGCATGCACGGGATGCGTCGGTGATCGCTTCGCGCACGTCATGCATGCGCTCCTCCAGCAGGAGGAGATCGTAGCGAAGGCAGAGCGTGTGCTCGCCAACGCTCTTTGCCTGCTCGATCATCGAGACCTGTGCGTCATAGACTTTGCGGATTTCGTTCAACGACTGTTCCATCGCGTTGTCGAGAGAGCTCTCACATTCTTCGGTCTCGCCAAGCGAAGGGACGTACTCCCGAAGAAGGGCGTCCGAACGATCAAGAACTCCCTGCGTGAAGGGAGAAATGGCGGGAGGCAATGCCGTGAGTTCCGCCTGAGCCGCCGCGTGCAGCGGTGCAAAGAGGAGGCCGAGCAGGAGCAGGGAGCGCAGCATCATGGGGAAAGGGGCGTACCGCAGGCTTCGGCGGGAAGCGTTCCCGTCCAGGGACACGCGGTGGTGGTGAGCGGCGCGGATTCGGTGAGATCAATCAGAAGGTCCGCCGTCTCCTGCACGAAGTGCGCCATGCCGTCGGCAAGATGCCGGTAGACGGGCAGCGCTTGGTCGAGGGCGAAACGCTGTCCGGCAACGTAGGCGGCCTCAAGAAGATGCGCTCTCGACTGGCCATGGAAGGCGCGCGAAACTTCCGCGCTTTCCGTCACGGTGGCATACGTTTGCTGCGGAGAGCCAAGCCACCGCATGACGCGGATTTCGCAGAGACCGGCGAAGCCCGGGAACGCCTGACCGCTCTGACCGCAGTACTCGCGATCGAGCGCGCGAACGAGTGCGGGTCCTTCGTAGGGAGGAACGGACGATGCGACGGCGGGAGGCATTTCGGCGTAGACTCCGATCTGCGGATCGTCGCGCATACAGGCCTGGTAGGGAGAAGACGGCTCGAAGACGGCGATCGGATTTCTGTTGCCGATCAGCGAATGTTCGTTCCACGACTCGGCCAAACATGCGCCGATGTAGCAGGCATTCGTTGCAAGCGAACTGTCGTAGGTCACGCGCGTGAGCGGCGAGCACACCGAAGGTGCGTCCCATTCCATGAACGATGAATCCTGCTCGTACGTTCCGTCCTCGTTACGCCTCTCGATGAGGAAACGTTCCGAGAAGACCTCGGGCGAACAGATCGTCGGTCCGATTTCGCGAACGGACGAGGATTCCGCGCATGTCGTCAGAAGAACGGATGACGACGAATCCGAAGGAGCGGCGCAGGAGGACGATGCGGATGAGAGCGGGCGACACAGGTAGCCGAACCGTCCCGACGCTCTGTCGCAGAGAGGACTGTCGACGCCCTTCGCGAACGACGGGGCCGGTCCGCGATACTCAAAGGGATAGGAGAGTGCCGCGGCCACGGCGCCGCTGAAGACGGTGAGACCGGAACCGTACGCGGGGTACGTTGAGCGGGCGGGTGATACATCGAAGCGCGCAAGGTGCGTCGGGTAGATCTCGTGGATACCGATGTCGTCTTCACGGGCCCAGAGTGCGATGTTCTCGCCGATGGAGGGCGGAGTGTACTCTCCGACCATGCTGCCCGATGCGCGAGACGGGCCGATCAAGAGCGACGGATGCCGGGCGATTCTCAGAAGAATATCTCCGACGTCCTGTGCATACGTATGCAGCGTGCCGGTATCCCCCGCCAGGCGCTCGCCTTCTCCTCGAAAGAGACCGAAGTGGTAGCGCTTCACCGCCTGCGCCGTTTCCAGCGGACTCTTCGTATCCAAGGCATCTTTCAGCTGCATCACGAGTTGCCCGAGAGCTTCATCATCGGGCCAGCCGAGTGTCTGCGCACCTGTTCCGGACCACACGGCATTGAACGCCTGTGCCGCGGGACCGATGGACAGCGGGCGCGACGGCTCGTCGGCGGAGGCAAGTTCCGAAGCCGAGGCGATCGCAAGCAACTCGTCCGCAAGGACGCGCGCCTCGTTCTCCTGCTCAATGACGAAAAGAATGTCCTTCATCAGGGAGATACATCCTTGATGAGAGCCGTCCATGCTTGCACAGAACGCGTCTTCGTCGCCTTCCGCCGCGCTCATGACATCTTCTTCGCTCAAGTCCCTGGGGGTATCGGGGTGCTCCTCAAAGATGCGCTGCACATACTTCACCATTTCTTCGTCGGCGACCTCCTCGGCACGCACCTGACGCTGTGCCTCTTCCAGAAGCAGATCGAACACCGAGGCATGCCCCGTGGGGACCGCAATCGTCATGGTGACGAACGCGATCAGGAGCATGCCGACGGGGGAGAGAAGACGCGTCATTCGCCGGCTCTATCGTGAAGAGAAGTGGAGATATCCCAAATGCGCGGCATGCAACTGACGGCATCCGCGATGAGGGAGAGATTGTTTCGCACATCCGTAGCTTCACGATGGAGACAGTGCAGTTCCACGGCGAAGGGTGAGGCAAGCTCGAAGGAACGGAACACTTCGACACTTCTCTCCACCGCCGCACGCGTGATGCGTTTTTCCTTTTGAATCTCGCGCTGCAGACGATCGACGCGGTCGGTGGTGGTGAAGAACGTTTCCGGCAGACTCTGTTCCTCGTCATCATAGAGCGAATCGTGACCGCGATTCACGACGCCATCCACGTCACGCTCGAATTCCGAGAGCGTGCACTCGTACACGCGCTGCAATTCCAGAAGAAGCGGCGTGAAGGACGAGAAGACAACCGGTTCATCGTCGTCCCAGGACGGCAGATTCTCGGCAAGGTCGCGAAGGCGCGGACTGTCGGGAGCCAACTCTTCAAACGATTCCGCGTCGCAACTCCAAGAGGAAGGCGCACGCAGATGCTCCTCGCGCTCTTCAACGATGCCTGCCGCCAGTTCGCGGTAGCGCGATACCACGGCCGAGGGCCGGCGCATGGCAGGATCGGCTTCGGGATCGAACATTGTACCCGCAGACGAACACGCGGCCGTCTCGGCACCTCTCTCCACGGTCTCGCCGCCCTCCGGATTGCCGAAGAGAAGTGCCGCGAAGGGCAGCCTGCTTCCTGCGGCGATAACAGTCAGGACAAGCAACACGCTCAGAAGCAAACCGTTCTTCCTCAGGAAAGCGGAAGAGAATCGCCGTTGACGTCGGGGGGGGCGCGTCATTCTTCGGAGGGGAGAGGAGCCGGCAGATCGCAGTGACCGAGGAAGCACGGGATTTGATGAAGTTTTCCGAGGAGCCCCGCCATCTGTCGGAGTGAGAGGAACGTGTGCACCGGCGCCTCTTCGAGGAACGCATCGAACATGCCGGAGAACTGAAGGAGTGCACGGTAACCCGCGTCATAGCCGACGGCCGTCTTCAGGGCCGCACGTTCGTAGGCGAGTCCGTCTGCGACCGCGCTCCTGCAGAAGTTCACGAGTTCCGCGACATTTACCTGCGACACGCTGTCGACAAGACGACAGTCTTGCATGGGGGGAGGATCAACCGGTTCGCAACCGAGGGTTTGCACGCTCTCCAGCGTCACGCTTTCGTCAGTCAGAAGGGAATGTTCCAGAGTTTTGCAGACGGCAAGCGTTCTGCAGCGCAATGTCCTGTAGGACTCCACGAGCGGTTCCACCAGTTCCGATGTCAGCCTTCCTCTCGTTTCCAGAATCCCGCGGTGATCGGATTCCTGCATGGAACCTCCCGTGCGAAGAACCGTCGTTCCGTCTTGCGTCAACGTACTCCCGGTACTGCCGAAAACGGCCCGTCGGTAGAGATCGAATTCGTGCTGAAGGGAAGAGAAGAGTGCGTCCCTGCACGTGTTCTGCGAAGGAGCAGCGGGAACGTCACGTGCCGGAAAGAGCAGGAAGGTCGAGAGCCCTCCAAGAAGCAGGAGCGTGAGAGCCGACAGGAAGCGTGCGGAGGTCATGGTGCGGAAGAGGGTGCGGGGACCGAGAGGTCGATGCCGTCAATCACCCCCTCGACATCCTCGCGAAGCGAGGGAACAAACACCCGCTCCAACGTGGGGAGGGGCGAGTTCTCGTACGGATTCGCCTCGTCGTCGGACGGTAAGAGCAGTGCGCGCAGCCTTTCTGCAAGCTCCTGGAAACGAAGAGCGCTGTCTTGCGGCGCGGTGAGCAGCCAACGGAACGAGAGTGACCGCTCCGGCGGATGCACGTCGCAGAGAACGTCGTCGTCGCAGGACGGTTCCGCATCGCCCTTTCTCTCTACCCGCCCTTGATAATCCTCTTCGCGAAGAGGCGCGCGGCGCGCGAAGAGGCGCGCGATCCGTTCACGCAGATCGAATTCGGTGTGTTTGATTTTCCGCGGCTGATCATCGCGGCCCTCGATGCTCTCACGAAAACTGCACATGCCCCCTCTCGCAGAGATGAGGAGCCGGTCGATGTTCTCCAGAACCTCAAGAACATCTTCGTACTCCTGCTCTTCGGGCGCGACTGGCACGTAGTGCTCGTCATCGGATAGCGACGGAGGGGTGACATCGGTTTCGGTCATCACATCATCGAAGAGCGTGAACGGGTCAAGTTCCTCCAGGGGAAGGAGGGGAATATCCGGCATGTCATCCGCGGAGGGAACGGCATACTTCCCCTTCGGGGGGATCGGCAGCGCCAGGCGCACTTGCGTCACCTCCAAGGATGGAATGAAAAGCGGTTCACGCGGAAGAGCGAGAGCGGAAAAATCGATCACCCAATCCTCGGCAGGTTCCCGTTCGGGAATGAGGTACGAGGAGTCGTCGGCAAAGGCGCCGAGGGAAGGGCGTCCCGGCAGCCATTCGTCCAGAAGGCTGTAGACGGGCAACGAGTAGCGGGCGTTGGAACACCACTTGAGTTCACAGCCGTCGTGAATCGATACCAATGTTTCCATGACGTCTCGCCACCGTTCCTGCACTTCCCTGCGCCCGCTCGCGTCGCGGGTCCACGTTTCCAGATTCTCCGCGTTCTTCAGGTACCACATCGACAGTTCGTTGCGAATGCTCTGCTGAACCTCGACAAGATGCGCGAGGGAAGATGCCGCACCGATCCGCAGCAAGCGCACGCGGCGTACCTGCTCGCGGTACTCTTCCAGCTTCTCGATGATGTCTGCAGCGGCGTCGGGGGCGTCGAACTGAATCTCCCACTGGCGCCAATCATCGATGACGGTCTCGATTTCCAATTCACTCTGTACGGGAACGATCACGGGAATGCGGCGCTCGCGCGGAACCAGGAGGAGGGATTGCTCCAATGCGGAGAGCACGGACCCCACGTCATCGTTACCGGCCAAGAGAGTCTTCTCCACCACGCCCGACGATCGGGGAGCCGAGCCGTCGAGGAACGCGGTGAGCGGATCATTCGATGACAGACCGATTCCATAGCGAGCGGGGAGCAGCACGCGAAGGACGGGTGCTTTCGAGATCGTCTGGAGCTTTCTCTGCTGATCTTCCCACCATTCGGAAAACACGCGCTGCTCGTTTCCGGCAGGATTGGTCGTGTCGTCAAACGGGTCCGTGCGCGCGGTACCGCTCGTCCTGCTCGCCGTGAGCACGGTCTGCGGAGCGACGGGAAGCGAGGGAGCGAGATCATCCGGATTGACGGAACGTGTCTCCGGAGGTTCCTCGGTCTGCATGTCGAGCAGCGCCATGCTGGTGGCGGTGTCCGGAATCCAGGGCGCCATGACGGAACCGGAGGAGCGGGGCGGATTCATGTCCTCGGGACGATACGGCTCGCGTGAGCCATCGGGCTTTACGGCGGCTTTCTGCCACTCCTCATCGGGCCACTCCGGGGAATCCTTGTCGTCATCACTGTCATCGGTTTCGTAGAGTTCGCAGCGACGCTGCCAGTCGGGGATTCTGTTCGTGAGCGCGTCGCGTTCGATGTAGTACTCGTAGCAGTCCGCGGCCACGCGCTGTTCCTTCCCCTCACTTGAGACGAGGATGCCCCGATCGTAGCGTTCCTCGGGAATCGCTTCGGAGCTCGAAACCGGCCCATAGTGTCGGTAGAAGGGTGCAAGACGCGCACGCGCCACGAGCGGCGACAGGATGATGAGTCCTCCGTCCGCACCGACGACACAGACGGGGTACTGCTCAATCCAGAAACCCGGGTCACACACGCCCTCCGCATTCGGCTGGTTCGGCAGGTCGGAACAGCGGAGTCCCGTTCCGTTATCCGTGCAGACGCGCTCGATGCCGCATCGACATTGCGAACCGGTGCACGCTTCGGTGAAATCGAACTTCGTCGGAATCTGGATGCCGCACACGGGGTCGGGTCGGGGTGCCGACTGTTTCTTCTCCAGCAATTGGTAGTACAGCTCGCGGCACTGGAGCGGCGTCGCCGTCTGTTCGCCGATCAGGCAGAGATTCGCGGGATTGCATTCCGGATCCTGAATGTGACACGCCGACATGTACCCGGCGGCTTCGTCCGGATAGGTGAAACTTCCGCGGGAGGCCATGCCGCTTTCCGGCGACGCAAGGGGATCGCCACTCCTGCCGGGCGCACCCTCCACCGTGGTCAGCAGACCGGCCCCCCCGGGCGAGAGCTGCGCGGCATCGACCCAGCCTCCGCATGACACGTTGTTCTCGATGTGACTTTGCAAACGCGCAATCTCCTGCTGAATCTCCTGGTACGTACGGGGAACCGCGCCGCGTTCTTCCTCAAAAGACGTGAACCGCGCCGCACGCGACATGACGGGGAAGAGCGATGCGATCAGTATGACGGTGACGAGCTGCCATCGTGATGCGCTCCACCGATGCGGTATCCTGCGGCGACGGGGGGAGAGAGGACGCATACGTCCCATGAAGTGTAACACTGACAGGTTGCTTTTGTGCTCTCCTGCAACAAAGAAATACTGCATCGCAATGTTTCGTACCTGAGACAATCACATTTCGTTTACAACCTCTCGGAGGAGGGTGTACAACTGTGCAGTCTTCGATCGAGACCTCCTCTATTTTCTTCCCAACGCAGCGATGTTCTCTCTGAACCGCATCCACATCATCGGCTATCAAACACAACCCGTTACCGTCCGTCAGACGCCCTCCGGCGCGAGCGTCACGGATTTGAACCTCGTCGTGCCCTACTCCTTCAAGGCCGAGGGCGGCGAAACACTCACCGGCAAAAGCTTCCACACGGTCACGCTCTGGGGCCCCATGGCGGACGTTGCCGGGCAATACGTGAAGCCGGGCAGTCAGGTGTTCGTTTCCGGACGCCTGCAGACCGATTCCTGGGAAGATGAGCAGAGCGGCGAGAAGCGTTCCAAAACGAAGATCACCGCGCTCGACATGATTCTGCTCGACCCGAAGGACGGCCAGCACGAAGCGCCGAAAGGTGCTTCCGACATCACGTCCTGCCTCAACCACGTGCAGGTAATCGGCAACGTGACCCGCGACCCGGAGCTCCGCACTACGACGAGCGGCCAGCAGGTGCTGACGCTCGGCATTGCAACCAACGAACGCTGGCGCGACAAGGCGGGCGAAACGAAAGAGCGCACGGAATTCCACAATGTCGTCGTTTGGGGCGCCACGGCGGCTGCACTGAGCACGAGCGTGAAGAAAGGCCAGCGTCTGTTTGCTTCGGGCCGCGTGCAGACCCGCACATGGGAAACCCAGCAGGGTCAGAAGCGCTACACCACGGAGATCGTCGCAGATCAGGTCAGCCTGCTCGGCATCAAGAACGCCGAGGCTCTCGCTTCGGTGCAGACCGATGCGTTCATTCCTTCGAAGAAGGAGAAGAAGACAGGCGATGCCGAGGCGACTCCCGTCGCCCACGGCCGCTCCGACATTCCGGAAATCAATTACGAATCGGAAATCAAGCCGGAAGATCTGCCGTTCTGATCATCGATCATCCACTGAAAGAGCGGGCTCTCCGTCCGCTCTTTTTTGTTTGTGCCTGTCAAGCGAACGGATCTATCAGAACTTCACGTTGCCGTCGGGCAATATGAACCGCATCTCGACGTCGAGATCGCCGACCGCGTCCCGGACGCGCTCGACGGACTGCACCGCATCATCAAACGTGGCGCCTCCGGTATTGAGGAGAAAATTCGCATGCTTCTCGGCAATCTGCACTCCCCCTTTCGAGGCTCCGCGCAACCCCGCCGCATCGATGAGTTGCCACGCGGGCGTTCCGTCCTTCGCTTTGAAGCAGGAGCCTGCCGTCTTCACGTGTGGCTGCGTTTCGATGCGCCGCTGCAGCAACCTTTTCACTTCTTCCTCAACCTCTCCTTGCGGACGCGTGGGCACCTCAAGCGTCGCCTCCCACATCAACGGGGCGGGCGCCATATGCTTGAAGACGCTGTCGCGATACCCGAACGCGCACTCTTCGCGGCTCACTTCTTTCCACCCGTTTTCGCCGTAGATGGTGACGCTCTTGAGGAACGAGTCGATCCATATGCCCGCCGGACCCTGGCCGGCATTCCCGAACACGGCTCCTCCGACGGAGCCCAGAATGCCCGTGAGGGGGGAAAGATCGAGATTGCTCTTCGCGAGTTCATTGATGAGCATCGCGAGATTCTTGCCGGCACCGACGCGCACGGATGAACCGTCAACCGTCACGGTATCATGCGCAATGCGCACAACGAGCGCATTGATGACGCCGTCGGCAAAAATCGTATTGGAGCCGCCGCCGAGAACGATGAGAGGCAGCTTCTCGCGTCGCGCGAAAGCGAACGCTTCCTGCACGTCTTCCCGCGTGGCAAGGATCGAGAAGTAGCGCGCCTTTCCGCCGATGCGCATGGTGGTCTTCGGCCCGAGCGGTTCCATGTCCTTCAGCTCCATCGGCGACGGCGTTACTTGGAAAGCAGCTCGGAAAGCTTCTCCATGGACTCGGCCACCTTCTGCTTCGTGCTGGGGCGGCGTTGCGCGCGCTGCATGATTTTCAGGATCACGACGACAAGGAGCAGACCCCCCATGACGAGGAGGAACTGTTCGTTCGTCGGACGAATGTCGAAGAAGGAGAGGACAACGAGCGTACCGAGCGTGAGGAAGACGCCGAGGAACATGCCGGCGGCGAGCGTCACGAGAATAACGTTCCCGCGGTCTTCCTGGGTATCGCCGGGGGCGCTCGCGAGACTCGTCAGCAGTTCGCTGCCGATGACGACGGGCTCGTTCTGCCAGTCGCGGAAGAGGCCCTGCACCTTGCGCTGCAGCACGAGTTGCACGAAGACCTTGAACGGCACGTTCGTCTTGCCCTGGATCACGGCCTTGCCTCCTTCGTGGGAAATCTCCACTTCCACGTTTCGCTTGGGCGGGATCTTCATGCACCCAGTGTACACCGAAATGCATCCGTCACTCCATCATTCGATGGAAGTCCGCACGCCCAGCACTTTTTCCATCTCGCGCAACACTTGTTCGCTCTCAGCCCTTCGGTCTTGTTCGCAGTTCTCGATAAAGCGCCTTCTCTTTTCGATCTGCTCTTCCCAGTCTCGCAGGGACATGTCTCCCGGCATGCACTCTCGTTCGGTATTCATGGCGTGATGCTGCACCTCCTGCAGGGAGGAGGCAAGAGGTTTTTCATGCCGGCACTTGCGCACGGCGAAGCCGCTCCAGCGTCTTCTCTTTTCCCAGGACCGCCGCCACTTCGTAGGCGCCGGGGCTAAAGGGTTTGCCCGTCAGCGCGGCACGCAGCGGCCAGAGGAGTTGCCCCCTCTTCCACCCTCTCTCTTCAAGCAGGGAACCGAGTACGGCGGCGATGGACTCTTCGTTCCAGCCGGCATCATCAATCGTTTCGAGCGTCGTGAGGAGCGAGGAGAGAAGGTCGGGGAGGAGCTCCGGCGTCACCTTCTGCTTCTTCTCGGCAAGCAATTCCTTCGTGACCGTCGGCTCCTCGTAGAAGAAGGCGAGCATATCCGGTGACTCGTGCAGGAACGTGACACGGTCCTGAATGAGGGCGGCCTTTTTCGCGAAGTTCTCATCTTTCCGCGCCGCGGGGAAACGCTCGGCAACGAGAGCGAGCGTGCGCTCGGCAAATTCTTCAAGGGGAATGCGGCGCATCCATTGACCCTGGAGCCAATCGAGCTTCTCGGTATCGAACACCGCGCCCGCCTTCTGCACGCGATCAAGCGAGAAGGAATCGATGAGTTCCCGAAGCGAGAACAGTTCCTGTTCGGTACCGGGATTCCACCCGAGCAACGCGAGGAAGTTCACGAGCGCCTCCGGCAAGTACCCCTTCGCAATGTATTCTTCCGCGGCAACGTCGCTCTGGCGCTTGCTGAGTTTCGTGCGGTCTTTGTTGAGGAGGAGCGGCACGTGCGCGTACCGCGGCGGCTCCCAGCCAAGTGCGCGAAAGAGAAGCACGTGCTTTGGAAGCGAGCTCAACCACTCTTCGCCGCGGATCACGATGTCGATATCCATCAGATGATCGTCGACGACGTGCGCAAGGTGATAGGTGGGGAATCCGTCGCTCTTCAGAAGCACCTGGTCATCGAGAAGTTTCGTCCGGAACTCCACGTTTCCACGCACGTCATCATCAAAGGAAACGACTTCATTCTCCGGCATCTTGAAACGGATGACGTACGGTTCTGAGGCTGCGATTCTCCTCTTCGTCTCCTCCTCGCCGAGCGAGAGGGAATTTTTCATGCGCATTCTCGCGACGGAAGAGTAGTTCGGTGATGCATGACCTTCGGCAGTGAGCTCTTTCTTCATCGCCTCGATTTCCTCGGGCGTATCGAACGCGTAGTACGCGTGCCCGGAGGCAATGAGATCCCTGGCGTAGCGCGCGTACAGATCTTTCCGTTCGGACTGAACGTACGGCCCCTTGTCACCGTTCTGCACGATCATGCCGTCGCGCAACATGACGCCCTCGTCGGGATGCAGTCCCGCCCAATGGAGCGTTGCGAGGATATTCTCGACGGCCCCCTCGACGCTGCGCGCACGATCGGTATCTTCGATGCGAAGCAGGAACGAGCCCTTCGTCTGGTACGCCAGGATGTAGGCGAAGAGCGCGGTGCGGAGTCCTCCAACATGCAGGAAGCCGGTCGGCGACGGGGCAAAGCGGGTGCGCATAGCAGGATGCTAGCACGAAAAGACGGACGGAAGACCCGGTACTCCGTTCATTCTTCCAAGCAGGCGGTTACTCAACTTCGACCGTGAAGGTCACCGGAGAGACCGGCATGTCGTTGGCGCCGCGCTCGACGTTCGCGATCTTCGTCACCACGTTCTGGCCGGACGTAACGCGACCGAAGATGGTGTAATTCGGCTGCAGAGGGTAGTCGGCCTCCATGATGAAGAACTGGCTGCCGTTCGTATCGGCGCCGCGGTTTGCCATGGCGACGACTCCGGTTTCGTATCCCGTTTGGTAGAGATCGCTGCTTGGATCAATCTCGTCCTCGAACGTATCGCCGAAGATGCTGGCACCGCCCGTGCCGTTGCCGTTCGGATCGCCACCCTGAATCATGAAGCCGGGAATGACGCGATGGAAGGTGAGGCAGTCGTAATATCCGCTCTTGGCGAGCAGAACGAAGTTCGTGACGGTTTTGGGGGCACTGTCGGCATCAAGTGACAGTTCGATGTCTCCTTCGGACGTTCGCAGGGTGACCTGGTGCGTTCCGGAAAGCAGTGCACCGTCCCACTCCACTTCAAACGTGGAACGATCCTGCGGGGACTGGCACGCGAACGACTGCGGCGAACATGCCGCAAGCAGCATCGGCAGAATCGGAAGGATGGCCGTAGAGAGGTGTGCGGCTCTTCGCATGGAAGCGCACCTTACATCAGGGCGCTTACGACAGCAAGATTTCGGCGATGCGCTTCGCGCTGTGGGGCGGAAAAAATCGTTGCAGACCCTGCCCCAGAGCCGCGCGTTTCTCGGGATGCGTGAGGAGCGAAGCAATGACCGAAGGAAGCGCGCGCATGTCACTCTGCCGCACGACGACGGCGCCCGCGCATCGTTCCAACATGGATGCGTTCCGCAGTTGATGATCCTCCGCAAGTCCTTCGAGCGGCACGACGATCGCAGCCTTCTCAAGCGTCGCCAACTCCGAGAGCGTTCCGGCACCGGCGCGGGTCAGCGCAAGATCGCAGAGCGCGTACAGGTGCGGCAGCTCGTCAGTCACGAACTCTTTCTGCCAGTAGCCCGAACGGGACAGGCGCACCGATTTTCCTTCTCCCGTGATGTGGACGATATCGCAGATACGCAGCAGTTCTTCATGCGATCGCAACACCGCGTCATTGAGCGCCTTGGCACCCTGACTGCCGCCGAGAACGAGCAGTACCGGCTTCCCTCCGTCGAAACCGGTGATGCGCAATCCTTCCTCCCGCGAACCGGAGGCGATCTCCGCACGCACCGGGTTCCCCGTGTAGACGGTCTTCGCGTTCGCGGGATTTTCCGAAGAGATGGGAAACCCAAGGCATACGCGCGCGGCGAGTCCCGCAAGCAAACGATTGCCCTTGCCGGGAACGGCGTCCGATTCATGGAGCACGATCGGGATGCGCAAGAGTGCGGCAGCCAACGAAACGGGAACACTGACGTAGCCGCCTTTGCTGAAGACTTTGCCCGGCCGCAATCGTAGGAGCAGGACGAACGACTCGATGAGCGAGAGAGGAAACAAGAACGGAAACGTGAGCCAGCGATACGTGACGCCCCGCGGGAATTTTCCCGCATGCACGGCGTACGAACGTCTGCCGGCCCGGGCCAACACGTCGCGTTCGCTCCTGCGCGGGGAGCGCAGGAAGACCGGCTCGATTTCCGGTGCGAGGGAAACGAGCGCCTGCGTGACCGCAAGCGAAGGCATGATGTGGCCGCCGCTGCCGCCGCCGCAGAAGACAATGACAGGCCGCTTACTCATGGACGAATCGTTGGAGGGAACGAGTCGCGGAAGCGCGCTTATGTCTGCGGGATACCGCCTGCGCCTGCGTGCTATGCATCGAGATATTCAGGAGGATGCCGACGCCCGCAAGGACCGAGATGAGAGAGGTGCCGCCGTAACTGATGAAGGGAAGCGTGAGTCCGGTGAGCGGAAAGAGCGCAAGGTTCACCGCAACGTTCAGAATGGTCTGCGCGGCGATCCAGGTGGTGATGCCCGTCGCGACCATGAAGCCGAAACGGTCCGGAGCCTGACGCGCCACCGTATATCCGCGGTGAATGAGCATCGCATACATGCCGAGGACGATGAGCAGCCGGAAGAAGCCGAGCTCTTCCGCCATCGCGGAAAAAATCATGTCGGCCTGCACTTCCGGCAGGTACCCGAACTTCTGAATCGACTTGCCGTAGCCCACTCCGAACGGCCCGCCGCTCCCGATGGCGATGAGCGCTTGCTTGATCTGGAAGCCGATTCCCTCGGCGATGCTGGGATCGTCGGGACGGAGAAACGCCAGAAAACGGTTACGGATGTATTCCTTGTTGAGGATGATAGGAAGGCCGAGGATGCCCGCGGCCGCGCCGCCGACGAACAGGTGCAGAATACTGCCGCCCGCGACGAAGAACATCACGACGGCAATCGCCGAGAAGACAAGGAACGAACCGAGATCGGGTTGCAGCGCCACGAGAAACGTAGAGAGGATGAGGAGCGTCGCGAACGGAATGAATCCTTCCTTAAACGTGGCGATCGACTGCTCGCGCTTTCGGAGCCACACCGCAAGGTAGAAGATGAGCGCGAGTTTGAAGAATTCCGTCGGCTGGAACGTGATGAACCCGAGGTGCACCCAGCTCCGCGCCGTGCCGAATTCGTTACCGATGCCGGGGATGAACACCGCCAGCAGGAGGCAGAGCATGCCGAAGAAAATCAGTCGCGCGTACTTCTCCCACAGCCTGTACGGCACAATCATTCCGATACCCATTGCCGCGACGGCAAGCACGACATGCAGAAAGCTTCGCCAGAGGTAGAAGGCGTTGCTCGGCTCCTCCCACGTTCCTTGGACGACGAAGCGCTGCGTCAGCTGGTAACTCTCAAAGACGCTGACGCTGGATACCATCGCGAGTCCGAAAAGCGTCAGCACGAGCGCGAGCCCGAGGAGGAGAAAATCCATCTGTCGGAACATGGGGTCCAAGGATACTCCATTTTTTTCTTTCGAAGAATCACTTCGTATCGCGCGCGTTCTCCGTGCGCTATGCTGGTGTTCGTGCCTCTTTTGATCCTCGCCACCGCATGCACGACGGCTCTCTCGCTGCTCGGCATGTGGGCGTCGGAGAAGATCGCAAATCCCGTGGAGTTTTTCGGAGGATTTCTCGCGCTCGATAAAACCTACAACGCCGGCATCGCCTTCGGGATACAGCTTCCCTCGCCGTGGAAGGAACGACTGATCGTACTGGCGCTTCTCATCGTGCTCCTCATCGCGTACGCCGACAGGGAAGCCAAGAACCGCCCGTTTGCCTACGGCATGATCTGTGGCGGCGCGATCGGAAATCTGGTCGACCGGTTCCTGGACGGCACGGTCACGGACATCTTCCGCATCGGCACGTTCCCCACCTTCAATATCGCCGACGCGTCGATTTCTCTCGGCGTGGCATTGCTCATCTGGGACATGTTTCTCGACCGCTGACGCGAAGGCCGGGATCGGCCTACACGAATGCGTGAACATGCGGTATTCTGCCCATCTCATGGAGATTCGTTACCGCATCCGGGGAGGCGCACCGCTCCGGGGAGACGTCACCCTCAGCGGCGCCAAGAACGCCGCGCTCCCGCTGCTCGCGGGATCGCTCTTGTGCGAGGGGGAATCGGTTTTCCGGAACGTTCCGCGTCTGCGTGACATCGACACGATGCTGTCGATTCTGGAGTTTCTCGGTGCCGAGACCGAGATGAAGGACAACGTGGTGCGCATCGACGCGTCGAAGGCCGAAAACAAACCGATTCCGCATGATCTCGTCTCGAAACTCCGCGGCTCGATCGTGCTGCTCGGACCGCTTCTGGCACGCTTCGGAGAAGCGACGATGGCCTATCCGGGCGGCTGCGTGCTCGGGAAGAGGCCCGTGTACGCCCACACCCTCGCCTTCACGCAGATGGGAGCGCAGGATCTCAGCACCAGCGACACGCTCCATCTGAAGGGCACGCTCCGCGCGGCGGAAGTCGTGCTGCCGGAGTTTTCGGTGACGGCGACCGAGAACGTCCTGCTTGCGGCTTCGCGCGTCACGGGAACGACGGTCATCCGTCAGGCGGCGTACGAACCGCACGTGCAGGACGTACAGGCATTTCTAAACCGACGGGGGGCGACCGTGACGGACAGGGGCATCCACACGCTCGCCATCGAAGGAACGACGAGCTTCGCGGAGGGTGAACACACGGTGATCTCGGATTATCTTGAAGCGGGAGCATTCGCCCTCGCGGGACTCGTCACGAAGGGAAAAGTCCGCATCCTCGGCGCGGAGCGTGAGCACCTCGTCTCATTCCTGAACACCGTGGAGCGCGCGGGCGGCGTGTGTTCCTTCGACAAGGACGGCGCGCTCGTGGTGGACGGCGAAACGTCGGATTTCGGAGCCGTGCGCGTGCAGACGAACATCTTCCCCGGTTTCCCCACCGATCTGCAGGCACCGTTCGGCGTGCTGCTCACGCAGGCGAAGGGCGTCAGCAGGATCTTCGAGGTGCTCTTCGAAGGCCGCATGGCCTACCTGTACGAGCTGGAGAAGATGGGGGCGCACATCGAGATTCTCAACTCGCATCAGGCACTCATCATCGGACCCGCGCAGCTGCGCGGCCGCACGGTCGCGAGTAACGACATTCGCGCGGGCGTCGCCATGGTCATCGCGGGGCTGTGCGCGGAAGGCGAGACGATCATCACGGACGTCCACTACATCGAACGCGGCTATGAGCGGCTCGACACAAAGCTGCAGAGTCTGGGCGCGAAGATCACGCGGGAGGAGGACTGAGGAGGAGGGAAATCCTGGTGACGCGCCGCCGGGTTTGTTCTACACTTCTGCCCCATGATCAAGATTTCCTCCCAGAAAGACGCCGCCTGCGCCGTGCAGTCGGGCTCCGCACACTTCCTCGTCTTCCCCAAGAAGCCGAAGGCAGGGGAACGCGCGATCGTCAGCGCGCCGATCGAGGAGAAGATGGAGAAAGTATTGAGCTGGCCGGGAGAGTACGACTTCGACGGTATCTTCCTCGGCGGCATCGGTCAGAATGACGGCGGACAAGTGTCGTACGCCTGCGACATGGAAGGCGTACGCTGCGCCTTCGTGGATGCACCCGTGCTGGAGTGGACCGACGCGCAGATCGAGAAACTCGGCGACGTGGCCGTACTCGTGCTGGTCGCGGATGCCAAGGAGAAGAACGCGCGCGCACTCATCGAAGCGGTGGACCCGCGCATGGTAATCGTAGTGCCGTCGGACGACGGTGATACCGCGGCCATGACGAAAGCCGCGGGGTCAAGTTCCGCCGAAGAGGAGAGCGAAGTGAAGATCCAGGCAAGCTCTCTGCCGACGGACTCGAGGAAGGTGGTGATCCTGGCACAGGACTAAGGCGCCGCGCTTCCCCGGTGCACGCATGATGAATGGTATGCTTTCGCCGTGCTCTCGTCGTTCAACGGACCCGTCTCCGTCCTGCGGACTACGGACGGGCAGGTAGAACGACCCTCTCCTCCTTGTCCGCCATAGTCGCCCCTTCACATTTTGCTCCTGTAGTTCAACGGATAGAACGACCCTCTCCTAAGGGGTAGATGTAGGTTCAATTCCTGCCAGGAGCACCATACATGATTCAGGCGACGACGGTGGAAGGGTAGATATAGGTTCAATTCCTATCGAGAGCACCACGAAGTACGCTTCACTATACATCGAAGTATCGTGATTACTGCCTCAGGCACTATGCGCAGAGAATCACAAGACATTCTCCTCAAAGCCCGGTACCGGCGCATTCTGTTCGCCCGTCGCTTCGTCCTTCGCAAATCTCATGGTGCCGCCGATGGCAATCATCAGGAGGAGGAAGAGGAGTAACATACATCCGCCGATAATGATGTTGGCAACGAAGTAGTGTCCCCAGATCGCGAAGGCGCGCTTGAGGAACGAATCCGAGTAGAGCCAAGAATCTTTCTTCATGTGCCCAGCCTAACAAACACCGTTCTCCCGTGACAAGCGTACCGATCAGTTCCGGGGCGGACTCCCGTTATCGTCGGAAGCCTTGCCGGCGGGGCGCATCATCAAAGCCAGCAGCATGAGCAGAACGAGGGCGGCGAATCCCATGCCCGCCCACGGCAGCCATACGTATTTTTCGGTCACGCGGCTTTCTTCGTCGTCACAAACATCGCCGAGACCGTCGGCGTCGGTATCAAGTTGGTTCCTGTTGGGTTGTTCGGGGCAATTGTCGAGACTGTTGATGACGCCGTCCTTGTCCCAGTCGTCGCACGCATCGCCGCGACCGTTGCCGTCGATGTCTTTCTGATCGGGGTTCGCCGTTTGCACGCAGTTGTCATGCAAGTCGGGAGCACCGTCACCGTCCGCATCCGCAAGCGTGTAGAGAGGATGATTCTGAGCCGGAGGCGACGCGATCGTCAGCACGTCGACATTGGAGGAAAGATTCGGCGCCTCTCCCGTGGGAATCGCGACGAAGCGATCGGGGTCGAAGTACACCCTGTATGCCGTATCCGGCTGGGCGAGGAAACGCAGGGAGCGCGATCGCTCCTGAGGCGCGGCATTCTGCGAGAGCCGCAGTTCGGCAATGCGCAACGGCTGCCCGTAGGCGAGCGAGACGGTCCATGTGTCCGCAACGGTTTCGGGGAAGCGAATCGTATTGCTGCTCATGCTGCTCCGCGCGACGACGATGGCATCCGCATTTCCGTTTCCGGCGCGGATTTCGATGGTCAGCGGCAACGCCACGAATGCATCCAGCAGGAGCGTGAGCGACGACGACGTGACGGGCTGCTCCGCGGTGAGCGTGATCGTCGTTTCCCCGATGCGGTCCTCCGGAAGCGCGAATGCGGCGAACGTGGAGGGATCGTCATCGGTCATGGTTTCCGGATTGCCCGTGGATGTCTCGGCGGAGACCTGAATCGGCGTGTCGGACACGGAAGTCCTGTCGAGGAAGAGAGAAGGCTCGAAGCTCAACGACGACAGATTCTGCACGGCAAACTCCCGGCGTTCCAGGAAGTCGTCATCGAACGGAATTTCCACGACGGTCGGTACCGTGAGCGGAATGGCATCGATCTCCTTGAACATTCTGAATGCCGTCAACGGATTCCGTGCATCCTCCTGTGCAACCGCCGTCAGAAGGAAGAGCGGAAGGAGAAGGCCCGTGAGGAGAGAACGGAAGAGCGTCATGGGATTACGCGTCGCGCGCGCGACCGAAGAACGCGGTCGTCATGAGCAGGATGCCGACGAGGAAGAACGTGATGATCCTGCCCGTGAGCGCCATTTGCCACACGTCGATCAGAAAGAGTCGGGCGATCACGCAGCCGAGGACCGCGCCGCCGTACACGAGAAGCGCCTTGTTCTCCTGCGTTCTTCCGAAGAAGTACGCGGTCAGCCCCGTGATCGTGTACACGAGGAGTGAAGCCATCGTCGCCGTATCATGTGCGAGGGAAGTGGCGTGGAATACGCGCCACACGAGTGCCGCCGCGCAGATGGAACCTGCCACGAACAGGAAGATTCTCATACCGTCCTCGCCTCCCTTGGCGTCGATATCGTCTTCCTTCAATGCCTGGAAGAATCCGCCCGTGCCGAGCAGCGCGAGGGACAAAACGAGCAGGACGAAGAAATGCTGGTGGAGAATGCCTTCGCGCCAGGCGGAAGCCTCCGCACTGCGCACGGCAAGAATGACGGGGCCGATGAAGAGCAGGGAAATTCTCTCTGCGACGTTCCTGTCACCGACGATCATGTACGTGACGACCGCGAGAACCGCGCATTCGATCGTGTAGGCGATGGTGAGCGCGGCACCCTGCAATTCCGCGGCAGTCGCGGCGGCGAGCATGGCGGCGGCGATGCCCGCGTACACGTAGAACGGTTCGCGCTTCTGCGTGAGCTTGAAGGCGGCGAATGCGCCGCCGATGAAGAGCAGCATCCACGCGGAAATGATGAGGCTTTGCCATTCTTCCGGCGCCGTCGTCATGATCCACGCCAGCAGGAAGAGGCCGTTTCCTCCGGCAACGAACAAATCCGCATGCACGCGCTTGTCCCGGATTTTCACGATGCCGATCGTGTTGACGAGGTAGAACACGGCGGCAAAGGCATACGCGAAGAGCAGCAGAGTGGGAGCATCCGTCGTCTGGCGCATGATATGCGGCACGCTGTAGAACGAGACGAGGATCAGCGATGCCGCGGTGATTTCGCGCTGTCCCGTGACGGCGACGATCCATACGACGCCGAGAATGACGACGAACAAGTAGGAGAAGAGCAGGATGCTGTTCGAGGGACCCGGTCCGGTGAGAAGCGGCGCGATGCCTGCGAGAATGACGCTTGCGAGCGACAGGGCGCGCGTCGAGTACCTTATGCTCGCGACGGCGACGAACGCGCTCGCCAGGAACATGATGCCGAGCGCCGTCACGGGCGTGAAGAATTCATAGACCTGCCGCGCGGCAAACACGGTGAGCAGGATCGTCGTGGAACCGATGACGAGGAAGACGCCGCCCTGATGCACGTACGCGCGAATCCGCCACGCGCCGAGCAGCAGAAGCAGCGATCCGGCGACGATACCGAGCGTGATGCGTCCGACAGGACCGATCCAATCGTTCAGGAATGCGTAGGTCGTCAACCATCCGAAACCGATCAAAAGGAGCAGGCCGCCAAGTTTCAGAAGCCAGTCCTCCTTCAGCCACTCGATAAACCGCTCTCCGGCCGAGGGCTCGGAGGGAACTGCGGGGGATGTTTCCGGCACCGCTTCGGTTTCGGGGTGAAGAGATTCAGCGACGGGAGCGACTGCCTGCGGCATCACTTGTCCCTGCAGTTGCCGCTCGATCTTCCGCACGCGTCCGTACAAATGAAGAATCGAGATGGGGACCGCCAGGATAATGGCGATGAGAACGACTGCGAGGAGAGCGAGAGCGTCCATAAAGGATTTTGGCGAGCATACTGCATGCACACGCATATGCACAATCGAAAGGAGCGCCGGTCCTCTGGTATACTGTGACGCATGCGCTCACGAATACTCTTCCTGTCGACGCTCTTCTCGGTTCCGCTCCTGGCATTCGCGCTGGATTTTTCCGGCGACAATTTGCCGTACAGCGACGTGTCCTCGGGCACGCCGGAAGCCGCGGCCATCAGCCTGCTCACGACGGAAAACGTGTTGGAGGGGTATCCCGACGGTTCGTTTCGGCCCGAGAGAACGCTCAACCGCGCGGAGTTTCTGAAGATCGTCATCGAGAGCAATCCCGACGTTCACGCGTCCGAAGGCGAAGCCGAACACTGCTTCCCCGACGTGTTTCCGGAGGAATGGTTCAGTACCTACGTGTGTCTCGCGAAGCGTCTTTCCATCGTGAGCGGTTACCCGGACGGCACGTTCAAACCCGCCGGCAACGTGAACTACGCGGAAGCGCTGAAGATGCTCGCGAACCTGTACGGATACCCGTACGCACCCGAACAGAATGATGCATGGTACGCGCCCTACTACAGAAGCGCCGATGAGCGTGGCGTCACGCTGCCCGTCGGCACCGCGTTCGACGCCTTCCTGACCCGCGGGCAGATGGCCCGGCTCGCCGCGGCGTTCCTCGCCGAGGATCGCGGGGTGCTCGCGGAGTACCGCCTTGCGGAACGCGGCTTGTGGTCTTCATCGTCTTCCTCTTCTTCTTCATCGACGTCGGCATCTTCTTCATCGTCATCTTCCTCCACCTCTTCATCCTCCTCATCAAGCAGTTCCTCTTCCGCACTTTCCTTCCTTCCCGCACGCAGCACGTTCATGATCGTGGGATCGCTGACGAAGCCGCTTGCAGACGGCATCATCGAGAGTGAGGGCGAAGATGAGGAGATTCGCTACGTGCGCGTGAAGCTCGATCAGGAAGTACGCACGGTCGACTTCATGGAATTGCTGACGGAAGACGGCACGCTGATTGCGTCGCTCCCTCAGCGCACGACCACGGACATCGGCGAGTGGGAGCAGACGTACGAAGCGTACCTTCCTGCCGGAGAAGGGTTCGTCCTACCGGCGGATACGCCCGTGCACGTGTACGCCCGCGCGAAGATTCGCGACCTCGGGAACAACGGTGCGTCGAACCAGTTGCTGCAGGTGCGCGACATCCTCGTGTCTTCTTTCGGTATGACCAGCGGCGATACCGATTCCCACCCTCTCCTCGGACCCTTCCCGAAGCATCAGTCCGCGTTCGGACGCATCACGTCGGTGCGATCGGTCGGTGAAGCGGAGGGAGCGCTCGCAATCGGAACCGGACAAACGCTCGCACGTTTCGCTTTCGACGCCGAGGCGTTGAGCGGCAAGAACGTGACGTTGCGTCAGCTGACGCTCACGGCGGAGAAAGAGGGAAGCATCTCGCTCTCATCCATTCGGGTGATGAACGGGGAAACGGGAGAATCTTCTCCCTGCACCATGGGCACGAGCGGCATCAACTGCCTGAGTCTGCCCGCGTCCCTCGGACGCATCGACGGCTCATTGACTCTGAGCATTGTCGCGGATGTTTCATCGGCATCCTCCGATGCGGTCCTCCGGCTTGTTCTCCATGAAACGGGCTCGCCTTCCTCGCTCGGCAGCGTGCACTGGACCGACGGAACCGGTGAGTTCCGGTGGGTGGAGAGTGAAGAACCCGTGGCACGCGGAACCGTGTGGAGACGTTGATCCGTTCTTCCTTACGCCTTCAGCTCCTCCGCCATGGACTGCGCGGCTTTTGCGGCTGCGTCCTGCCAGTCTTTTCCGGAAGACGCGAAGAGGATCGAGCGTGACGCATTCACGACGGCGCCCGTTCCGTCCGCAAGGAAGCCGTGTTTCACGTCCTCCGCCGTGGCGCCCTGCGCGCCGTAGCCGGGAATGAGGAATGGCACGTGCGGCATGAGCGTACGCAGGTACTTCATCTCCTCGGGATACGTCGCTCCCGCAACCGCGCCGACGAGCGAGAGATTCTTCGTTCCCAAGTGGTGCATCGCCCAGGATTCAACGAGCTGCGCCATGTGTTCGTGCACGGCTTCGTCGCCGGTCGGCAAATCCTGCAGTTCGCCGGAACTGGGATTGCTCGTCTTCACCAGAACGTAGAGTCCTTTCTCCGTCTTCTTCGCACGTTCAATGAACGGCACGACGCCGTCGGAGCCCAGGTATGGATTCACCGTGAGCGCGTCGAAGGGCGCGTCCGCTTTCAAGTACGCTTCGGCATACGCTTCACAGGTAGTGCCGATGTCGCCGCGCTTGCCGTCTCCGATGACGAGCAGGCCCTTCTGTTTCGCGTAGGCGGACACCTCGAAGAGCGCCTTCATCCCCTCCCAGCCGAGCACTTCGAAGTAGGCGAACTGCGGTTTCACGCAGGACGCGATCTCGCAGACGGCATCGATGATGCCCGTGCAGAATGCGGTGACGCCCGCTGCATCCTTGGTGACGCCTTCGGGTAATTTGGCGAGCGCGGGATCGAGCCCCACGCAGACGGCGGAGGTTTGTTCGATCCGTTCCTGCAATCTGTCGGCGTAGTGCATCGCCGCTAGCTTACTAGCTCACACATCTTATTGTAAGTCTCTGATGTAACGAAGGAACGGTTGGCGGGTTACGGGTTATTGAGATCTCGATAACCCGTAACTCACACCCCCACCGCCTGCCTGTACTGCAGAGCCTCGGCAAGATGTTCCAGGCGGATGTCGTCGCAACCGGCAAGATCGGCGACGGTCCGGGCGACCTTGATGGTGCGGTGATAACTGCGCGCGGAGAGCTTCATTTTCGTCGCGGCACGTCGAAGCAACTCTTCGCACTCCTTCGAGAGTGGGCAGAATGCATGCAGGTGCTTGACGCTCATTTCCTTGTTCGTCATGAGAGGCGTTCCCTCGAAACGGCGTCGCTGCCTCTCGCGGGCGCTCGTCACGCGCGCCTGAATCGTCGCACTCGCCTCCGCATTCGGGTCGGGTTTCTGCCGAAGATCATCGATCTCCACGGGCTGCACGTCGATCGTCAGATCGATGCGGTCGAGGAGCGGCGCCGAAATGCGACTCCTGATTCTCTGCTCCGATCCCGCGGCGTACTGCGGCGGATTCATCGCCGCGATCAGGATGAAGTCAGCGGGAAACGTGACGGAACCGTGCGCACGGTTGATGGTGATCTTTCGCTCCTCAATGGGCTGACGGAGCACTTCGAGCACTTGAGCCGGGAACTCCGCAAGTTCGTCGAGGAAGAGCACTCCGCGATGCGCCAGCGAAATTTCACCGGGTCCCGGCACGGCTCCGCCACCCACGATCGATACGCCGCTCGCCGTGTGATGCACCATGCGCACGGGCCGTTCGCGGATGAGCGCGGTGCGTTCGGGAAGCTGATTCGCAACGGAGTAGATGCCGGTGACCTCCAGG
Organism: uncultured Candidatus Peribacteria bacterium; assembly: GCA_964460475.1. Lineage (GTDB taxonomy): Bacteria > Patescibacteriota > Gracilibacteria > Peribacterales > Peribacteraceae > CAYWPP01. The sequence goes on from CAYWPP010000001.1 coordinate 60,448, forward strand.
GATTCGTCGTACGAGAGCGGCGGAAGAATGCCGCTCAGAGCTTTCGCAAGCAGCGTCTTCCCCGATCCGGGCGCACCGGATAGGAGTGCGTTATGGCCCCCCGCCGCGGCGATTTCCAGCGCGCGCTTCGCCTGGATCTGTCCGCGGACGTCGGCGAAATCGACGTCGCATGCAGACGGTGCGCGCTCGAAGGGAACGGAGGGAACGGCATCGGGCTCACGTTCGCGACAGAGCACTTCGACGGCATGACGCAGCGTCTTCACCGGCACGATGCGCACGTCGCGCACGAGCGCGGCTTCGGCACCGTTCACGGCGGGAACCATCAGCGTCCCGATCTTCTTCCGCCTGCACGCGAGCGCCGCGGACAGCACGCCCGTGACGTGGCGAAGCGATCCGTCGAAGGCAAGTTCCCCCAGGAACGCACTGTCGCGAAACGCATGCTCCGGAAATTCGGCCGCACCCGAACTCGCGAGAATACCGAGTGCGATGGCCAGATCGTACCGCGAGCCCGCTTTGCGCAGATGCGCGGGCGCCAGATTCACGTTCGTCACCCTGCCCATCGGCAGCCGATAGCCCGACGTTTTCAGCGCCATGACGGTCCGCTGCTTGCTCTCCTGCACGGCCATGTCGCCGAGACCGACGATCTGGAATTTCGGTTCGGCGGCGGGCGTGACGCCGACTTCCACCGAGACCGGCACTGAATCGACGCCGACGGGCTCGAAGGATGTGAGTGTCGTGAGCATGGCACTCCTTCATACGGGAAAAAGAGTGAGGAAGGGAGTGCACTACACCGGTGTAGGAAAGCATTCTTGCGGAGGGAAGACGTACTAGGATGCGTGCATGGCGCGGATGCACCTCGTCACCGGAAAGGAGGGAGAGCTCGCGGCCATGCGCTTCCTGCGGCTGCGCGGGTACGTGATCCGCGACCGCAACGTGCGGGTGGGGCGGGACGAAATCGATCTCGTCTGCTGGGACCGCGATGCACGGATGATCGCATTCATCGAAGTGAAAACACGTACGACGAGAGACGAACGTTATCCGATCGCCACGGCGGTCGACGCGCGGAAGAAGCGTTGTCTGCGTCGGGCGATCATGAGGTGGTGCACGGAGCATCGCTACGAAGGTCCGGCGCGGCTCGACGTGGTCTGCGTGCACGGCAGAAAGGTGACGGAACACCGGAAGGATCTCGGCAGCCCGTTCTGACGACGCTCCTTGCGGAGGGCGAAGGGCATGGTATTGTCGGGAGGATGGTCTTCTCTCCCGATCTTCTGCAAGTCGAGTATGCCGGCAATACCGTGCAGGCCTATTTGACGGCAGTCGCGGTGTTCTTCGGCATTCTCCTGGTGTGTGTGCTTGGAAAGAGACTGCTCATCGGCAGATTGCATGCGCTCGCCATGCGCACGAAGCTTCGCATCGATAACCAGATCGTCGGCTTCCTCGATGACATCGGCATGCTGACGTACGCGTCGATCGCGCTCTACGTCTCTTCGCGCTCGCTCACGCTGCCATCGCCCGCGATGACCGCGATCAAGGCACTCGTGCTCATCGTGCTCGTGGCGCAAGTGGTGAGGATTCTGCAGAAGATTATCGAGTTCGTGCTCCGCACGCGTGTGTTCAGCAAGAAGAACGACGCCGAGAAGCAGATGCTCTCGATCCTGAAACCCGTCGTCACCATCGTCCTCTGGTCGATCGCCCTCCTGCTCGTGCTGAGTAACCTCGGCTTCAACGTAACCTCGCTCATCGCAAGCCTCGGTATCGGCGGCGTCGCCGTCGCACTCGCACTTCAGAATATTCTCGGCGACATCTTCGACTCGTTCACCATCTACATCGACAAGCCTTTCGAGGCCGGCGACTTCATCATCGTGGGCGAACACATGGGAACCGTGAAGGCCGTCGGTATCAAGACGACGCGCCTTACCGCGCTCGACGGCGAGGAAGTGGTGATTCCGAACGGCGAGCTGACCTCGTCGCGCATCAGGAACTTCAAGCGCATGGAGAAGAGGCGCATCGCGTTCTCCTTCGGCGTCACGTACGATACGCCGCCCGCGCAGCTCAAGAAGATCGGAAAGATCTGCAAAGACATCATCACGGAGATGAGCCACGCGACCTTCGATCGCGCGCACTTCAAGTCATTCGGCGATTCCAGCCTGAACTTCGAGGTCGTGTACTACGTGGATTCGGGGGATTACGCCACGTACATGGATACGCAGCAGAAGATCAACATCCAGCTTCTGGAGGAACTTGCGAAGGAGAAGGTGGAGATGGCCTTCCCGACGAGGACGATCTACATGGCGAAGTAGCGAACATCAATTCTTCTCCAGATTCTTCCGTGTGGCCTTTCTGATTTCCTCCTGGATTTCCTCTTCCGTGAATCCTGCATTTCTTGCTTCACGGGCAATGTCCGGAAGATTTTCCGGTATCAGGGCAGCACGTGCGTCAATCGCCATCTTATATTTTGCAGGAAGGAGATGTTCATACGACACTCCCATTTTTTCAGATTCATCTTCCGGTCGTTCTGTCTCAGGTTCATGCATATGGATGCATGGTACATGAATGGCGGGGCTGACCCATTCGACTCACTTTGTTCGCTTAGGGTCATGATGCTGTTGAAGATTTCAAAGCGCTGTTTGATGTCTATGGATTCTGGCGGGGCTGACGGGACTCGAACCCGCGACCTCTTCCGTGACAGGGAAGCGCTCTAACCAGCTGAGCTACAGCCCCAGATGGGCCGGCAAAGAGTAGCAGATGCAACACGTTATTGACAATGCGCTTCAATGAGTCCTACGATCAATCTCCTATGGATAAACACCTTGAAAAACTCGACGAAGCAGAAGCAACAGAGCCGATGAACACCTTGGTTGAACCTGCCCAGCATGCAGAAGTAGTGCAGAGGCGAGTGATGGAATTGATGGGAGATGCGTATTTCCGTGCCGGAAAGTTCAAGGAAGGACAAGAAACATACGAAAAAGCCGGATTACAGGCCACGCGTGATCAGCTTCTTGCGTGTGCAGACGCCTGTGTAGAGCACGCAGACTGCGACACAGCTATTCGGATCTACAGCGAGCAGGGAGCAATTGCCAAACTTCTTGAGTACGGTAAGGCATTGGAGAAACAGAGATGGCGTGAAAAAGCTGTCCTTGCTTATCGCCTGGCCGGAGCGAAAGATGCAATCCTATCCTGTGGCAAAAGAGCAATTCAGGAAGGAGGGTTGGATGACGCGAAAAAGATTTTTGAAGAATTGGAAGAGCCTATGCCAAAGGAGATGCTTGCGGCCCGTGGTAACAAATGGCTCATGGATGGTAATTTACACGCTGGACGTATCGCGTATAAAATGGCAGGGATAGATATCCCAAGAGAGATGTTGATTGCATGCGGGGAGGTGTGCTCCCAAAAAAAAGATCTATCTAACGCAGTTGAAGCATTTGCAGCCGCAGGGGGAGCTGATAAGGAGCTGACTGTATTGGGGAAAATGTGTATGACCAAAGACACAGAATCGGGTTCGCACTCCACAGACTCACCTTACAAGGCCTTTCGTGCTGCCGGCAATAAAGAGGAGCTTTTGGCATGTGGTGATTGGTACGCTGCAAACGACCGCATCAGCTTGGCATTACAATGCTATGAAGAGGGAGGTGCCTCAAAAGAAAAATTCTTGGAGTGCGGGAAGCGCGCTTTGGAAAAGGAATGGGTCGATGTTGCAGCGAAAGCATATGAGCTGGCAGGCGAAAAGATTCCCGTCAAAACTCTTATTGAAATTGGTGACAGACACTTGCACACATTCGAAAGACACCCCCAGCTCGCCTTAGACGTCTATAAAATCGTGGCGAATATGGAATTGAAGGATGCTGATCAGCAGTGAGTCACTGCTGTCTCCATTCGATCATGCCAGTACCCGGCTGAATTTCACGCACATGGCTGACAATGCAAACGGGACGGCGCCGGAGCTCATAAGAGCTACTCGCTGATCTTCAGCTCCGCGATGGAAGGCACGCCGAGCGTCCCTCCTCCGCCGACCGATGAGAGCGACAGGTTGACCACTTCCTCCTGTTCGGAAGGGACGGCGTCGTCGATCACGGGGACGAAGAAGACTTTCTTCGTCTCGCCGGGGGCGAAGGTGAGCGTGCCGTTCACGGGGGTGTAGTCGCTGTTCGATGCGGCGGATCCGCCGGTCGTCGCGTAGTTGACGGTCACCGTTCCCTTGGAACCGTTGATGCGCGAGACGGTGATGGCCGCATGACCGACGCTCTCGACCACGCTGTAGCTCGACTTGTCGAAACGGATCGTTCCCGTGCCCGTCACGTACGACGACATGTCGTCGTCTGCGATGCTGAGGAGCGAGGTGGACGGCGTCGCCATCTGCGAGCCCGTGGGATTCGAGAGCGTGAGGTTCACGGTCTTGTTGCCCGCGATGTCGCTGTTGTTGATGACCGATACCGTGAAGGTCTTGGACGCTTCTCCGGAGGAGAAGTTCAGCGTGCCGCTGACGGGGTTATAGTTGGCGGTATTCGCGGTGCCGTGGCTGGTGGCGTAATCCACGGATGCCGCGGCCGACGTGGAACCGTACCGCACGACCGTGATCGTGGCGGAGCCCTGGTCCTCGCCCACGGTGTACTCGGACGCGCCGAACGCGAAGCCGACGACCGTGTTCGTACCCGCGGCGCTGGACGATGAACCGCCACTGCCTCCCGGCACGCCTCCGTCGTTATCGAGGATCGTCACGACCATCTCCGAGGGGCTGCCGAGCACGGCGCCTCCCGTGGGATTGCCGAGGATGATGTGGAACGTTTCGTGAATTTCTCCGACCTTGTCTTCGACGATGGCGATCGTGATGATCTTCTGGGTTTCACCGTCCGCGAACGAGACGACGCCGCTCGTTCCGCTGAAGTCCTCTCCGCTCTTGGCCGTGGCACCGCTCAATGTATAGGTGACGTTCGCCGCTCCCTTGCTGCCGTCCACACGATTAATGGTGAGCGACAGGTTACGCGAACTCTCGACGATGTCGACCTCATCCTTGCTGAACCGGAATGCGCCCGCGGCTCCGGCCTGCACGGAGGAGCTGCTGCTGGAAGAAGAGGAAGAGGAGCGCGAACTTGAAGAACGCGATGAGCTGCTGGAAGAGGATGATGAACTCGTTCCGTTGACGGGAAGACCTTTCAGCTCGTTTCGGAGGCGCATCATCAGGACCGCCACCTGTCCGCGCGTGACGTAGTCATTGGGACCGAAGCGGCCGTCTTCGTATCCCTGGATCACGCCGAGTCCCGCCATCTCACCGACGGCGACGTCGTAGAACGCGCCGGCCTGTACATCCGGATAGAGGACGGACCCTCTCACCGCGGCAGTCACGCGCTGCGCGAAGAAACCGAGAACGAATCCGGCAAGGAGCGTGCCGACGAACAACGTGAGGATGTTCCTGCGCGAGAGCGTCATGCGTGGAGGGGGAAGAAAACGCAGGAGAGTATGCCAAAACCGTCCGGTTCATGCAATGAACGACGAGTCGCGGCACAGCCTCATGCCGCTCCGTTTCCCCATGCCTTCTTCAGGTACTCCTGCACGCAGCGGTGCGTGTTGAACCTGGCGAGCAGACCGATGGAACGTTTCATGCGATGGATCCACCGCGCACGCTTCGCGTAGTAGTACTCGGGGATGACTTCGTACTGAAGTTGCGTGTAGAGATCTTCGGCGTCGATCTTGCGGTGCTCCGCTCCGTTTGCGAGTGCTTCCGCAAGAGGCCCCACGCGCCAGCCGGCTTCGCTGTCCTGCTCGTAGCCTTCCACCCACCAGCCGTCGAGCGTGGAGAGATTGAGGACGCCGTTCATGCACGCCTTCATGCCGGAGGTTCCCGACGCCTCCATGAGACGCATGGGCGTGTTGAGCCAGACGTCGGCACCCTGCACGAGGAGTTTCGCAAGATCGGGATTGTAGTTGGGGAGATAGACGATGCGTATCCAATCTTTCAGTTCGCGGCTGCGCTCGATCATGCGCCGGATCACTTCCTGCCCGAAGGGGTCCAGAGGATGCGCGTTTCCCGCGTGGATGATCTGCACCCGTCCGTGCGCGACGGACCGGAGTCGCTCCAGATTCGTGTAGAGGAGCTCGGGGCGTTTGTACGCGACGACACGACGCGCCGACGCGATGGTGAGAGTGTGTTCGTGGAACGGGTCGTCGGTGTACTTGTTCACTTCCGCGATCAGCCTCTTCTTGGCTTCCTGATGGGCTCCCCAGAGTTCCTCATCGGGAATGTTCGGATTCCCCTCATCAAGGAGGGAGGGATCGGAGCGCCAGCCCGGAATATGTGCATCGAGCAGGGAGGCGATCTCGGGAGACGCCCAGGACGTGTGGTGCACGCCGTTCGTAATGTGGTCGATGGTCTCGCCCGGGAACATGGCGCGGGAGACGCCGCCGTGCACCCGAGAGACGCCGCAGGTGTAGCGGCTCAAGTGCAGTGCGAGGAGCGTCATGGAGAGACGGTCTTCTCCCGCGAGTTTCTTGATGTGCCACGGCAACATGTCGCCGACCACGCGCCACGCGAGGTCATAGTCGAACACGTCGTGTCCGGCCGGTACGGGCGTATGCGTGGTGAAGGCGCACGATGCACGCACGGCCTCGTCGTCGAATCCGCGTTCGCGCAGAAGCTCGAGCGTAAGGAACGCCGCGTGTCCTTCGTTCATGTGGAATGTGCCGATATCGTCGTGACCCAGAGCGCGCAACATGCGCACGCCGCCGATGCCGAGCACGATCTCCTGCTTTAAGCGCATCGCACCGTCGCCGCCGTACAGGTACTTCGTGATGTCGCGATCCTCCGGCGTATTGTCCGGAAGGTTGGTGTTCAGGAAGTAGACGGGCACGGTGAAGTCGTCGCTCTTGATGTCGTACCGCCACGCACCGACCTTCACGGTTCGTCCTTCACAGGAAACCTCGACCGTCTGCTCCACTCTCGTCATCGTTTCCTCGGGATTCCAGTCCTGCTGTTCGTAGTGCTGCGTGCCGTCCCGCGCGATGTCCTGATGCAGGTATCCGTGCTGCCACGCGACGGTGACGCAAGCAGACGGAACCTTCAGGTCCGCACAGGAGCGCATGATGTCCGCCGCGAGCATGCCGAGCCCTCCCGCGTACGTCGGAATCGAACGCTGCAGTCCGATTTCCATGGTGAAATAGGCGACGGTGAGCGGCGGGGCGGCTGAAGGTTTTGTGGATGTGGAAGCCATGAATTCCCTCCATTATACAGGAAATTCGCGCCTGTTGCCACCTGCTCAGGGCAACGCGTATCCCGAGAAGAAGCGCCAGATGTGCTCCGCGGCGGAGACGTCGCCGTTGGCCGGTCCGGCGATCTCGTTCCACAGGCGGCAGGGCTGACCCAGGGGCGCCCGCTCGCAGGCAGGGAACATCGCCGTGCCGGGCCACGCGTGACCGAGTTCTTCGATCTTCAGGAGCGAGACCGCAGCTCCGTCGCGGCACTCCGTTGCCGTCATGCGCACCGCGCCGTTCACAAACTCCGTGGTGAGTCCCTCGGCACACCCGTAGAGAGACATTCTGTCGTTCAGTTCGGTGGTGACCGCCGGGCAGTCCCATCTCTCACCGTCGCCTGCGGGCAGTCCCATGGCCGCGAGGAGTTCCGCGAAGCAACCGCCGCACGTTCCTCCTTCAAACGGAACGCACTCATCCTGCACGCCATGCACGTGCAACACCGGAACGGCACGCTCCTGTACACAATCTGTGCGTAGCGCTCCGTGACCTCCCACCGGCGCGATGGCGGTAATGCGATTGCTCAGATCACAGGCGAGACGATAGGCGAGCAGCGCGCCGTTGGAGTGGCCCGTGACGTAGATCCTCTTCGCATCGATCGGCAACGATGCCTCCAGACCGTCCAACACTCCCGCGATGAACGAGATGTCATCGACACCTTCGCGCATGGCGCGCCCGCAGCATGCCTCGGCATTCCACGTGGCAAGCAAATTACCACCGATGGCGGGACCGATACCTTCGGGATACGCCACGATGAATCCTTCCCTGTCGGCAACCGCATCGAGTCCGAATGTGGAGCGCGCTTGTGCGGCATTGCCGCCGCCACCGTGCAGCGCAAGAACGAGGGGTACGGAAGAGTCACGCGGCAGGTAGACGGGAACATGTATGAGCGCCTTCCTCTTGTATCCCTCATGCACGAACGTCAGTTCCTCACCGTCCAACACGGGCACCGTGGTTCGCTCGGAACCGGACATGCATCCGGCAAGCAGGAAGGAAAGGAGGAGGAGCCACGCCGATTTCATGGCGTCATGCTACACGCTTTCCCCGGAAGCGTCGCATCAAGGCGGTTCAGACTGTAGGATACGCGCCGATGGCCGCACTCGATCCCCACATCTTCCGCGCGTACGACATTCGCGGAAAGGCGCTCACACAGCTGACGGAGGAGGCCGCGCGCTTGATAGGCAGAGGATTCGGATCAGTGCTGCGCGAACTGTACGGCACGGATCACCCGCGGGTCGCCGTGGGGCGCGACGCACGCACGCACGGTCCGGTTCTGGAGCACGCCGTGATCGACGGACTCACGTCAGTCGGATGCATGGTCGAGAGAATCGGCATGACCTCCAGTCCCGTCAGCTACTTCACCGTCGTCAACCGCACGCTCGACGGATCGGTACAGGTGACGGCGAGTCATAACCCGAAGGAGGACAACGGACTGAAGCTGCAGATCAGAGATGCGGAAGCGTACGCGGGTGACGATCTGCAATCGCTCAGGAAGCGCATCGAAGAGAATGCTTTTGCGGCTCCCTCTGCGGGGAACGTGAGTGATCTCGATGCGATCACGCCTTATCTCGAACATCTGTCGAAACTCTTCGGGCGGTGCGCGGAAGAACTGACGGTGATTCTCGACGGCGGAAACGGCGTCGCGGGGCCGACGTATCTGGAAGCCCTGCTGCAAGCTGGTGCGCGCGTGAAGGGACTCTTCATCGAACCGGATGGAGAATTTCCGAATCACCCGGCGGACCCGAGCAAGCATGCGACGCTCCGCGATCTGCAGGAGGAAGTGAAGCGGGGAAAAGCATCATGCGGCATCGCGTTTGACGGCGACGGTGACAGAGTCGGACTGGTCGACGAGAAGGGAAACATCGTGAGCGCCGACGAAATTCTCCTGCTGCTCGCCGAGGATCATCTGTCGCGGAAGAAGGGGGCGCCCGTTGTGTTCACCGTGAGTAACTCAGGAGTGCTGGAAAGCGAGATCACCCGCCTCGGCGGCAAGCCCGTCATGTGCAAGGTCGGTCATTCGTTCGTGGAGCACGCCATGCGCGAACACGGCGCGCTTCTGGGAGGAGAGCAATCCGGCCACTTCTTCTGCGGCGAAGACTACTTCGGCTACGACGATGCGCTCGTCGCCGCACTGCGCATCCTCCGCATTCTCAAGGAGAAACAGAAGCCTCTCTCACAGCTGTTGCAATCGTTCCCAAAGGCATACCAACTGCCCGAGTACCGACCGTTCTGTCCCGACGACCGCAAGAGTGCGATCGTTCAGGAGCTCACGACGTTCTTTGCGAAAGATCATCCCGTGCTCACGCTCGACGGAGCCCGCATCGACTTCGGAGACGGCGCCTGGGCGGGCATTCGTCAGAGCAACACAAGTCCGCGCCTGTCGATCATCGTGGAAGCGCGAAGCACCGAAAAACTCGAAGAGGTAAAAACGGCCGTCTTCGGCGCGCTGGCCGCGTATCCGGAAGTACGTGAGGAGGAGTGAGGGCACTCCGTCTTACTCCTTGTCATTCTTCTCGATGACTTTTTCCTGCAGGCGTTTGGAGGGCAGGAACCCGAGCAGCAGGAAGACGATGTAGGCGGCGCAGGAAATACCGATGAGGTTCGCCATGAAGATGAGGAACGCGTTGTACGCGGTGGAGTACTGGCCGACGGCGATCGCAATGCCGATCAGACAGAGCGGGGGCAGAAGCGAGACCGCTACTGCCACGCCGGCGATCGTTTCGGCAAGATCCTCCTTCACCCACGCGAAGGCAGCGGCGACGCCGGAACAGAAGGCGATGAAAATGTAGATGCCGGCATCGATCGACTCGATCATCGTGACCGCGTTGCGGTACGCATACAGGTGCAGAAGGATGCGCGTGAGCAGCAACGACGTTCCGACGGAGAGGATCAACGAGAGCGCCAGGACTTTCACCGCCTGTACGCACCCGGCCACGGTGCCGTTTAAGAGCGACAGCGAAAGCAGAAGGATGGGGACCAGCAGAGGCGCCAGAATCATGCCGCCGATCACCACCGGCGTGTTCTGAGTCAGAATGCCCGGCGTGACGATCAGCGAGGCCAGAATCAGCAGGAGGTAGTACCCGCTCCGCATGGAGGAGAAGGAAATCAAGCGCGTGATGGCGTCCTGCTGCTCGTGCTTGCTGGCCTGCAGTAATGATTCTCTTTTTTTGAAGAAGAACATTTCTCCTCAGTATACCATACTTTTCCTCAGTGGTGGAGTGGATCGGTGCGCCGTCCGCGGAGCCCTGCTATGGTGCCGCCATGCCGGAACCCTTGTCCCTGACGGGCCGTCGCTGGATTCTGCCTTCGCACCCTGCAGGGGAATGTTCGGCGGTCATGGCGGCTCTCGCCGCGAAGCGCGGCTTGAATCTCTCGCCGCGAAGCGCGGGGCTCTCGGACCCCTTCCTGTTTCCGGAAATGACGCGCGCGGTCGATCGTATTCGCGCAGCCATGCAAGGCGGAGAGCACATTGCCGTCTTCGGCGACTACGATGCGGACGGCATTACCGCGGCGGCGCAGTTCGCACGGTTCTTCCGACGCCACGGGAACGATGCGAAGATTCACCTGCCGCAGAGAAGCGACGGGTACGGCATGACGTCGGCATTCATTGCCGCGTGCGCCGCCAAGCGCACGTCCCTGATCATCACGGTGGACACGGGTATCGCCGCGCACGCGGAAATCGAAGAGGCGAAGCGTCGGGGCATCGACGTGATCGTCACCGACCACCACTCGGCTTCGCGCGGCAGGCCTCCGGCGTTTGCCGTCATCCATCCGACGCTTCCGTCCGCGTTCCCGAACGTCCACTTGTCCGGCTCCGGCGTCGCCTACTGTGTCATTCGCGCGCTCGAAACCTCGATGGGATCGGAGGAATGGCGGGGGATGGAAGAAGATCTTCTCCTTGCGACCATCGGAACCGTCGCGGATCTCGTTCCCCTCGTCGGGGAAAACAGAACGCTCGTCACCGCGGGACTTTCCTGTGCCGCCCGCCTTCCGTCCTCCAGTCCGCTCGCGCGTTTGATCCGCGCGGGACGAGGAGACGGCGGTCCGCTGAAGAGCAGCGACATCGCGTTCCGCATCGCGCCGCGCATCAACGCGTCCGGACGCATCGCCGATCCGGCCTTGGCGCTGGAAGCGATCTTATCGGGAGAAGGCATCGAGGAACTTCTGACATTGAACGAGGAACGAAAGGCGATGACGGACGATCTCATGCGCACGGCCGAACGAATGATCGACGATCGTCGTCTGTTCCTCTGTGCGGCGGACTCCTCTTTTCCGGCTGGAATCATCGGGCTGCTTGCCGGAAGAATCACGGAGAGCCGCGGCAAGCCGTCGCTCATCGCGCACTGCGGAGAAAATCTCTGCACCGCATCGCTGCGCAGCGTGCCAGGCATCGACGTAACGGCGATACTCGGCGCGTCCGACGTATCGCGCTTTCTGTTGACGTGGGGAGGCCACAGTCAGGCGGCCGGGTGCACGTTTGCACCGGAACACTTCGAGAGTATTCGCGATGCACTGGAAGAAGAGCTTCGCCGCAACGGCATCACCGAAGATGATCTGTGTCCGACGCTCTCGCTGGACGCCGAAGTGAGCGTCAAAGATTTGAACGAAGACGTGCTCCGGTCACTGGCGAGCCTGGAACCCTTCGGGCACGGCAACGAGGAACCGGTCTTCCTTCTGCGAAACGGCACGATGACGGATGCGCGGACGGTCGGCGGAACGGGGGAACATCTTCAGTGCCGTATCGGCGGCGTGAAGGGAATCGCCTTTCGTCTGGGCCATCTTCTTGAGCGTTGCGCGGAAGGAACCCTCGACATCGCCTGCCGTCTGCAGGCGAACACGTGGAACGGACGAAGTGAGCTTCAGCTCGTCATCGTGGATATCAGACATCACGTGCCGGCTGTCGTTCAGACCGGAACCAAGCTGCCTTCGACCTGAAAAATGTCGGTCACGGGCACCTGCAACGCCATCGCGATTTTGTACGCAAGCAGCACGGAAGGATTCGTCGCGCCGCGCTCAATCGACATGATGGTCTGACGACTGACTCCCACGCGCAACGCAAGCTCCTCCTGCGTCATGCTTCGCTCGAATCGGACGCGGCGGATGGAGTTGAGAAGTTTGGCTGTGGGCATCGTTCGTCAGGGGTGAGTGTGGGACGCATTGTACTGATGCATTTTCGTCGGGCAAGTGTTTCGCATCACAAGAAAAACAGAACCGCCAATCCCACGGGAAAAAGATACGCCGCGAACCATCCGATGCTCCGCGTACGCACCCATCTGCGAATGAAGGCGATACCGGCGACGCTCGCGACGAGGGAAGAAAAAAATCCCGCCATGATGACGTCGGGCGACGGCAATCCGACTCCTCCTTGCAGGAAGGACCGTATCGTCAGAAGCGTCGCACCCGCGATGATCGGTGCCGCAAGTAAAAAAGAAAAATCCACCGCTCCGGAACGGTCAAGGCCGGTTGCCCGTCCCGCGGCGATGGTCATGCCGGAACGCGACACGCCCGGAAGCAACGCCAGCGCCTGTGCACATCCGATAAGGATGGCATCGCTTATACGGGGATGAGCACGGATCGAGCGGAACAATCGCTCGGAAAGCAGAAGTATCGCGCCCGTAAGCAGGAACCCTGCGCCGACAAACTTCGGCGTGCGGAAGGTTTCGGCAATCATATCTTCAAAGAGAAGTCCCGCGACGGCGGCGGGAATCGTGCCGACAAGAAGCGCGGCAAGGAGGGAAACGGATCGCGCATCGCGTCGTACGCATAACAGAAGCAATTTCTTCCAGGTCGGCGCGTAACAGAGAAGGATCGCCAGGAGCGTTCCCGCATGCAGAATGACGTCGAAGCGCTGCAACTCGGTCTGCGGCAGAGCGATGCCGAACAGATGCTCGCCGAGCACCAGATGCCCCGAGCTACTCACCGGCAGGAATTCCGTGAGACCCTGGAGAACGCCGAGGAGAATGCTCTGCATGATCGTCATACCGCATCAGCGCATGTACACACCGCCGTTCGCGTCCACCGCGGCTCCGCGAATCGAATCGGGTGCATGAACGGCGAGCCAGAAGATGATCTCCGCGATCTCTTCGGGGGAGGAGAATGCTCCGGTCAGCGACGTTCTCTTGAATTCTTCCAGCCTGTCTTTCGCAATCGAGCCGAGCATGTCCGTTTCGACTGGCCCGGGTGATACCGCATTCACGATGACGTTCTTCTTTCCAAAGCGCTTGGCAAAACTTTTCGTCGCGTTCAGGAGTCCCGCCTTCGTCACGCCGTACCACAGGTCGGGATGTCCGGTGGAACCGGCAACGGATGCGACGTTCACGATGCGTCCTCCGCCGCTCTCCGCCATGAGCGCACCGAACGATTCCATGAGTGCGATCGGCGCCTCGAGATTGACGCGGAGGATCTGCCTCTTCTTTTCTTCCGGGTATTCGGAGTCGACCCGCTGAAAATGGAGGATTCCCGCATTGTTGACGAGAACATCGATGTTCCCGATTTCTTTCGCAAGGGCGGAAATCTCTTCCACTTGTTGCAGGTCAAACGTGATGCGCTTCACGCGCGCGTCATCCAAAGGGAAACCCTCAAAAGACCTGCCGAGCGCGAGGACGTCATGACCCTCGTCGAAGAATCTCTTTGCGGTGGCGAGGCCGATTCCTCTCGTCGCACCCGTGATGAGAACTATGGCCATACGCGGATTGTAGCACGCGCGTGCGCGGATCTTTCTTTGCGGAACAGCGGCGTTGTTTGGTACGATGGCGGAAATGAGCCTCCCCCCTTTTCACGGCATTTTCTCGGCGTCCATGGACGCGGCGGCGCGCGCAGTCGGCGGCGATGACGACAATCGGTTCCGCGGCACGCGTATTTCGCCACGGGAGGAAACGCAACATGCTCCCGCCAACACCGTGCGATCTCAGCCGGGCCAGATGGCACTCGACATCTTCGAGTACGACAATTACTACATCATCAAGGCGCCGATTGCCGGCATCAAGCTCTCGGATATCGACATTGAAATCACGGATAACGTCCTGACGATCCGCGGGGTGCGGAAGCAGGTCGACGACGTGCCGCAGGATCAGTACTATCTGCAGGAATGTTTCTGGGGGGAGTTCAGCAGGTCGGTAACGATGCCGTTCATGATCGATCCGAAGAAGGTGAAGGCGACATTCAACAAAGAGTGCATCCTGAAAGTGCTGATCCCGAAGGAGGAGAAGGTGAAGATCGTGCGCGTGAGCGAGTGAGGAGGCGCGAATCGCACGTGCGCCCTGGCCTCAGGAAGGTCTTCTGCTGTACCCTTGGCTTCCCATGAAGCTCACGCAAGCAATCCTGCCGGTCGCCGGTTTTGGCACCAGGTTCCTGCCGTGGACGAAGGTGGTGCCGAAGGAACTTCTGCCAATCGGCAACAAACCGATCATCGCACTGCTCGTCGACGAAGCCTTGAGCGTGGGAATCCGCGAGATCTGCTTCGTCATCAGCAAGGGAAAGGAGGCGATCCCGCAGTACTTCTCGGCACATCCCGATCTGGAAGCGGAAATGGAGAAGCGTGGCAAACTTCACATGCTGGAAGAGTTGCAGAAGTACGACGAGGTGGAATTTCACGTCGCCTATCAGGACGACATGCGCGGGGACGGACACGCGATTCTGCAGACGGAACGGTGGGTGAAGAGCGATCTCTTCGCCGTTCTCTTCGGGGACGATCTGATCGCGGGAGAGAAGAACGGACTGATGCAACTGAAGGAAGCGCACGATGCCGTCGGCTCCGAAAGCGCCGCGATGCTGTGTCTGCAGAACGTGCCAAAGGAACTTGTCAGCAAGTACGGGATCGTCGACATCGAGGAGGGTGAGCCGAACGCCGCTGCGCTGAGGATCAAGGGGCTTGTGGAGAAGCCTTCGCCGGACAAGGCGCCGTCAACGCTCGGGGTGGTGGGGAAGTACTTGATCCCGCACACCGTCTTCGCCGAACTGAAGAAGATCGAGACGGGCTCGCATGACGGGGAGGTCCGTCTCATCGACGGGCTCATCAGGTCACTCGGACAGGTCGACATCTACGGATGCATCGCGAAGGGAGACCGGCTCGACACGGGCAATCCCGAGGGATATAAACATGCCGTCCGGCTTCTGGGCTGAAGCGACGCCTCAGAGTTCTCTCCTCAGCAGATCGATTTCATCACGCAGGTCGGCTGCGCGTTCATACTCCATGTTCTGTGCGGCGAGTTCCATCTGGCTCGAGAGTTCCTCGATGAGGCGCTTCTTCTCTTCCTTCGGTACTTTGGTGTGATCGTACCGCTTGCGGCGCAGTTGCAGCTTGCTGTGCTCCTCGGCGATGTCTTTGATCGCTTTCTTGATGCCCTGCGGCGTGATGCCGTGCTTCTCGTTGTATGCTTGTTGGATCGCCCTGCGCCGCTCGGTCTCCTCCATCGCCTCCTTCATGGCCGGAGTCATCTTGTCGGCATAGAGCACCACATGGCCGTTGATGTTGCGCGCCGCGCGTCCGATCGTTTGGATGAGCGCATCGCGTGAACGCAGGAACCCCTGCTTGTCGGCATCGAGAATGGCGATGTAACTGACTTCCGGAAGGTCGAGTCCTTCGCGAAGCAGGTTGATACCGATGAGGATGTCGATGTCGCCCAAGCGGAGCTGCCGGAGGATTTCGATGCGCTCGAGGTTCTCCACATCCGAGTGGAGGTAGCGGACTTTGTAGTCGGCATCCTGCAGGAAGGAGGAAAGGTCCTCGGCCATCTTCTTGGTGAGCGTCGTGATGAGCACGCGTTCGCCGCGCTTCACCGTTTTCTCGATTTCCTCGGTGATGTGGTCGATCTGATTCTTCTTCGTTCGCACGGTCACGACGGGATCAAGAAGGCCCGTGGGGCGGATGATCTGCTCCGCGATCCTGTTCTTCGGGGTGTGCTTGTACTCGTACGGACCGGGCGTCGCGGACACGTATGCGGCCTGTTGCACGCGGTCCTCGAACTCCTTGAACGTCAACGGGCGATTGTCGAGCGCGCTCGGAAGGCGGAAGCCGTACTCGATGAGCGTGCGCTTGCGAGACAGGTTTCCCTCGTGCATGCCGCCGATCTGCGGAATGGTGATATGAGACTCGTCCACGAACAGGAGGAAATCCTCCGGGAAGTAATCAAGGAGCGTTCCGGGGGGCTGGCCCGCTTCATTGTTATTGAGGTACCGCACGTAGTTCTCGATGCCCGTCGTGTATCCGGTTTCCAGGAGCATCTCGATGTCGTACTCGGTGCGCTGCTTCAGCCTCTCGGCCTTGGCGAGTTCGCCGGCCTTCAGGAGTTCGGATTCTCGGATCTTCAGATCGTCCTTGATCTGCCCGACCGCCTGTTCGATCTTCTCCCTCGTCGTCACGTTGTGAGCCGCCGGGAAAATGTCGATCTCCGAGAGTTCCTGCAGCAGTTCGCCGGTGAAGCTGTCGACCTCCTGGATCGTTTCGATTTCATCGAACGGCATTTCGAGACGGATAACCGTGTCGCCGCCGGGAGGAAAGACTTCCACCGTGTCGCCGAGCACGTGGTACATGCCCTGTTTGAACTCGATGGAACTGCGGCGGTACTGGATGTCGGTGAGGCGTCGCAGGAATTTATCGCGCTGAATGGGATCGCCGACCTTCACCTTGATCGCGAGCGCTTCGTAGTCCTCCACGTCGCCGAGACCATAGATGCACGAGACCGACGCGACGATGAGCGTGTCGCGCCGGGTAAGGAGGTTGAACGTGGCGGCATGGCGGAACTTGGCGATTTCGTCGTTGATACTCGCGTCCTTCTCGATGTACGTATCGCTTGTGGGCAGGTACGCCTCCGGCTGGTAGTAGTCGTAGTACGACACGAAGTAACTCACGGCGTTATCCGGGAAGAACGCCTGGAATTCGGAGCAGAGCTGCGCGGCAAGCGTCTTGTTGTGAGCAAGCACCAGCGTAGGGCGGTTGAGCTCCGCAATCACGTTGGCCATCGTGAACGTCTTTCCCGTTCCCGTGGCACCCAGGAGCGTTTGGTGACGTTCACCCGCCTGAAAGCCTCCCAGGAGCGATTTGATGGCTTGCGGCTGGTCTCCGGTCGGCTGGAAGTCGGAAACGAGTCTGAATGGTTTCGTATCCATGAGCGGTGCATTGTACCGCATCATGTTTTATGATCCAATAGTACGCCTATGGCAAACAGGATTTTCACTCCCGAGGGAGACGTGCCGAACGGCATGGAGGGCGCGTACGAGGAATTTCTCGCCAAGCTCCGCACGACGTGGAAGCCCACGACCCTCGTGGGTCGCAAAGCGCATTTGAATGAGGACAGAACGTTATTGTTCACAAAAGCGGAAGCCCGCCACCTGATGCTCCGCCTCTCCGAAGATAGGCAAGGAGAGCGGCAGGGGCATGTGTATGGACATCTGTACGGCTGCCTGTTGCTTCCTCCAGAGCAGGGGCCCGTTCATACGCACCGTTTCTCCATAGACGAAGGACCTGCGACGCGCGCGTTCAAGCTTCTCACCAAGGAAACACGAAGAAAGCTGGGGCTGCATCTGTGCCGGGATCGCATCAATGAATTGAATGAGGATATCGTTGAGTTGCGCGCGGACATGAAAAATTCCGCCGCCACGTTTGCAACGAACAAGAAGGGGGAGTTGCTGGAGAGGAGGCGCGAGGAGGCACTCCTTGTGAGAAGGAGGGAGTCCGTGCGCGAATTATTGGATTATCTCCGAAGGAGTTGACCGTGATTGTTCCGGCGTCCTTCTTTCCTCTACACCTTCATATTCCGAATCATGCGACAATCTCCATTCTCAGCACTGACGGGAGGATACGACGCCGCAAAAGAAAAGCTTGTCCACGGCATCCGAAACTCTCTCGATCCCACCTTCCTCGTCACGGACGAGGAGATCATTGCCATGCGCATCGCAAGCGGCAGGAATCTTGACGTGCAACTTCGCGATCCGGAGGAAGCTCTTCTGTCGGTCACCGTGAAAGCACTCGTCCGTTCTTCCTACGTTGAACCGTCGACGATCGTGAGACTGTCGATTCCGAATGATGTTGTAGATCGGTCGATTGAAAAGCTGCATCGTTTCTATCGCTCAATGATCCTCGGCGCACTCTACTTCGAGTTGGAGACCCGGGAACGCCGGAAAGTGAAGAATATGCAAAGCTTGGGCAACATCCTTCCCAAGGAGGACTTCGATCGGCTGGAGGAGGAAGTGAGTAGACGCGCAAGCTCTCTGCGTTTCATGCGTAAAAAGAAGACGAAGTTCTCCCCCGGTTCCTGACCCTGCTGCGCAGAGCCACGGATTGCGCTACTCTTCTGGCGTGATTGATTTGGATCTCCTCCGCAAAGACCCCGACGCCTTTCAGAAGGCGTGCGACGTGAAGAACATCGCGCTTGACGTGAAGGAGATGCTGTCGCTCGATGAGAAGCGCCGTACGCTCATCACCGAGGTAGAGGGCATGCGCGCGAAGAAGAACGCGGTCAGCAAGGAGATTCCGTCTTTGAAAGCGGATTCAAAGAAGGAGAAAATCGAGGAAATGCGCGAACTTGATATAGTACTGAAAGACGGGGAGATCGCGCTGGAGCTTCTGGAGAAGCAGTGGAAAACGGCGCTCCTCAGGCTTCCGTCGATTCCGCATCCTTCGGTACCCGTCGGCAAGAGCGACAAGGACAATACGGTGGAACGTGAGGAAGGGAAGAAACCCTCTTTCGCATTCGAGCCGAAGGACCACGTCACGCTCGGCGAGAAGCTCGACATCATCGATATTCCCCGCGGCGTGAAAGTCGCGGGTGCACGCAGCTACTTCCTGAAAGGTGACGGTGCGCGATTGGAATTGGCGGTGCTGCAGTTCACGCTCGATCATCTGGTGAAGAAAGGGTGGACGGTCTTCACGCCGCCGCTCATGGCAAGTTGGGACTGTCTTATGGGAACCGGATTCTTCCCCGGCGCGGAGGAGCAAACATACGCCGTCGGCGTTCATGCGGAACGGGAGGAGGAGAAGATCGAAAGTGACGACTTGTACCTGATCGGCACGTCCGAGGTCTCGGTCGCCAGCTATCACAAAGATGAAGTGCTTGATCGCGCAACTCTGCCCGTGCGTTACGCGGGCTACAGCAACTGCTTCCGCCGCGAAGCGGGAACGTACGGCAAGGATACGAAGGGCCTCTATCGCATTCATCAGTTCCAGAAGGTGGAACAGGTCGTGCTCTGCGAGGCGGATGAGGAGAAGGCGATGGGAATGTTTGAGGAGATCCGTGAGAATGCCGAAGAAGTGCTGCGCGCGCTCAAGCTTCCCTACCGGGTAATGAACGTCTGCACGGGCGACATGGGGCAGGGGAAAGTCTTTATGCAGGACATCGAAACGTGGATGCCGAGCCGAGACTCCTACGGCGAAACGCACAGCTGCTCCTACCTGGGAGATTTCCAGGCCCGCCGCCTGAACATCAAGTACGCGGAAAAAGGCGGAGAGAAGAGATTCGTCCATACGCTGAACAACACCTGCATCGCCAGTCCGCGGATTCTGATTCCCCTTCTGGAGATCTACCAGAACGAAGACGGATCGGTGACCGTTCCCGAGGTGCTGCAACCGTACATGGGCCGACAGAAAGTCATTACGAAGAAAGCATAATGCCGACGTTCCTCATCGCCGACGACTCGCAGTGGAAGCGGGACATGTTGTCTCTGCTCGTGAAGAGAGAAGGACTCGGTGACGATCTTCGCATTGCACGCACGACCGAGGAGGCCGATGTCATCATCGAGGAATGCGAACAGATTGCCTTTGCCTTCATTGATTATGAAATCCCTTCCGCGCAGGGGCCCTCCGTCATCAACACACTTCGGAGGAAGCACCCTTCCTGCCTCATCGCTCTCGTAACGTCCTCGGACAGCGAGCAGTACCGCAGGCGCGCCATGGATGCGGGCGCGAACGCCTTCGTCTGCACCTCGAAACCGGAAGACGAGGTGAAGAAAGAGATTCAAGATCTGCTGATCGCATGGAAGGCCGAGCGGATATGACGGTATGCTGATGCTGCATGAGGATTCTCTTCACACGCTTCCCGCTCGAAAGCGCCTTTGGCGGCGCGGAGGTGCAGACAGTGAGTCTGATGAAGGGATTAAGGGAACACGGGCATGAGGTGGCCTTCCTGGGCAGTTGCCCGGTCCTTCTGAAAGAAGCATCGACACTCGGCTTTCCGACGACGACGCTGCACATCGGCCCGCCGCCGGTGACCATGTGGGGCGCGATCAGCTTCACATGGAGACGTCTTCGCATGAAGAGGGAACTTCTCTCGCGGTTAACGGCTCAACGCTACGACGCCGTGTGTATGTTGAGCATGACCGAGAAGCTGCTTGCGACCGAGGCTCTCTCGGAAAACGGCACGCGCGTCTTCTGGATCGAACATGATCGAATCGGCAGATGGCTTCGCAGGAATCCGTGGCTGTCCACCCTTCGTCGTGCGGCATGCTTCGCGACGACGATCACGGTATCGGGGTTGAGCAGGAGTATGATGATCGGTCTGGGTTGGGAGGAAGGGAAGACGGTCGCGATCCCAAACGGTGTAGCCGTGGAGCGCTTTGGGAACGTTCAAAAAACGGCTCGGGGCAGGGCTCCGTACCATGTCGGATGCGTGGCGCGATTGACGGAAGACAAAGGGGTCGATGTTCTGATCGACGCCGTGACGGATCTGCCGGAATCCACGCTTACGATAATCGGACGGGGAAGGGAAGAGGGATTTCTCCGCAAAGTGATTGAGGAGAGGACTCTCGGTGAACGGGTCCACATCATCGGAAACACGGAAGACCTCGGTGCGTTCTACGCGTCGCTCGATGTGCTCGTTCTTCCCTCGCGCGATCATGATCCCTTCGGATTGGTGGCAGCAGAAGCGATGGCGGTCGGCGTTCCCGTGATCGTCACCAACGCGTGCGGCATCGCTGCATCATTGCAGAATGGGGAAGACGCGCTCATCGTGCGGGCGGGATCGTCGAAAGCATTGTTGCAGGCCCTAGAAACGATGTTCCATGACGCGCAGGCGCGTGAATCGATCGCACGCAAAGGCCGGGAGAAGGCCCAAAGTGACTTCACTGTGAAACGCATGGTCGATCAATATGAATCTCTGATGAGGAAATAGTCGTCAGCTATACTTTCCTTCCATGCGTCGTCCGCTTGTCGCTCTGATTCTTTTTTGCGCTTCCGTTGTCAGCTTGGCGACACGGGGCTCCGGAGACGGAACAATACACATCCGCTTCGACGAACCTATCGACGCAGTCAGCTTCGGCATGGAGAGCGATGAGGTCGATCTGACGGTGAGCGGGAAGCTTGGGGACGGAACCTGGACGGAGTGGAAACGGCTGGAGATAGAGAAAGAGTTTGACCCATTGCTGCGGGAAACGAATCTCGTACTCTTCCCCGTACCCGTCGATGTCATTCGCGTCCGCGGCACGACGAGGGGCTATGACGTGCATCCCATCCGCCTCGCGGATGAGCCCGTTCACTATGAAGTTGCCGCAACTGCAAACGTCCCGAAACCGCGCATTCTCTCGCGCAGCGACTGGGGCGCGGATGACTCCTTCCTGTTTCGCAAAGCGGAGGAGCAATCGACGCGATCGGATGTGACTCCTCCGCAGGATACAAGTGCGGCTCCCGTCTCCCAGCGGGTGCTTGATTGTGAGGAAGCGCAGCGGAAGTATCCGCAGGAATTTCGCACCTCGAACACCGTGACCATGCGAAGCGGCGAGCGCTATATATGGCCGCTCTCCTACAGTAACAAGGTGACGCTCCTAACCGTGCACCACACCGCGATGGAGGTGAATGGTGAGCAGCGCAGCGGTTTGGAGCGCATGCGTGCGCTGTACGAATACCATGCGAAGAACCGTGGTTGGGGCGACATCGGGTATCACTACGTGATTGATGAAGAGGGAAGAATCTATGAAGGAAAAGCCGGAGGAAAGTACGTGGTGGGCGGTCATGCCTACTGCAACAACGTGGGATCGATCGGTGTGGCGCTGATGGGGAACTTCAGTATCGAGAAACCGACGCAGGCGCAGATGCACGCTCTTCAGTCGTTGCTCCATGATCTTGGGAACACCTACGACATCGATCTTGATGCGCCCGTCACATTCCATGGCAGACGGTTCGCGTCGCCGATCGTGGGGCACGGGGATGTGCTCTCCACCGACTGTCCCGGCTACTACGTGGATCAGACGCTGGCACAGGTACGCAGCAATGTTCTGGCTGGCAACGTGACGCAGGACGTACGGTTCCCGGTCATCGTGCGGAATTCGCCGTCGACGACCCGGTCTCTCACCTCACGTATTGAGCAGAGAAGAGCGTCGCGTGCCAGAAACGTTCCCGTTCAGAGGCGGGTGAGCGCACCGAAAACGATCGATGTCGTGAATCGTCGATGGCAGCCGACGTCCGGACGCATGACGTCGGTGCAAACGCCGGGGCAACGGCTCGTTCGCACTGCGCCTTCGCAGGGCACGACTGCCTCATCTTCTTCCTCGGAGATCATCCGCATCAAGCTGACGGCCTCGCAATCGCCTTCCCTCCGATTTTCCAAAGGAGGAACGGCCACCCTGGAACGCTCGGGAGATCTCTGCCGGACACGTATCGGTTCCACCGCATCATCGCAGGCCGTTCTGCGCTTCTCGGAAGAAGAATTCGGCACGACGACGCTGACGGAAAACGGCAGGTCGTATCGCGGGACCATCGAGTGCAGAATCGTCGACGGCTCACTGGTGTTGATCAACGAATTACCGCTTGAGGAGTACCTGTCGGGACTCGCCGAAGAGCCCGACACGGAGCCGTTTGAGAAGCAGCGTGCCTTCGCCGTCGCCGCCCGTACGTACGCGCTCTGGTACCTGGATCCTGCGAACAGAAAGTTCCCGGGAAAGCCCTACGACGGCTCGGATTCCCCGGCCGAATTCCAGGTGTACGCGGGCATCGGTTTTGAGGAGAAGAATCCCCGTTGGACGGAAGCCGTCGTCTCCACCGAGCGGCAAGTGCTGACCAAGAACGGCAACCTCATCAAGCCGCCGTACTTCAGCGCGAGCGACGGTCGCACCCGCTCGCCGGACGAAATCGGCTGGAAGAATTTTCCGTTCGCAGAGATCTTCTCCAGCAAGCCCGACCCATGGTGCGAAGGTATGGGACTGCGCGGTCATGGCGTCGGCATGTCGGGTTGCGGCGCAAAGGCTCAGGCGTTGGAGGGCAGAACCGGAGAAGAGATTCTCCGCTACTACTACCCCGGTACGGTGATAACGGCCGGCCGCTAGAGCTCGAACGCTCTGCGGGCTATTTCTCCGCGGGTTTCTTTCTGCGGCTCTTCCAGGTGCGGCGTCAGCTTCTCGGCCAGGAACGTACGCATCCAGTCAGCCACTTCAAAGAATCCCTGACAAACATCGAAAGCCGTAATGTACGAGAGGATCGTGTATCGCCCGGCCGGCGTCGAAACCACTTCGTTCGTACAAACGGTCTCACGCAATCGGCCGATGAGTATTTGCTTGTCTTTCTCAAACGATGCGGGGTCTTCCAGCAAGCCGCCGAAGATTTCCTCGGCACTGTGCGGCACGCCCAACTCCAGCAGCACTTGCTCCAGCTTCGCCAGAAGAAAGCTGCGTTCACTTGCGAGACCGTGCTCGGAAGGCACGAGATTGCCGGTATGCGGCGACGTCTTCGACTCTTTCATGGGAAGAGGGGGGAGGAAGTAAAAAATGAAAAGAAGGATCAGAGTGCTTTCTTCAGTTCATCGACTTTCGGCGTCTGTTCCCACGCCACGGAGAGATCTTCCCTGCCCATGTGGCCGTAGGAAGCGATGTTCTTGTACTGCGGGCGCAGAAGATCAAGATCCTTGATGATGGCGGCAGGACGGAGGTCGAACGTCTTTCGAATCGCCTGTTCGATGGCGCGGTCGTCGACCGTGCTCGTCCCGAACGTGGTGACGTGGATCGATACCGGTTCCGCGACGCCGATGGCGTAGGCAATCTGTACCTCACACTTGGTCGCCAGTTCCGCCTTCACGACGTGCTTGGCCACCCATCGCGCCGCGTATGCCGCGGAGCGGTCGACCTTGCTCGGGTCCTTGCCGGAGAACGCTCCGCCGCCGTGGCGCCCGTATCCGCCGTAGGTATCGACGATGATCTTCCTGCCCGTCAGGCCGCAGTCGCCGGGGGGACCGCCGATGACGAAGCGCCCGGTCGGGTTGATGTGATAGGCCGTGTTCTTGTCGCAAAGCTCGCCGCAGATCGGATCGATCACGTGCTTGCGGATATCCGCGCAAATATTCTCGTGCGAAATACCGTCGCTATGTTGCGTGGAAATGACGACCGCCTGCACGCGCTTCGGCTTCCCGTCGTCGCCGTACTCGACCGTAACCTGGCTCTTGCCGTCGGGACGGAGGTAGGGGAGATCCTTCTTCTTGCGCACTTCGGACAACCTCTTCGTAAGACGGTGCGCGAGCGAGATCGGAAGCGGCATCAGTTCGGGCGTTTCGTCGCAGGCGAATCCGAACATCAGACCCTGGTCTCCCGCACCCTGTTCCTTGTTGCAGTTGGTCGATTCGTCGACGCCGAGCGCGATGTCGGCGCTCTGCTCTCCGACGCTGACCATCACGGCGCAGGCTTTGTAATCGAAACCGTACGTCGCGTCGTCATAGCCGATGTCGCGGATGGTGGACCGCGCGAGGCCGGCAATGTCCACGTATCCCTGGGTACGCATCTCCCCCGCCACGACGACGAGACCCGTGGTGGCCAATGTTTCGCATGCCACGTGCGCATGCGGATCGTTTTTCAGAGCTTCATCAAGGATTGCATCGCTGATCTGATCGCAGATTTTATCGGGATGACCTTCGGTTACCGATTCGGATGTGAAGAGGTAGGACATGAGAGAGAGGAAAGTTGTACGGAAAGCGCCCCTCCCGCAACGAGAAGAGTGGCCTTGCTATCTTCCCCCGTGCGGGGCCGGATGTCCCACCGTCTTCTGGAAGAAGGGTTGGGGGGCGCGTCAATGGGCCGGTTCCCTCGTGCGCCTCTCAGGATAGAGCGATGATGTACGGCTACTATACTCGATTCTCTGCTCCTCGCAACATCTTCCTGATTTCGTCGGGAACGCCGTTTCGCACCCGCTCGATACCCGCCGCATACTGGCACGCCGCACAGGGAGTGCCGTCGCATCTCAGATCTTCACAGAAAAACTTCTCCTCCCGATTCGGTACGCTGTTCTTCTCGGCACACTGCGTGATGAGCCTCCCCGCCTGATCCCATCGTCCGCGCGCGAGTGCCAAGGCTTCCTCCTCCGTCAATTCCGATCCCAGTGCCTCCTTCCTCTCCAGCACGTCCAGAGCATCGAATTCTTCGGGAGAATACGGCGACAGCTTCATGGAAAAACTGTATTCCTTACGGTTCACTTGTCAACTTTCTTGGAATCGCAAGAATGCGATGCGCGTGACCCGTATGACCAAGCCATGTTTCCAGTCCTTGACGATCGATGATCAGCGTTGCCGTATTGACGAGCGGATGAAACTGAAACGTGCCGGCATTCCATGCGTCTTCATCAATGAACACTTCCACGCGATGGTTAGTATCGAACAGAAGACCGAACGGCGTTACCGACCCCGGCGTGACGCCGAGGAGATCCTTCATGAGGTCGGGGCTGCCGAATTCCAGGCGTCCCGAACCGAGCGAAACAGAAAGAGCCTTCATGTCGACTTTTTTATCGTGCGTGACGATGACGAGAAACACCCGTTCCCCCTTCTGCTCCGCGAGGAAGAGTTGCTTCGTGGAAACGCCCGGCATCGGAGGGCAGAGCCGTTCCGATTCCTCGCAGGAAAAAACGGCGGGGTGATCGAAGCGCTCGAAGGGAATGCCAAGCTCGGAAAGGAGTTCCAGAATGCGTTCCACGTGCACATCATAGCAATGCGCGGATAGACGCGAGTCGGGACGCGGCGTAGACTCACTCATATGCTTGCGACGAAACAATCGTTCTCGCTCATTCTCTTTGGAGCCTCGGGGCACCTGGCCAAAATCAAGATTTTTCCCGCACTCTACTACCTTGCCCTGAAGAAAAGGCTGCCGAAGAACTTCGTGATCGTCGGGTTTTCACGTACGAAGATGACCGATGTGACGTTTCGAAAGGAATTTGAAGCGGCCGTCAGAATCCACGTGCCTGCCGTGAACGATGCCGTTCTAAAGGAGCTTCTCTCGCATGTGCGGTACCACACGGGTCAGTACGACAAGCCGAAAGACTTCACGGCTCTCGCCGCATCCCTGCGCACCTGGGAGAAGGGATGGAAGAACCCCATCCGGCTTGCGTACCTGTCGATTCCCCCGGTCGCATTCCGCAGCGTGCTGCGGAACTTGTGTGAAGGCGGCATACATGAGCACACGAAAAAACGATCATCCTTTCGTTGCATCGTGGAGAAGCCCGTCGGGCACGACGCCGAAAGTTTCGCGGAGATTCGCGCGGATTTGTTCAGCTGCTTCACGCAGGACGAAGTGTTTCTCTTCGACCATTATCTGGGAAAAGAAGCCGTGCGAAACGTGTACTACCTGCGTTTTGCCAATCCCGTCATCGAGCGCCTTCTGAAGAACACTTTGATTACGCACGCGCAGATCACGGCGGCGGAAACAGCGGGAATCGAAGGACGCGCCGGATACTTCGATGCAGTCGGCACGTTCCGCGACATGTTCCAAAGTCATCTGTTGCAAATCGCGGCGCTCCTCACCATGCGTTTGCTGGAACATGACGACGCCGTGAAGGCGGCGCGCATGGATGCGTTGCAAAAATTCTATCTGCCGCCCGCGAGCGATCTGAAGGAAATCGTCGTGCAGGGACAGTACCGTAAGGGGAAAATCGGAAAAGAAACCGTTCCCGGGTATGCCCAGGAGGAAGACGTGCAATCGCATTCCCGCGCCTGCACGTTCGCCGCCATGAAGCTGATGAGCCGAAGTTCGCGGTGGGCGGGGGTGCCGATTTTCCTGCGATCGGGCAAGAGGCTCGCGAAGAAGGAAACGCGCATCACCATTGAATTTCACGAGTCACATTGTCTTGGCAAAGGACTTTCGAAGAATCGGCTCGATATCATCTTGCAGGGCGAGGCGGGGATGAAGATGTACCTGCAGACGAAGATGGGCGGCACCGAACCGCGGTTCCGACCGCTCATCATGGAAGACCCGCTCGTGTGCGTCGGTGACTGTCTGGTGGAACACAGTCTACTGCTTCTGGAAGCGATTGAAGGAAAGAGCCCGTGGTTTCCCGATCCCGAGGAAGTGCGGCTCTGTTGGACGCTCATTGATCCCCTGCAGGCCTATCTGGAGAAGAAGAGCACGCCGCTCCATCCGTATGCCGCAGGATCCCATGGACCGGATGCATCGGATGAACTCATCGCGCGCAGCGGCTTCGCTTGGTATAACTGACGCATGGCA
Organism: uncultured Candidatus Peribacteria bacterium; assembly: GCA_964460475.1. GTDB lineage: Bacteria > Patescibacteriota > Gracilibacteria > Peribacterales > Peribacteraceae > CAYWPP01. Next base: position 88,081 of record CAYWPP010000001.1, read on the forward strand.
CAACCGACGATCATCGAAGTCCATGCGGAGGAAGAATTCGTGGCGCGTGCGCACGCAATGATCAAGGAGAAGGTTCTCGATGCACAGAAGCATCACGGTTCCTGCATTCTCGGTTTGTCGGGAGGATCAACGCCGGGGCCGGTGTACGCGTCGCTTGCCGGAGACAGAGAGATTGCTTGGGGTACCGTCGTTCTCTTCCTGGTTGACGATCGCTTCGTGCCGCCGGATCACAAGGACAGTAATCAGAAGCTGATTCATGACATGCTGCTCTCGAAGATCGAGGGCACGGAGAAGCCGACACTTCTCTTCCCGGATACGAGGTTGCCTCTCGCGGAGTGCGTGACAACGTATGAGGATGATTTGCGTACACTGATGACGGACAGGCCGGCCGATCTCGTGATCCTCGGCATGGGCGAAGACGGGCACACGGCATCGCTCTTCCCCGGTGACGAGAGCGCTCTGAAAGAAGAGGAGCGCTGGGTCCTTCACACGGAAACGGAAGTATTTGCAGTGAAGGAGAGAATCACCGTAACCATGCCTGTCATGCGAAAAGCGCGGATGAAACTGTTTCTGATTAGCGGAAACGCGAAACGCGCGTTCCTGCAGTCTCTCCTGCACGAAGAGGTTCCCATGACATCTCTGCCCGCCGCTGCGTTGAACGGACACATGACGACCTGGATCGTGCGGACCGACGATTAGGCGATTCCCTCCACCTGATTCGGATTTCCGTCGACGATATTGATGGGAGGTTTCTCCTTGTCGTTTGCGTCCTGCAGGCCGTCATCAAGTTGCTCGTTGGGATACCCCGGCCCATTGGGATTTTCCGCATCAAAGTCGCCGGCAATTGCGGTGGCGTCGGGGGCTTCGACATCCTGTTGCAACCCATCGTCGAGTTGGTCATTCGGATAGCCGGGGCCGTTTGGATTCATTGCATCGAAATCACTCGCAACGTCGTAAGGGGAAGGAGACTCTTGATCGGGTTTTGTCTCGCCTTCGGGTTGATTTTCGGGGCTCTCTTCTCCCGTTTTGCCCGCGTCCGTCACCGTCTTCGGTCGCTCGGGAACGACAGACGGCGGGGTTTCTTGCGTCGACGGCGTGTTGGGCATCGCATCGATTCTCGCAATCAGATAGCGCGCCTGATCCTTGAGCTCGCCGACGTATCGTGCGCGGTCCGCATCAGGCTTCCCGGCAAGTTCCGTATCGACGGTCCCGATGAAGTTCTCCAGCTGGCCTTTCATACGCGCCGCGGCTTTGCTATCGAGCATCGCAAGCATGTCGGGGTTTTCTCCATGTGCCTCCACGAGTGATTCAACGCCCTGCCACTCCCTGTCCGTCGCTTCCGACAAACGGGTCAGTTGCTCCGGCGCCTGTTCCTGCGGCTGCTCCGATTGCGCGGTCGTCTCCGGCGGTGTCTCCGTCTTCTCAGTGCCTGCAATGCGCGCAAGTCGATCAAAGAATCTTTGACGTGCGTCCGCCTCCGGACCTTCTGCAATCCATGCATTCGGGGAAAGGTCTTGTAGGGTCACGGTGCCGCTTTTCACATCGGCAGTGACGCCGCCAAGTTCATTCAGAGCCTGCTCCATGTCTTTCGTCATCACATCCGCCCGAAGCGTGAGGACGAGATCGTCTCCGTCTCCGCCGAGTTCGATGTTCTGCACGAACCTCATGTCGGCGTCGGGGGCTCCCTCCAGCGCCTTCTCCCAATCACGGGTAACCAGTCCTTCTCTGCGCTGCTGCTCTTTCTCAAGCCCCTCCTGCCGCTCTTCGAGTCTGGTGAGCTTCCTACTGATGTCGGCGCGCTCCCTTGAAATGTCTTCGATTTGGCTGCGGTGATCCTTTGTGGAATCTTCTCCCGCTTCCCTCTCTATCGCATCAATCTGGTCACCGAGGTCGCGGTACTTCTGCTCCAACTCATCGTGTCGGGCAGGAATTTCCTGTGCTTCCAGTTTGGCGTTCTGCACGCGCGTGAAGTCGTCTCTTCCTGCTTCGGGAGACCGTTCCCTTCCCTCCAAAATATCGGCGATGGCATCCTCGCTCCCTTTGGGAGCGTTTTTCTCCTTTTCTTTTTCATCTTTCTTCTCAGATGCAGAGGAAAGCTCCTTCAACATCTCTGCAAGTGCTTTTACGAATTCAGTGAGCGCAAGTTTCAGCCCGCGATCGAGATTGGATTCGTTTGCGGCTTCTTCCGCTTTTTCCACCTGCTTCTCTCCATCCTCAGGCTTCTTCGTATCGGGGCGCTCCTGCGCTGAGGCGGTTGCCGCCTCCCCTTTCTCCGCATTGAGAATCGCCTGATCTTCCGCGGAAAGCTCCACGCCGTATGCGGCGTACATATCCTGGACCATTTCCGCGCCTTTCTTCGCATTCTGCAGATCCTCCTGCGCATGCTCCTGCATTCCTTCAACGATATCCGCCACCTCTTCGAGACTGGCTGCTTCCGGCACGGTTTCCTTTTCGGGCGTCGCCGGCTGATCCGGCATGGCTTCGGGGCCGGGAGCCGCACTCGTTTCCGGACCGCCTGAGTTGAAGATGAGACGCTTCTCTTTTTCCGCGAAGCATTCCGGCCGGAACTGATGGGTGAGATTCTCCATGGAATTAGGAGGAAAGAATTTGAGTTTCAAGTTGCTTCATCAGTGCATTCTCCTGGTTTCTCACCGTTCGCTCGGCGACGATGCGCATCGTGGTTTTGTACTCCATGACGCGACGGTTGAGATTGAGGATGAAGTCCGAGTAGCGGTTCTGATACTGCGCGAAAGCCGCGTTGTACCGCTTTAACCTTGCAGCCTTCTGCTCGCTCGTTTCGTTCTTGTACCGCTCCCGCAGCGTCGTAAGGTTCTTCGTCAGAAGTTCGGGCTCAATATCGCGCATGATTGCGTCATAGAGTTCACGCGCTGTTGGAATAGCGGGAGCTGCCGGTACCGGATCTTGGAGTGACATACGGTGTGTATTTTTTATATTTCTTGATTATTATACATTATTTCCCAGAAAATTACAACTTCCTCCCTTTTCCGGAAAGACTACTTCTTCTCTTTCTTTGGCTTGCGCAAGGCATCAACGTGCTCGGTGAGCACCTGTATCCACTCTCTCTTTCCCGCTTCTTTCTCCAGTTCTTCAAACCAGATGCGGAGCGTCGATCCGCTGATGCGCCACTGCGGACAGAGGCGGACGAGCTGCATGATCTCCTTCGCAGTCACGCGTGGCGCGAGAGTGAGAACGATCTCCTTGCGCTTCGTCTGCTCCTCGGCCTTCACCCGCGTCACGCCGGCGCGGCGACATGCCATTTTTAACGTGAGGATGCGGAACAGATTCTCCACCTGACGGGGAAGTTCTCCGTATTCCTCGTGAAGATCTTTGCGAAACTCCTCGAGAATCTCCTCGTTCTCGCTTCCCGCAAGTTTCTGGTAGACGGTAATTTTCTCTTCCTCTTCGGGAATGAAGAAAGAGGGGAGGAACGCCTCCACGGGCAGGAGAATTTCCACGTTGATTTCCTCTTCAATCTCGCCCGTTCCGCCGGATTGAAGATTGTCGACGGCCTGTTTCAGCAGGCGAAGGTAGTGGCTGACGCCGACGGTCTGCATGCTTCCCGACTGACTCGCTCCGAGGATTTCCCCGGCGCCGCGGATTTCCAAGTCTCGCATGGAAATCTGGAAGCCCGAGCCGAGCTCGCTTGCTTCCACGATCGCCTGCAGGCGCTTCTTGGCATCATCCTTTAGGCGTTGAGAGTGATACAGGAAGTACGCATGTGCCTGAATTTTCCCGCGACCGACCCGTCCACGCAGCTGGTAGAGCTGGGCAAGACCGAACCTCTCGGCCTCGTTGACGATCAGGGTGTTAGCTCTCGGAAGATCGATGCCGTTCTCGATGATCGTGGAGCTGACGAGCACGTTGTGCTTTCCCTCTTTGAACGCACGGATGCGCTCTTCCAGCACCTCCGGCTTCAGCTGTCCGTGCGTGACGGCGAAGGACGCAGTGGGAATGAAGGAGCGGAGTTTGGCCGCAAACGCATCGATCGTCTCCACGCGGTTATGCAGCACGTACACCTGCCCGTCGCGCTTCAGTTCGGCTTCAATCGCCTGTCGCATGAGCGAATCGCTGTACTTGCGGACCTCCGTGATGATCGGCAAACGACCCGGGGGCGGAGTCGTGATCGTCGTAATGTCGCGCAATTTATGGAGACCGAGATTCAGCGTACGCGGAATCGGCGTGGCGGTAAGGGTGAGGATGTCGACGGACGCGCGGAGCGACTTGAGTTTCTCCTTCTGCTTCACGCCGAAACGCTGTTCTTCGTCGATGATGACGAGTCCGAGATTGAAGAATTCCACGTCGTCCTGCAGCAGCCGGTGCGTGCCGACCAGAATGTCGATCTCGCCCTTTCGTAACCGCGCGAGCGTTTCCCGTTGTTCCGTGGCAGAGCGAAAGCGCGACATCATGTCGATGCGGACCTTGAATCCCTCGGTTCTCTTGAGAAGACTCTGGTAGTGCTGGTCGGCGAGAATGGTGATGGGGCTGACGAACGCCACCTGCTTCCCTGCCTGCACGGCTTTGAACGCCGCGCGCATCGCGACTTCGGTCTTTCCGAATCCCACGTCGCCGCAGACGAGTCGATCCATCGGATACTCGCTCTCCATATCGCTCTTGATGTCCTCGATCGCTTTCAGCTGTCCCGGTGTTTCCTTGTATGGAAACGCTTTCTCGAATTCATACTGTTCCTTTGTATCTTCCGGATACGCGAATCCCTTTGCCTTGGCGCGCTTCGCGTAGAGATCGAGGAGCTCTTTCGCGACCTTGCGCGTTTCCTCGGAAATCTTCTTTGTCAGACGCTTCCAGTCGGCGGAACCGAGCCTCGTCAATGACGGTTCCTCACCTTCCTCATAGACGAACTTGCTGAGTTTGTCGGCTTGGTCGACGGGTACGAAGAGTTTGTCGCCTTCCGCGTAGGAGATATCCAGATACTCGCGTGCAAGGTCATCGACGATTTTCTGGGTCATCCCTTCGAACCGCCCGATGCCGTGCTCCATGTGGACCACGAAATCGCCCTGCTGGAGGGACGTAACGAACTCCAGCGCCAGCCTCTGGACCGAACGCTGCTTCGCTTCCTTCTTCAGTGTGAAGATCTCTCTGTCCGTGAGCATCGCGCATTTGAGATCGGGATTTTGTATGGAGTGGGGGAGCAGGGCATCCTCATCGGCGGATACGATGGTGACGGAGCCCGGCTCGCGCCGCTCGCCGTCGGCAAACGCAATGGATTCCTCTTTGAGGATCTTCCGGAGTTCTTCCGCACGCTTCGTTACGACAAGAATCGTCCATTCCTGTCGCAGTTTGTCCCTCACGTCATTCAAGAAATCCGTGAGGGTATAGAATTTCAGAACGGAAAGGTACCGAAGGTGAACATGATTCTCCTCGGCGCGCGGAAACGCCGTAAAGAGCAGTGTATCGATTTCCTCGCTCTCCTTCTCCTCGTCCAACCCGTCCAAAACCAGAAGCGCTCCCTCCGGAAATTGGTCTCGTAGCGGCGCGACGCTCTCCCACGTCAGCGGATACATGGTGAGCTTCTTCCCCGCCTCCTCGGTTTTGGAAGGATCATCGGGATTCATACGAAGGATTTTTTCGACCGTTTCGAAGTCGAAACGCAGGCGGTAGGCGTTCTCTTCCCCAAGAGGGAAGATTTCAAGCGTATCGCCGATTCTGCGGTACTCACCGGGTAGGAGATCTCGATCCTCCGCATGGGAATAGCCCCGCTCGATGAGAAGCGTGAAGAGCTCATTGAAGTCGACCGCTTCTCCCACCGAAAGGGTGAGTTTTTTCTTGGAAAGCTCGGCAAAGTAGGGAAGATCGGTATTCCAGACTTCCTGTGTGAGAATGGCGATGCCGTCACTTTTGAGAAGCCGGAGAATTGAGGAAAGTTGTTCCGTCGTCACCTCGCCGGATTCCTCTGTCGCATAGCGGACGCGAAAAGAGGAGTGACCGAAAAAATCCATCCAGTGACGGAGGGAATCCGCATGCGAATCGTTTTCCGTAACGATCACCGCGGGCCTGTCGTCATGAGAGAGGATGTGACTGACGAGTAGGGCTTTGGCGGTTTCATTCGATGCACCGGAAATAACGAGACCGTGACGGTCCCGCAGGAGAGGAGCAAGCTCCTCGTGTGTCGATGATCCGAGAAGAAGCGATGATTGCATAGGAGTGCGCCTTCGGCGCCCTTGCGGAAAGAAGGGTTCCGACAGCGTTACGTAGAAAGACTTCCGCTGTGATTGTGCATCATTCTTCATTCATGCGCAATGGCATGATGAGGTGCAGAAAGTGATCGTTTCCCGGAATCTTAAATACGGCGGGGTGCATTTTGTCGGAGAGTTCAATCTGCAGGGAATCGGTTCCCGCGTGTGCAAGAAGATCAATGACGTAACTCGAGCTTAGGGCGATCTTGTTGTCGTCTCCCTTCTTCTCCACTCCGATGACGGATTCATCCTTTCCGAGTTGCGTTTCCTGCGTGCTGAGACGGAGATTGTCACCGGCCACGGAGAAGGTGATGTTGTTGTTCATCTCCTTTGCGAAGTAGTGCATACGCTTGACCGCCGTGAATATCTCTTTGCCCGAAAGCCCGATTGTCGTCTTCTTCTCCTTGGGTAAAATTTGTTCGTAGTTAGGGAACTTTCCGTCGATGAGCCTGCTGAGGAATTGCGTCGATCCCGCCTTCACCTCGATTTGCTGGCTGCTCAAGTTGATTTCCAGGGGCGTTTTCTGGGGTTTCTTGGCGGATTCCCGCTTCTTTGAGTCGGCATCGCTTTCACTCTCGGTATCATCCGTCTTCCCGCTAAGCACCGCCCGAAGTTCCTCCAACACCTTCGCGGGAACGATGCAGGAAATATCCCCCTTCAAGCCCTGAACGGGAAGTTTGTACTCGGAAAGGCGGTAACTGTCCGTGGCAACCAGCACAAGTTTGTCCTTCTCGGTTCTGATAAACACGCCGGAGAGGACGGGGCGCGATGTCGTCTTCGCGCTTGCGAACGTCACCAGGTTCAGCGCGTCCAGGAGTGGTTTTGGAGAGAGGGTGAGTGACATCTCTTTCTTGATCGGAGAAATGGTGGGGTATTCGCCGACCGCTTCGCCGGAAATGGTCGCCTTCGCGTGTTTCGATTTAAGGAGGAGGTGGGTTCCTTCGCTTGTTTCCAGGAGTACTTCATCATCCTGGTTGTACTGAATGAAGTGAAGGATTGCCTTGAGCGGAACGGTGATGCCGCCTTCATTTTCAATTTTTGCCTCGAAGCTCGTGATGACGGAAAGCTCGAGATTCGTACCGCTCAATGTGCAGCGTTTCCCTTCCACCTGCATGAGCACGTTGCCCAAGATGGGAAGTGCTTGCTGCTTGCTGATCGCGCGACCGCACAACTGCAATCCCTCCAGCAAATCCTGCGTTTTGCACGAGAATTTCATATGAGCGTATTGAAGCTGAGCACCGGACATTTATCAAGGAACATGCACATTTCCACTTTCTCTTTTGAGAAAGGATTTTTCATTCTTTGTTATTACTCGTCGTACTCATAGGAGTCTTTTTCATGTCGGCATGTTTGTACATCTCTGTGGAAATTCTGTGAAAGAGTAGAAATTGTGTTCGTGTTCTTCCGCAAGAATACCTCACCTACATCATTAATTGTTCAGAAATGTTGTGTTTGCGGAATGTGGAAAACTTCTGGAAAAGGTTGGAAGGAGAACCTCCCGTTCGCAAATGGAAAAAAACGTTGGAAACAAGCGGTTTTTCGCCCCTTCTTGTGGAAAACACGAGGGAAAACCATGTGAGCCCTCCTCCATTGTTTCCACAGGGAATGTGGAGAAGTTCCGGTCGGATCCCCACCGCTTTCCTCACCACATTCGCCTTACAATCCGGCCGCTTTCCGGAAGGTTGATCTTTCCTGAGACTTCGGAACCTCTTTCGTGTTGGGTCGTACCTCCGCTTCCCCGTTCTTCATGACGACGAAAGAACCGTCGGGGATATCGCCCGTCACGGACACGCCCGAGGCCAACATGCTGCCGGTCCCCACTTTCGTTCCCGGCGACAGGATCGTGCGGACACCGATTCTGCAGTCTTTTCCGATGATCGTTCCGAACTTCGCCAGACCGGTCGGGACGGTTTCTCCTTTTACGGTTGAGCCGATTTCCCCTTCGTCCAAGCGAAGATTCGCGGTGGTGGTACCCGCCCCCAGAGAGACGTTATCGCCAAGGACGGAGTCACCGACATAGCTGCTGTGCGTCCAGACGTCGTCTCCTAGAACGGAACGCACCACCTCGGTCGCAAAGCCCACCACGCATCGTGCCCCGATCGAACTCTGACGCACGAGGGCATTATTCGCGATCACGCTTCCTTCGCCAATCACGCACGGTCCGACGATCGTGGCATGGGGCAGCACCTTCACGTCTTTTGCAAGATACACGGGTCCCTGAAGCACCGCGGTGGGATGGACGAGTTCGGGCGAGGCGATGGACGGCTTCTCCATCTCCCCGAGAAGACGGAGCGAGAGGGGAAGCAAGTGCCACGGATACTTCACGGGATGCCACGCCCCTTCGTACGGGATGATTTCGTAGCGTTGCGCCCCGAAAAGCGATCCGAGGGCACGTTCATAGCCGTCGTCATGTGTCCCGGGCTTGAGGGCCAGAAGTTCCCGCAGGATGACGGCGGCGTTTCGATGGTAGTGCACGACGATCGTCACGAGGTCGCTCGGCTCTTTTCCTTCCCCGGGCTTCTCGACGATCGAGCGGATTCTGCCATTCTCATGTTGCACGTAACCACCCGGGAAGTACCGTTCCATTCTCTTCGCGAGGAGCGCGCCATCCGCTTTTCCCTCCTCCGCCTTTCTCTTCACCTCCAGAAAGGCGGACGTGTCCACAATGTCATTGGAACCGACAACGAGAACACTCTCTTCTCCGAAGGACGGCAACGCGCTTACGAGCGCTCCCTGCATCCCGAGATCAAGATCTTCCTGTATGATGAAAGGAAGATCGGGATAGAGCGACGCCATGACGCTTTTGTTATGTGCCCCGCCTACGAGCGTGATATCCGTCAGTTCCGCATCGCGCAGACGCTCGAGCTGGTGGTCCAGAATGCGCCGGCCGGCAACGACGTGCAGCGACTTTTCGGCAAGCGGCCAAAACCGCGTTGATCTGCCGGCGACGAGAAGGAGGACGCGCATCAGAGGCACAGGATAGCCTCATCGCCAGCGGAATTCCACCGTCCCTTCACGGGTGTCGTGCAGGACGAGTCCGTGGCGCTGCAAAATTTCCAGCACATCCGGATGAGGATGGCCGAACCTATTGTCCCGCCCCGCGGAAATCACCGCATCGGAAGCGCGGACCGCTTGAATGAAGGCATCGGATGAAGAGGTGGAACTCCCGTGATGTCCGACCTTCAGAATGTCCGCCTGCACATGTGTGCCCCGCCGTAATAAGTCCGCTTCCACGCCTGCAGATGCATCTCCCATGAAGAGCGCGACATGCCCGTTCCACTGTACCCGCAGTACCACCGAATAGTCGTTTACATCATCCGTTTCATATCCTTCGCGCGGTGGCCACAGCACGTCGAGTACGACCCCGTCTCCGGTTTCCAGCCGATCACCACGGGCGGCCCGGAGCACGGGGACATCATGCGTCTTCAGGAGATCGATCATGTGTCGGGCGCGCCCATTCCGGTCGTACGGGGCCGCGGGCAACAGCACCGTACGCACTTCGTATCGTTTCAGAATCTCCGGAAAGGATGCGATGTGGTCGAGATCCGGGTGCGACACGATGAGCAGGTCCAACGAACGGTCGAAGAAGGAGAGGTGCGAACCGAGGTGTTCCAGCGTGCGCAGGTCCGGGCCTCCGTCAATCAGAATCGATGATCCCGCCGGAGTAACGATGAGTGCACTGTCCCCCTGCCCGACGTCGAAGAACGTCAGGGAAACGCTTCCGTGCGGGAGAAAGGAAGACTCCCTCAGCAGAAGCAGCGCACAGCACGCCAGCGCAACGGCGAAAAAGCGTCGTATCCGCATCGTGCAATCCTACGTTTTCTTAAGCGTCCGTACCTCTTTTCTTCCGTAGAGCACGAAAGCCCGCGATCATGCCGGATGCAGTCATCAGGCCGAGGATACCGACGCCGGTATCGGGCAGCGCGATGGAGCGTGAGATGCCCGCCGAAGCGTTTCCCACAAGGTCCACCGCCTTCACCATGACGCCGAACATACCGGGCGGCAGATTGTCGTACTGGCGGGAGAGTTCGTTCTTCTCGTTCCTCGCTTCCGGCGAATCGGTGCCGTTGACCGTGGAACCGAGCGCGTAGTGCGACAAGTCGTTCTGCGTGTCCGCGCTTCCGTCCCACTGGGCCGTGACACGGTAACTCCCGTTCGGGAGCAGTGTTGAGCGAAGCGTGAGATTCGTCGCGTCTTCCGGAGGCGTCGTATCCTGCTTGTCGGGATTCGAGGTGTACGTTCCGTCGTCCGTGCCGCGCGGATGTCCGCGGAAGGCGATCGGCGTGGACGGCAGAAGTTCCGAACCGTCGGTCGCGATGATTCTGCCGATGGATGCGACGGTGTAGAGACTGTTTTCGTTCTGGGAATCGGTGATGAGGTTCAAAGCGTTCCCCTGTACGACGGCTTCACGTACCGTGAGGCGGCTGCCTGCGTCATCGAGGATGACGATACTTCCCGTTTCGACCGTTTGCTCCGGGCGCATGTCTTTCGTGAAGTATAACGAAATCTCCGTTACCGAAGTGGTGAGGGCGTGGGAGAGAACGAAAGGGGAGACGGCGGGAGAAGAGGCGGAAGACGATACGGAAGAAACCGACGATCCCGAGGAGGCGGTTTGTGCGGGAGGAACGACGACCGACGCTTCCTCCTCAAACGCTTCGCTTTCGTTGCCGTCCGCATCAACCGCAAGCACCGAGAAGTACAACGTCGTGCCGCGGTACGGAACCGCAGGGAAGACGTAGGAAGGCTGAGCATTCGGCGTACTCTCGTAGTCATCGTAGTTTCCCTGATTTTCCAGAATCGACATGCGACTGAAGTAAATCCTGTAGAAAGCGATGTTCTCCGCCTGCACCGGATTCCACGAAACGGTAAGCCCGTCGTTTCCGTAGGATGCCGTAATGCCGTTCACGTTCGCAGGAACCGCGCTCTGCGCAAAGACATTGCCTGCGACCACGAAGCACGCGAGAACCGCGATGATGGTGATTTTTGTGCGCATTTCTCCTTATTATAGCAAAATTCCCTCTTTTTTACAATCACACTCTAACGCAGAAGCAAGCGGTCCAGGCGCACAGAGAGGCCAAGGAGGAGCATGACGGGCGCCGCCAGGGCGAGCCCGGCGACCGTGCGCACTTCTCCGGCGAGGAACGGTGCCGACATCCATAATGACAGAAAGAGGAGCAAGGCGAAGGCCGCCAACCTGCACACATCTGAAGCGCGTACCAAGGTCACGATCTGCGAGAAGCCGCTTGCGAGGAAGAGCGCCACGAGCAATCCGTGCACGATCGCGGAGGTGACGGCGGCTCCGACGAATCCGAACGAAGGGATGAGCATCAGATTGATTCCCACGGAAACGGCTCCTCCGAAGAGCATGACGCCCACCAACCTGCGCCACTCGTGCCGCAACAGGAGCAGGTAGAAGTAGAAGAGAATGATACCGTTGCAGAGGAGCGGGAAACTGAGGATGCGCAGAGCCGTATCCGATCCGGGTCGAGCGGCGGTGCTGAGGTATGCGCCCGTCGTCATGAGCTCGATGAGCGGCCGCGACCACAGCAAGGCAAACAGTGACGAAACGATACCGAGCAGGAGAATCATGAGAAGCGTCTTTCGCAGCAGGTGACGTCCCTCTTCCCCGTGGATGAGGGGCAAAACGGAATTGAGCAGGAACGTCGGCAACAGAAAGCCCATGTCCATCATGCGCACGACGAAGCCGTAGTAGGCGTTCTGCAGCTCGAAATCCGGGCGGAGCAGCGCAATGAGCGTCACGTCGAACTGCCGGTAGAGCGCCATGCACAGGAACGCGAGTCCGTAGGGAAGCGCGCGCTTTGCGATCGTTACCATCATGTCTTTCTCCCATCGGGGACGAATACGGATCAAGGTGTTTCCGATGACGAACGAGATGAGGAACAGCACGAACGCGCCAACCCCGCCAATGAACAAGAACAAGTGGTAGATATGCAGATCGTTCGAACCGCGGATGCCCGCCGCGATGAAGAGCCCGATGAGGGTTACGGTGAGGATGCGTTGCGTGACTTCGGCAAGAAAGACGTAGTGCATGCGATAGGTCACCTGGAACACGACGCGGACCATGCCCGCGAGAAGCGTGAAGAACGGAACGAGCGCGGCAATGGTGATGCCGAGCGGCAGAGGCGTTCCCCTCCAGGCAGGGAGCAACCATGCGAACGCCAGCGCCGTCACGAGTGAGAGCACGAGGATGAGGGAGCGAAGGACGAGCAGAGCGCCGAGCACGCGTTCGCGAACCGCTTCTTGCCGCATTTCATTCACGGCCACGGCGTAGAGTCCGAAGTCCGCGAGAATACCGAAGAGCTGCAGGTAGCCGTAGGCGGAGTTGTAGTTCCCGGCCAGCTCCTTCGTGAGTCCGATTGCCACGAACTTCACCGTGAGGATCGACAGCGCCGCCATGGTGATCTGGCTTGCCAGCTGCCAGAGCGTGGAACCGGCGATCAGGCGGAACGACATGACGACAGTGTAGAGCATCTTCCGCCGGTTCTTTGCCATGGCAGGATTCACGGAATGCGGTATACTACGCCGGACGCATGCCTGCCTCATTCCAGCACCTCGTCTCGACAAAGCAGCTCACCCGCGTTGATACCGACATCATTCTCCGTATCAGTCGCCAGATGGAAGACGTGCTCAAGAGCGGCGGTGATTCGCTGCTTGCCGGAAAGATGCTCGCCTCCCTTTTCTACGAGCCGAGCACGCGCACACGTCTCAGTTTTGAGGCCGCCATGCAGAGGCTCGGCGGGACGGTGATTACCGCGGACGGCCTGCAATTCAGCTCGATGTACAAAGGCGAAACGATCGAAGATACGATCATCGTGGCGGGGCAGTACGCGGACATCATCTGCATGCGCCATCCGGAGGAGGGCAGCGCGCAGCGTGCCGCGGATGCCAGCATTGTGCCGTTCATCAATGCCGGAGACGGCCCCGGCCAGCATCCCACGCAAGCCCTTCTGGACCTCTACACCATCGAGAAGGAACGGGGAACGCTCGACGGCATCCACATCGCGATGGTCGGCGACTTGCGTTACGGCCGTACGGTTCACTCCTTAAGCTTCCTCCTCGGACTCTACAAAAACACGCGCTTCACGCTCGTGTCACCCGCGGAACTCACGATGCCGGAGAAAGTAACGTCATTCTTCCGCGAGAAGAATATTCCCTTTACGGAGACCGACGACATCGGCGAAGGTTTGAAGGCGGACGTGCTCTACATGACGCGCGTGCAGAAGGAGCGCTTCGCCGACCCCGCCCAGTACGAGGCGCTTAAACTTCGCTACGTTCTGAATGCCGACATGGTCGGCGGCAAACCGGTGACGGTGCTGCATCCCCTCCCGCGCGTCGGAGAGATCGCCACCGACGTCGACGCACTCAAGAATGCCGCCTACTTCCGTCAGGTGAGGAACGGCGTCATCGTCCGCATGGCGCTTCTGGCTCTTCTGCTCGGCAAAGTATAATCATTGCATGGCTCGCACTCTTTTCCGCGACGGCTCCATCGTCACGGCTTCTTCCATTAAGAAGAAGGACGTGATGGTTGACGATGGCGTTATCAGGTTCAATGTGTCGGATGCGGATCAGACTGTCGATGCTTCCGAGAAACTTCTCTTCCCCGGACTCATCGATTGCCACGTGCACTTCCGTGAGCCGGGACACGAGCACAAAGCGACGATGAAGACCGAAGCCGAAAGCGCGAAGCACGGCGGCGTCTTCACCGTCTGCGAGATGCCGAATACGAATCCCCCGACCGTCACGGTCGCCGCCCTCGCCGATAAAGTTCGTCGCGCGGAAGCAATCAACGGCATCGACATGCGTTTCTTCTTCGGGATAACGCAGGAGATCCATCTGCAGGCTCTCACCGACCTATGGACCGGGAATAGCGAGGAACTGTTGCGCCTGCGCAAGTGCTGCTGCGGCGTGAAGATGTACCTGGAGCATTCCACCGGAAACCAGAAAATCGATCCCTCTCTTCTCGATGCCGCCTTCTCGCGCTGCGGCTCGCTCGGCATCCCCATCGTGGCGCACTGCGAGGACGCCGAGTTGATCGCGGCAACAGGAGCCCGGATACAGCGCGAGGATATTGCGTCACATTCCGCTCGCCGGCCGCCGGAGGCGGAAGCGCTCGCCGTCCATCATGCGATTGAACTTGCGCGGAAGCACGAAGCACAGCTGCACGTCGCTCATGCATCCACGAAAGAAGCGATGGACCTCGTGAGGGAGGCGAAGAAAGATGATCTGCACGTTACGTGTGAAGTCGCCCCGCACCACCTCTTCCTCACCGTTGACGATTACGAGGCACACGGTACGTTCGTGAAGATGAATCCGCCACTCCGCACCTCAGACCATCAGGAAGCGCTGTGGGCCGGCATTGAGGATGGAACGGTGGACTGCATCGCCACGGATCATGCGCCGCACACCATTGATGAAAAGAAGACCGACGATCCTCTCTCCGCACCGAGCGGCGTTCCGGGAGTGGAGACGATGCTGCCGCTCCTCCTCACGGTTGCGGCCGGCAAGTGGCCGGGCGAACAACTGCAACCTTCACCGTACCGTCTCTCTCTTTCGAAGATCATCCGTCTCTGCTTCGATGCCCCGAATGAAATTTTCTCACTCGGACGAAAGGGGATCGAAGAAGGTTCATCGACACCTATCGTCATCGTTGATCCGAAGAAGGAACGGACGATCGGCGCAGCCGCGTTACACAGCAAGTGCGGCTGGACGCCGTATGAGGGGTGGAAGGCTCTTGGGACAGCAGCCTTTACACCTCAATAATCACCGGCACGATCATCGGCTCGCGATCGAGCTTATTCCGGAAGAACCGGAACAGCGCCGACGTAATGGCGCGCTTCAACTCCTTGATGGACTGCTCGCCTTTCGAGTGACTGTCTTCGTACGCCTTTCTCGCCGCGCGCACCACTTCCTGCGTGATGGTCTGCTGCTCGGAGCCGTAGAAGAGTCCGCGTGAGAGCACGAGCGGATCACCGACGAGCCGTTTTGATTCGGCGTACGCCTTCATGGTGACGAGGATCATGCCAGCGTTGCTCATGATGCGCCGTTCATCGAGCAGGCGTTGCCCGTCACCGCCCTGTCCGCGACCATCGATGATGATGTCGTTGGCGGCCAGCTTGTGTTTCGATCTCCGTGCACCGCCCTGTCCGTCGAATTCGAGGATCTCCCCGTTCACGAGCAGGTGGATACGGTTCTCTTCATACCCGATGCTGCGTGCGAGATCCGCGTGCGCCGCGCGCATGTGCGGTTCGCCGTGTTCGGGAATGATGTGCTTCGCGCGCACCAGACGATGCATGAGCAGAATATCGTTCTGATACCCGTGTCCCGTCGTATGCAGCGCGAGCTCCTGGTTCGTGAGCACGTGAGCGCCGAGCATGTGCAGGTTGTTCACCACCTTCGCGACCGCGCGCTCGTTCCCGATGATCGGGTTGCTGCTGAGAATCACGCTGTCTCCTTTCTTGATGGAGATATGACGGTGCGTGCCGAGACCCATGCGGGCGAGTCCGGCTCGTTCCTCCCCCTGTGATCCCGTGGTGAGGATGAGCACCTCGCGGTCGGGGAGCTTTTCCATGCCGGGCCCCGCTTTGCGGATGAGTCCGCGCGGTGCCTTGATGTAGCCGAGATTCGCGGCGATTTCGATGTTTTGTTCCATGGATCGTCCAACGACGAAGACCTTTCTGTTGAGCGTCTTCGCATGTTCGATTACCTGCTGCAATCTGTTGAGCAGCGAGCTGAAGGTCGAGATGATGAGTCGTCCCTTGGCGTCGCGCATCAACGGGAAGAGCGTTTCGGAAATCGCTTTCTCGGAGAGGGCGTTTCCTTTCTTCGTCGCATTCGTGGAGTCGGCGATGATCGCAAGGACGCCCTTGTCGCCGAGTTCGGCAAGACGCTGAAAGTCGGCGGGCGGTTCGTTCATGGGCGTCAGATCGAACTTGAAGTCGCCCGTGTGGATGAGAGTGCCGTAGGGCGTATGAAGCGCAATGGCAGCCGAGTCCGGAATACTGTGCGTCACGCGCAGGAATTCCACTTCCACTTTGCCGATGCGAACCGGCTTCTTGTAATCGACCACGTTCAAGGTGGTTTTGCTCGTGAGCTTCTCTTCGTCGAGGCGCTTGCGCACGAATGCCATGGTCAACTTGGTGCCGTAGCACGGCGGAAAACGCAGTTGGCCGATCACGTGCTGCACGGCGCCGATGTGATCCAAGTGACCGTGTGTAAAGAGAATCGCCTTGATGCGATGCTCGCGTCCCTTGAGCGAGGAGAAGTCCGGAATCAGATAGTCGATGCCGAGCATCGATTCCTCCGGGAACTGCAACCCGATGTCGATGATGTAGAGATCTCCGTCGACGTCGATGACCATGCAGTTTCTGCCGACCTCTTCAAATCCGCCGAGCGGATAGATCTTCAATCCGCCTTTTGCGAACACCGTCGGCTGCCCTTGCGATTGCGGGGCTGTGCCCAGGGATCGCGGCTGGCTTGGGGAATTTCTGTTTCTTCCGCCGCGTCTGCGCCTGCGACGTTTGTTACCGCCCTGCGTGCCCGTACTTTGAACAGGCGAAGAAGGCGGGGTTTGTGGCGAGGGTTTCTCACCATGAGTTTCGTTCGTGGCTTCCTGCGCCATGCGCTCCTTCAGCCACTGCTGTACCGATTTCATTTTCTTTCTTTGAATGGAATAAAATACCGAATGAATACTTCGATGCCTTCAGTGTATACCTCTGAGGAATTCTTGGCAAGTTGTTCTTTGTAATATGATTGTTTTTTTGGCTTAAAATAAACAAATTTTTACTTTCATTTTTTGTATTTTGCCTCGTCGGCACTCTCCGTTTCCCCTCGCTCGACTGCCGAATGCCGACGGATCGGCGGCGGCTCCGTGGCTCGAACTTTTCTTGCCGCGGAGCGGCGTTACGTGTAGCGTTTCCTCCTGTATGACGACCGACGTCGCGACAGGACGAACCAAAGCACATGCGGGAACTGATCTTGTTCCGGTCGTTCTTGGTGAGAAAAAGGGCGAGAGAGTCTTCCTCCTCCTCCACACCGAGGGAAAGGATGCGGGAAAGGACACACTGAAGGATGAGTCCGAAACGATTCTGAAGCACGCCGTTCTCGATGCCGAAGGTGATGCATATACCCGCATGGAGGGCGCTCTCAAGGAACTGAACGGCCTCTTCAAGGGCATGCTGTTCGGAGGCTCCGTCAAAGACATTCATGCGATCGTGGGTGTTCTTGAGCAAGACGGCATGTTGCACCTGTCGCACGCCGGTCGCGCGGAAGCGTACCTGATCCGCGACGGGTCCGCGGCGCAGATCACGGAATTTTCACGCGGCAAGCCGACGCCCAACTTCGTGCACATCGCAAGCGGCCCGCTTCAGTCGCGTGACCATGTGATTCTCTCGACCCAACGACTGCTCCGCACCGTGACCCCCGCGCAGCTTTCGCAGATCGTCCAACGCGGCGGCAATGTGCTCAAGGACATCACGGGAGAACTGGAGAGCGAAAAGGAGGAGGCCTGCCTCATCCACCTTGCGGTCGAGGGTGAAGCACCCGAGCTTCTGCCCAAGGAAAAACCGTCATCGAGAAAGTCTTTCCCGCGCGGCGGTCGCCGTGGGGATCGCGCGGGCGCGAAGCTCCCGACCTGGGTCCGCGACCTTTCGCTGCCAAGCCTCTCAGCCTTCTCGCTGCCGAAGCTTTCCTCCGGAAAGCGGGGCGCGGGAATGCTTTCTTCTGCCAGGGAGAGGATCGGCGAATTCCTCTCGGACCTTCGTGACCCGAAGCGCAAGCGACGCGCACACCTCTTCCTGCTTGCTGGAGCCGCCGGCATCTTCGTGGTGTTCTGGGTATTCATCCAGCTTTCCCTGGTGAGCAGCAAGAGACAGTCGCGCGAGGAGCTTGCCCAGCTCGTGGAACTCATTAATACGGACCTGCAGACGGCGGAGAACCGCCAGCTGACGGGCGACGTGGACAGCGCGAATGCCATTCTGCAGCGTGCGGAAGATCGCGCTCGACAGGTCATGAACAACGAGAGCGGCCTGTACCGCGGAGAAGCGCTCGACCTTCTGGATCGCATCAGGCTCAAACAGGAAGACATCAACAACATCGTCCGCATTCCGCCGCGGCTCATCGTCAATCTGAGCGCGAAGAACCCCGACATCGTGACCGAGGGCCTCATGGCCATCGGCAACGGGGAGTTCATCGTGTACGACAAGCAGGACCTGTACCGCGTGCTGCTCAATACCCTCAATGATCCGGATCGCCTCAGTTCCGACGAACTGATTGAGGACGGCGTCGCGTTCCCCCGCTTTCAGACGCGCGTCTTCATGACCACCGATAATAATCTGATCGAGCAGATTAACGGGCAGCCCGTTTCCATGAAGACCGAAGACCCGGCCGGATGGATTCCTTCCGTCGATATGCAGACGTACTTGAGCTACCTCTACCTGCTCTCACCCGACAGGAATCAGATCTTCAAGTATGAGCGTCTTGCCAATCGGTACGGACCGGCGGCCGAGTACAACGTGAACGGCAACCTGGAAGGAGGTCTCGACATGACCATCGACGGCGCGGTGTACGTCCTGAAAGAGGGCGGGAGCGTCGTCAAGCTCTTCCGCGGCGAAGAACAATCTTTCACCATCCGCAACCTCCCCGAAGGCGCGCTGAGCGACGCGACGAAGATCTTCAAGTCTTCCCCGACGGGTAACATCTACTTCCTCGATCCCGTGAACGCCAGCGTGGTCGTCGCGACGAATGACGGCGATCTTGGCGAATCCTCCTACGTCCGCCGCTACGTGCTGGAATCCGAACAGGTGGGCACGCTCGTGGATCTCTATGTGGATCCCGACAATACGCGCCTGTACGTTCTTGATGAGAAGAGGCTCTACGCCATTGATCTGCAGGCTCGCTAAAAGAACGCGCGCGAATCCGTGTATCATCCGCGCATGAACGTCATGGTATTCGGCACGTTCGACCTTCTTCACGAAGGTCATCGTTTCCTTCTCTCGCACGCCGCGGAACACGGTGATCTTACGGTCGTCGTGGCGCGCTCCGCGCACGTGCTGAGCATCAAACAGAGAGCCCCGGTGCAATCGGAGGAAGAAAGGATGCATGCCGTTCGTGCGGCTTTTCCCTCCGCCACGGTACTCCTTGGGGACGAGAGTGACTTTCTGCGCCCCGTTCGGGAGACGCAACCGGATCTCATCGTCTTCGGCTACGACCAACGGCTGCCGCCCGGAGTCTCCTTCGGAGATTTCACATGCTTCCTGGAACGTTTGCCGGCACATCATCCCACGATCTTCAAGAGCAGCCTGATGCGCTCGTAAGCGAATGACACATTGTGTTCCGGTCTTTGCATTCAGTATGCTTGGCGCGCTATGGATAGTGAAATGATCCCCCATCTCGTCATCGCCTGCCTTGTGGCGGTCGCCGGTCTCGCTTTCGGGAGCTTCGGCAACGTCCTGCTCGTTCGATTTGCGGAAGGGAGCGATGTCGGCGGACGCTCACGTTGTCCCAAGTGTCACCATGTCCTTGCCTGGCACGACCTGATTCCGGTCGTGAGCTTCCTCCTCCTACGAGGGAAATGCCGATACTGCCCCCAGGCCATTTCCCGACAGTATCCGATCGTTGAAATCGCCAGCGCGGCTCTCTTCGTGCTCGCGTACTTCCTCTTTCCTGCCGATCCGATTCGGATGGGCGCCACGGCACTCGTCCTGTGGGGGCTGCTCCTCGTGTCGATCTACGACTACTATTACCTGCTCATCCCCGACCTCTTCACGGCGTTCGTCTTCATCGGTGCGGCGACCTTCTCCATTTCTTCCTGGTCCGTGGTCCCCGCCGCGTTCGGAAGCCTGATCGCGTTTCTATGGTTCGGTATCCAGTGGGCCGCCAGCAGCGGACGCTTCGTCGGAAGCGGAGATATTCTCATCGCCGCAAGCCTCGGTTTCTGGCTGGGTATCCGCGGCACCATCACGATGCTCTTCCTCAGTTACATCATCGGCGCCGCCGTGGCGGTCGTCCTGCTCCTCCGGGGCCGCGCGGAGAAAGGATCGCATCTGCCGTTCGGTCCGTTCCTGGCCATCGGCGCGGTCCTCGCATTCCTCGGTGTCGGCGATTTCTACTTCGCGTTACTGCTTCCGCTGTAACGAAAAAAAGCGGGACTAGCACGCAGAAAGCGGGTAATCCCGCTGATGTCATCCTCTCTGGCCCATCCGGGAAGGAGGGCGGACCGCCCCGAGGGGAGTCCACGATGAGGACAGATACTATCTTACTTTTATTTTATACTTTGTCAAATACCTCCTTTTCCATTCCGGGATGCTCCCTATCGCGTGCGAAGTTTCCACAATACTCCCGAAAGCATGCATACTGTCGGCATGAAGGTCGTTGCCAAAAATTCCCGCGCACGTTTCGACTTTGAGGTCATAGACACGGTCGAAGCCGGCATCCTGCTCACGGGGCAGGAGGTGAAGTCATGTCGCGGCGGCAACGTGCATCTCGCCGGTGCCTACGTCTCTCTCCGCGGAGGCGCACCGATGTTGAAGCAGGCGAAAATCTCACCTTACGTCTATGCGGGTCCGCAGCCGGATTATGACGAGGCGCGCGACAGGCCGCTCCTGCTTTCGAAACAGCAGATCGAAAAACTGCAGGCGGCCGAGCAGGAAAAGGGAGTCTCCATCGTGCCGTTGGAAGTCCGTGCAGGCAGACACATCAAGGTTCTTCTGGGCGTCGGACGCGGACGCAAGAAGCTCGATAAACGCCACCGCATCCGCGAGAGGGAAATCGGCAGGAAACTCAAGCGCGGCGAAGATGTCTAAGAAAACGCATCCTCCCTCGGTTTCCGGAATGGTAACGCCCCGGGACGGAACGTAGTATTCTCTCCTCCGTATGCCACTTCTTCCCAAGCAAATTCAGCGTTCGATCGAGGAGCTTTCCAAGCTTCCCGGCATCGGTCCCAAATCGGCGGAACGCCTGACGTTTCATCTTCTGCAGAAGTCCAAAGCATCGCCCGAGCAGTTGGGACAGGCGCTCCTCAACCTGCGTCTGGGCATCCGCTACTGCGGCACATGCCAGATGATCACCACGGAGGAAACGTGTGCGATGTGCTGTGATTCGATGCGCGATCCGCGAACGATCCTGGTGGTCGAGAGCCCGTTGGAAGTGATCGCTTTCTCAAAGACTTCGTACAACGGCCTCTACCACGTGTTGCACGGTGTCCTCTCCCCCATCGACGGCATGGGTCCGGAGCAACTGAAGCTGAAAGAGCTCATCGATCGTTGCGAGAAGGGAGGCATCGAGGAAGTGATCATCGCGACGAATCCCGATACCGAGGGGGAAGCGACGGCGGCGTACATTCGTGAACAGGTGTCATCGTCGGTGCCGACCGTCACGCGACTCGCGCACGGTCTCCCCATGGGTGCCGACATCGAATTCGCAGACCAGATCACGCTCAAGCAGGCGATTGAGGGGAGGAGATCGCTCTCCTGACTTCTTCAGTGCCAGAACGCCCGCACGCCCGTCGTTACCATGACGAGTCCGAGTTCGTCGGCACGTGCAATGACTTCTTCATCACGAATCGATCCGCCCGGCTGAATGACCGCTGCGATGCCGGCTTTCGCCGCTTCTTCGAGTGAATCGGGGAACGGGAAGAAAGCATCGCTTGCCATGACGGCGCCCTTCGCTTTCTCGCCCGCCCGCTTCGCGGCGATCCATACCGCGTCCACCCTGCTCGTCTGCCCCGCGCCGATGCCGACCGTCGTCAGATCCTTCACGAAGACGATGGCATTGCTCTTCGCATGTTTCACGCATAACCAGGCGAACAGAAGATCACGCGTCTGTTCCATCGTCGGCTTCTTCTTCGTCACGACGGTCAGGTCCTTCGCCTCGAGAATTTTCGTATCGAGTTCCTGCACCAGCATGCCGCAGAGAGCGGAACGGTAGACGGTGCGGCAACCGTGTCCGCTCCAGTCTCCCATCTGCATGACGCGCACGTTCGGCTTTTTCTCGAGCATCTTCAGCGCTTCCGGCTCATACGACGGCGCCAGGAGAATTTCCACGAACATTTTCTGTTCGAGTATTTTTTCCACGATTGCTTTCGTACACGGGCGGTTCATGGCGATGATGACGCCGAACGCCGAGAGGCGATCCGCGTCGTATGCTGCCTGGAACGCTTCTTCGATGGAATCGCGCGAGGCGATGCCGCTCGGATTCGCATGTTTCACCATCGTGACCGTCGGGAGGGAAAACTCCATCACCGTGTTCCACGCGCCGTCGGCATCCAAAAGGTTTAGGTAACTCAACTCCTTTCCCTGCTGCACCGTGAAGTGTTCTTTTTCATCCTCCTTCAATGAGAAGAAGAGCCCTTTCTGATGCGGATTTTCCCCGTAGCGCAATGCTCTTCCGTGTCCGAGGAGAATACCGCGATTTCTTCCTTCCGACAGATACTCCGTGATGAGCGCGTCGTAATGGGCGGTATGTAGAAATGCTTTCGCCGCAAGCGATCGGTTGAGTGCGCTCAGTGCGTCCGGGGATTCGAGCGCATTCGACACCCCTTCGTAGTCCTTCGGATCACAGACGACCGTCACGTGCTCATGATTCTTGGCCGCGCTGCGAAGCAGCGTCGGGCCGCCGATGTCGATCTGCTCGATGGCTTCGGTTGGCGCAATTCCTTCCTTTGCGATCGTTTCGGCAAAGGGATAGAGATTCACCGCCACGAGATCGATGGGCTGAATCGAGAGGTCTTTCGCCTGTTTTTCATGTTCGGCATCGCCCCTGCGGAAGAGAATGCCTCCCGTCACGGCCGGGTGCATCGTCTTCACCCGCCCGGAGAAACATTCGGGAAACTTCGTGACGTCTTCCACGCCGGTGACCGCGATTTTTGCTTCTTCCAGCGCTTTTTTCGTTCCCCCCGTCGACAGAATTTCCCAACCTTTCGCCTGCAGCGTTCGGGCGAATGCAACGATTCCCGTTTTGTCGGATACCGAGAGAAGAGCTCGTTTTGGCGTCACGCGGGCAGCATAGCAGAGTGCCGTATTGCCCTCGAAGGGGATTTCTGCTAGAATAAAAGGAAATTCTTATACAAACGCATCCGATGCCCGATACCCCTCCCGAACAGGAATCAGCGGCAGAGACGCAGTCTTCTCCGGCTCCGGATACGCAGCCGTCTGCTCCGGATACCGCTGCTCCGGCTTCTCCGCAGCCGGAAACCGCAGGAGGCAAGAAGATTCTTATCGTGGAGGACGAGAAGCCTCTCGCTCATGCGCTCGAAATGAAACTGAAGCACGAAGGATTCGTCCCCGAGGTCGTACCGAACGGGGAAGATGCATTGAATGCGCTCAACAACGCGACGTCGTACAGCCTCATGCTTCTGGATCTGATCATGCCGCGCGTCGACGGATTCACCGTTCTGAGCGAGATGAAACGCCGCGGCATCAGCATTCCCCCGGTGATGGTCCTGTCGAATCTCGGGCAGGAGGAAGATCGCAAGAAGGCGAAAGAGCTGGGAGCCGTGAACTACTTCGTGAAATCCAACACGCCGATTTCGGAAATCGTTTCGGCGATTAAACAAACGCTTGCGTAATCTCATGCACCTGACGAACGAACAACTCGGCGAGATCCTCCTCAAGCAGAGTTATCTGTCCGAAGAGGAACTGAAGAAAGTTCTGCAGGAATGCTCGACGCGAAACATCGAGATGAAGCAGGTGCTCTTCGAACAGGGCCTGCTCACATCCACGCTTTTGGAAAACGCCCTTGCGGAGCACTACAAGCTGCCGCTTGCGGATCTTCTGGCCGAATCGCCCACCTCGGACGATATCGCACTTCTCCCGGAGGATTTTGCCCGATCCCACTCGCTCGTCGTCGCGAAGAAAGACGGCGACAACCTCACCGTGGCGGTGTCGGATCCGTCGATCGAGAATCTGGAAGAGTTAATCCGGCTCAACGTCGGCAGAAAGAAGTCCGTCTCGCTTCCGAAGCAGGGAGAAAAATCCAAGAAAGGTTCGCTGTGGTCTTCGGGAAAAAACAAGCAGGAGTCCGAGAAATTCTCCGGCACGATCACGTTCCTCTACGCGCCGAAAAGCATGATCGACGCTGCGTACGTGTACTACAGAAAGCCTCTCGCCACGCGCTTTCAGGCGATCATTGAGAGCGAAAAGCAGGTTGCGCCGGAAATCCTCGAAGAGATTTTCGAGGATGCGATGGGTTTGCGCGCTTCGGACATCCACTTCGAACCGCAGGAGAAGGACGTGGTCGTCCGCTTCCGCGTGGACGGCGTGATGCATGAAGCGGGAAGAATTCCGAAACTGTTTTTCGAAGGCATCGTGAACAGGATCAAGATCGAAGCGAACCTGCGCATCGACGAACACTACGCGGCGCAGGACGGCGCCATCCGCTACAAGTCGAAATCGGGAGCCGCCATGGATATCCGCGTCTCGATCGTCCCCGTGGTCGACGGCGAGAAGATCGTGATGCGCCTGCTCTCCGAGTACGTTCGCACCCTCACGCTCGCCGATCTGGGCTTCTCGGAAAAGCATCGTGCGCTCCTGCACGAAGCCTCCCACAAGCCGTTCGGCATGGTGCTCACCACCGGCCCCACCGGATCGGGAAAATCCACTACGCTCTACGGTCTCCTGAAGATCCGCAACCGCCCCGACGTGAACATCTCCACCGTCGAAGATCCGGTCGAGTACAAAATTCCCGGCATCAACCACATTCAGGTCAATGAGAAAACCGGTCTGACATTCGCCAAGGGACTCCGCGCCCTGGTGCGCCAGGACCCGGACATCATTCTGGTCGGAGAAATCCGCGACGGTGAAACCGCGAGTATCGCCGTCAACGCGGCGCTGACGGGTCACCTTCTCTTCTCCACGCTGCATGCCAACGACTCCGCCACGGCCGTTCCCCGCCTCATCGAAATGGGCATCGAACCGTTTCTGCTGGCGTCCACCCTCGAAATCATCGTGGCGCAGCGTCTGGCCAGGCGGATCTGTTCGCAATGCAGATTCAGCTACACCATTTCCTCGGAGGAAGCGGGCACCCTCTTCAAGGGCGCCGACAGGTACTTCTCGGGAGAAGAGCACGTTCATTTCTACCGCGGCAAAGGCTGCGAGTCCTGCGGCAACACCGGCTACCGCGGACGCATCGGCGTCTACGAGCTTCTGATCGTCAACAAGGAAATCGAGGATCTCATCATCGCACGCGCATCGAGCGCACAGATCCTTGATCAGGCGAGGGAACAGGGAATGGAGCTTCTCTTCGATGACGGTTTGGACAAAGTGAAAGCGGGACTCACGACCATGGAGGAACTGCTGCGCATCGCGGCACCGCCTGAGGTCGTATCCATGGAAGCACGCAGACAAGCATCGCAACCTTCCGATACTCCTCCCGCCTGACGTGTTTTCCTTCTCGTTCCATCGCCGGGTTCCGGCCGCACCGACCCCCGCGGCACCGTCGGCTCAGACTTCGCCTTCCGCGCAGTCCGTCCCATCCGCCGGCAAGAACGCCATGCCGAAGAAGAAAGTCGTAAAGAAGAAGAAAGCGGAGTCCGGTTTCTCCGGTTTCCTTTCTTCCCTCAATCACATCGGTCTGGGGAAGGAATGCGTGAACTTCATTCAGAACATCGCGATTCTGCTCAATGCGGGACTGAATATCACGGAAGCGCTTTCCACGATTCAGCTGGAAACAAAAGTCAAATCCATGAAGAAAATCATCAAGGCCATCATGGAAGACGTCGCAAACGGAAGCGCTTTCTGGCGCGCGATGGAGAAGCAGCACCTCTTCTCGCCGTACACGCTCGCGATGATTCGTATCGGCGAAGAAGCCGGATCGCTTGCGAAGAATATGGAATACCTCGCAACGCAGCAGGAGAAGGACCGATCGCTCCGTCAAAAAGTAAAGATGGCGATGATCTACCCCTCCATCGTGCTGACACTCACGTTCATCATCACTCTCGGTCTCGCATGGTTCGTGCTGCCGAAGCTCGTGCAGGTTCTGCTTTCACTGGATGCCGAACTTCCGCTGGTGACGCGTGCGATCATCTGGATCGCCAACTTCTTCAGCGAGCACGGCTCGGTCGCCGTTCCGCTCTTCCTCCTCTTCGCCGTCTTCGTGGTGCTGATCTGCAAATTCACCGCTCTCCGGGGGCCGGCGCAGCAACTCGTCTTTCGTCTTCCGGGTATCGGATCGCTCGCACGGCAGGCAACCATCGCCCGCTTCGGCGTGATTCTCGGCAGCTTGCTACATGCAGGTGTTCCGCTTCTGGAAGCGCTTCGATCGCTCGCCGATGTAACGACCATCGTCTCGTATCAGAAGTTCTATCGCCGCCTGGCCAAGGAAGTGGAAATGGGGCAATCCTTCGGCAAGGCGTTTCACTCGATTCGGGAGACTCCTTCGTTGCTTCCCGTTTCCGTCCAGCAACTCGTCGTAACCGGCGAAAAATCAGGATCGCTCGCCGACATGCTGATGAAGATCTCCGAAATCTACGACAAGAAAGCCGAAGAAACGGCCCATAAACTTCCCGTGATTCTGGAGCCGCTGCTTCTCTTTTTCATCGGAGGCATCGTCGGAACCGTCGCATTTGCTATCATTGTTCCCATCTACTCCATCGTTGGGTCGATAGGACGCTAACTTTCCCCCCCTTCCCATGAGTACCTTTTGGTTCTCGCGCAACTCCCGTAACGGGATTGTATCTTCCCTCGCTCAGCGGACCGGCTTCAGTGCCGTTGAGGGCCTGGTCGTGCTCGGTCTCATCAGTATGATGGCCGGACTTTCCGTGCCCCTGTACCGCACCTATCAGATCCGCAGCGATCTGAATCTTGCGACGGAGCACATCGTCCAGTCTCTTGCGCGGGCGCAGTCCCTGGCACAGAGCGGACAGAACGACATGCCGTGGGGCGTGTATGTTCAGGAGGGAACGTTGTTCGCCGGCGAGACGTACGTCTTCCGCGACCAGAGCCAGGATGAAGTGTTTGTCATTCCGTCCACGATCGATGCATCGGGACTGGAGGAAGTCGTCTATACCCGCCTGGAAGGCCTGCCGGTCGAAACCGGTACCATCATTCTCACCGCGCTAAACGGCGAATATCGCGAAATCATCATCGATGACTTCGGCCGCATCTCCGTCGGAGATCTGCAGTCGCCTCCGGTTTTCCCGGGCGGCACGGCGGGCGATGATGACGGAGGCGTCGGCGGAGAAACCGCCGGCAGCGAAGGCGGCGATGACGGAGGAACGGACGCCACAGGCGGATCCGGCGGCACGGACGATGATGACGGCGGAGACACCGGTACGGCCGGGACCGCGGGCGATGACGGAGGATCCGAGGGGGGAACGGATGGAGGTACCGATGGAGGAAGTGCCGGAGACACCGCGGGCGATGACGGAGGATCCGATGCCGGAGGAGGCGATGATGAGGAAGAAGAAGGCATAGGGGAATGCGGTTCCACCTTTTCTGTCCAAGGAGAAGATGTGAAGACGGTGGGAACGGTGGACCTGACCCTGAAGGTGCTCGGGTCCGAAATCACCTACGGCGCCGGCGGTCCGCCCGTACAGGTCCGTCTTGCGGCCAGCATAGATGACGGCGACACGTGGAGCGACCTCTTCGGCGGCAATCCCGTTTCCACGAACGACACCGTTACGTTCGAGAACCTTCCGGAAGGAACACCCGTTTCGCTCCGGTTCAACGGACGGTACTCCTGGCTCTTCAACAAGACATACCGGTCCGACGATTCCGACGGACACGTGTTGATCCTGCGCGACGGTGACAAACCCCCCAACTACAAGCCGTTCGCCAACCAGTCGTCTCTTGCATCCTTCCTCCGTTCCATTTTGGATGACAAGGGAAGGATTAATATCGGTTCCAGGGATCTTGTGTTCCTGACAGAGCTCGGAACTCTCGATAAGAACGCCGATTTCCAGGATGCAGTGGTGCTTGCAACGTTCACACAGAAAGCGCTTACCTGCAGTCCTTCCACGGAACCCCGTGTGAAAATCAGCTTCCAGCGCCTCCAGAATTCCGGCAACGGAGACGTGGAGAACAAGGTGTTCGTCGGCACGCAGGGGACGGCATTCGCCGAAGAACAGTGGATTCCCCTGACTTCGAACGGACAGGTCATCGTCGACGGAGGATTGAAAGAGGCCGTTAAAGGTCTTGCCATCGAGCGCGGCCCCGGCTGGATTCGGGTATTGAACAGAGGAGCGCATATTTCATCTCAATCAAAGGAACTGCTTGACGCACGCGTTCTCTTCAACAAGGCGTACATCACCTCCGTTGTAAATGACGAGGGGGCAAACGCGTCGGAAAATCCGACGGACGGCGTAGTGAACGACGGACCGGACGGCGACGAATTTATCGGCGGTCCGAACGAGAAGAGCATGGTGTTCGCCTCGCGCGTTTCCTCCGACAAGGACGCGGTGATTCTGTACTGGACGACGGGCAATCCTCCTTCGGGACAGGATCAACAGGAGCCGTCCGATCCGTCCGATGAGACGGATACCGCTACCGATGAGTCCGAGGAAACGGATGATGACGACGATGCAAATGATCAGGAGGCTGCGATCGATCCGTGCGCCGTGCCGTTCACGGTTCACGAGGACGGGCGCATCACTCTCGGTGGCAACGCCGACGTGTCGATTCGCGTCGCCGGATCGGAAAGCACCTACGGATACCGCGGCCCGCGCGTACAAGTCCGTTCGCAGGTCAGAATCGGCAACGGTTCTTTCGAACCGCTGTTCGGCTACCGCAGTCTGAAGGGCGGCGAACTCGTCACCTTCTCCGACAGGAGCGAGGGTTCCGACATCGCTCTGGAATTCAACGGCAGATATACCTGGCTCTTCAGCAGTACGGCTCGTTCGGGCGAATCCGATCCGCGGGTCAGGGTGTTGACCAGGGGTCAGTACGCGCCCACCGTTCCCCTGATCAACGCACGAACATCCCTGAAATCGTTCCTCAGAAATATCCTTACCGCCGAAGGAACGATTAACGTTACCAACAGGCAAGTCGCCGTTCTCGTGGAACTCGGTGAACTGAACAACACCGCGGACTACCAGGATGCGGTGCTGATTCTTTCCATCGACAAGCCGGCGAGCGAGGGTCGTTGCGGCTCTTCCGTTTCCGATGACGCATCGGATAACGAGACCGGCGGGGAAGGCGGATCCGATCAGAATGACGAGGGTCAGGAGGGCGGAGAGACGTCCGGCAATGACGACGCTTCTTCCGGCGATTCCGATCCGAACGGAGACAGCGACGGAGACAGCGTCGCGAACGCAAGCGACCTCTGCCCGGGCACGTTCATGCCGGAATCGGTCCCGACCGAACAGATGCTCTTCGATCGCTATGCATTGACGGCGAAAAGTCCGATCTTCCGCGTCGGCCCGCGAAAGAGAATCAGTCAGTACTCCTTATCGGATACGCACGGTTGCAGTTGCGGGCAGATCCTTGATGCAATCGAGGGACGCAGCAGCCACCGACTGAACGAATACCCTGTTCTCTTCCGCACGCTGCAGGGGCTCTTCTCCTTCTACGTGCGCAGCTCCCGACAGTTCGGTTGCGGCGAAGCTCTCATGGAAATCGTTTCCCAGCGTCGCTAGAGAATGACGTCTCCTTTCCTCTCCCTGTTTCGTGCATCTTCCCTCCCACGTCCGACGGCGCCTCATTCGGGCGGGGGAAGGTGCGCGCCGGGGAGGATTGCTTCTTGAAGCGATTCTCTCGATCGCGCTCTTTGCCGTTTTCCTCGCGGCCGTCGGCCTTGCGCTCCTCGTGGGTCAGCAAAGCACCGTTTCCGCGGGTGACAGGGTTCGCGGAACCTTTCTTGCCGAGCAGGCACTCGAAGGAGCGCGGTACCTGCGCGATCGGGATTTCGAATCGCTCAGTCCGGGCGATTACGGCATCGCCCTCTCCGAGGAAGATGCATGGCAACTGCTGCCGTCACCCGTCACGACCGAGGACGGCTACACCGTGTCGCTCTCCATTCTCTCTCATGGCGATCACTGGCTGGAGGCGGTCTCCTCCGTACAGTGGGACTTCGGCAGCGCGCGTGCGGATACGGTCTCCCTCGCGGCCTACCTGACGGACTGGCGTCGTGAAATACCCATCGGCGACTGGAGCGCGTTTCACGAGATTGCCTCCCTCTCTTCATTCGAGACGCCGCACTTCCGGCGTATTCTCGTTTCCGGCGACACCGCTTTCGTCGTCGGCACGCAAGAGGAAGGAGGGCGCGGTCTCTACGTGTTTGACGTTTCTTCTCCTTCGGCTCCGGTGCGCATCGCTTCCGATTTCGATTTGGGAGCTTCCGGCTTCGATCTTGTGCTTGCCGGAAATCGTCTGTTCGTGGCGACCGATGATCCTTCCGCGGAAATCCGGATGTACGATATCACCGATCCCGCGACGCTCGGCGAGGATGATCTGCTGTCCAGCTACGATCTGCCCGGCGACGGCGCGGCACGCGCCGTCGCCTACTACAACTTCATCGTGTACGCGGGCACCGCGACGAATCCCGACGATGACGAATTCTTCACGCTCTTTCATGAGGAAGACGAATCGTTATCGCCGCTTGATTCCTTGTCCATAGACGGAGACGTAAATGACATCTCGCTGCACGACGGCTATGCGTACGTGGCGACCGGCCTGGACAGCGGAGAGCTGCTCGTCATCGACGTGTTTGATGCCGAGAACGTTTCCTTCGCTCCCGGTACGGGCATGGACCTTCCGGATATTTACGACGGTCTTTCCATGGCGACGTTCGGTACTTCCGCCCTTCTCACGCGTGCCAGCGGTACCGCGACCGACGAGGTGATCTTGTACGCAGTGGGGGAGTCGCCGGTGCCGAGTCCTCCGCCGGGACCATGGACATTCGAGTCTGCAGGGGATGTTTTCGGATTTTCCGTCGATCCGGCGGGACGATACGGTTTCCTGGCGGGAAACGCCGCCGCGGCACAGTTGCGGGCGCTCGATATGGTCGCGTTCCGCGAGGGCTCCTATCCGCTCCTCTCGTCGTACGACATTGAGGAGGCTGCCGCGCGCGATGTGTTCTACGATTGGCAGAGCGACAGACTTTTCGTCGTTTCCGATTCCTCTTTCCGCGTCTTTGCCCCCGGCCCATGACGATACGCGACCGATCATCGCAGGGTTACATCCTCCTCCTCTCCATTCTGGTGACGGGAGCGGTGGCGTCGGGCGTCGTCGCGTCACTCATGCTGCTGGGAACGGGAGCACAGCGCACCGCGTTCTCCATCGAGAATTCCTCAAAAGCCATCGCGCTGGGAAGATCGTGCATCGAGTACGCCCTGGAGCAACTGCATACGAACGTCGCATACGCGGGTGATGAAATTCTTGACGATTTTTCTATCGAGGGTTCGTGTGAAATCTTGCCGATCGGCGGCACGGGAAACAACACGCGCATCGTCTGCGCGGAGGCCCACGTACATCAGGCGGTTCGAAGAATGGAGGTGATCGTCCAGACGCTGCTGCCTGCGACCGTCATTTCCTCCTGGCAGGAAGTTCCCTTCTTCACGCTATGCGGCTGGTGAATACCCCCTCGTTGCGCAAGGCATTCACGCTCGTGGAACTATTGCTGTTCCTCGGCATTCTGGCGCTGATTTCCTCCGCCGTCGTGGGCCTGCTTCTCGCGACCGAGGACGCCCGCGTTCGTCAGCGCGTCACCGCCGCCGTCGAACAGAACGGCGCCCAAGTTCTCTTTACTCTCACCCGTACGGCCAGGCGCGCCGAGCAGGTTCTCGATCCCCCGGCAGGACAAACCGGCAGTACATTGGCGCTTCAGATGGCACAGACCGGAGAATTTCCGACGATCTTCTCGTCCACGGCTTCCGGCGCTTTTCTGCAGGCGCAGAAAGAGAATGTCTTTCCGATTCTCGGCGCCGGCATCGCGGTGGAGGAACTTGCGTTCCGCAGCCTCGGTGACGGGGAGACCTACGGCGTGTCTTTTTCCTTCACGCTCTCCGCGGTCATTCCGATTCCGAGCAAGCCGATCTACCGCAAGCGCTTCGAAAGCGCCGTCACACTCGATCCCGACGATATGAACGAAGCGGGAGGGTGCGTATCTTGCCCCGTTCCGATCTGCCAGGACGGCGTCTATACATGGTGGCATTGTCAGGATGAAGAGTGCGTTGAGTCCGAAGAAACCGTCGCTTGCGGCGGGTGACACGCACAAAAAACGTTTGAGTTTGTATACAATTTTGTTACAATCCGAACTACTGTGCGGCAATCATCCGCTCTTCCAATTTCCCCCACTTTTCTATGAACAATCGTTTCATCCGAAGAGGGTTCACGCTCATCGAGCTCCTCCTCGTTATCGGTATCATTGCGATTCTCGCGGCGATCGTGATCGTGGCGATCAATCCAACGAAGCAGCTTGGTGACGCGCGCGACGCACAGCGTCGCAGCGACGTGAACACCATCCTGAACGCGGTCTACCAGTACGCGATCGATAACAACGGTACGATCCCTTCCGGTATCACGACGACCGAAACGGGAATTTGTCGTTCCGACGGCGTTGCCGACTGCAGCTCCCTCGTCGACCTGAGCGTCCTGACCGGTTCCTACGTTGTCGCCATTCCGGTCGATCCGCAGGCGACGGATGAGGACAGCACGGAGTACACGATCGTGCGCGACGCGAATGATCGCATCACGGTGACGGCTCCGAACACGGAGCAGTCCACCACGGATATCGCCGTGACGCGCTAAGAGAGCGCTCTTCAGAAAGCCCTTCCCTCAACCGGAAGGGCTTTTTTGATGCGATGTGACGGTTCTCTCCTCATTTCCCCTCATGTTTCGCCTGGCACTATTCCGATTTTTTTGCTATAATAAAGGGAAAAATCCATGCCAAACCCCCTCTCCCCGACGGCGAAGATTTCCTTCCTGCGCTCGATTCGCACGTCGCTGTTCGTGCAGGCAGCTCTCCTCGTTGCGCTCACGGTGCTCCTGATGGTGAGTACGGCTTTCTGGCTCGCGCGTACCGAGATCACTCAATCGGCTTTCCTGCGCCTGCGCCTGCTCGCAAGCGGAAAGGAAGACGTGCTGGAAACCACGCTGTCACGCCAGCGACGCCAGGTGTCGATTCTCGCAGCGGAAGAGGGCTCGCTCATCACCAGCGAAAGCGTGCGGCAGCTCCTCGGCCTTCAGCAGCTGCTGCTTCACAAAGACGGAGAAACGATGATGCCGCTCGTCGGAGGAACCGGCGGGACGATTCCGCTTGAAGACATTAATCCTCACGTCTTCTTTACGGATCAGACTCAATTCCTTCCGCTTTTTGCCGAGCGATCAATGCCGTCGTACATCATCGCCGCACCTCTGCGCACCGGAACGGGCGTGGTCGAAGGAAGCCATCTTCTTGCCGTTTTCGATGCGTATCCGCTTTTCTCCCGGGCACTTGATAACCGTTCGAGCGGAGCGGAAGCCGACATCTCCCTCGTCGTCCCGTTCGACGACGCGCCGGCCCTTCTCCGAACGTCCGACGACGAAACACTCTCACTTTACGAGCCGCACGACGGAGCGGTGCCCGTTCTCCTCTCTTCCCTGAAGACGCGTACGGATGTCGCGAGAACGGTCGACTATTCCGGTGTCCCCGCGCTTGCCGCGTACAACTCCCTTCCGTCGCTCGGATGGGGGATGATCGTGACTACCGACGAATCGAATACCTACGCGCCGATCCGGAGACTCGCACTTTCCATGTTCGGCGGCGGTTTCGTGATTATCGTGATTTCCGTCATCGTCGTGTGGAGCATGGCTGCGCGCATTACCTCGCCGCTTCGTTCGCTCCAGAAAAAGCTGCAGAAACTGGAAACGAAGCAGTGGCATTTCCCCCGCTCGATTTTCACCGGAAACGAACTGGAAATCGTCGATGCGGCCGCCTTCGATTTGACCGAGCGATTACGGGATTCGTATGAACATCTGGAAGACAAAGTCGCCGAGAGGACGAAGGAACTCAGCGAAGCGTACGCGAAGGATGAGGCGATTCTCTCAAGCATGGAACACGGCGTCGTCGTCACCGACGAAAACGGCATCGTCATCGCGATCAACGCCGCAGCTGCCAGCTTGACGGGATGGACGAAGGATGCCGCCTCCGGCGCTGCGCACCACGACGTTCTCCCTCTTCTCGATAAGGAGGAAAAGCCGCTTCCGGCGACACTTCATCCCGTCGCGCAGGTGCTGGCGACCGGTGAAAAATTTATTCCCGTGCCGGATCCCGGCTTCCTGCTCACCGTAAAGGATTCTCAGAAACACCGGCCCGTCACGGTCGTGGCCACTCCCGTCCTGCGTGATACGCATTGCATCGGCACGGTCATCGTGTTCCGCGACGTCACCCACGATCGTCGCATCGACCGCATGAAATCGGAGTTCATAACGCTCGCTTCGCACCAGCTGCGCACGCCGCTCTCCAGCATCCGCTGGAACACGGAAATGCTCATCGCCGACGACGCGAAGGGCATCAGTAACGAGCAGCGCGATCTGGCGCGCAACATCAATGCTTCCACCATGAAGATGATACGCGTCGTTTCGTCGCTCATCGACGTCGCGAATCTGGAGCTGGGGAAAGTTGCCGTGCATATGGAAGAAAACGTCGATCTGGTTCTCTTCCTTTCCAAGATCGAGGAAACCTTTGCGCAGGAAATCGCAGCGAAGAACATTTCGGTGGTCCGTACCGTTCCGAACGAAGTTCCGAAGAAGATTTCCACCGATTTGATTCTCCTGCGTCTGATTCTGGAGAACCTGACGGGCAATGCGGTGAAGTATTCCCGTGAGGGCGGCACCGTGGAGCTCCGCATCGAATTCGGCAAAGCTCAGAAGCAACTTATCCTGTCGGTTACGGATCAAGGCATCGGTGTGCCCGTGACGGCACAACAGCGCATCTTCGAAAAATTATTCCGCGCCGACAATGCGAAGGAGATCGATCCGGAAGGATCGGGTCTCGGTCTGTATATCTCGAAAATGGCGGCCGAAGCCATCGGCGCAACGCTCTCGTTCAAGAGCGAAGAGGGAAAGGGGTCCGTCTTTACGCTCACGCTGCCCATCGGCGGAGACGCGGCCGCGCCGCGGAAAAAGAAGGAGGCATGACGATGCACTGCGGGGATGTCCGTTCTCTCCGCACGGAGGAGGTTGGAGCCGCCTCGGGGATTCGAACCCCGGGCCTACCGCTTACAAGGCGGTTGCTCTACCACTGAGCTAAGGCGGCGTGCCCGTAGGGTACAGCTTCGGCTCACGGATTGCGAAAGAACGCAAAAAGGAGGATACTGTGTTTCCTGCTCTTTGATGGCCGCCCCTTCGGGGGAGGAACGTCCGGACACCGACGAAACGCCATGCGGGTAACGCCCGTCCACGCATCCATATCAGGCAAAGGTGCGTGAGGAACAGTGCCACAGAGACGAGCCCCTTCGGGGCATGTGAAACGCCTCCGGCTGGAACGGAGGTCATGCTTCGGCCCTGGTGCACAGGAACGAAGCGCGACGGTAAACTCATGGCGGTGCAAGGAGGATTTGGGTCGGGAGATCAGTGCGGTGGTTTCGCCGCCCCTCCGACCCCTCCGCATGATCCCGCGGGCAACCGCGGGACAAGAGAGATGGCCATCTCCCGCTTCTGCGGGAACAGAATCCGGCGTAAAAAGAGCAGGACCAAGAAAGCGGCGGATGCCGCCTTTTTGGTATGCCGGATTACAGAGCATGAAACGGCGAAAGACCTCCTTCATTATTCATGATTCCTCATTCATACTTCATCCATGAAGCGTTCCGAAGTGCTCTTCGGTATCCTCAAAATTCCGCTTGATGCCTTCTGCGTCCTTGCGGCCCTTCTCCTTGCCTATCGCCTGCGCGAGGCAAACATCGATTTGATTCCGCGCGTGCAGCTACTGGAACCTTCGCAATCGCTCCCGCCTTTCTCGTACTACCTTCGCTCCTTTGCAGGATGGAGCGCGTTTGCGTACGTCGTCATCGCCGCGTTCTTTCGTTTGTATGCCTTGCGAGTCACGCTTGGCGCGTGGCATGAAGCCGGTCGCATCGTGCTCACGTCGCTCGTGTGGCTGTCGTCGATCGTCGCGTGGTACTTCCTCGTCGAGAAACAGCTGTTCTTCTCCCGCATGTTGCTGTTTCACGCGGTGTTCTTCTCCACGCTCTTCGTGCTTCTCGTGCGGGCCGCGTTGCTGCTGTTGCAGCGCTCTCTTCTGCTGCGCGGTTTCGGCGTGCGCATGATTCTGTCCGTCGGTTCACGCGCGCTTCCCTCCGCGCTCCTGGAAACGCTGGCACGCGATCCCCGGTACCGGTACGAAGGTCATGTGGCTTCCATCGATGACCTGCGCGGAACGCAGAACGTCGATCTCGTGTTGCATACCGATGCGCACAATACCGACGGCGATACGGTTCGTCTCATCGAATACTGTCGCAGCCGCCACATCGGATATGCCTTTCTCCCCGCTGTGTTTGCCGATGTTCCTCATCAGCTCTTCGTCCAGCGCTTCGGTCTCGTTCCCATCCTGCGCTTTCAGCCGACGCCGCTGGACGGATGGGGGAGGGTGGCGAAACGACTGTTCGATTTCTTCCTCAGCCTGTTCCTGTTGATCGTACTGAGTCCGATCCTCCTTCTCCTCGCGCTCCTCGTGGTCCTCACATCCGGCCTGCCGATTCTCTACGTGAGCAGGCGCATCGGCCAGCATGCGCGTCGCACCATTCCCGTTCTGAAGTTTCGCACCATGTGCAGGGATGCCGACGCCATGAAGGAGGACTTGCATCACATGAGTCATCGCACCGACGGTCCGCTCTTCAAGGTGAAGAACGACCCGCGCGTGACCGCGCTGGGACGCGTGCTGCGCCGCTGGACGCTGGACGAACTTCCTCAACTTCTCAACGTCCTCATCGGCCAGATGTCGCTGGTCGGACCGCGCCCCCATCTTCCCGATGAGGTCGCGCGCTACACGGACGAGCAACGCCGGGTCTTTGCCGTCAAACCCGGCATGACGGGACTCGCGCAGGTGTCGGGGCGCTCCGATTTGAGCTTCGAACGCGAGATGGCCTACGACATGCAGTATGTCGAAGAATGGTCGCCGCTCCTCGATCTGTGGATTCTCTGGCGGACCGGCATCGTCGTCGTGTTCGGACGCGGAGCGGATTGAGATCCCTCTCCTTAGAACAGAGACTGTTGCGTGTCGTTTCCTCCGGCTTTCGCGTCGGTTTTCTTCTTCGGTTTCGGTGTTCGCTTCTTTGGCTTCGGCGGCGCGTGCTCTTCAACGGAATGTTTTTCCGTCACTTTCTCTTCGGTCTTTTTTCCTTCCTCGGTCCTCGCGAAATTCTCGAGATATTCGCGCACCCGCATGCCGTAGCCCTTTGAGCGAATGCGCTCGTCCGCGATGACAATGCTTCCCTCTCCGGTTCTGTGGCGGGCGAACGTCCTCAGAAGACGGAACAAGCGCAACATAACCCGCGGCAGCGAGTAGTCTTCGAAGGAATTGCGAAAGAGATCCGATCGCTTCTTGCGAACCGCGTGCGACGGATGATCGAAGGGCAGCGATTCGATGATCAGCGCGTCGACGGTTCCGGCGGGAAGATCGATCGCCTCATACATCCACGGCGTCATGACGAGAATCGCGGGAGCCGGGGCAGCGGAAAATTCCGCCTGCATCCGGCCCATGCCCCCGTTCATGCCCTGGCAAATCAAGGTGACGCCGCGTTCTTCCAACGCTTCCGTATGTCGCACGAAAATATCCTCAATTACCCGTCTGCTGCTCGCGAGGAGTATCGATTTTCCCTCGGCTTCATTGATCCATGCATCACGGGACCAATCGTGTTCGAAACGCATCGGAAGAAGCGAGAGTTCCGCCTCGGGGAACTCCACGACGTGACTGCGACGCTCTTCCGAGAGAATGGCGCCGAGCAGGTGCGCGCTTTTCGCGGGGATCAGCAGACTCACGGGAGACGCCGAAAACAAGCGCTCTTCCAGCGTTTTGGCGATGTCGAGAGGAACGGACTGCACGGACTGCTTCCCGCCCAACATCGTTTCGATCCAGACGATCCTTCCTTCAAGATTGGAAGCATCAAGTATGCGCTCCAAGTCTGCGAGTGCTTGTCTGCCTCGAGGGACCGTGCAGACTTCCATCGTCTCGGAAAGGTGCTCGCGCAGGCCCTTCGCTTCGGGGGTCGAGAGATCCGCGACGGAAATGTAATGCACGTCGTTGCCGCGCCTTGTTTTTTCGATCCACAGCTGCAGGAGATCGCAAAATTTCGTCAGCGTCTCGTTGCCCTCTGCTCCGGCGCGGAGCGCAGCGATGTCACACAACCGGCCGTACGCTTTCGTCGCCGTATCTTCCAACATGGATGCATCCTCAATGATGGTTCTTCCCTCGCGCGGCGGCTCCGCAGCAGACAGCAGATGGTCGTGACTCATGAGCGTGATGCGCCCTGTTTCCATCCGCTTCATCGTTTCCTCCGTCAGCGCCAGCTTTCCCCGCCAGATTGCATGTTCATCCCCATGCAGAGGAAGGTCGGTCCGATGGGACGGATCATAGAGGTACAACTTGATTGCAAGTGTCAGCTCATCCGCCGTGAAGGACTCCTGTGCGAGCAGCCGCTTCACCGCTTCGCGATCGATATGGTGGTCCGAAGGACGCAGTACGACCATGTCGTCGGGTATCCTGATCCTCTTCAGAGTGGCATCCAGATTCTTCACGGCGACGGTGAATCGTTCGGATTTTCGGGAGCCGAGCGATCCGATGATCTCCTGCAGCGATGCAGGGTCGAGAGACTCTTCCGTAAGCTCCGTCTGCGCGCCGCTCTCTCCGACTCTGCTGACGCCTGCATCCTGCGCTTTCACGGGTGCGGGCTTCGGCATGGCGAGCCAGGCCGGCGGCTTCGCCTTCGTTCCCTTGGGCGTGCACGCCGCGAAGAAGCGCCGGTATCCCTCCGGACCGCGCGCGGCGAGACCGTTGATGATGTCCATGTCTTCCGCGGCAAGCGTCATCAAACGTTTCATGCATTGCTCCAGCAGTTCGAGGGTCGCATGCACGTCGCCGAGTGCGCGGTGTTTCGGCTCGTGTGTCAGATGCAGCACTTCGCTCATGTAGCCGAGGGAATAGCTGGCAAGTTCCGGAAACACGATCGACGCAAGCATCGACGTATCGATCCACGGCCGTTCCGTCAGATCAATTCCTTCTCCCTTCAACATGGAAAGATCGAACGGAATGTTCTGTCCCACGATCACGGCGTTCTCCGGAATGAGCGCGAGTATTTCCTCGCGCGTTTCCGCAAGTGTCGGCTTCCCCTTCAGGTCATCTTCGCGAATCCGCGTGAGCACCCGCACGTGCGGCGGAATCTCGTCATCAATGGCGAAGAGCTTTTCGTACTCGTTCGTCACCTTTCCGTTCGTCACCGTCACGGCCGCGAATTCCATGATGCGGTGCACGCGGGGCATGAAGCCCGTCGTTTCGGTGTCCAGAATGAAGAGCGTGAGGTCGGGAAGCTGCACGCAGCCATTGTAGGTCAAGATTCCTTCTTTTCCTCTTTTTTCTCCTCCTCTTTCGTGTCGTCTTCCGACGGCGCTTCGTCTTGCTCCGCGGCGCTTTCCGCCTTCGTCTCCTCCTCCGCTTCCTCGGCATTCGCCTCTTCCGCCGCATCATTGAGCAGCGTGACCTCAATTTCCTCTCCCTTCAGTTGTGCGAGCTTTGCCTTGAACGCAGGCAATTCCTCGTAGTTGTACATGTCGAGCTCGAAACCCGTCAGCTGCGTCGCAAGCCGGATGTTCTGCCCCTTCTTTCCGATGGCCATCGGGCGCTGAGCTTCTTCCACGAAGACGGCCGCGCGCTTCTTGATCTTCCGACCCTCTTCGTCTTCACCCTCCTGATCGTTCACGATGATCACGGCTGAGACCGCCGCGGGTTGAAGCGCTGTGGAAATCAGTCTGATCGCATCCTCGGACCACTCGATCATGTCCACGCGTTCGCCGTTGATCTCTTCCATCACGGACTGGATGCGTACGCCCTTCTGCCCCACGCATGCGCCGATGGGATCGATGCGCGGATCGTTGCTCTTCACCGCGACCTTGCTGCGGAACCCGGCATCGCGGGCGATGGCCATGATGGAGACGTCGCCGTTCCGGATCTCCGGAATTTCCAGCTCCAACAGCTTCCTGATGAGCTCCGGATGCGTGCGCGAAATCCTGAGCTGCGGGCCCTTTCCGGTTTTCTCAACCGTATCGAGGTACACGCGGATACGCTTTCCCGTGTAGTAGTGCTCGCCCGGAATCTGCTCGCGCCACGGAAGCGACACCGTCATGCCTTCGATTTCCAGCGTCACCCAGTTCGATTCAACCTTCGTGACCGTCGCAGTCAGAAGCTCGTGCTCGCGGTCCTTGAACATCTCGTACAGACTCTGCTTCTCCGATTCCTGCAGCTTCTGCAAGATGACCTGTTTCGCGGCCTGCGCGGCGATGCGTCCGTACTCGATGGGCGTCACATCGATTTCGATTTCGTCTCCCGTTTCGATGTCGGGCTTGATCTTGCGTGCGTCCTTCAGGCTGATTTCGAAGTTGTCGTTCTCCACGTCGTCCACCACCTCCTTCACGAGGAGGATCGACGGCATGTCCTGATCCTCGCGCAGGGTCACGCGGATTTCCTGCTCTTTATTGCCGTAGTCCTTGCGGTACGCGGTCGCGATGGCCAGCTTCACGGCTTCCAGAACGTCGTCGGGTTTGACGTTCTTTTCGGCGCAAATCTGGTTTAAAGCTGCGAGGAAGGATGCTCTCATACGTGTGTGGAGAATTGATGATGCGGTGAAAGGACCACTCTCATTAGAGTGGATACTCTCGAACCATACGCAGTATAACCGAATTTACGGCGTGCGCAAGCCCCGTAGGAACGCTTTTCGATGTCTTCCCATCATCGTCGGCAGCAAGGATGTGACGTGGTAACCGAGCAATTTCAGTCCTGACGGGGTCACGTTCAGTTCGGGATGCAGCTCCCGTATGCGCCGTGCCGATCTGCCGAGCACTTCCATACGCTTGAGAGAATCTTCCATCGTGATGTGGTGATGGTGCAGCGCCTTCGCATCGGGTTCGTAGAACACCCGGATGCCCGCCCTCTTCTTCCTGTGTCCCCACTCGATGTCTTCCCAGCCATACAGGCGAATCTCCTCCAGAAACGGATGCGCCTTCGCAATCGTCGTCGGCACGCTGATGTTCGATGTGTAGGTGAACTTGTGCTGAATCGTCGCAGGTAAGAACTCATGTGCGTACTTCTCGATCATCGGATAGCCGAACTGCCATCCGGAAGATTCCAGCCACTTCATCACGTCCGTAACCCCGCACTCGGGGTCCCACGTCGTGAAGCCGAGGACCGCACAGCCGGGGTTCTTCCGCTCTGCATGCAGGTGTTGCTCGCAACAATCCTTCTCCGGGAGAATGTCGTCGCCGATGAAGAGGCAGAGTCCCGCCGAGGCCATCTCCACGCCGCGATTGCGTGCGACTCCCTGCTGGCTCTTCTCGATTTCCATGAAGACGACGGGAATGTCCCACTCGGCTTCGTGAAAGAGCTGCTCCGTGGCGTCATCATGTCCGTCGCTCACCACGATCACCTCCAGTTCGTCCTTGATCGTCTGCGTTTCCAAATGACGAATGCACTCACGGAGAATGTGCGCCCTGTTATGCGTCGGAATGATCACGGATAGTGACGGCTTCATGCATGAATCATGAATGATGAATCATGAAGTATGGAAGGGTATGAACCCACAATTCATAATTCCTGCTTCATGATTCATACTCGGACCATGAAGATCTTCTTCCTGGATCTCGCAAGCAACTCTCCGACGATGCACATCGTGACGGAGAAGGAGACGATCGCATCGCGATCCGTTGAAGACACGAAAGACGAACAGGCGCTGATGCCCCTCTTTCATCTGCTGCTGAAGGACGCGCACCTGACGCCGGAGGATCTCACGCATATCGCGTGCGTCACGGGCCCCGGGGGCTTCATGACGATCCGCGTCGGCGTCGCACTGGCGAATGCGCTGAGTTTCGCGCTGGACATTCCGAGTTGCGGCATGCACCTGAGCGACGTATGGAAGGAGCGTGCGGGTGATCATGATGCCGTCTGGCTCCATTCCACCCGACGAACGCAGCTCTTCATCCGCGGACTCGGGACGTATGCGACGGAATGGCCGGAACCGACGCTCATCGATCTTGACCGACTGCACGTTGAGAACGTTCCTTTCGTGGGAGAACTGCTGCCGGAGCAGGAAGAGGCTATGCACGCGGTCCGTCTTGAAACATTTCTTCCCCTTGAAGAGGCGCTGCCGCGGACTCTCCCCGGGCTCCCATATGCGAAGGAGCCTCTGGAACCATGGTACGGGAGGGGCATCGAGTAGAAGTCCTCTAGCCTGGAAAGAGGCGAGGTTTTTCGCTATGCTCCGCATCTCATGGATGTTATCAACGCACTCAACAAACTCCTCGGTGATCCGAACGAGAAAGAGCTCAAGAAACTGCGCCCCGTGGTGGCGCGGGTGAAGGAGCGCATCGCGACGGACGATATCCGGTCGTTGACGCTTGCAGACCTTCCGAAGAAAACCGAGGAATTCAGGGAAAGACTCAGGAGCGGCGAAACCACCGATGCGCTGCTGCCCGAGGCGTTCGCGGTCGCCTACCGTGCTTGCGAACTGCTGGTCGGAAAGGAGATGAAGATCGGCGCCCAAACGTTTACCTGGAACATGGTGCCGTTTGACGTGCAGATTCTGGGCGGCGTCGTTCTCCACAACGGCTGCATCGCGGAAATGAAAACCGGCGAAGGAAAAACCCTCGTGTGCACCATGCCCGTGTACCTCAATGCTCTTACCGGCAAGGGCGTCCACGTCGTCACCGTCAACGACTACCTCGCGAGGCGCGACAGCCAGTGGATGGGCATGCTCTACGAGGCGCTCGGCCTGACGGTCGGCGTCGTGACGCACGGGGCCACGAATGACGAGCGTAAAGCGGCGTATGCCGCGGACGTCACGTACGGCACGAACAACGAATTCGGCTTCGACTACCTGCGCGACAACATGGCGCCGTCGCTCGACAGGCAGGTGCAGCGAGGCCTGCACTACGCCATCGTCGACGAAGTCGATTCCATCCTCATCGACGAGGCGCGTACGCCGCTCATCATCAGTCAGCCCGCGGCGGAGAGTACGCAGAAGTATCTGACGTATGCGACCTACGTGCGACAACTCTCGGAAGGCGAACACTTCACGCGCGACGAGAAGCAGCGGGCCGCCGTCCTCACAGAGGAGGGCATCAAGAAGATGGAGCAGGTTCTGGGCGTGGAGAACATCTACACCGAGCGCGGTTTCGAAGAGGTCCATCACATCGAACAGGCGCTGCGTGCTCATGCCATCTACAAACGGGACGTCGATTACGTGGTGAAAGACGGCGAGATCATCATCGTCGACGAGTTCACGGGGCGCCTCATGCCCGGACGTCGGTACTCACACGGGCTTCATCAGGCGATCGAAGCGAAGGAAGGCGTGGAGGTGCAGCGCGAATCCAAGACGCTCGCGACGATCACGTTCCAGAACTACTTCCGCCTGTTCGACAAGCTTGCGGGTATGACCGGAACGGCGAAGACCGAGGAGGAAGAATTCGAATCCATCTACAAACTGCGCGTGGTCGTGGTGCCCACGCATCGTCCGATTGCACGTACCGACAAGCCGGACGCCGTCTACCGAACGGTGGAGGCGAAGTTCCGCGCCGTCGCAAAGATCGCCGCCGAACGACATGAAGCGGGCCAGCCGGTGCTCATCGGAACGACGTCGATTGAGAAATCGGAGGCACTCGGAGCCCTGCTGACCGGTATGAACGTGCCGCACAACGTCCTCAATGCAAAGCAACATGAGAAAGAGGCGGAAATTATCGCGAAAGCCGGCGAGCCCGGCGCCGTGACCATCGCGACCAACATGGCCGGCCGCGGTACCGACATCAAACTCGCAGACGGCGTCACGGAAGTCGGCGGTCTGCTCATTCTCGGCACGGAACGCCACGAATCACGTCGTATCGACAACCAGCTTCGCGGCCGAAGCGGTCGTCAGGGCGATCCCGGAGAGAGTCGCTTCTTCGTCTCCATGGAAGACGAGCTCATGCGCCTCTTCGGCGGCGACCGCCTGAAGGCGATGATGGAGCGGTTGAAGGTGCCCGACGACGTGCCGCTGGAGAACAGGATCGTCTCGCGTTCTATCGAAGGTGCGCAGAAGAAGGTGGAGGGACATAAC
Organism: uncultured Candidatus Peribacteria bacterium; assembly: GCA_964460475.1. GTDB lineage: Bacteria > Patescibacteriota > Gracilibacteria > Peribacterales > Peribacteraceae > CAYWPP01. The sequence continues at coordinate 132,511 of CAYWPP010000001.1, forward strand.
TTCGACACGCGTCGTCACGTCGTGCGGTATGACGACGTGATGAACAAGCATCGCACCATCATCTACGCCCGCCGCCGCGCTATCCTCGAAAAGCTTGCGGCCGATGACGCCGAGGGAAAAGCGGGTAACGGCGAAGGCTCCTCCCTCCACAACGACGTTATCGCCGCGCTCAGGAAAGAGGCCGAGGCAATCGTGCGCACGCATGCCTTCGACAACGACTTCGAGCAGTGGAACCGCGAGGGCATGTCGACGGCGCTCGCCGCGCTCCACCCGCAACTCGTTCGCGTCCTCACACCCGATGTTCTTGCCTCGCATCAGGATCGTGCCGCACTGACAGACGCGCTGACCGACGCGATCCTCTCCTTCTACGAGAAGAAGTGCACCGAGTTCGAAAGGAACGTCGTTTCCCGCGCCGAGAGCGTCATCGTGCTGCGGGCCATCGACGTCCACTGGATGGAGCACATCGATGCGATGGCGCATTTGCGCGAACAGGTGGCGTTCGCCGGCTTCGCGCAGCGTGACCCGCTCATCGAGTACAAGGATCAGGCGTTCCGGCAGTTCACCGCGCTCCTGAATGAGATCGACGCCAACATCGCACACACCGTTCTGCAGGTTGACTTCGCGCAGTTCGCTCCGCGCGAAATCCTGCGGCAAGCCGAGGAGGACATGAAGAATCTTGAGACCAACGAGTCGCAGATCGAGGGAGTTCTCGCATCCCCCGGCGCCGGCGATGAGGTCCGCGCGATGAACCGCCCGGGCGCGACGGCGAAAGGACGGCCCGTCATCGTCAAGAAGGTCGGACGGAACGATCCCTGCCCGTGCGGCTCGGGGAAGAAGTATAAGAAGTGTCACGGGGCTTTATAGGTTTTTCGCTTCTTAGGTAGTAGCTTCTTGGCAGAAGAAAGGCACATCCTAAAAGCGAAAAAGCCATAAAGCCAACCCTCCCGCATCCGCTATACTCTCTTCCCATGCCCCAGATTCCGACTTCGATCATCGGGCACGCGACGCAGACGGCGCAGCTTCTCTCGGACATTGAAAAGAAGAACGTCGCGCATTCGTACCTGTTCTCCGGCCCGCGGCACATCGGCAAGTTCACCGTGGCCCACTGGTTCGCGTGGCATCTTCTGTCCGGCGGCATGTCGGATCAAGAGCAGGAGAAGGTTCGCAAGAGCATCTCCAAACTCACGCACCCCGACCTTCTGGTGCTTGACCGGTTGTGGATGGAGGAGAAGCAGGATGCGTGGGAGTACGTGACCGAAACCTCGAACGTTCCACAGGCCCACCGGGCAAAGCGCCGCGTTCGTACCGATACCATCGGCATCGACGACATCCGCGCCATCACCGACAGGCTGCACGAGACGCCGTCTTCGCCGTATGTCTGTTGCCTGATCCGCTCCATTGAGCGCATGCAGGCGCCCGCTGCGAATGCCTTCTTAAAGATTCTCGAAGAGCCGCCACCGCGCGTGGTCTTCCTCCTTACGACCGAGTCTTCCGCCTCGCTGCCGCCGACGATCGTGTCGCGGACCAGAAATCTCCTCTTTCATCCCGTGGGGAGGCAGGAGATCCGTCCTCTCGTCCGGAGTTTGTCGGCGGAAGAAGCAGCCTTCATTGAGCACTTGTCGCAGGGAGCGCCGGGATTCGTGCTGGAATTGCTTCATAACCCCGATCTGCTGCGCGAAGAGAAACTGCTGCACGGGCAGGCGCGCAGATTCTGGCAGGCGGCCTCGCTCCATGAGCGCTTACAGTGGCTCCTTTCCTTGCAACAGGAGAAGAAAGATCTTGCTCACGTACTCCTGCACCTGGGCCTTGCGCTGCGCGAGCAGCCGAAACGCGAGCTGTTGCCCGCCAGACATCGGTCGTACATGCGCCTCCTCGCCGATTACCGCACGAACGCTCACAAGGGACTGCTTCTCGGGCGGTTTGCCTTGTCCGTGACACGGGCGGAGTGCTAGCCTGATGCGCCGCTTATGGTCTACCTGCTCGTTTTTCTCGTTTCATCACTCGGCATTCTTCTGATTTTCGGAGCCCGCCTCCTACTGCGTAATCGCGGGGCGCGAAGGCTCGTGCGTTCCCTGCGGAAACGTTTTCAGTCTGCGGAGGATCGAGGCGCGCGCCTGGTTGAGGAAACCGTCATCGAGAAACCGCGCAAGAACCCGCGCACGTCCGCGATCGATTTGCAGAAAGCGCGCAAACTTCTCCGTTCCGCCGAGCGCGTGCTTGCGTTGCAGCACTATGACCAGGCGGAGCAACTGTTCATTCAGACGCTCACCGTGCAGCCGGATTCCATCGAGGCCCGCGCGCAACTGGCGAAGCTCTACTTGACGACGGGCCGCTACGCGAAGGCCGAGGCACTCTATAAAGAACTCCTTGCCATGAAGGAGGAGATTTCGTTCTTCTCAAACCTCGGACTTGCGTACTATCGCCAGGAGAAGTATGTGGAGGCGTGCCACGCCTATCAGGAGGCGCTCAACCGCGATCCTCAAACGCCGGAGCGTTCCGCCGCGCTGGGCAAGGCGTGCATCGCGGCGCGCCGCTTCTCCGATGCCGCTCCGCTTCTGGAAAAAGCCCTCGTGCGTCTGTCACGCGACACGGAGCTCATGCACATGCTCGCGGAGTGCTACCTGCAGCTCAACGTGAAGAATCAGGCCGAGCAGATGTACCGCCGCATCCACAAGATCGAGCCCTATAACGAGGGTGTGAAGCAGAAGCTGTCGGCGCTGGCGAATGCATGAGTGATCTTCCGGCTCTCAACTTTTACACTGTAGAGTGTCTTCATGGAGCTTGTGAATCCATCCATGACGTATGAGCAGAGTTTTTGTGAAGCTCTGAAAGAATTTGATGAGAGGGGAACAAAAGGCTTTTGGAATCATCGCGGACCGATTGCGGATGTACGCGCATACATCATGCGTACTCTGCAGAACAGTGAAGGCAAAGATCTTCCCGACGGAGCCGTACCATCGAGCACGTTTTGGCTCATAGATGACGGGGTGTTTGTCGCACACGTGAACATTCGTCACATACTCAACGATGCTTTGAAGCAGGTGGGAGGGCACATCGGCTATGCGGTGCGTCCTTCAAGGCAGAAGATGGGGTATGGATCGCACATCCTTGCGCTTGCCCTGCCGAAAGCACAAGCGCTGGGTATTCGGAGGGCACTCGTGACATGTTCACCGGACAATGCCGCATCACGGAAGATCATCGAGAAAAACGGCGGGAAATTTCATGCACAGGTCGAAGTCAAAGGAGAGCCCGTCCTTCAGTTTTGGATTGACCTCTCTACGATTCCACCATCCTGACCGTCACATCCCCCTTCACCTTCGCCTGGCAACCGAGGCGGTGGGGATCTTCGGTCACGTCCATGGCTTCTTCGCGGTCCGTGCGTTCTTCCAAATGCTCAAGACCCTGCTCCACTTCGCACATGCACGTCGTGCAGAAGCCGTTTCCTCCGCAGGCATGTTCCATGGGAATCCCATGGTCAAGTGCGATCTGCAGAAGCGTTTGGCCGTCTTGCGCCTCGACTTCCGTCACCTGGTCGCCGTCACGAAACGTCACTTTCGGCATGGGAGAGCAGATTATCGTTCCTTTTTATTGCGGTAAAGGCACTACTGTTTCTTTAGGTGTTCCAGGAGCGCTCGTGCGTGATAGAACACGCTGTCGTTACGTGGCTTTCCAAATCCGTAACTATTCCATGAGTCAACGCTTTCTGTCGCCTGCCTGCCGCGTTCAAAAAGTTCACCAAGTGTGATACTTATCAACCCGCGCACTTCTTCCGTCTCCTCTGCAACGCTTATAAGCGCCTCGGTATTTTCTGTTGTTGCGAGTATTCCTCTTTCGCGGATTGTAATCACAACACCTCGCAGCTTACCTTCTTGAAGTGTAACTTTCTCTTTATATTTTTCCCCTATTTCTTGCGTGAAGGGACCGAATGATGCGGTAAGGAGATTCGTTTCTTTCGGGTCAACATCGAACACATTGTGGAGAGTAAGATGCGTGCCGGTTGCAACGCCGGTTTCTTCGCTGATTTCACGGTGCAATTCACGCCCAAGAATAGAGCGTATTCCTTCCCTTAGATCATAGGTACATTGAAGTAACTCACCCCGTTCAAGCATATATCTGCCTTGGAGCAAGAAATACAGATGTTGAGGGATATTCCCGTTTATGAGTAATAGGGGATCAATTTCATCTTTATTCTCAAAAGATGCTTTCACGGATTTCTCTTCTTCAGAGTCAATTCCACCTCCGATAAATTCCAGGGCGTCCTTATTTTTTCCTCCGACACCCATCACGACAGGAATGTCTAGTGGATGTCTTTTGTATTCCCTCCATGCTTCGGGAACAATTACGGCCGCAACTGATTCGCGATATGTTTGCAATGAAGCTGGCACGGACACATTCTCTGTCTTTTGAATCACTCCCTTCTCGATGAGAATTTCTCGTGCGGATTTTTCAAGATGCTTAGCCTGTGTGATGGCGCGATTCAAGGCGGTCATTAATTGATATTTTATTATAATATATAAATATGTCAAATAATTCTTTCTACGTGATACTATGTCGATCTATGAGTATCTCAGTCGCTCCCTTGCTCTCCATCAACGATCTTCACGTCTCCGTGCAGGGCACGGGCATCGTGCACGGATTCTCACTCGACATCATGGAGGGGGAGGTGCATGCCATCATGGGTCCGAACGGCTCGGGGAAATCCACGCTCGTCCATGCGCTCATGGGTCATCCCGCGTATGACATTACGGGAGGCACCGTGACGTTTCATGGCGAAGATCTACTTGCAATGGAACCGCACGAGCGCGCGCAGGCCGGTCTCTTCCTCGCGTTCCAGTACCCCAAGGAAATCGCCGGCGTGACGCTCCGGAACTTCCTCTTTGCTGCTTCCTCCGCCCAGCGAGCCGTCCGCGAGCCGTCCGCGAAGAAAACCTCGCCGCTGCACTTTCAGAAATCACTCGAGAAACACATGAAGGAACTGCACATGGACCCCGCCTTCGCGGACCGTTTCGTCAACAAGGGCTTCAGCGGCGGAGAGAAGAAGAAGGCTGAAATCCTGCAGATGCATGTTCTGAAACCGTACCTCGCCCTTCTTGATGAAACGGACTCCGGTCTCGACGTGGATGCGCTGCGCGTCGTCGCGCAGGGTGTGAATGCCATGAAGTCTCCCTCCTTCTCGGCGTTGCTCGTTACTCACTACGCGCGCATCCTCGCATACATCGAGCCGGATGCGGTTCACGTGATGGTGAAGGGAAAAATCGTCGAAAGCGGAGACGCGTCCTTCGCCAAGAAACTGGAGGACGAAGGGTACGCCAAGTACGGCGTGCGTGAAGAGGGCGGCAGGTTGGCACTCGACGCGTCCTAAACCGCGCCGCCCGTAACGAGCGCGGACGGGAACCGTACGAGAAGGTAGAGCAGCAGCATGCCGAGCGCGACCGCGGAACCTGTGAAGACGTGAGCGTCACGGTAGTTTTTCTTCAGAATCAACGCCATCTGCACGGTGCCGAGCACTGCCGCAGCCGGCAGGAGGAACACGTTCCGGAGCAGGAGCGGCACCAGCAGGTAGGTGGTGAACGAACAGAGTGCGATAATGATCTTCGCGTCACGCTGGCCCAGCAGTACCGGCAGCGTCGGAATGCCGTTGGCTTTGTCCCCCTCATAATCCTTGATGTCGATGGCGTTGAAGTGTGCGGTGAAACCGAAGACGATCCAGGCTCCCAGCGTCACGGGGAAATCCGTCATCTGTCCGCCGCCCGCGAGGAAGCCGAGCAGCGTCACGACCAGGAGGTTCATGGCGATGAATATTTTCGACAGGAACGGAATCCTCTTCAGCCGGAACGGCGGCATGGAGTAGAGGAAGAAGTTTGCCAGGAAGAGCGCCGTCAGCAGCACCGACCGCAGGCCCGTCGTCAGCAGAAGAAGGAACGTGGCGAGAAGGGTGACCCGTGCGATGCGTTCATACGTTGCGATGCTCAGGGTGCGCGATGGCAGCGGACGGTGCGCATTCGTCAGACGGTCGATCTTCAGGTCGACGATGTTATTCGTCATGATCGAGTAGAGACACGCGCCGAGCACCGCGAAGAACGTCAGTGGAATCTGTAGGATCGTTTCGGCATCCGTGGTCGTAAGCCCATTCTTCCACGCGATCACGAACCCCAGGACGTAGAGGAGCAGGCAATGCGCCAGCCGCGTCGGACGGACGTCCTTCAGGAACGCGCGTACCTGCGCAGGCCACTCGTACGCGAGCGCGAACATGCCGCCGACCGTGGCGAGCAGCAGCAGGTACTGCACCATGATCCTGTTTGAGTAGCGGAAGACCGCCTCCCACGGCGATACGAGGAGTTGGATGATGAACGGACTCGCGACGAGCGCAAAGACGATGCCGTACGAAGCAATTGCCGTGACGGCGGCTTTCGCCACGCTTTTCGTACGAAGAAGAACGTATCCGCCGGCTCCGAGGATAATCACGGCGATCTGACACTTCTGTCCGATCGTCACGCCGCGCTCGCCGAGCGGACCGAAGAACGTGAAGAACCTTCGCGTGATGTCGTCGTGCGTTCCCGGCAGCAGGTAACTCATGTCGAATCCTTTGCCGCCGCTTGCGATCAGATCGATGAGGGGGGTCGGGATCAGGACGACGAATCCCACCATGACAAGTTGCGACACGCCGCGCAGGTGCCGTCGCGTCATGACGGAGAGAAACAGGCTGAAGATCAGAACCGCCGTGGCGTAGAAGACGTACGTTTGCACGTAGAATAAGCCGGCGGCACCCGCTCCCGCGAAGTGCCCGTCCGAAAAATCTTCCAAAAAGTTCCGCACCGTGACGATTGCCAGGAAGCTGAGGATGTACCAGGCGTAGGGAAGCTCATCGTTTTCCAGTCGGTCGCATAATCTTTTGAACCGTGCCGTCGGTCGGGAAGGGGAACGCATGGGAAACGTCCGCCGCAGTATAACACCCGCCCATCCCCCCGGTTCCGCGCAAGATCACTGCGCTTGCGATGCCCGTGAAAACTTCCGATACTTTGCAATATGAAACCCCTCTCCTCCCTCACATCATCGGCGCTCGTTCTGCTTTCCGTCACCCTTGGCGGCGTGTTTTTCGTCGCGGGGCAGGTGCTCTCGGTGAAGCAACAGGCGAAGGAGGAAACCCGCGCGTCGATTTCCGTGCAGGGCATGGGGCGCGTCTTCGCGTCTCCCGACATTGCGGTATTGAACTTCGGCATTGCGACGGGCAGACAGTCGACGGCGCAGCGCGCGCTCGAAGTCTTGACGGAGAACATGGATGCGATCATCGCCGCGGCGAGGGAACGCGGCGTTGAAGAGAGAGATATTTCCACCCAGTACCTCTACCTCAATCCCGCGTACGACTGGATCGACGGACAGCAGGTATCACGCGGATTCGAAGCCAACCAGAACCTGAGCGTGAAAGTGCGCGACATCAATACGATCGGTGCCATTCTCACCGCGGCCACCGGAGCCGGCGCCAACCAGATCGGCGGCGTGACGATGACGGTCGACGATCCCGAGGAGCTTCGCGAGCAGGCACGCGAACAAGCCATCATGAACGCGAAAGAGAAAGCAAAAAATCTCTCGAGAGAGCTCGGCGTGTCGCTCGGTCGTTTAACTTCCTTCACCGAAGGAGCGCAAACGGCGAACGGCCCCGTCTACGACCGTGCCTATGCCGAAGGCATGGGCGGAGGCGGAGGTCTGTCCGTTCCCGGCGGGGAGCAGGAGATCGTCATCTACGTCACCCTCGGGTACGAAGTGAAGTAGAGGCGAATCAACCCCGCGCGGATTCGTACGTCGGGCCTCCCGACAGTTCCGTTCCGGCTGCATCGCATTCCGACTCCGCGCTTTTCTTCCTCCCCGTGAAGATGTACTTCGGATCGACGAAGGGAATTCTCCTCTCGATGACTTCCATGCCTATCGCTTCGAATATCTCCTGCATGGCCTGATACATGGCATCCCGTATCTGATAGGCGATGAAGACGCCTCCCGGTTTCAGAAGCACATGCGCGTCGGCGATCGCGGCTTTGCGTTCTTTTCGATGCATCGCCGAGTACGGAACGCCGGACACGATGGCATCCACGCTCTCACGTGGCACGAATTTCGATGCAAAGCACATATCCGATCCGATGATCTTCTCCCTCACCCCCGGTAATCTCGAAAGCATCCTCCTTCTGAGGTACGCATTCGTCTCGAAGATCAGCAGTTGCTTCTCACCCGAAGTTTCTTCGTTTCCGGGATTGAGCCACTTCAGGATCTCCTCCGATATCGCTCCCGCTCCTCCCCCGAACTCCAGCACTTTTTTGCTGTCGGGCGGTATTCGGGATGCCACCATGCGGGCAATGTGCGGCGGCGTCTCGCGTACGGACGCGACCCGCGGATCGCAGCGCATGATCATCCCCCGGAGCATCTCGAATTTTCCCATGGAATCGGGTATACTCTTCCTCCATGCGTCGCGCAATCATTCTCGTTCTGGCAGCCCTCACAGTCGGCCTGCTCGTGCTTCTCGTCGTCCGGAGTTCCGCCCGGTACGCGCGGGAAACGATGGAGGGAAGCTCCTCGTCGCTCGACGGAGCACTCGATCCGCCCCGGGATTTCTGCACGTTCGGCGAGACGCACAGCCATACGTTTGACGATTCCGATCTGACCGTCACTTACCCGTGCGAATACGACCTCGTGCGGTCGAACGAGGAAGGAAGGCGCGGCACCTTTGCCTCCTATGACTTCTCTCCGTCCCCCGCACTTTCCGCTCCGCTTTCGCCGCGCCTCAAGGAGATTCAGTTCTTCTCCCGTGCTTCGCTTGAACGCTTTGCCGAGGATTGCGCGGAGAACGACGGTGCGCCGTGTTTCTTCGGGGACTGGCATACGACCGAGGAGTACGACAATCTCCTGAACGCCTACCGGAGCATCTCCGATTTCGGTACCAAGCACATGCTCGTGTTCCGGGACCGCAACTACCTCGTGAACACTATCGCCTGCGAAGGCGATGACTGCGCGATCCGCGAGTACATGTTCTTCATCGGGGACGTGATGGTCGACGTCTGGATCGAGATGGAGAATCTGGAATCCCAGGAGGCGGCGGATTCGCTCTTCGGCATGCTGGTATTCGAGTAATCGCCGTCCTCACTTTCTCTGTATGACTTCCTCCACGCCGATCTTCGCCGGCCTTGATCGCAACGTTTTCGACGCGGCCAATCCCGCGCCATACGCCGAAGGGATCGAGAGGGGTCTTACCGAGAAGCTGGTCCGCAAAATCTCGGAGGATAAGAAGGAGCCTGCATGGATGCTGGAACACAGGCTGAAGTGTTTACGCATTTTTCATGAGAAACCTCTCCCATCATGGGGTCCCGATCTCTCGGCGCTCGACCTTGATGACATCATCTACTATGCGCGCCCGGGCACGACCGAAACCGACGACTGGGGGGAAGTCCCGGAGGAGATCCGCCGCGTGTATGACCGGCTCGGCATTCCCGAAGCCGAGCGTAAAGTGCTCGCGGGAGTCGGTGCGCAGTACGAGAGCGAAGTCGTGTACCACAGGCTCAAGGAGGAGTGGGAGAAGCTCGGTGTGATTTTTCTCGACATGGACGACGCCGTGGAACGGCACCCCGATCTGGTGCGTGAGTACTTCATGAAGTGCGTTCCGCCGACGGACCACAAGTTCGCGGCGCTGCACGGAGCGGTATGGTCCGGCGGCACGTTCCTCTATGTACCGAAAAACGTACATGTCCGCGATCCTCTGCAGGCGTACTTCCGTATGAACGCGAAGAACATGGGACAATTCGAGCACACGCTCATCATTGTGGAGGAAGGTGCGGACGTGAGTTACATCGAGGGATGTTCAGCGCCGAAGTACGGCAGCTATGCCCTTCATGCGGGACTCGTGGAAGTCTTCGTGAAGCAGGGTGCCCGGGCGCGCTACAGCTCGGTCGAAAACTGGAGCCGCGATACCTACAACCTCAATACCAAGCGAGCCATCGTCGAAAAAGACGCCACCATGGAATGGATCGGCGGGAACATGGGATCGGGCGTGACCATGCTCTACCCCTGCTCCGTGCTCGCCGGCGAAGGTGCGCGGTGCGACCACATGGCGATCGCGTTCGCGAACGAGGGGCAGGTGCAGGACACCGGCGCGAAGGTCATTCATGCCGCGCCGCACACGAGCAGCAAGGTCGTCAGCAAATCGATCAGCAAGGGCGGAGGAACGGCGGTGTACCGGGGCATGCTGAAGATTCTGCCGCGCGCGCATGACTGTGCCGCGAACGTGGAGTGCGATGCGCTTCTGCTCGATGACGTCAGCCGTACCGATACGATTCCGGACATTCAAATCCGCAACAACGACGTGACCATTGCCCACGAGGCGACTGCCGGCAAACTCAGCGAAGAAGATCTCTTCTACCTGCAGTCACGCGGCATTCCCGAGGACGAGGCGAAAGCCATGATCGTGAACGGCTTCATCGAGCCGATCGTGCGCCTCCTCCCGCTTGAGTACGCGGTGGAGATGAACAGGCTGATCGAGCTGGAGATGGAGGGAAGTGTGGGATGAGGGGAATGAAAATACTAGAATACGAAAATGCGAAAAAAATTACGAAAGAGAGGGGAAACCGAAACTGCGGAAAGAGGATGTCCTACCCTACATCTTCATCATTCCAGTGATCTTCCACCCACCGGATCGCCGTCTCCACATTCTCGTTCGTGAACACGGGCTTCCCGTTCGCGTTTCGCGTCACGCCCTTCAGTTTCTGAAGGTATCCGACGACGTCGCTGAGCGGGAACATGCGGCGCGCTTCCGTGAGCGCGGTCTTCTTCGCATCCGGCTCGCCGTTCACAAGCGCGGGAATGAGGAACGTTTTCACCATCTCGGGCCTCACCGTGGAGACATGTAGCGGATCAACTGGCATCGGAGGGACCTCGGAAGACATATTCGGACTTTGCGGCATCTTCCTGCGATCTTTCGGTGATTCCGGGAAGGGAAGCTCTTTCTGTGTGAGGGCGATCATAGTTATATTATAACATATATTATTTTATATGTAAATATTGTCCTCCGGCCGTTCTTCTTGCTTTACTACTCCATGAATTCTAAAAAATCTTCTGACGAGCCGATGAGCGTTGCCGATCTTCTTGATGATGGCCTCGGCATCCTCCAGTCACCGAACAGATACGTTGCACAGGCGTTCCATGCCATTGATGACGCGCTCATCAGCGTGGCGGAAGAGAAACAGCTTCCCCCCGCATTCTGCTTTCTGCCTTCCGAGATAGAGCAAGGCGTTCGTGTGCTCATTGATGAGTATCATGCGCTCGTCTGCATGACGCGCGCCGTCTCGGTGCGAGATGCCGTCCGTATTCAAGAGCGTGCCAATACCATCGCGCGGCGTATTCATGATCTTCTGGCTCCGCTGCGGGAGGATGGCGGGGAGTGATCATTCCCGCTAGAGTCAGGGCTCCATGCCGCGTGCACCGCGAAAAGAATCGGGCATCTTTCTGGGCGACCTTCGCGATGCTCCCCGGGAATCGCGGGCGGCTGCACTGTGTGGCACGCTCCTTCCTCGCAACGAACATCGGGATGCGGCGCGGCATTACGACGCCAAACCGCAGGTCACCGTTGTCTTTCTCTCCAAAGACACGAAACTCACCGAGCCCAAGAGCATGCGATGTTCTTCACTCCATACGCATCTGCTCGTCATTGCGGAACGCGGAACCGAGTGCACGCTGAGTGTGTACCTGGACAACACGGAACCCCGAGGTACGCACGTGACGGAAGTGTTCTGCGGAGACGATGCATCCGTGAGGATTCACACGCTGCAGGCTGCGGGAACGGATACATGGATCGCGCAGCGGGGGAGAGCCCGATCCAATGCGCACATCACATGGTGCAACGCGTCATTCGGTGCCAGGGACGTGCGGCACGATCTTGCATCGGAGCTGTGCGGTGATTCTGCGGTCAGCGATGTCACGTGGATGTTCCATGCGAAAGACCATGATGCACAGCGGCTGTCCGCGAAGAACGTCTTCAGTGCGAAAAACGGAGGAGGGGAGATCGTCATGCGGGGCATTGCCGAAGGCCGCGGCCACGTCACGTGCAACGGCATGATTCAGATTGAACTTGCCGGAGGCGGTACCGATACCTACCTCACCCAAGACGTGCTGATGCTCGATCCCGTTTCCAAAGTCGACGCGATTCCCGGACTGGAGATTAAAACGAACGACGTGAAAGCCAGCCATTCGGCCACGGTCAGCCGCGTGACTGCGGAGGATCTCTTCTACTTCGCCGCGCGCGGCATTGATGAGGAGAAAGCGCGGGAGATGTACATAGAAGGATACCTCTTAGAGATTGTTTCCAGCTTTAAAGATGAAGGAATGAAAAAAGAGATCAGCAAAAAGTTGTAGTACGTGGTTGTGTCGAATGTTTACCGGCGCTTTGCCCTATCGACGGCTGCGCAATATTTATAAAGGAACTCGTGAGTATATCTTGGGACAAGACCGATTCCCTCTCTTGGTTTCGCTTTTTTTATAGAAGGTGCGAAAAAAGTAACTAACACCTCTTCATCTCCATCTTCATACGTAACACCCGTGCTTCTCATTTGTATGAAATCCATAAATTGCTCAAGTTTTGGGAGTCGGAACACGATATGACGAGATTTGATGCTACGAGTTATTCGATCTCCTCCCCAGTCCTTTTCGACCATTTCATGGAGCGTTTTGGCAAATTCTGCCTTTTCCTCCTGTTTTGCAAAAGTGAATGGATCATTCACAAGCAGTCGATTGAAAGGCATGTACTACATCTATTCCTTTTCATCCGGCCTGTCGAGATTTTTTTGTTGAGTGATTGTTAAAAATACGCAGCTCAAGAACTTCCTCATTCTCCAGAAGACTTTTGTCGCCGCGCACGTATGATCTTCGTTGCGGCAAATGCCAGGAAACCCATTGCGAATAGCACTGCCTCTAAAAACCAAATGAAGTAAAATATGATGCCCGTGAAATCGGGAAAGCTGATGAAGTCAGAGACCAGGTAGAGAAGTGCGATGCTGTATATCGCTCCATAGACTGTCCCATGCATAATACCCTGCCCAGTTGTATGCGTGGGACGTCTTCCCACCAATAATTCGTAGAAGAGGGGAAAGATGATCCCTGCAAGAACAATGCTTCCCACCGTAAGAATATTATTGATTTCCTGAAATGTATCCTGTGGAAGTGAAAACCCGATGATTAATATCGCTGCCAGAACAACAACAAATAGTCCTCCGTAGACATAGAGGAAAATTTTTTGGTGAATGGAAAGAGTCATTATCTATTACTCTAATAGATACATGCACTCAGTGCGAGCTTCACATCATCGTGTAGCAGAGAAGAGTGTCATTCCGGGTCTCACAACCCCTTGCACGAGGCACATGTGTTTCCCCGTGCGAGAGGCGTGAGAGTGTCCCCCGGTTCAATTCATAGCATCATGACATTGGACACTGTCAGAGGATGCGACGTCACAGAGTGACGTAAAAACTCCCTGGTAAGGAGGTGTTCCATCCGCAGGTTCTCCTACGGATACCTTGTTACGACTTAGTCCCAATCAGCAGTTTCACCGTGGTACCCCCCCTTGCGGGTAAAGGTCCTTCGGGTGCTTCTGCCTTTCATGACTTGACGGGCGGTGAGTACAAGACCCAGGAACATATTCACCGTGACGTGGCTGATTCACGGTTACTAGCGATTCCAGCTTCATGCAGTCGAGTTGCAGACTACAATCCGGACTGAGACCGGCTTTGATGGGATTGGCTCCCCCTCGCGGGTTTGCTGCCCTTTGTACCGGCCATTGTAGCACGGGTGTCGCCCCAGGCATAAGGGCCACGCTGATCTGACGTCATCCTCACCTTCCTCCGACTTGGAGTCGGCAGTCTCCCATGAAAAGACAACATGGGATGAGGGTTGCGCTCGTTCATTGACTTAACAACACACCTCAAGGCACGAGCTGACGACGACCGTGCAGCGCCTGTCTTTAGGTTCCTTGCGGCACTCCACCGTTTCCGGCGGATTCCTAAGATGTCAAGCCTGGGTGAGGTGCTTCGCTTATTATCGAATTAAACCCCATGCTCCACCGCTTGTGTGGGTCCCCGTCTATTCCTTTGAGTTTTAGCCTTGCGGCCGTACTTCCCAGGCGG
>CAYWPP010000002.1:0-12911 GCA_964460475.1 uncultured Candidatus Peribacteria bacterium
TCTCGTTGCGAGCGGTTGCGTGAATGCGGGGAACAACGTGAATTGGGATTTTGGCCCTTTCGTGAGCGGCAGAGCCTTCAGTGACGCCGGTTCCACTCCCGTCGGCGAGGGGAGGACGATCGCGGTCTCACTCAACGGCGGTGCTACGGCCGGGACGGGTGAAACCGATGAAAACGGCGATTTTACCGTAGCGGGACTCACGATGACGGGCGGCACGATCATCACCGTGTTCTTCGACGAAGAAACGGAGAAAGGCGTGACCGTCACGCTTGGATCGGGCGATGACTTGTCGAATGTAGACTTGTACGAAGACACGCTTATTGCAAGAAGTGATTCGGGCTCCGTCGCACTTACGAACGCACACCTTGCGGTTGCGGCGGCATCGGCGGACAGCGATATCACCACGATCTTCACCGTTGATGCCGGAGCTCTGAACGTGAAGAGCGGGAACATTCTCACCGTGTGGGCGGGGGACACGTTCACCCCCGAGGCAGCCGTGAATGCGGGAGGAGACATCACGGTCAACGGCGATTTCACCATGGGAACGAACGCCGTGACAGTTTCCGGTTCATGGCTGACGGGTGTGTCGGGATCCTTCACGACATCCGGACTCGTCACGTTTGACGCTGCAACGGGACTTGAGAGCATCACGAGCGGGGGATCTTCGTTCTTTCAGCTCACGATCGCGGTCGGTGGTGCCGCCGCGTACGTGCTTGGCGACGATCTGTCCGTGGACGACGACTTCACGCTTGCAAGCGGCAGCCTTTCCTTTCTGGGAAATGACAAAAATGTGAACGTCGAAGGGGACATGACCATGGATAACAGTGTGCTCCTCCTTGGAAACGGCACATGGACGGTGACCGGCGATTGGGACCATGCAGATGTCGGCACGATCGTGGTAGGCACATCCACGGTTGTGCTCGCCGGAACCGGGGTCACACTCACGAGCTCAACGGCGAATCCGGCGTTTTACAATCTGACGATCGAGCAGACGGTATCATCCGCACAAATCGGCGATCGTTTCTCTCCGCAGGGAACCCTGCGCATCAAGGAGAACGGCCGTCTTCTCCTACCGGCCCCTCCGGGGGCAGGGGATGAAGGGATATTGCTCTCTTCGGGAACGTCGGATCTCATCTTGGAAGAAGGAACGAAAATCTTGGAACCGACGGGCGATGCGACGATCCTCGTGTTTACCGACGCAGGTATCAGCCTGAACGACGGAGAAATCGGCGTCAACGTACTGGTGACAGGAAATCACGTCGGAGCCGGAAACAGAGTGAACGGCGGTGTCTATGCAACCATTCTCGTCATTGACCTGAGCGACGGGGAAGCAGAGACCGTCGAATTCGGAACGGGAACATTCGTCATCAACGGAAGTCTCCTCTACGGATCGTTCGGTGACGGACTGACCGTCGTCGATAATTCCTCTACGGATCCGGATTTTGAGATTGCCGAGAGCTTCGCGCTTGCCGATGTGATCTTTGCAAGCGAAACCACGCTCGCCTGGACCGCGGGCGACGGCAACATTACCTTTTCGGGTTCCGAAGCGGCAAGCCTGTTCATCGCCGGTGAAACTCTGGAACACATCGTCATCGACAAGCCTTCCTCCGGAATCACGCTTGAAGACACGGGAACCGTTCTCGGCATCACGGTGACGGACGGCGGCTTCACCCACGCGACCGACGCGGATCTGACCGTGAACGGAGACGTGACGAATGAATCGACGTACTCGCTTGCGGGGAACGTACTGACCGTGACGGGCGATTTCGAAAATGCAGGCACCTTCTCCGCCGGCGGAGGAGACGTCGTCCTTTCCGGCGGCGATCAAACGCTCTCCGGTTCCACGACGTTTGCGAACCTGACGAAGACCGTCACGTCCGCCTCAACGCTCACTCTTTCCTCGGGCGAAACCCAGAGCATAACGGGTATTCTGACCCTCCGCGGGACCGGAAGCGACCTGCTGAGCCTGCGCGCAACGCAAAGCGGCGTGCGCGCGAACATCGATTTGGACGGGAGCGGCAGTCAGACCATCGATTATCTTGACGTAAGGGACAACAACGCGACGGGCGAAACACTGGTGTGTCTGACGGAAGACGAAGGCTGCGTTGACTCCACGAATAACGTGAACTGGAACTTCGGTGTCACCGAAGAAGGCGAGGATGATTTCTTTTTCTTCTTCGAGTAAGAAGCGCGTTACGGCGTCGTCGTTTCCCAGTTGAGATTCAGGAAGCCGACGTCGGCGGATCCCGAAGAGGTCGTCGCCACCTTGATGAGCACCGTGAAGTACCCTTTCGCGGCGAATGTGCCGCCTGCCGGACCGGTGATGCTTGCGGTCGTCCAGG
Organism: uncultured Candidatus Peribacteria bacterium; assembly: GCA_964460475.1. Lineage (GTDB taxonomy): Bacteria > Patescibacteriota > Gracilibacteria > Peribacterales > Peribacteraceae > CAYWPP01. The sequence goes on from CAYWPP010000002.1 coordinate 2,343, forward strand.
ACGTATTGGCGAGCGCGCCTCCGCCCGTGAGAGCGACTTCGGTATCGGACGTATCGAGCATACGCATCGTCACGTGGTTCACGGTGTTGCTCGCGTTTCCCGTTCTGTAGCGAAGTTCGATCGGCTTCACCGGATCCCACGACGAGAAGTTATCGGGCACGCGTACGCGTACCGCGATCCAGTAGTCCTGAATGTCCGTCTTCGAACTTGTCCAACGGTAGTGGTTCTGCTTATTCGACGAATCAAACGCAAGTGTCAGCTGTCCGACCAGGGCGGAACCGCTCTGGAAGTACACCGCATTCGGAAACTCGGGATGCATGGAAATGATGCCGCCGCTGCCGTTGCCGACCGAGGTGGTGGCCCAGGAAAGATTGCCGTCACCGTCGTTCTTCAGGAAGGTGTTTGCCCCTCCCTGCGATGCGGGAAAACTGTAGGTCACGTTGCGAAGCGTGACGTCCCCGTCAATCGTCAGCGTCGACCCCGAAATATTGCCGTTTACCTTCAAGTCCTTTGAAAATTCAAAACGCTGGCTCGTATGAATGAATTTCAGCGTCTGATTTGCCGTTTCGTTTCCGAATGTCAGTGTCGCATCGGCTCCGGTTGTGCGATCGTCATTGATCGTCAGATCACCGTCCGTCCGCACGGAACCGCTTGCACTGAGAGCGCCGTGAATCTCGCCCGGACCGCTGACGCGCAGCGACGCACCCGAGAACCTTCCCTGCGTGGTCACGTTTCCGGTTGCGTTTACCGTACCGCCGAATGTCGCGGCTCCCTCGACGGTCAACGTGCCGCTTGCGGTGAGATTTCCCCACACGTCGGCATTGCCGTCGATGCGCAGAGCCGAACCCGACAGCGTTCCAAGAACGCTCAAGTCATCGGTGATGCGGAATTGCGATGCCGCACGATCCCAGTAGATGCGTTCGTCGAGCGAGCTTCCGAAACGGATTTCCACGTCGGTCGATCCGTCTCCTTCATCGATCACCTGGAACGATTCCGTGTTAACAAGGAGAGTCGGATTCCAACTGGAAGCGCCGAGAGTCGCAACCGGAACGATGACAGCCGCAGCGATTGCGACGAGGCCGAAACGAAGAGTGCGTGTGTGTGTGAAAGACATAAGTTTCCGATCATTCTACCAAAAAAGCAGTCTTCGAGCAATGCTTCGAAGCATACCATGCAATAGATCGTGATTTTAACCACCCTTCAGTTCCACGTACCGCAGACGCAGTCTGCCAAGCTGCATCTGGAACGTATCCTTTGCGTAGAGCCTGATTCTGACGAGAAATTCCTGACCGGGAGTCCATGTCGGCGCGCCCGTGAAGGCGATGTGCTGCGTCGTCCATGATGTCGACGCAAGACCCGTCACCGAACCGGAGAGCGTCACGGGTGAACCGTTCGTATCGTAGATCTGCATATCGAGGGCGTTCTCGGAGGCATCGGCCGACGTAGAGCGGTATGCGAACGAAACGGGGTTTCCCTCGGTCGTTTCCCATCGGACGAAGTCCTCGGGCAGGCTGACGCGAAGCAGGATGTCATAGTCCTGCAGGCTCGAACGAGTGCTCGTCCATTTGTAGAAGTTCTGCAAGGTGATGTTGTCGTGATCAATCGAGAGCTGTCCGACGTTACTCGTGCCGTCGGCCTGGTACGCGGCTTTTTCGTAGGCGGGATTGAACGTAACCGTCGTCGCCTGTTCACGATCGTCACTGGACAGAACCCGTACGTCGTTCACGCTTTGCACTCCGCCCCCCGAAGTTGTCACTTCCGCGATGGGGATGAAGCTCTCGTCGAGAGGGAAGCCCGAAGGGTCGGCCGTCAGTCCTCCCGATCCGAAAAAGACGTAGTTTGTGGCGTCGTCACTCAGGCTGATAGAACTGCCCGTGTTATGCGTCACCGTTCCGCGCAGACGGTAGCTTCCCCTGGACACATTCAGATTCAGCCCACCGCCGGAGAATGCTTTCAGGGCTCCCGTCGCGCTTTGAAGCGTGCTGACATCCACGCCGTTCACCAAGCCCGTCACCGTGAGGTTTCCTTCGATGCGCAGGTCGTCGTTGATGCGGAAAAGACCGCTGACCGCATCGTACGTGAGCGTCTTGCCGAGCGCTTCCCCGAAGCGCAACGTGACCGACGATCCGTTCGAGTCATCGGCGTCGATGGTGAAGATGTCCGCATTCGTTCCTCCCGGCAGCGTGGAAACGGGAAGAACTCCTCCCGTCTGCAGAATGGGAATCGCGCCGCTGCCCGTACCGATACTCCTCGTGTCGAGGGTATCTGCGTTGAGGGAGAACGGGACCGAAGCGATGCGGGTGCGATCCACCGACGTGTCGTCCGGATCGGGGTCGAGCGTTTCGTACGCCGTATCCGCCGCCGCCGACGTCTTTACCTCCACCTGCAGGAACAGGTTCTGTAATTCCGCGGAAGTGAAGGAGGAAAGATCGGGAAGCGACGCGATAGTGCCGAGCGAAACGGAGAAGTATCCGCGGGCATCGGGTGTTACGGTGTGCGTCTCCTGCCATCCGGCGTACTGGGTCGCGCCCGTATTGATCATTCCCGCTCCGTCGATGTCGCCCGCGAGTGCGTCCGCACTCTTCCAGTAACTGAAGCGAATCGAGTGTGCCGTCGTCACGGGGTTCCCGTCGCTGTCGAGCAGGTGTCCGTTGTACACATGGACGCGTGGAACGGTCTGTTCCGCGTGTGCGGTAGGCAGCATGGACAGAGCCGTCATACCCGCACCGAGTGCGATGCAGGTCATGCCGATGAACAGGAGGATGCCGTGCATGATCCCATGCGAAGAAACGGCACGACGCGATTTCCGCTTTCCGCGGCCAAGGCGATGCTGGTCTTTCTTGATCTTTCTGCCGAGACCGATGGTGGTGCCTCCCGTGATGACGAGAAGGAAATCGTTGACGCGGGCAACGGGTTCGGTACGAAACGGGGCGCGCTCCACGACCGTCACGACGGGGGCGGGGTGCAACGGACAGCCGTCAATGGCATCGAAGAAAGCGAATCCCTCGGCGGGAAGGTCTGCAGACGCAAGGCCGGAGAGAGTTTGTGCGCCGTCCCGCACGCCGCTCTCGCCGATGCCGTCCGGAGAAGCATCATCTCCGGTGCCGGGTGCCGAGGGTCGGGGGACAATGCCACGGGAGGGCGCGGACGACGTGGAAGACGCGGACGACGAACCGGGGGAACCGGTCACCGGCCCTCGTCCTCCGCCTCCGCTTCGCACCGGGTCGCCGGAGGAGGTGCTTCCTCCCGTCTGTTCTTCGGGAGTATCGGATGAGACGCTGCTGGAAGAACTGCTTCCCGCGCCCGCAGGAGGCGTTGAAACGATGCTGAATCCTTGGCTCGTGAGCGGCTTACCCGTCCAGTTCAGACCTCCTTCCAGCGTGAAAGTGGGAGAAACGGATTCCGAGCCGGAAGCCTCGTTGGGGATATCTTGCGTCAGGGTAAATGACGAGCTGGACAGTGCATGTGCGGCAGAGAAGGGTATGACGACGAGTGCGAGCACGCCCGCTGCGACGATGCCGAATCTGGAACGACAGCACATCATCATGAGAAGGAGAATCGTGTTTGAAGCGGAAGAGAACGAAGCATGTCATGTTCATTTCGCCTCTGCTCCCGTCCCCGGGCTCTGCGCTTCCTCCGGTGGAGGGGAGAATCCGCGAAGTAGAAGCAGTGACGCTCAATGACGCGTCCCACCGAAGACGGAGAGATCTCCATGCCGTGGTCATGGCGAAGAAGCTCCGCGAGCATCGTCTTTCCCATGAGCGGTGTCGTGCGGCGATAGCGCTCGATCAACGTGACGACGCATGGATCAATCTCCGGTCTGCGTACGCGATGCGGCGAACGCGAGCGCTCTTCAAGGGAACGGATGTTGTCCGGATCAAATCGCCGAAGCCAACGTAGTAACGTCGAACGACCGATGCAGAAATGCCTGCACGTTAAGCTCACATTGCCTCCATGGGCATAGTGGAAGCGGAGCCAGGTGAGCCTTCTGATTGCCTTTGCGTCCAGGCGCAGCGTTGCAGCCTCTCGGAGAAGCTCCTGAATGCGGCGGAGAATCGTTGCGTCTGACACTGTTTGTGTGTTGAAGAAGAGTATTACTTGTTTATTATAACTTCATATTATAAATATGTCAAATATCGACTCATCACGGTCTTTTGGCTTAAAAAGACCAACAATCGGCAGTTCGTGCGCCTTCGCGGTTCCATCGATACCGATAGGTATCTCTCCGACCTTTCGGCAAGGTACGAGGGTCTCCGCAGTCCGGCGACGAAGATGCACGGCACATCCGTCCATCGAATCATTCCTGTCTTTCCGCTTGCAGACGAGCGGCTGGAAGCATATCCGTTCTCGCGTCGCGGAGATGCCTCCACTCTCTCCGGTCTTTCCCCTTCGCAGGGCGGAGGGGAAGGGAGAAGGATTCTCCACCGCCTTGTATCGTTCCATGCCGACCTTTTCTCTTCCGTACGTCTTGTTGGCCTTCTTTTCGATTGGTACGATAGGCCCGTTTCCCCCCTGAAAAACGTCATGCGCGTACGTATTCTCCTGCTTCTGACGGTCGCATTCTTTCCCTCGGTCGCGCGTGCACAACAGTCTTTTTCGGATGTACCCGCGTCTCATCCTGCATTCACGGCTATCGAGTACCTGAAAGGGCGGGGGATTTTGCAGGGATATGACAACGGGACCTTCCGGCCCGATCTTCCGGTGAACCGCGCGGAGGCGATCAAAATTATCGTCGCGCAAGTCGCGACACAGCAAACCATCGCCGCGGCCGCCGGCGTGTCTTCCTATGATGACGTCCCGGCAAACGCCTGGTTTGCTCCGTACATCGAAATAGCACGCGGACCTCTCTCGCTGATCGACGGTCCTCCGCAAACCTCCGTGTTCCGTCCGACGCAAAACGTCAGGAAGGCGGAATTTCTGAAAATGCTCCTCTTGGGGAGGGGAGCGAATCCGCAGTCTGCTTTTTCCGATATCACGCTTCCGCTTGCGACCGATACCAATGCGCCGTCGGAATGGTTCTATCCGTATATGCGCTTCGCGCTTGCCTCGTCGATGACGATGGTGGACGCGTCCGGAAATCTCAATCCCGCCGCGGAACTCACGCGCGGCAACGTGGCGCTTCTCCTGCATCGTCTGCTCATGTTTGAGGAGGGGAGACGCACGCAGGCGCTTCTCTCCGAATCGGAAAGCGAAATCATCAACGTTCTGAAAATGCTCGAAGAGAAGAATTTACCGCAGGCGCAGTATGCCTCTTCCCGTGCTCTTCTTGCCGCGCGCGGTGCCCTCTCCATTCGTCCCGAGGAAACGATCGTGAAAGGAGCGGTCAAGACCTCCGAAGGATTCCGCTCGCTTGTCGAGGCGTACAGAGCCGGAGTAGAAGGCAGGCTCGACGATGCAATTGCCCTCTCCTCACAGGCGTGGCAGAGCGCCGAGAAGGCGAAGGAATTTAGCCCCGACCTCTCGCAAGTCACTCTCCAGATGCAAACCATCGCGAAGAGCATGGCGGACGAGGCGCGTGCGCTGAAGGCGGAGAGAGACGCGGGGAATTGACAGAAATCAAAAAAATATGCACTATGCATGAGTGGAGAGGATGACAGACATGCTACGCGGAATCGTGACCGACGCTCAGGCGCATGAGCGGGAGGACGCCCGGATTCAGAGAGAAATGACAGAGCCGAGAATTGCAATGCATGTTCGATCTATTGAGGAGGAACTGATCGATACCGCGCATAAACTGGAGAACATTCTGGCACACGTTCCTCTGCAGCCGGTGAAGTGGAGGAGCGAGGAAGAACATGCGTTTGGCATACGACTGGATCGTTACAAGAGGGAGGATGCGAAGCACCGCGAGAACCTTGCACGGAAACGCAGACGGATGTCAGCACTGGAAGAGGAACGGCACCGGCTGCAGGAACACGGCCTCAACATGACGAATAGCGAGGATGTGACGGTGGAAGACCTGGTAAAATTTGCGGCGTCATACATCGACGTCTGGAAGAGAAGCCATCCGCATGCTCATGATCAGAAAAAGAAGCAGCCCGCAAACGGCGCGGTTTCCAGCGAACGTCCGGAGAGAAAGAAGAAAAGGAAGCAGAGCAGAACAAACGGCACGAACGGTACGTCGTCTCGCATTGAGGCGATACTCACTTCCGGTGACGACTGCGAAGAGCCTGCTGAACTTCTCCCAAAAGAGCGTTACGCCTACTTGCTGCGCGGTCAGTTGCCCCAAGAGGCACGCAAGCCCTACGAAGGTTCGGTCCTGAGCGGCACCGGAGCGCTTTCATGTGAACTCAATACCGGGAATGTCCTCAAGCACGATAGGATGATGGCGGAACACGAAGGTGCCTCACTTCTGAGCCATATGAAGCAGCAAAATACGGTTGAGCTCATCGCTCGCGTGCGCGGGATGGTATTGAAGTTGTCTGAAAAATTGCGCGGAAACGATCCTGCCACGCTGACCGAGGCAACGGAAAGACAGGACTTTCTCATCGAAGTTGCCCTGTTGGAATGGCTGGAACAAGAACTCAGGCGCATGGAGCGGGTAGAGATGCAGGCGCGAACGATCATCGATCAGTACGGTACGGTGATGATGAGAGACATGGTGACGAATATCGCCGGCGCCATCTCTTTCGCAGCAAGGGGAAAGATGTTGGACGCGATGCGATGTGCGCTTGAAACGAAGATCACTGCTCACGAGATGAAGGAGCGACACAAGCATTCAGAGAAAGCGCGGAACTTCTTCCTCTATACCCATGCGGTCCATTTGCTGCTCTGTACCAGGAAACACATCAGCGAACGGGATGAAGAAGCACGGAAAACGTTTCTTGCCGCAAAGAGTGCGCTCGGAATGATGGTGCTCAACGGCAGTGCCGAATGTGAAGAAGCGCATCGGGCAGTGAAGCAAGCCTTTGCAGAAACAAAGTCCCTCCTAACGGGCGGTCTTTCCCGTTGAGCGAGCCCCCAACACCTCTTGAGAGAGGAGCACCAGAATCGTCGCCAGGTACGCGTTCGCGATTTGCGTGGCGAATGCACCCAGGAAGACCGACCCCAGTCCGCCGATGATCCTGCCGATGATGCCGCTGATGATGCCGAGCGGAAGGAACGAGACGAGAGCGGCGAGGAGCATCGTCCCCACAATGAGCCCCCATTTTCCTTTCGTTTTCTTCTCGCTTTCCCGTACGCCGGCAAACGCTCCCTTTCTCTCGGTCAGATACAGGTACGGAGCGAGGGCGAAACGCGGTCCGATGATGAAAGCAATGATCCAGCCGAGGAACGGAATCCACGCAAAGGAACGCAGAAACATCCAGAGCCACACCGCCGATCATGGGGATCGCCGCACCGATCGTGTCGGACAGGAGGGCGAACGTATCATCCGATTTCCGGATAATGATCAGCATGTAGTAGGTGTAGGCGAGAATGTTCAGCAGCGTCGATACCAGGACCATGATGATGGAAACGGTGAAAAATTTTCCCACCGAGGGCATCAGGGAGGGCCACAGTTCCGCCATGACTTCCGCGTCCGACATGCCGACGAATTCTCCCATGGCTCCCTCGAGGTATTCCTCCATTTCCCTCTGCGCCTCCTCGTCGCCGGTTGAAGCGCGCCTGCCGAGTTCTTCCATCTTCTCGACATCCAGCCCCATTTCACTCGCAGCGCCCGTGCCGATGGTGGCCACGCTGCCGATGAACACGTACTGAAGGGTTCCCGCGAGAAAGGCAAAAATCAGCGCACCGATGAGCACGGATTGCGTATGTTCGCTTATGATGCGAAAGGCACGCGAGAGCCGCGCACTGAACGATGCAGGGGTCATGGAAACGAGGGAAAGTCACCGCGCAGTCTACGCCTCTCACAGAGGACGCAAAAGACTATTTGGAGCCGAAATGCTTTTGAAGCAACAGCGTGTCTTTCTCCAGAAGAGGGGATTCGCACACGACCGTTCCTCCGATTTTTCTCTTGCGGAGCACGCCGAGGAAGTCCTTCCACTTGGCATCGCTCTCTCTCAGCGGCAGGTGATGCTTCTCGCCTTTCGGCCCGTACGCGATGCCGGAGAAGTGCATATGCATCGACGAGAGTGACTTTTTGCCCAGGTACTTCGCGTAGAGATCGAACATCTCGTTCCACTCTTTCGTCGTGTTGATCTTTCCGTTCGTGCGTGCGTGCATGTGCGCGGGATCGACGCACGGATGCATGTCGAATTCTTTGCCGAGCTTCAGTACTTCCTCCAGCGTGCCGAACTGTGTCGGCTTGCCCATGGTTTCGTAGGCAAGATTCACGTCCGGAAAGAGTTTCTTCTTGTGCTTCAGGATGTCGACAGTCGCTTTGCGGACGTTTCGAAAGGCTTTCTCGGGCTCCATACCGAGGTAGAACGCGGGATGCACGCAGACGGACCATGCGCCCGCAAGCTGCGCCATAGAGAGCGCGTCGAGCACGCGGCGCTTGCTTGCCTCCAGCTTGGCCTTCTCCGGCGAATTCAGGTTCACGAAGTACGGTGCATGGACCGTGAGCCTGACATCATGCTCCTCCGCAGCTGCCCGAATCTCCTTCATGCGCTCGGGATTCTTCGGCACGTTCTGCACCCACTCGATTTCCATGGCCGTGATGCCGAGTGACGCGGCATGCGCAATGCCGTTGACCGTCCCGCCCGGGGAAGGGGTGGAAAGGGGAGTGCCGGCGACGGCAAATCTCAGCATGATGAAATGATACACGCTTACAAAAACTGCAACACCTTGCCCTGAGCTTGTCGAAGGGCGACGGCGAAACGAAGATCAGGCATGGATGAGTGAAGTATGAATCATGAAGTATGAAGTATGGAAAAGGGCTCCATAATTCATAATTCTTACTTCATACTTCATCTATGCCGCTATCAAAGTCGATTATTGATCACACCCTCGCCTCTCCCCACGGAGAAGCCGCATATGGCATCGTCGAGGCACTTACCGATGCGGGGTACGACGCGTGGTGGGTGGGGGGCGCGGTGCGCGACATGCTGACCGGCACCGTTCCCGTCGATATCGACATCGCGTCCACGGCCCGTCCGGAGGAAGCGCGCGCGATACTTTCGGAACAACTGCACGTGAGAGAGTTCGATGAAACGGGAAAGGCACTCGGCAGCATCGTGGCGCTGTTTCGGGGTCATCCGTTCGAGATCACGACGTTCCGTGAAGACGACGAAGCATCCGACGGTCGTCATCCTGAATCCGTGATCTTCGGCACGCGCGAACAGGATGCCGCGCGGCGCGATATCACGGTGAACGCAATGTACTTCCATCCGATCTCGCGCGAGCTCTACGATCCGTTCGGCGGAGAGAAGGACCTGAAAGAACGCCTCGTACGCTTCATCGGGGAACCAGCCGTTCGCATCAGGCACGATGCTCTGCGCATGCTGCGAGTCGTGCGGTTCCGCGCACTTCTGGACGGCCAGTACCATCCGGAAACCTACGCAGCGCTTCGGGAGCAGTCCGCGCTCGTGGCATCGCTCTCCGGTTCACGCGTGCTGCGCGAGCTGGAGAAGATTCTCGCAGGACCGCATCCCGCACGCGCACTCGAAGATCTGTGGGAGCTGCAGATTCTCCAGCATGTACTTCCCGAACTCGCCGACTGCAAGGGCATCGCACAGCCCGCCGACTACCACCGGGAGGGCGACGTGTGGGATCACACGCTCGCGTGCCTGGAAGCCGCGGGAGAGGAAGACGGCCCCGACGTGCGACTGGCGGCGCTCTTTCACGATTGCGGCAAGGCGAAGACCTTTTCGCTGAAAGAACGCATTCGCTTCGACGAACATGCGTCCGTCTCCGCCGACCTGACCACTGAGGCACTTGGCAGACTGCAGATGGAAGGCAAGCGGCGCGACAAGATCGCCTGGCTCGTCCGGCACCACATGATGATGGGTTCATTTGACTCCATGAACGACGAGCGCAAGGCGCACTGGTACTTCCATCCGTGGTTCGCGGAACTCCTGCGCCTCTTCGTGCTCGACATTGCCGGTACGAAACCGTCTGACTATGCACTCTACGAGAGCATTCTGAAGGACTACCACGCCTTTCTCGATTCACATCCGCGTCCGCCGAAACCCCTACTCACGGGCGACGAGGTGATGGAACTCCTCGGCCTTGCCCCGGGCGAGAGGGTGGGGGAAATTCTGAGAGCCCTCCACGACGCGCAGGTGAGGAAAGAAGTGACGACGAAGAAGGAGGCGAGGGAGTTTTTAGATACATTGCAGGGCTAGGACTCTTTCGTTTTCATGCCCTCTCTCAATGCGACATAAGCATTGAAAAACAGAACGCCTCCCACTAGTGCGCTAGCTGCGGGTTTCTCGGGAGATCCATCAGCAAAAGATACGGCAACACCAATCCCTGCACCAGTAGCAAAAGCAGCAAGGCTCTTCACTATTTCTGCTCTGATTTTAGCTATATTTCTCAGCATGTTGTATGGCTGACCTTCTACATTTTGCGGTGCCTCATAAGGATTAAGTGATTCTTGCATAAGAAGACGAATGGTGGGCGAGGATGGACTTGAACCATCGACCGCGGGCTTATAAGTCCCGTGCTCTAACCAGCTGAGCTACTCGC
>CAYWPP010000002.1:13011-142616 GCA_964460475.1 uncultured Candidatus Peribacteria bacterium
CCGAAGGAGAAATGATCAGATCACGCCGAAAGAGAGAGTAGCAGAAAGCGAAGCTGTAAGCTGCCTGCCCGCCCGTAGCCAAAAGGCGGAGGCGGGAGCTACTCGCCCGAAGGAGAAATGATCAGATCACGCCGAAAGAGAGAGTAGCAGAAAGCGAAGCTTTAGGCTGCCTGTCCTTAAACAGGCAGAAGATTGACAGATCTTCATCTTCCTGAAGAATATCCACGCCCGATGTCCGCATCAGGCAGAGGGGACGTAGCTCAGACAGGGAGAGCGTTCCGCGTCACACTGCGCGGAAAGGTTGGAGGTTCGAATCCTTCCGTCTCCGTTCACCACGTCGCTCGCGACGTGGTTTTTTCGAAAAAAGGAGGATGGGCGGCGTAATGCCCATCCTCCGGTAGCGAAGTGTCCTTGGGGGACACTTGGAGTCTTAAAGACTCCGGGCCAGATATTGATCACCTCCTTTCTTGCGGGTGTACATGGAAGAGAGCATCGTCATAGACACCTCCTTCTTCATGGGAACCGCAAGAAGCAAGAAATGACATGCGGCGATTGTGGCGAGTGCAAAAACCTCCGTCAAATTTCGGAGGCAATATCTTGGAAAAAGGTGCAAGAGTTACGAACCGACGTGCACGATAGTCGCTTTCTCCCTGCGGCCGTTGAACTTCAGGAAGCGCTTCTGCGAGAACGAAACCTTCCCCGGAATCAACGCATGAATCGTCCAGTCTTTGCCGAGGTATGTGTTTTTGCCGGGGCGGAACTTAAAGCCCTTCTGCCGGACGATGATGTCGCCGGCCGTGACCGCCTGTCCTCCGAAGCGCTTCACGCCTCGTCGCTTGGCGATACTATCTCTGCCGTTTTGCGTTGACCCGCCGGCTTTCTTTGTTGCCATAAGCCGGGAAATTGTATGGGTTTTCCAGGGTCCGTGCAAGGGTTTCTCGACTCTTTCGCCGAGAGAAATGCGTGGAATCAAAATGCGAAAATACGAGAATGTAGAAAGAGATGCGAAAACGTTTTTTACTACCGATGCCGTTGCGCGTGCACGTGTTTGCCTTTAAGGTTTGCGGGCGGGGTGGAGCAGCCCGGTAGCTCGTCAGGCTCATAACCTGAAGGTCGCAGGTTCAAATCCTGCCCCCGCAACCAAAGAAAGATGAAAATACTAAAATACTAGAATGCGAAAATACTAAAAAAGATGTAAAAAAATAACGAGGTGAGAAAAGCAATAAAAATCTTTTCATCTCTTGCCCTTTCGCATGTTTATGTATTTCTTTCGCATTTTAGTATTCTAGTATTTTAGTATTTTCATCTGGAATCTTAGATAGAGCGTTTCAGCTCTTCCAGTTGATCACGATGCAGCAGGTAGAGCTGCCAGTGCTCGATGATGGGCATGTCGCGGAGCAGCTGTTCGTAGCGTATGTCGCGCTGGCGATCCTCCTCTTCGGGAGTCGCGGCGACGGAGAAAATCGATTCCTCGGCAGGAAGGATGAGCACGTTCTCGCCGGCGGAGACTTTATTGAGGTGCTGTTTCGCGTACTTGTCCCTGTACTGCTCGGACTGCAGGTATTCGAGAGTGCGGTGGCCGTCCTCGATCTCCTGCCGCAGCTTGTCGTTCTGGCCGCTCATCACGTCAAGCTGACGGTCGAAGAGGACGTTCTTGTAGTAGGAGAGCGCGAGTCCGAACGCCATCGCGCCCACGACGGCAAGACCCGCGATGATCGTGGCTTGCTTGGGCAGGGGGGCGATGTCCTTGTACGGCATGGACCCTCAGTATAGCGCGTTTCGCAGCCCCGTGTTTCCTCTACAATACGAACATGAAGGTCTTCCTGAGTGGCATCGGCGGCATCGGCATGTCGGCCTACGCGCAGCACATGCGGGTGAGAGGACACGAGGTATCCGGTAGCGATGCGAAGCTTTCGTCTCTCACGAAAGAACTGGAGAAAGACGGCATCGCCGTCACGGATGCGCAGGACGGTTCCGCGGTGCCGGAGGACTGCGAGCTGCTCGTGTACTCCGAGGCGGTTCCCGCCGATGCACCGGAACGCACGCTGGCGCGTGAGAGAGGCGTGCCGGAGATGTCCTACTTTCAGGCTCTCGGCGAACTGACTGCCGGTACGGACCTCGTCGTCGTCACGGGAACGCACGGCAAGTCCTCCGTCACCGCCATGGCGGCGAAGGTCTTCCTCGATGCGGGACGCGATCCGAACGTCGTGGTCGGCACGCGAGCACCCGCTCTCGGCAACCGCAACTGGCGGGCGAGCGAGAATGACCTCTGGATCGTGGAGGGCTGCGAGTACCGCACATCCTTCCTGCATCTACAGCCGAAGAAGATTCTGCTCACGAACGTCGATCACGATCACCACGACGCGTTTCCGACCGAAGAAAGCTACGTTTCCGCGTTCGGGAAATTTCTACATCTGCTGCCGCAGGACGGCACGGTCTTCTTCCACGGTGCGGACGAGAGATCGGCGACACTCGTGTCCGGATGCGCCGTGCAAAAGATCGACGTCGATACGCTCGCGCTTCCGGAACTTTCCGTTCCCGGCAGACACATGCGCGAGAATGCGCAACTGGCACTTGCCCTCGCCCTCTCGGAGGGAATTTCTGAAGAGCAAGCCCGCATCTCCCTGCAGAGCTACGAGGGGAGCTGGCGGCGCTTTGAGGAGAAGGGTACGACCGTCCATGAGGTGCCCGTCATCGATGACTACGCCCATCATCCTGCGGAAATCCGCGCGACGATCGCGGCGGCGCGGGAGAAGTTTCCGGATCGGCGGATCGTGTGCGCCTTTCAACCGCATACCCACGAACGCACACATGCGCTCCGGGACGAATTCGCGTCGTCCTTCCGCGGAGCGTCCCTCGTCGTCATCCCGAATGTGTACGATGCGCGCCCGCGCGGAGAGGAGGGCGTCGATCTGAAGCGTTTCGGCGAAGAGATGGCAGCAATGAGCGAAACGAATGTACGTACGAACCTGTCATTCGACGAAGCAGAACGCGAACTGAAGAACAGTCTCCTGCAGAGAGGGGACGTCCTGCTCGTCATGGGAGCGGGAGACATCACCGCGCTCGCGGCGCGGATGACGACTCCCTAACGGGCCTGCTGCTGAAGTCTTTCCCTGAGCCGCTGCTCGCGAAGCTGCTCGCGCGCCTGCACCGCATTGATGAGCGAACGCCTGCTCGTGAGAGGACGAGCCGTGCGCTTCTGCTCGGAGAGGCGGTTACGGAGGCTCGTACAATCGAATTCCGTATGCAGTACCTGACGGTCTCCCTTCTCCAGCCTGCGGTTCACCGGACGCGGACGGATGCAGCCGCGCATGCTGTTGAAGCGGATCGTGTACTGTCCGGCAGGAATGTTCTGGAAGGTGTGAGGAGTTTTGCCTCTGTACGTCTTGCCGTCCGGACCCGTCATGCGGAAGATCACGCTGCTCGGGCTGCTCGTGACGCCGAGCATGCCGTTCTTGTTGTACGTGTAGGTGACGAGGAGACGGTAGGACTTCCCGGCTTCCACGATGGCGTTCAGCTGTCCGAACGTCGCGACTTTGATGCGTGTGTCACCCTCATACAGGGCGACGCTCGCCGTGGCACCGCTCGGCGGCTGCACCGTGAAGGTCAGGTTTCCGGCCGGAGGATAGGCGATGTGCATTCTGGGACTCTCCACTCCCGGGCTGTCGCTGGCAATCGAACCGCCCACGTAGAAGAGCGTCCAGCGGCCGAAACCGTCCGGCGTCACCTGTTCGACCTTCACCGTCGCACGTTCCCCGGAGGGGGATTCCTGCGCCGACGCGGCGAGCGGAAGCAGGATGCCGAAAGCAAGAAACACAAGCGGAAAGAGAAGCGCGGCGCGAAGGCGCGGGAGAGTGATCATATGACTCGTAGTATAGAGCGGAGGACCGCGGAGTCAAACATTCCCGCTACCATGCCTCGCTCAATCCGGCGTGCCATGCTTCCGTGCACGACGAGAGGGGCACATCGAGAAGCGTCATCGTCCTTCCGGTGACTGAGAGGGAAGACGAGTCGGTCGTGTGGCCGATGACCGTCAACGGACAGTTCGTCGATGCGGCGAGTGATGACAACGCAGGGATGTGCTCCTCGCGAACTTCCAGGAGGAAACCTCCCGTCTCGGAGAAGAGCAGAACGTCCTCATTCTCATCGGAAGCGAGCGCGCGAAGATCGATCGCCGCGCCGATTGCTCCTCCCGTTTTCCGCTGAGGAAGCGTCATGAGAAACAGGGCGGAGAGCAAGCCTCCCTCCGCGATCGTCTTGGAGGAGAGGACGAGACCGTCGTCGATCGCTCCCGTGACGCAGGCGATCATCGCGCTCTCCAGAGCGAAGTCCGGGGACGGAGGGGAACCGGCGACATCCCGCTCATCGACACCCGCGTGCTTCGCGAGCACATGATGGTAGGCGGATGCGCCGCACTCGTTCTTGTGCATGCCGAGCAGTACGATCGACGAACCGGCTTCCTTCAGGCGCATGTCCCTCGCACGCGTCGCGTCTTTGATCATGCCGACACAGCTCACGATGGCGGTCGGATCAATGGACGAACCGCTCGGCGTCGAGTTGTAGAGACTTACGTTGCCGCTGATGATCGGCACGTGCTCGCCGTGTACGAGAATGCCGCGTGCGGCATCGGCGATGCCCCGGACGCCTTCTTCCAGTTCCCAGAGTTGCTCAGGAATTTCGGGGTTCCCGTAGTTGAGGCAGTCGGTGAGCGCGCGCGGGGTCGCCCCGACCGCCGCGACGCTGCGCATCGCCTTCGCGACGGCGTTTGCCCCCTGCAGGTACGGAGAGATCGAACCGTATCCGCCGTTGCCAGCGACGGCGAATGCGACGCCCGTCCGTGCGTCTTGCTCGGACAGTTCCCAGCCCGGATGCGGTTCTCCGTGGACGTAGCTCTGCAGATCCGCAAGCGGCATGATGACTCCCGCATCCGCTTCGCCCCGCTCGATGAGCGTGTTGCCGATGACGTTCTTGTCGTAGTGCACGGTGATCGGCGAGTGATCCGCCAGCGACGGATCGCGCAGCATGCCGAGAAACACATCCTCAAGCGACAACGATGCGGTGCCGAGCGTCGCTTTGCCGTCGGCAAAGGAAACAGGTTGCTTCGCTTCTTCACGTTCTCGCTTCGCCGTCGGTCGCACGTACTGTAGTCCGGACGTAATGCAGGACGCGGGCGCGCGGCACACTTCCGTTCCTCCGTGGAGCAGGATGAACTCGCCTCCGTCGGTCACGGTCCCGATGACGCTTGCACGTGCGTTTTCCGCGACGGAAGGCAGGTTCCACTCTTTGTTGTAGTGAGCAAGAATCCGTTCCGTGAGCGACGGATGACACGTCCAGCAGAAGCGTTCCTGCGTTTCGGCGCAGGCAATGACTTCCGGCGGAAGATCGGGGAGCGCGACGTGCACCTTGTCGAGATCCACGACGGCGCCGAAACCGCGCGCGTCCACCTGTTCGACGCTCGCACATACCACGCCGCCCGCGCCGAGATCCTTGAAACTGACCTTGGAGAGCAAGCCGTCCCGCGCGAGGCCGTCGAAGAGATCGTAGGTCGAAGCCAGCAGATGGCGTTCCAGAAACGGATTCGGTTCCTGCACCGCGCCGGTATTTTGCTCGCGCTTCTCCTCGTCCATCGTCAGGCTCGCGAACGCGGCACCGCCGAACCCGCTGCGGTCCGTTGCTTTGCCGATGAGGATGATGTCGTACTTCTCCCGTGCGGCTTCCTCGGGAACGATGCTGTGAATCACTTCGTCCTCGCGCACGATGCCGACCGTCACGGCGTTCACGAGGCAGTTCGCGTTGTACGTCGGGGAGAACACGGCATCCCCGCCGAGATTCGGAATGCCGAGCGGATTGCCGTACCCCGCGATGCCGCGGGCCACTTCCTTCGCGATCGACCGCGACGCGACGGTGGAGAGATCGCCCAGGCGAAGTGCATCGAGGCAGCCGATCACCCGCGCGCCCATGCAGAGCACGTCGCGCACGCAGCCGCCGATGCCCGTTGCGGCTCCCTCGTAGGGAACGATCTGCGACGGATGGTTATGCGATTCATGGCCGATCGCGATACCCCAGCGTTTTCCGGGCGGGCCGTCCGTGATGGCGACGATGCCCGCGTCTTCCTTCGGTCCGAGAATTACGTGCGCCCCGTCGGTCGGCAGGGTTTTCAAAAATCTCCGGCTCGATTTGTAGCTGCAGTGCTCGCTTCCCTGGATACCCCAAATCACGGCTTCGGTCAGACTGAGCGGCCTGCCGAGCATCGTCTCGACGTTCCGCGCTTCTTCGACCGTCAGACCGATCGCATACCGCGAGAGGAGGCTCTGCGCCTCGTCATCGCTCGCGGACAGGAAGGAGAGGGTGGGGGATGCAGCCATGGGCAGGATGGCGCGAGCATAGTGCCGGGGAGGTCGAGAGGAAAGGGAAAGGACGAAGATTCTGTCGGGCACGCGCGGGGAGCATCCGCTGTCTTTGCGAAAGGTGACCGAATGGAAAAACCTCTCTATGCTGCATGCCGTGCGATTCATCCGTTCCCTGCTCTCCGATCATCTTGCGCAGAAGAGGCTCGCGGGCGGCGCCCTCGTGCTGGCCGTCACGCAGTTCGCGGCATCGCTTGCGGGATTTTTTCGCGACCAGGCGTTCTCGATCACGTTTCCGCTGGAGAGCGATCCCATCGGCATCGCCTCGGTGTACATCGCATCGTTCCGTTTGAGCGACCTGCTCTTCCAGATGTTCGTCATGTCGTCCCTCAGCATCGTACTGGTCCCGTTCCTCGCCTACCATCTGGCGGGCGAGCGGGAAGAGGAAATGAACCGGATCACCACGAGCATCCTGACGGTCTTCGGCGTGATCTTCGGTCTTGCCGCGTGTCTGCTCGCGGCGTTCTTCCCGCTCATCGCCCCTCTCCTCGTGCAGTACGAGGGAGAAGCCCTCGCTCTCTACGTGACGTTCGGCCGCCTGGCGCTCTTCACGAATTTCCTCTTCGTGTTCGGTAACACTCTCGGACAGTACCTCATCGCACGACAGCGGTACTGGACGTACGGCATCACGCCGGTCATCTGGTCTCTGGGCACCATCGGCGGTATTTACCTGCTGACACCTGTCGTCGGACTGGTCGGCCCGATGCTGGGCACGATCATCGGCACGGTTCTGTACCTGCTGCTGCGCCTTGCCGGCGCGATGCGGGCGGGACTGCGTTTCCGCCTGCCTGCTGAAGGCGTGATTCATCCCGAACTTCTGCAGATGGGCTGGCTGATTCTCCCGCGCATGGCCGCGCTCGGCATGTTACAGTTGCAGCTCCTCCTCTTCGACACCATCGGGTCGGGCCTCGGCAGCGAAGCCGTCGCGGTGAACGCGTTCGCCCGCAACTTCCAGTCCGTGGTCGTCGGCGTCGCCGGCATCGCGCTCGCGCAGTCGGCGTTCTCGCTCTTGAGTCAATCCGCCGCGAAAGGCGAGTACCACCGCTTCCGGGCGTATCTGCGCAAAGGCCTGCTCTTCAACGTCGTTCTGACGGTTCCCGCGGCAATCGGTCTCGCGGCGCTGTCGTTCATTCCCGCGTGGATGCTGCATCTGGAGGGAGCCGCACGCGCCGCCTTCCTGCTCTCGCTGTCGCTGTACTGCGTGTCGATTCCGTTCGAGAGCATCAACCATCTGCTGCTCCGCGCGTTCTCGTCGCTGAAAGACACCCTCATGCCGGCATTCGGCACGATGGCCGCACTGTTCACGGGAACCGCATGCGCATTCTTCCTCGCAGGTCGCTACGGGCTTGCCGCGCTTCCCGTCGGATTCGCGGTCGGACAGATCACGCAGCTTGTCTTCCTCTCATCCTTCCTTCCGATGGTCATCAGGAGGAAAGCGGAAGGGGCAAACTGGTTCTTCCGGTGGAGACGGCGCTAACGCACGCGCCTGTAGGGCGCGATAACCCGCAACTCCCGCAGCGACGGACGTTCGATTTTCACCTCGGGCCTCCCGCCGATGCGCAGCACGCGCAGCAGCGAAGGATTGTCGGGATTGACCGTGAACGTCGCCGACTTGCCGGCGAACGTGAGACCTTCCGTTCCGCGCATTTCGTACTCGGCGTGCACCTCGGTTTCGTTCGTGACCGTGAGCGTGCGCGATTCGCCGCTCTGCAGGAGGATCGTCACGGACGACTCTCCGACGGACTGAAGGACGCCGTTTCCCGAGAGTCCGGGATTGTTCTCCAGATTCGTGATCACGACGAGCGATGCGGTGACGGAGGACGTATCGACTCTCCATCCCTGCACGCGCACCGTCATGCCGGGCCTGACATCGGAGGGAATCGCTTTCTTCCTGCTCGATCTCCCCTCCGTGATGATGCGCGCGTTCTCGCGCAGCACGACGACGATTTCCTGTCCGTTGTCCGCACGCAGCAGGAATTCCCCGCCTTCTTTATCGAAGCGCTGTTCTTCCGTGAGCCGTACTTCGAGCACCGTCGCGTCGAGCGTCACACGGGGACCGACGCCGGGTAAGGCGAAGGCGAGAACCGGAAACAGGAACGTGAGGAGCGCGAAGGGCGCGAGAATTTTTCTCATGAAAAAAACGGGGGAAGGTGCGCGCGCAATGGTAAGCGAGGGGAGCGGAGCGAACAAGTTTCCTCTAATGCAGATACAAGAAAAAAGACGCAAAGTCTCCTTGTCGGCACGCGTCCTCCTACCTGACTTCGCGGGTAGCTGCAACCTTCAGATGGGATGAAGGCACACTTATGCAGAGAAAGAGCGCTACGCCGGGTTTCGCATCATTGTCTTCGCGAACTCTTGAGATACCACGGCTTTCAAAGCCGTGGGGCTTCACTTCTTCTTCACCTGCGTGAAGTCGAGTTCCACCGGCGTCTCGCGGTCGAAGATCATCACGAGCACGTTGAGCTTCCCCTTGTCGACGTCCACGGCATCTACCGTTCCTTCGTAGTTCTTGAAAGGACCGTCGATGATGATGACGAGATCGCCGATCTGGAAGTCGCTCTTGAACTTCGCCTCCTGTTCGCCGACCCTGCGCTCGATGATGCCGTACTCTTCCGGAGACACGGCGACGGGAATGTTACCGGCTCCCACGAAGCCCGTGACGTTCGGCGTATTGCGTACCACGTACCAGCTGTCATCGGTCACGACCATGTCGACGAGCACGTAGCCGGGGAAGAGCTTTCTCTCTTCCTCAACGGGTTCGCCGCGCTTGAAGACGATCTGCTTCTCTTTGGGGACCACCACGTTGAAGATGAAGTCGTGCATGCCGAGGCTGTCGATGCGCTGCTCCAGGGATTTCTTCACGCTGTCCTCATACCCGGAATAGGTATGAATCACGTACCAATTGCGGCCGGCGCTGGGATCTTGTTTAGCCAAGGGGCGGGTCCAGAGTGAGATCGGGTGCGATCAGGAAGCGAACCGCCGCGGTCAGCCCCGCATCGACGATGCCGAGAACGACAGCGGAAACCAACATGAAGCCGATGACGATGAGGCTCAAGCGCACCGCCTGCCGGCGCGTGGGCCAGCGGACGTGATGAAGCTCTTCGACGCTTCCCCGGATGTAGGACACGATGGCGTTCATGATCGCATGTGCGGAAAAAAGGCCTTGCGGCGGCATGAGGGTAACGCAGGACGGAGGCTGAAGCAAGGGAACATGCGCGGTGGCAAGGCGTCAGAATGCGTAGTCGGGAGGCTCGAAGGCGTGGATTTTCGTGACGGGCAGAGCCACGAACCAGACGCTTCCCTTGATATTCTCGCGCGGAATGTACGGAGCGGGCAGGCCGCGCGCATCGGTGAAGCTGCGGGAATCCAGGCTGCCCATGCGGTTGTCGCCCAGGAGGAAGTACTGGTCGTCCGGAACGTGGTAGACGATCTCCGTCTCGTTGCCGCTGCTCACGGGCGCCCGGAACGTGCGGTGCGCATTGCGCTCATCGAGGTACGCTTCGGTGATTTCACGATCGGTATCGTCGACACGCAGGTACACGCCGCCGTCACGGATGACGATCGTGTCGCCGGGAAGCCCGATCACCCTCTTCACGTAGTACTTGTCCGGATCGACGGCCGGACGGAAGACGACGATGTCTCCGCGCGCGGGATCGCTGAGGAGGTAGCGAAACTTGTTGATGACGATGTATTCCTTGTGCTCCAGCGTCGAGGACATCGAACTTCCCTCGACTTGAAACGGCGACACGACGAACGTGCGGATCGCGGCGACGATGCCCACGATGATCACGATATTCAGGGTGATGTCGACCAGATGAAACCACAGGCTTCTCTGTTTCTTCACGGTGTCTGTCATGCAGACAGTATACCAGAAATCGGGAAGGGAAATGAGGGAGGAATCGCTCGTCGTTCTTCGGCTTCTTTCCCGCTCCGTCCCGTCGTACAATGCAGGACGCGTGTTCGATGATTTCTTCTTCCGGCGGCACCTCGATGACGAGGAGAACGTGCGTCTCATCGTGCACAAGCACTGGATGCTCGGGGTGAAGTCGCTCTCCTTCCCGACGCTCGCGCTGTTGCTGGTGCTCTGGATTCCCGTGGTCGTCACGCATCCCTCGGTGCCGTACGTCACGCTCGCGCTCTGCGCGCTCTGTTTCCTGTGGTGGCTGCGAAACTTCCTCGACTACTACCTGGACGTGTGGATCATCACCGACGAGGGCATCATCGATCTCGAGTGGCACGGCTGGTTCCACCGGGAATCCTCGCGCGTCCTCTACAGCGACGTACAGGGAGTGAGCTACGAGATTCAGGGCGTCGCCGGCACGCTGCTCCGGTTCGGCACGATCAGCGTGGAGAAGATCTCCACGGGTTCCACGATTTCGCTGCCGTTCATCCCGCGGCCGCGCGTGGTGGAGACCATGATCCTGCGCTGCATGGAGGAGTACCTGCACGCGAAGAATCTGAAAGACGCGAAGACCGTCCAGACCCTGCTCGCGGAATTCGTGGCGGGTTCCATGCAGATGCGCGACATGGATGAAGACGAAGAAGAGGAATCCGACGACGACGCATGACGCTTCCGGTTCTCCTGCTCTTCACGGGCGTCGTGCTTGCGACACTTACCGTCCTCCTCGTATGGAGGGCGCAGCGCAGGCGCTTGTTGCGCGGAGCGGCCGAGCGCAAAGTGCGGGAGGTGTGGCTGCTCACGGAACGCATCGCCGATCCGTCGCGTAAAATTCTGGAAGCCGACAAGGTGCTGGATGCCGCGCTCTCCCTCCTCGGCTACAGCGGAACGCTCGGAGAAAAATTGAAGAAAGCGGGCCCGCGGTTCCGGAACCTGAACGCGGTGTGGAGCGCGCACAAGCTCAGGAACGCGATCGCACACGACCTCGATCATCGTCTGACGTCGGAGGAAGCGTCGCGCGCCATGCGAGGATTTCACTCTGCGCTTCGGGACCTCGGCATGAAGGACGGGTCGTAAGCTATACTGCCGACGTGGCTCCGCGGTTTCTGTTCATCGGCCTCGGCAATCCCGGTGAAAAGTACGAACACACCCGGCACAACATCGGGTTTCTGGCGGCGGATGCCGTCGGAAAGACTTGGGGCGTCGATCCGGGCGACTGGAAAGAGAAGGCGAAGTTCCGGTGTCTGACGGCGGAGGCTTCCTGCGGCGATGTTCCGTTCCTGCTCGTGAAACCGATCACGTACATGAACCGCTCCGGGGAGTGTGTGCAGAAAATCGTGGACTACTTCAAGCTCGATCCCTCCACGCAGATCATCGTCTGCTGCGACGACATCGATCTTCCCCTCGGCACGTACCGCTTCCGATTGCAGGGGAGCGGCGGCACACATAACGGTCTCAAGTCGGTGGTGGACGTGTTCGGCGAGGAGTTTCCGCGTCTGCGCATCGGTATCGGGCCGAAACCCGAGGATGCGGACCTCGCTGCGTGGGTGCTCTCGAACATGACAAAAGAGGAGCACGAGGAACTCACTCACGTGTTTGCGCATCTTCCGCTCGTGATCACCCGCCACTGTGAGGAAATCGCAAAGAACTCCTAACGACGGGAATTGACGCGCGCCGCGCCGATGCTTGCGGCCACGAAGCAGAGGAACACGCAGGCGAAGAGCCAGAACGGCGTCTTCTCCGGCGAGGATGCCGGTTTGAAGAGGTAGCGGTCGTTCTGCTCGTCGCGGGCGAACACGTAGTCGATGACGCCCGCTTGCGGGAACGCGACGGCGTCGTAGTTGTAGACGTACGCGGTGCCGCGCCCGATGTGCACGGTATCGGCCGAACGTGCGAGCAGCGCGGGATCGCGGCTCACGGCTTCCACGCTCGAACGCACGGCGTCGCTGCCTTCTTCGAATCCGGGCGTGAACCGCGCGTGCAGCGTGAGCACGCGATACTCGTACGGCGCCAGGTTGCCGAGGCTCCACGACACACGGTCACCCTTGTCGCGGCCGCCGCCCGTGGAGAGAAAACGTATGCGTTCGACGGGAAAGGAGAAGAGATGCGTGACGTCCACGTCCCGGAACGTCCTGTTCGTGTGGTTCTCGACCGTGAGCGTATAGATGACGTCGTTGAGGCCGTCCTTCCGCTTGCGCAGCGTCACCTGGAAGTCATCCGCGGGATCGGCCGGAGCATGCGCGGTGCCGTAGGCGGCATCGGGCGCGTACGCAATCACCTGCTGCGTCACCAGAACACGGGAGACGGACGAAGCAGGCGCGCTCCTGTGGTACACGGGGGACGGGGGAGCGAGCGGCGCTCTGCGCGCGCCGTCATCGACGGTCGTGGTTTCGGTTGCACTGTACTGCCCCGCAAGCGCGCGGAACGTGAGTGTCTGGCGGTCGGTGACGGTCGTGTCCACGCGGACCGTGACGCTGATGGTGCGGGTGGTGTGGCCGTAGAGAACGAGGTTCCCCCAGAACACGCGGTCACCCGTGCGCTTGCCGTCGTTGCTCGCGTACCGGAAGTCGGTGTGCGGATCGAGGTACGCACGCACGTCGACGTTCGCCGTCGACTCGTACGGATTCCCGAGCGTGATGAAGTAGGTAAGGGCATCGCCCGCGTGCACGGGGTCCTTCGACTCACTCACCGAGATCGACACGTTCTGATGCTGACGCGTGAAGCGCTGTGCCTGGCCGCCGGATGATTCCACCGTCCGCTGAAAGCGGTCGTACGTCGTGTACCGCTGCTGCTGCGTCCAAGGGTCCCGGTACCAGAAGCCGTTTCCCGTATGGGAGTACGGCTGCCCGTAGTCGAGGAATGCCTGTCCCAGAGCCGGCTGAACGAAGCCGAGACTCGCGGCAACCGCCCCCGCAATGTAAAGAAGTCTTTTCACAGGAGGCGTACTGTCTCACAGTGTGGAATTCAGTCAAATTTACTTGTATACAATATTTGTTCATGAAGATGCAGAAGACCAGACATTTCTACGAAGCTTGCGAAGCAGAATGGCTGGGACTGGTGGATGATTTGCGAAATGTTATTTAGATTAGAAACAATTCTCAATTATTTCGCTACACGTCTCATATATTTTAATCTCACTCTCTTGTTTGCTGAATTTTTTTGCCAAAAAACTGACAGTGTCATTTAAGTTTTCTTTGCTCCTTATTGTTACGTGAACTTCCCCTATCGGAAGTTCGAACTTCAAATTTTTCATATTAATTTTTAACCCTCCTCCTAGGCCCAAGATATATAGACTCCTAGGACTTGTAGTGTAGGAATTAAAAGTTAAAGAATGTTGCTTGCTCTCATAGCAACTTACTACATCTAATAGATCTCCATCGCCGGTTTTAATCGTGTCAAAGAATTTCTTAATACGAGGAGTGTGGCTTAATTTTGGAACATTAAAAGTTCCATGAGGACATAGCACGCTATTATATGCACTCAATAAAATCTTAAGCTCCGACTTGAAATTGAGTCGCTTATGTTTAGTCGGCAGATATTCGTAGTTTAGAAAATTATCATCTAAAACATGATCATAGTTATAATTAATGAATGCTAGCTGATTTTGTAAATCTTTATTATTTAGGATTTTTCGGTTCAACTTATTGATCCACCCATCTGGATTTTGATGATATGAATCATTGAATATCTGAAGAATTATAGAAAATATTTTGTCCTCAATATCTAACCCATCAACATGATGATCTTTGGATGCCGCCTCTTTGGCAATACATTCATCCAATGTGGCATACAACTTTTTTTCGCCAATTTTATCCATCCAATTTAATATTTGTGTTTTGTATTGAAGAGAATCATCATTATTTGCTCTTTCCTTAATCTGCTTACTCAAGTCTTTCCAGACAGGCAATCCGTATTCAACAGATGATCCTGCTCCCAATATGAAAAAATGCCGAATTGTACGATCAAAGGTCAATTGCATATATTACAAGTGAAGAATATGTGATTTCCCAGATTATACAATATTCACAAATAATTTCTTGGCTGGGGCGGAGGGTCTACTCCGCAAGCTTCGTAGACCGATGAACAAGAACAGACATTTCTGTGAAGCTTGCGAAACAGAATGGCTGGGGCGGAGGGCCGGCTTCGTCTGTGGACTTCGCCGAGCCATTCCTCCTCTGCTCGTGCTCATGACTTCGGGCAGGATTGATGAAGTGAAAGAATTCTGGCTGGGGCGGAGGGATTCGAACCCCCGAATGGCGGGACCAAAACCCGCTGCCTTACCACTTGGCTACGCCCCAATATGAGAGAAGAGTCTGATAACAGAAGAGAAATGAACAATGTTCCTGCCCGCTCGAAGCCCGGCCTGTCCGCCGAAGCGTAGTGCGCGAAGGCGGGGCTACGCCCCAATGTGACATGAATCTTCGCAAGAAGTAGAAACAGAAAAGAGCCGCAATGCGCCTATCGTAGCAGAATTCGGAGACAGGAAAGGCTCTTTCACGGATCGGATTCTTTCCCTACCATCTTCGCCATATGGAGTGTCCCATCTGTCATGTGCGGGAAAACGTCGTGTGCGTGGACGTGCCGCTGAACGTGTACCGATGTTCCGCATGCACGCACCGCTTCAGCGTCGTTGCGAAGGAGGAAGAAGAATCCTACGACGAGGCGTACTTCCTGCGGACGCACAGGAATTGGTTCGCCAATCCCGATCATCGGCACTTCGCACGGCTGCTCCGTCTGCTGGAGAAACGAGAGAACTCTACGCTCTCCGTGTTGGACATCGGATGCGGCAACGGCGATCTGCTCAAATTTCTGCGTGACCGCAACGAAACCTTCCGTCTGACGGGCATCGATTTGATCGGCAACGAGTACCGCGAGGTCACCTTCATCAAGGGCGACGTGTACGAGACGGATTTCGGCGAGCGCTACGATGCCGTCGTCTGCCTGCATACCATCGAACACGTTCCCGATCCCCAGAGGCTCCTGTCGATCATGCGGGAGCTGCTGAAGCCCGGAGGACTGCTCGTCATCTGCACCATCGACAGCTCGAGCCCCATCCACGGCATCGCGGGCATGCTGAAAACCGTCGGGTTGCGCACGGCGTACGACCGCATCTTCTCGCGCCACCATCTGCATCACTTCACGTCGCTGTCGCTGCGGACGCTGGTGGAAGCTCACGGCTTCCGCGTGACGCAACACTACAACTACAACCATCCGCTGAAGGCCGTCGACGTGCCGGAGGGAAACATGTTCATGCGCGCCTTGTATAAGACGATCGTCTTTCTCATCTTCACCGCGGGGAGGCCGTTTCGAAAAGGCATGCTGCAAACCCTCGTCGCCGAGAAAACCGAAACGTGACCCCGCGAAAAAATCCGCTACGATACGACCATGACGAGCACGATGATCGCGATGGCCGCCGACGTTTCCTCGCGTTTCGAAATCGGATTCCTGACCTTCCATCTCATCGGAGTCGCGCTCGGCATCGGCGGCGCGACGATCACGGACATCTTCTTCTTCAACTTCCTCCGCGATTTCCGCATTTCCAAGAAAGAGCACGAAGTCATGACGATCCTCTCGAACGTGATGATGGTCGCGCTGCTTCTTCTGTACGTGACCGGTCTTGCGCTCTACCTCGCAAACGCCGACAGGCTGCGTACGTCGCCTGCATTCCTCTCGAAAGTCTGCATCGTCGTGGTGCTGACCATCAACGGCATCCTGATGCACAAGCACATCGCGCCGCGCATGATGCACCTGTCGTTCCTGTTGCATCCGCTTGAGGCGCATCACCTCATGCACCGCCTGCGTCGCGTGTCGTTCGCCATGGGATCGGTGTCGTTTATCTCATGGTACTCGGTCTTCCTCATCGCGATCCTCAAGTCACACTTTCCCGCCTGGGTCGGGCTTCCGCACATTCTTGGACTCTACGGTACCGCTCTCGTCTGCGGCGTCATCGTGAGTCAGTTCATGGAGCGGCACCTGCACCGGAAGAGTGTGCTGTAGCGACAATCGCAGAACGATCTCCGGCTTCCCACCTCTTCGTACTTTCGCTAGGCTTCCTGAAGAATGACCCCCTCACGCAGCTTGCGCGGCTTCACGCTCGTCGAACTCATCGTGACGATCGGCGTGATCGCGATTCTCGTTTCCGCCGTGTTCGCGGCAATTGATCCCGTGAAGCGCATCAACGCAAGCCGCAACGTGGTACGGCGCGAAGAAACGCGTGCCATCGCCTCCTCACTCGTGTCGCGATTGGCCGCGGGAAGGCAGATCGACGGACTCGATACCGACGCCGCGTCGTGGCAGATGATCGGCATCGGTGACGCGTGCGACGTGGACATGTGCCCCGGGGACGGAGGAGTGGTCTCCGCATTCTCCCTTGCGCTGAACGGCGTCAATGATCACGTCCAGGCTTCCTCCCTCTCGTTCCCGTCGGCCTTCTCGGTCAGTCTGTGGGCGAAGTTTACGGAACTCGGGGAGAATCCCATTCTCTCCACCGTCCAGACGGAGGGAGGAGCGGGATTCCTGTTTTCTCTCACCGACAGCAGGGTACGCCTCTCTCTTTCCGACGGTTCTTCCGCGGTCTCCATCGCGAGCGATCCGTTGTCACTCTCGTCGTTCTACGACGATTTTCACCACGTGGCCTTCACGTATGACGCGTCGAGTGAGGAGCGGGCGCGCATCTTCCTCGACGGCACGGAAGTCGGGAACGGGGCAGGGGAGGGGTTGCCTGTTCTGCCTCCGGCAAACACGCTGCTCTTCGGTGCTTCTCCCAAAGCCGGGGAAGATTTCACCTACTTAAACGGGCGGCTGGACGACATTCGGATTTTCAATGGAGCGCTCCAGCCCGATGCGATTGCCGATCTGGCCTTCGGTCTGCCTCTCGAAGAGAATCTTCTCTCCTACTGGCCGATTGAAGAACTGGGCTCACCCGTGAACCCGCTCACGGAGACGGTTGCAGGAGCGCACGCGACTCACGTGGGGGAGCCCGCGGTCGATAACGGGAGCATCCCCTCGAATCTGAACGGACGGGGCATCGCGATCGTGAAGAGCGAGTGCCTCGATCTATCAAACGGGGATCCGGAGAAACTCCCCCGCGATCCTCTGACAGAGGAAGGGGATACCCGCTCTTTCTACATCGTCAACCGCGTGGGTGGCAGCGTCGTCGTGCGTGCGTGCCTTGCCGAAGGAGAGGAGTTCGGTGGCGGCGGAAATCCGCCGCTCATCGAAGCAGCGCGATGATGTTTCTTGCGAGAAACGGGAAATTAATGTACAATAGATTGGAAAACTCATACTCACTTCCACACACACGTTATGGTACGACGTACTCTCGTTTCCTGTTCCGCGATGCTTGCCGCGGTTGTTCTTTCGGGCTGCACCTACCTCACGGTGGAGCAGGTTCCCGGCGCGTCAAACGACGTTGCGGTGAAGAATGAGCGGAACGTGGTTCTGCTCGCATTTGATGCGATCACCAAGAATACCGCCGAAACGGCCCTTCAGAATCTTCGCTTCGTCTCGGCAAACGATGAGCAGGATCTGCTCAACGCCCAGAGTTACTCACTCCACGCCGATACGAACGGCGACGGCATCGTCGACAGGGAAGTCATGAGCGGCGTCACGTCGACGGTTACCGCGAACGGACGGAGAATCCTGTCGTTCGACAACATCGACACGAACGGTTTCTCCCTCAGGAAGGAGAATACCGTACGCTTCGAAGTACATGCGCACATCGCGCAGTCGTTCATAAGTCCCGTGCTGCAACTCGCCTTTCACACGGCCGATCCGCAGTACGTGAAGGCGACGAAGACGGATGACGACAGGCAGCTCATCGGCGTGCAAACGAACGGAAGCTGCACGGCGAACGAAGAGGAAGAGTGCGAAGTGACGGTTCGCACGACGCAATCGACGAAGTACGCACTGAAGAACGCGGGCAGTCTCCATGTGACGCAGCAGCCCGTGCGTGAGCGCCAGATTCTCGGCGGCACGTCGGCAACCGCTCTGCACCTCACGTTGAATGCCAGTCATGAAGACGTCGACGTGCGGAAGATGGGATTCATCGTGTCTTCCTCGCAGAGCACTCTCCCGAATACCGTCTCGCGCCTTGATCTCTACAGGCCCGCAGAAACGACTCCCTTTGCTTCCGCAACCGTTGCAGGTTGTGCGGGCGGCGGAGGAGGCGGAGGCGGGGGAAGCGTCTTTTCCCTCACGTTCTGCGCATCTCTCGCCGGAGCACAACTGCGCATCGTGGACGGAGGCGCCCAGAGCGTCATCGTACGTCCCGTCATCAATACGGATCAGAACGGCGGCGTGTCCGGCATGGATGTGACGGTGAAAGTGAGCGGCAGCGGAGAACTCGGCATGACGGTCGAAGCCGTCGGCACGAAAAGCTCCGTTGATCTCAGTCAAAATAACGGCGACGGTAATGGAAACGGCGAAGTGTTCATCGGTACGGCTTCGTTCGGACAGAATGCGGATATCGTCAGTCCGACGCATATGACGGTAATGTCGAAGATCGCGAGCATCACGAACGGAGACCCGAATCCGGACGGCATGCCTGTCACGGCCGGAAACGATCGTGTGCTCGGTGCATTCACCTTCAGCGCCGCGCCGAACAACAATGCGCTGGACGGCACGAATGAGGTTGTCATATCGGATCTTATTTTCACGCTGAAAGCGCAAAATGTTGCCCTTGATACCTACCGGCTCATCAATACGAAAAACCCGTTCAATCATCACGCTTGTCAGGTTGTCGGCAGTGAGAACGAAACGACACTCTTCGTTCAGTGCGACAATATGGACAATACGCCCATCGAAGGGGAGGTGACTCTTGAGCCGGGGGAAAGCAAGACGATCGCGCTTATCGGCAATATCATAAATGATCAAGTCTCGCCTTCTCTTCCGTCCAACATTCAAGTGTCACTCAAAAATTTCAGCGATCCCGACCTGCAAGAGACCTTTGGTCCATCTGAAAGTCATGTCCAGTGGATAGATAGTGACAATCGGCTTTCGAAAGCCAATCAATGGATCGATTACCCTGAAACCGAAGTGCAGTCGACTCGGTACGGCGTCGGTGCGGGCTCCTCCAGCTCCAGCGTCAGCTCAAGCCAGAGTGCGTGCTTCCCCGGCTGCGCCGGCAACGAAGACTGTATCGACGGAGAATGCGTCCCGCAGAACCCGGGAGGGGAGGATCCGGATGCCGCGCTTTCCGTGCGGAAGATTCCACTCGTCTCCCAGAACACCGCCGTCAAGAACGAGAAGAACATCACTCTGCTTCGCTTCGAAGCGACCGCATCGGACGATGCGGATCTGCTTTTGACGCAGGCACACTTTCAGACGGCAGGCATCGAAGGCGGAAGCGATGGCAATTTGCACAATGCCTCCAATTACACATTGTGGATCGACACGAATAACGACGGCGTCGTTGATACGATTGCACAGTCGGGCGTGAGCGCCGTCTCAGGATTCGACATGGAACATGTGCGCTTCGATGCGCTTACGGGCGGAGGTTACGTCATTCCGCGCAGCGAAAGCGTCACCTTTGAGGTGCATGCCGACGTGCAGGCGTCATTCGTGGACTCTCCTTCCTTCCTGCGCCTGGGATTCGGTTACGATTCCGCGTTCATCGGAGCAGAACGCCTCTCCGACGGCGCGCCTCTCAGCGGGATTTCCTGCAGCAACGCCGACGGAACAGCGGCAATGACGGACGGCTGTACCGAGCAGCCCGGTCAGGGTGATATTCACGTCTCCGATGTCTTCAACGGCGGCACGACGTTCACCTTGCATTCGTCAGGAGACCTCTACGTTACCGCCTCGGTCACGCCGGTGCGTAATCGCCAGCTTCTTGGCGGCACGCTCGGCGAGGAAATTCTGCGGCTCACCTTGCAGGCAGACTACGAGGATATCGACGTCGCGAATCTGACATTCACCGCCCACGGTGCGGATGCCGCTCTCTTCGCAACCAATAACGTCGAAAGGCTTGAACTCTTCCATCCGGGAGCGGAAGCGCCTTTCGCCACCGCGACCGTCGGCAGTTGCGTCGCCGAAGCTCCGACGTACTCGATGTGCGCGAGCATGAACAACAATCAGCTTGTCGTACCCCGGGGGCAAGACGTCGATGTTCTCGTCCGTCCCCGCATGCGTACGGACGTAGGCGGCTCGGAGAAAGGCAAGAATGTCCGGGTACGCGTCGAAGGTTCCGCCTCCGGATTCAGCGGCGTTCGCGCACGAGGTGCGCTCTCGAGCATGGAACTTCCGCGTAACGACGGAGACGGTGTCGCCGAAGGCGAGCTCTTCATCGGTACAAAGAGTGCGTCGGCCCAGAATACCGCCGTCGACGGAAATCTGGCCGGACACGAGAACGCGCACGTCGTCGTGCACTCGAAAGTAACCTCCATCACTAACACTAGCCCCGATGCCGACGGCACGGCTATGACCGTAGGTAACGACCGCGCAATTGGACAGTTCACCTTCACCGCGGCATCCCACAACAACACGCGTGACGGGCTGAACGATTGGTCGCTCTACGGCCTGATCTTCGATGTGAATGCAAGCAACGTGCAACTGGGAGACGGCGATCAGACGAATCCCGCCACCTCCGACTTCATGATCTACAACAAGGCGGACCCGACGACGAAAGTTCCCTGTACCGCCGATAAGCCGCTTGCCACGGGTCAACTTGTGGTCACGTGCACGGACCTCATCGATCAGCAGATCAATACGTCGATCGATGCGGGAAGCAGCGCAATATTCGTGCTGGAAGCCGACGTCGTGAACACGCAAGTCAGTGCCGGCGCGCCGTCCACGTTGCAGGTGTCACTCGGTCGATTCACGGATCGTACGGCCACGTCCTTCGGTCCCGACGCGAGTCACATCCGTTGGGTGGATGACGATAACGGCAACGACGCGGTCTTCCACTGGGTGGAACATGCGGAGACGACCGTCAATTCCACGCTCTTCCGGAACTAGGACGGCTACGTAAAAACGAAGAAAAGAGCTCCTCCCGGGGCTCTTTTTCAAATATGACACGCTCCCTCCCCGCGTTTCATCAGGTACTTCTGGTGGTACTCCTCCGCGCGATAGAACGGGGGAGCGGGCAGAATGTCCGTCACGACGGGTTCCGTGTACTTCTTTGCCTCGGCGAGCTTCTTCTTTGATTCCTCGGCCGCCCGTCGTTGCTCCTCCGAATGGGTGAAGATCACCGAGCGGTACTGTGTTCCGAGATCCGGCCCCTGCCTGTTGAGCTGGGTGGGATCGTGGCAGCTCCAGAACGCTTCCAGAAGTTTCTCGTACGGGAGAATCGACGGATCGAACGTAACACGCACGACCTCCGCATGGCCCGTTCGGTGCGAGCAGACGTCTTCGTAGGTCGGGTTCTCCGTCGTGCCGCCGGCATAGCCGACCTCCGTAGCCAGAACGCCCGGGAGAGTACGAAACGCTTCCTCTACTCCCCAGAAACATCCTGCGCCGACTGTTGCCACCTCATGCGTCTCTGCCATGAGACGAGCATAGCACGACGGGCGGAGCTTTCGTGTATCGCAGCACCGGAGCGTTCGGGGTCGGGAGGGAACCGTGAACTCCTCTTCCCAAAGCCCTCGAATCGAGACGGGAACTCTTTCTGTGGAAATCGGGAAGCTCCGTCTCCTTCCGCATGATGCAATGGGCAAGCTGTCTCGATCGAAGACACGGGTACAGCAGGCACGGATCTTTCACATCACGAAAGGAAACGATTATGAGAACCTTCTTCTTCCTGAGCATCATGCTATGGTCTTCGCAGGCGCCTGCGGGACTCGTCATGACGCTCTTCCCGACAGGAACGTCGGTGGATTTTCCTCGCATCACCTTCCGGAATGACGGGCCTTCCGGCATCGCCGCACTCAGTCTGACGATCGGTGACACCGCGATGCACTTCGATTCCGCGCGCATTCTGGATGCATCACCGGACTTTAGTGCGACGCTCCTGTCGCCCGACGAGATGAATGCGAGCATGCGTTCGGATGTCCTGCACTGGATCTTTCAGTCCTTTGAGCCCGGAGACGCTTTTACCGCAGAGCTGGATCTGGACCGCGACGCGGGGCCGGCAACGGTGGATTGGCAGCACACGCTCTTCAATAACGGCAATGAGCCCAATGCCCTTCTCTCCGTTCTCTGGGACGGAGGAGGGGAGTCGACGGTAACGCTCCCCGACGATCCGGAGCGTGATCCTTCCTCTCCCTACGAGGTAAGCGTCGCACCCGTTCCCGTTCCGGAGCCCACGTCTCTGCTCCTGCTCGTGCTCGGCGGAGTGGGGCTCCTCGCTCACCGTCGAAAGCGGCGTTTCTAAGGTTTCACACCACTTCTTTGCGTCGAACGTCTGTTCCGTGCCATCCGGCCGTCCCTTCTCTTCCGAGTCGGGACGGCTTTTTTGAAGAGAAAGACTATTGACAAAGTATTAATTAGATAGTATAAAGTACGACTTTCTATCTTTTCCCCCTCTCTCCGTGGGTATGTTTCTCTCTCTTCACTCGCAGCTGCAAGCCAAAAAAGCGCTTGCCGCAGTCACCATGCTCCTGCTCCTTGCAGGCATGTTCTCCGCTCTCCTGAGCATCAACCCGGGCGAGGGATACGCGTATCGCACGCAGTGTTCCGATGGCCTCGACAACGACGCCGACGGCAAGGTCGACTTCCCGGAAGACGACGACTGCGAGGATCTGGACGACGACTTCGAGGGGTATAACCGCTCGGGACTCTTCGTCACCGTCACGGACGGAAAGGAAGCCGTGGCTCCCGGGGATACGGTGACGTATGTCATCACCCTGAAGCAGCAGCGCGACACCCACCGCAATATCACGGTCGACCTCCACCTGCCCGCGCAGACCGACCGCATCGCGGCAAGCGACGGCGGATCGGTATCACCCGACGGCCGCGTGCGCTGGACGAACGTCACCGTCTACAAGGACGTGACGCGCACGCTCACCGTGAATGCAGGCGTAAAAGCGAACGCCCCGCAGGATCAGCTGATGATCGCACGCGTACAGAGCGAAGGCGAGCAGGCGACCGACACCACCCGCGTCGAAACCGAGCGGGAAATCCAAGGACGGTTTCACCTCGTCCTGACGGACGGGGAGAACAGCGTGCAACCCGGCACGACGCTGCACTACAACCTGCGCGTCCGAAACGGCACGAATCAGACACGCACAACGGACGTGCTGGCGGTCATTCCGCAATTCACCACGTTCGTGAGCGCATCGCCCGGCGGCGAACTGTCGCGCCACGACAACGTGTACTGGAGGAACGTGACGTTCGCTCCCGGTGAGGAGAAAAACTACAGCTTCGCGGTGCGCGTGGAGCATCGCGCGGTCGACGACTTCATTGCCCGCTCCCGCGCAACGGCCGGGGGTTCGAACGCATTTGATGACACGTCCGTCCGCAGGGGGCTTCCGCACGCGGTGCTCGCGACGCAGATTTACAGCGGACGCAACACCGTCGAACGCGGCGAACTACTGACCTACACGATCGAGGTCTATAACCAGTCTCCGACGCTCGGTACCGAGGAGAACGTGAACGCGTCCCTGCCCGTGTACAGCGAGTTCGTCGACGTCACCGAAGGCGGACAGTGGGACGGCAAGAATGTCCGCTGGCACCATCTGCAGATCGCGCCAAACGGCTCGCGCACGCTCAAGTACACCATCCGCGTGCGCAGCGACGCACCGATCGGTCACGCATTGCTCGCAACCGTGCAAACCGACGGCGGCTACGACACCGACCACACGGAAGTCGTCGACTTCTCTCCGGAGCGCAGGGGACTTGGGGGCGTCGATCCCTCCGCAAGCACGCGGACGAACGAAAATCTGCTCTTCCGCAAGGTTGCGGGGGCAGACGAGGCGATTCCCGGCGGACAGATCCGTTACACGATCTACGTGAAGAACGTGCTTCCGCATCCCATCGCGACCGCATGGGTCACGGACAGGTTCGAAACGCAACACCTACGCTTCCGCTCGGCGGACGTCGCCTCGGCCCACGCGGGCAACGGCGAACTTGCCTGGAACGTTCCGGTCCTTGCGCCCGGTGAAACGTGGCAGACGAGCTACGTGCTCGACATCTCTCCGGATGCCCCGCAGGGATCGCTGCTCGCGAACATCGCGACGCTCGGGGGACCGGACGTGGAAATGGTGCCGCTCACCGAGCGCGTACGCGCCGTGCAGACGGGCGTGCTCATCCGGCTTCCGCAAACGGGTGCCGCGTGGGACGTTCTCTTCGTCCTCACGTCATCCCTCACGACTGCCGGAGGACTGGGACTCGGCATGCTGCGGAGAAGGATGTATGCGTAAACGGCTTCCGACATCGATAAAAAGAGCGGCTTCGGCCGCTCTTTTGATAACGTGGACGGATCTCGACTCTTAACTCAGTGAAGAGAAAATCTCATTCATGAGATCGATGATCGTGCTGAAGGAGAGATCGAAGGGAATGTCGAGGAGTCGTGCGATCCACTGCACCGCGAAGAACGCGATGAAACAGACGATGAGCCCGATGATCGAGTAGCGGATGGTATGGACGGCCTTCTTGATCTTGTCCTCTTGTCCTGCGGAGAGGATGAACGTGATGCCGCCGACGATGATGAAGAAGAGGCTGAGGATCGCCGCCACGATGAGGGAGAAGGCGATGACCGTCGCCACGATCTCGATGACGGAGCCGTTTTCAAGCAGTTCACGAATCATAAAAGGGGAGAGAAAAGAAAGAAGTCCGGATTACGATACATCACCAGGTTCCATGACCTTCAGGTTGATGCGCTGGTTATGTTTGCCTCCGAGCGTGCGCAGCAACGTGCGCAGCGACTTGATGGTCTGGCCGCTCTTCCCGATGAGCTTACCCATGTCGGACGGGCTGACGCTGACCGTCAGAAGAATGCCGAGATCATCGACGCGATGATCGATTTTCAGCTGATCTTTATCTTCCACAAGCCGCTCGAGCACGAACGTAAGAAAGTCGACTCCCGGCGTCGCGTCCGCGGAGGAAGATGAAGAACCTGATGACATGTCGGAATCCGTCGAAGCTGTCATGCGGCGAGCATACGCTCCTTTTTCGGGACTGTCACGATGTTTCTACTCCGCTTTCTTCTCCTCCTTTTTTTCCTCCTCATCCTTCTTCGGCTCCTCTTCCTTCTTCTCGTCTTCTTGCTTCTGCTCTTCTTTCTTCTCCGCATCCTCCTCCTTCTTCACCGGTTCCTCGGCGGGCTTCTCCTCGGATACAGGGGACGCGGCTGGCGCTTCCTCTTTCGGTGCCTCGGCGGCTTCGGCCGCGGGAGCGGGAGCCGGCTTTGCGGCCTCGGGCGGCGGTTCCTTCTTCGGCTTCTGCTTCGTGTAGCGCACCACGTACTGATCCAGACCGTCCATGCCGGCTTTCTTCAAGAGGCGTGCGACGGTGTCGGAGGGAACGGCCCCCTTCGAGATCCAATGCTTCACCCTCTCGGTGTCACACTCAAACACGACGGGATCGCGATTAGGCAAGTAGTGGCCGAGTATTTCCTGCTCACCGCTCTTCGTGGGTGCGGTTTTCTCGGTCAGCACGACGCGAAACGTCGGCTGGTTCTTGCGGCCGGTGCGCTGGAGACGAATGACAAGCATTGCAAAAAGCTCGGAGAGTGTAGAGAAGCTTCAGGGGTAAGACAAGCCTATTTCAGGGGCCGGAAGCTACAGTCTCCGCACGAGAAGCCGCAGCGGACCGGCATCGGGCAATGCGCCGTGCAGGGATGCGAGCAAATCCTGCTCCCTCCGCTTCAGCACAAGCAGAGAGGAGGAATCTGCGGCCGCTACGATGAGCTTCCCGTTCTTGAGTGCCTGCACCCGTATGTCGTCGACGTGGAGCGGAAGATGCCGCTCGATCCATTGTCTCGCATGCGCGCAGACGAGGCTGGCGGAAGCATGTTCGTAGACGCCACGCTTCTTCAGGACCTTCGGGAGAATCGAGGCGACGGAATCCATGCGTTCAGTATACCCCCCCGAGAGCGGCACGGAAAACGCCGGCAAGCCGTTCGGCGGCCCGGCTCCAGGTGAAACGCGCGGCATGTACTCGAAGGCGCTCGCGGGCGGCCTCATCGGGAGGGTTCCGCACCAGATGTTCCATGTTCCGCGCAAGACCTTCCTCTGTCGGGTCGGAAAGATGCGCGAGGCCGGCGGTCACTTCCGGAATACTGCCGACGGAGAATGCCGCGACGGGACAGCCGCAGGCGAACGCTTCCAGAAAAGGTAAGCCGAACCCTTCCGCCGCGCTCGCGGACACACAGCCGGAAGCAGCGGTGTAGAGGGCCGCAAGATCACGATCCGGTACCGACGGCAGGAGCGTGACACGCGGAGGAACGGCGAGCGCATGCGCTTCGGGTCCGCCGGTGACAAGTACGAGCCGCGCGGAGGAAGGCAGCCGAGAAAATGCCCGGAGTAACAGGGGAACCTGCTTGTGCTCTTTCGCATTTCCCACATAGAGGAGGAATCCGGGCCGAATGCCATAGCGTACGGAAACATTCGTAGCTTCTTCCGAAGAAACGGGAGCAAGCGTCGGGGAGACCCCGGGGGAGACGACCGCCGTCCGCGTGTCGGGCAGATCGTAGACATCATGCAGCTCCGTGCGCGTGGCCTCGCTGACGGTGACGACGGTTCGTGCGCGACGCACGGCATTTCGCAGGAGCAGACGATACGCAAGGCGCTTCCACGGCGGCGCCCGGTTCGGAAAGCGGTGCAGAATCAGATCGTGCACCGTGCAGACGAACGGAATGGGAAGCCGGAACGGCACGTTGAAGTGCGGGGAGAAGAAGAGTTCCGTGTTCGCCCGCTTCAGCAGCGGGGGAAGGGAGACATGTTCCCGCCAAGAGTAGTGAGCAACCGGAAACGCGATTGCCTCCGCGCCTTTTGGAATCCAGCTTTCGGATGTCTTGTGCACGAGAAGCGCGTACTGCCACGGCTCCCGACGCTCGAGGAGAGCGGGGGCAAGTTCACGTATGAAACGTCCGATCCCCGAATGGGATGCGGCGAAGCGGCAGTCGAGGACGATACGCGTCACGGGTGTAGCATAGCGCACATGACGATCGCTTCCGCGCTCTCGCTTTCCGATCTCGACGGTGCTCATGAGAAGGAGATTCTCCTGTCGCACGCCCTTGGCAAGAACACGGCGTGGCTGATGGCTCACGGTGAGGAACAAGTGACAGCGGAACAAGAGGAACGGTATCGGCTCGCGCTGGCAAGGCGAAAGAGCGGCGAACCGATTGCGTACATCACGGGAGAGAAAGAATTCTACGGGCGTACCTTCTTCGTCGATCGCTCGGTGCTCATCCCGCGGCCCTCCACCGAAACGCTCGTCGAACTGACGCTTGAAACGCTCGCGACCGGACGCGGCGGCGAACGGGACGCGGACAGCGGCATTATCGTGTCGTCCCACGTTCTGCGGCGATGGGGAAAGGATGGAGGCCCCTCGATTCTGATGGATGTCGGCACCGGCAGCGGCTGCATCGCGGTGACGTTGGCACTCGCGCTGCCGCATGCCACGGTGATTGCGACGGACGTCTCGCCGCACGCGATCGAACGTGCCCGGCGCAACGTGACCGCATACGGACTGGAGCAGCGCATCCGCCTGGTGAGGGGGTCGCTGCTCGCGGGAAACGAGAACGTGAGGGAACCGTTCTTCGTCGTCAGCAATCCGCCGTACATTCCGGATGATCAGGAACTTCCGGAAAGCACGCAACGGTTTGAACCGCATCTGGCGCTGCGAGGAGGACCGGACGGCACGAAGGTGATCGAGAAGCTCCTCAAGGCATGCCGCAGTCATCCGCTCTGTCGCGGCGTCGCGCTCGAGTACAGGGCCGATCAGCGCGAGAAGATCCTCTCGATGCTCGGCTGACGCGCATGCTATGATTCCGGCAGTGGAAGAACTCCTCACCTCACTCGGCCCCGTCAGCGCCGTCATCGGAGCGCAGTGGGGGGACGAAGGAAAGGGAAAGGCGATCGATATGCTGGCGGAACATTTCGACGTGATTGCGCGCGCAGCGGGAGGTGCCAACGCCGGACACACGATCGTTGTCGGCGGCACGAAGCACGTGTTTCATCTGCTCCCGTCCGGCTCTCTCCACGAAGGAAAGCCCGTGGTGCTCGGCGCCGGCATGGTGATTCATCTGCCGACGCTTCTCTCGGAACTCCGCATCCTCCGGGAAGCGGGCATCGACCTTGCGAAACGGCTGGTGATTTCCGGAGCGGCTCATGTTGTCTGCGAGTACCACAAGGAGATGGATGCCATGCTGGAAGAACGAAGAAAAGAGAGGACGGGCAAGGGAATCGGTACCACGAAACGCGGCATCGGCCCCGCGTACATGGAGAAAGCGATGCGCACCGGCATCCGCGTCGGTGATCTTCAGGGCGACGTGAAGGCGATCATGGAAGCGAAGGCGGCGGAGCTCTCCGCACTCTACCGGATCGACGTGGATGTGCGCAGAGAGCTGCAACAGATCGAAGAGGCCCGCGATGCCCTTGCGGAACACGTTGTCGACGTACCGTCCTTCCTGCACGCACGCATGGAGGAAGGAAAGACGATTCTCATCGAAGGTGCGCAGGCAAGCTTGCTCGACATTGATCACGGTACCTATCCCTACGTCACAAGCTCGGCGACGACCGCCGCAGGCGCCATGCAGGGTCTCGGCCTTCCGCCGCAGGTACTGACATCGTGCGTCGGCGTCGCAAAAGCGTACTGCACGCGCGTGGGCGAGGGGGAGTTTCCGACCGAGGAGAAGGGCGAAACGGGCGACCGGCTGCGTGAGCGGGGAGGGGAGTACGGCGCCACGACCGGGCGTCCGCGGCGCTGCGGTTGGATGCACATGGCGGATATGAAACGCGTCGCCATGCTGAACGGCTTCACGCACTGGAACATCACGAAGCTCGACGTGCTGGACGAGGAGGAAACGGTGCGCGTCGGCACGGCGACCGACGAAACGGGAACCGTCAGCTATGAGGATTTACCGGGATGGCGCTCCTCTACAGCGCACGCGACGGCGTGGGAAGACTTACCCGAGCGGGCACAGGCGTTCTTGGCATTCATCGAAAAGGAAACATCCGTACCCGTCTCGCTCGTCGGTACGGGGCCGGGGAGGGAAGATATGATCGTCAGGTCTCGATCCGTTCGGCCCACTTGAGTTTGCTTCGCAGCGTGTGGAAGAAGGTATCCTCCGCCCGCCTGAGGAAGCCGACCATCGTTCCGTCCATGCGGACGGTGACGGTGTCTCCGCCTTTCAGCGACAGGTAGGTCTGACCGTCGAGCGTCAGGCTGACTTGGGTATCGCGGAACTTGTTCGCGCGCGCGATCACTTCCATGCGCACCGGTACGTCGTGCGGCAGGACGATCGGCTTCTGCGTAAAGCTGTGCGGGTTGATCGGCGTCAGGATGATCGAGGGCAGGAGCGGATGGACGATGGGACCGCCGGCAGAGAGCGAGTAGGCGGTGGAACCCGTCGGCGTCGCGGCGATCACGCCGTCCGCGTGGAACGTCGCAAGCTCTTCATCCTTCACGAATGTGCGGATGTCGATGAGCCGCGCGATCGCTCCCTGCGCAATGACGGCGTCGTTCAGCACGTACCCTTCCCAGAGCGACTCCTTTGCACGTTCCGCACGGACGTGCAGAAGGTGCCTCTTCTCCAGTTGCCCCTTTCCCTTCAGCAGAAGAGGTAACAGCGTCTCCGCTTCTTCAAGCGACGTTTCGGCAAGGAATCCGACCGTCCCCCTGTTCACGGAGAGAATCGGCACGGAGAAATCATCACTCTCGCGAATCGCGCGCAAAATCGTTCCGTCTCCTCCGATGACCACGAGCAGATCAAGCTCCTTCATGGACGTGAAGCGGCCGTAGGACGCGAGCGAGGGAAGAGCGCATCTCTCGGCATCGAGCAGCAGCGTCGCCCCCGTCCGGTCGATAATGGAAGCGATCATCTCGATCGTGCCGTCACGGTCGTCAAGACCCGATCTGGCCGTCAGTCCGATGCGTGCATACGTCAGCGCCATGGGCGCATGATACACGTGCGGTCGGGGACGGTCTTCTGTTATACTGGCCGCGTATGTTTGCAAAGCTCCTGCGGGGGATCCGCACCATGGAATTCGAGGAGAAAGTCCTCCATGCCGGATCGCTTCTCGCCGTTCTCGGCGTCTTCTTTCCCTGGTTCGAAGGCAACAGGTTTTGCGTGGAAGCCATGTGCAACGGCTTCTCGTTCTTCACGGGATACATGGGATTGACCGTGTTTTTCCTGCAGGCGGCGCTTCTCGTCATTACGTTCACGCCGATGCTCGGCGGGCCCGTTCTCGTCAGGAAATCTTCACGCGCCTACGTGCGTCTCCTGCTGACCGCCTTCAGCACCGCTTTGCTCCTTGCTTCCCTCTCCGTACTTATCAAGGTGTTCTCGGAGGATTCCGGCGCCGCCATACGCTTCGGCATCTACCTCTCGCTGGTCGGTTCCATCATCTCGCTGCTGTACTCGTTCCTGCGGTACCAGGAACAACTGCGCGGGCAGGTGCAGGAACTCTTCCACCATCCGGAAGATGACGTGGACGTACGCACCAAGCAGAGCCAGAGTACGGATACCGAAGATCCACCGCCGCCGCCTCCACCGCCTCCGCCACCGCCTCCTCCCGAGGACCATCTTCATTTTTCCTGATTCTCATGAGCGACCATCCATATAACGACGATGACTTCGTCTATGTCGACCCGCAGGCCCGCGCCGTGGTGGGAAAGGTCGAATGGACGAAGGACGGCATGCCGAAGTCGCGCACCTACACGCCGGCCGTCGAGGAGAAACCGGGCAGGAGACCCCGTACGCCGAAGAAGCGCACCTACCCGTGGGGAACATGGAAGAGCATGAAGAAGGTGTTTCGCATCGAGAAATCCCGCGAACCCGAACCACAGACGACTCTGGAGGAAGTGCTGCCGAAAGCGATGCAGGACCCCTTCTGGAACTGAGCCGTTTCCATGCGCCGTGCGCCGCCTACGCTCCCTCCTTCAACACCTTCGCTACGCGACTCACTTCTTCCTTCGATCCGATGATGAGAGGCGTACGCTGATCAACCTCGGTAATGGTCACGTCGAGCACCGATTGCTCGCCGTCGGAGGAACCGCCTCCCGCGTTCTCCAAAATAT
This sequence comes from uncultured Candidatus Peribacteria bacterium, assembly GCA_964460475.1. Taxonomy (GTDB): domain Bacteria; phylum Patescibacteriota; class Gracilibacteria; order Peribacterales; family Peribacteraceae; genus CAYWPP01. Next base: position 44,437 of record CAYWPP010000002.1, read on the forward strand.
ACGCGAGCGGACCGCATTCGTAGAGCAGGCGCAATTTTCCCTTGGGATACTTGCTGCCGCCGATGTTCGTGAAAATGCCGCCCTTCTTGAACAGGATGTGATGCACGTCCGGAACGAGTCCGCCCGAGTACCGGAGGGTGACGGCTTCGTCGAGCCACATGTTCATCATGGCCCGGTAGTTGGGGGTATCGGTGACGGCGCGCAGATTTCCGGGTGCGTACGACTTGACCTGATCGCCCACGCGCAAGTTCTCCTCTAAGAGGAGAAATTCCCCGACGTCGTTCAGGTAGAAAGAATGCGCACCCTTGCCGACGGAATAGACGAGCGTCGTGCGCGGCCCGTACAGAACGTAGAGAGCGGCAACCTGTTCGCGCGGCGTCTTTCCCATGATTGCGCCGCCCTCATACACCCCGAACACGGAACCGATCGCCAGGTTCGCATCCACGAGCGAAGAGCCGTCCAGCGGATCGAACGCCACGAAGTACGGCGCGTCCGGCACCAGTTCCTGCACGCCTTCTTCTTCTTCCGATGCGTAGGCGCACACGAGCTTACTGTCGCACAGTTCCTCTTCGACGATCCTGTTGCTGACGATATCAAGCGTCAGCTGCTCCTCTCCGGAAGTATTCTTCGACCCGGCAAGACCTGTCTCGGTCGTGCGAATCGCGCGTTGGATGTACTTGGTGGCACGGGCAACGTCCAGCAGAAGATGCCGCAGCTGGTCCGGTGCGCCCGCCTTGCGGATGTGCGCGTTGAGAGAGAGCCTGGAAGGAAGGGCGCACTTCGTCATGCGGCGAGGAAGGAACCGATTCTGACCGCCATTTCGGTGACGCGCATCGCATATCCCCACTCGTTGTCATACCAGCTGAGGATCTGCACGGCCTTGCCTCCCACCACCTTCGTGGATGGCATGTCGACGACGGACGAATGCGGATCTGTCTGGAAGTCGATGGACACACACTGCTCGTCCGAGAACGAAAGCACGTCCTTCATCGGGCCCGATGCCGACGCTTCCTTGATGAGCGCGTGAATCCGTTCCTTGTCCGTCTCCTGCTTCAGCGTGAAGGCCATGTACGCACAACTGACCGTCGGCACGGGCACGCGGAACGCCATGCCGTCGATGCGTCCGTCGAGGTGTGGGAAAATCTTCGCACACGCCTTCACCGCGCCGGTTTTCGTCGGGATCATGGAAAGGGTCGCAGCGCGCGATCGCCGCAGTTCTCCGCTCTCCTGCGCCTTGTTATCGAGCAGGTTCTGGGATGCCGTAAACGCGTGGACGGAACCCACGAGAAGGTACTCGATCCCGAACGCCTCATCGATAAGCTTGATGACGGGGGCAATGCAGTTCGTCGTGCACGAAGCGTTGCTGACGATGTGCATGTCCTTCGTCAGGGTATCGTCGTTGACGCCCTTTACGAACATCGGCGTGTCGTCCTTCATCGGCGCGGTGACGATCACCTTCTTCGCCCCCGCCAAGAGGTGGCCCGAGGCGGCCTCGCGATTCGTGAAGTGACCGGTCGATTCGATGACCAGATCAACCTTCAGCTCTTTCCACGGGCATTTGGACGGGTCGCGCTCCTTCACGACACGCACGGAGGTGCCGTTCACGGTGAACGTGTCGCCGTCCTTCACCGCGATGTCTCCGGGAAACTTGCCGTGGAGCGAGTCATACTTCAGCAGGTACGCCCGCATGTCCGCGTCCGAGGAGGCATTCACCGCCACCACCTCCACCTGATCGGAAAAGCGCTCCAGGAACTGGCGATGGACGTTTCGGCCGATCCGCCCGTACCCGTTAATCGCAATCCGAAGCATACGCACGCACGATACGGCGGGAGGGGACGAGAATCAAGGCGCCTCGACTTTCAGCCGTACATCCCCACGAGAGCGCCCAGAAACGCCAGGAACATACCGACGATCCAGAAGCGCATCGTGACTTTACTCTCGCCCCAACCCTGGGCTTCGAAATGATGGTGAATCGGCGCCGAGAGAAACACCTTCTTCCCCCGGACCTTCTTGCTCGTGAGCTGGATGATGACCGAGAGCATCTCGAACACGAAGAGCGCCCCGATGAGGGGCAGGACGAGCACTTGATCGATCATGAAGGCGATCACGGCAAGCGTGCCGCCGAGGGCGAGGGAACCCGTGTCTCCCATGAAGAAGAGGGCGGGAGGGACGTTGTGCCACAGAAACGCGGCGACGGCTCCCACCACGACGCCGCAGAACCCGGCGAGCACGTAGAGCCCCTGCGCGTAGGCGACGATGCCGAATGCACCGAAGGCGAGAATGAGAAGGCCCGCGGCGAGACCGTCGAGGCCGTCTGTCACGTTCACCGCGTTCGCGGTGCCCACGAGGACGAAGATGAAGAACGGTACGTACCAGAGCCCGATGAAGATCTCGCCGTTCGGAATGCCGAACATTTCTCCGAACGGAATGTGAATCGTGTTGTAGCCGAGCTTCACGTAGAACCACCATGCAGCCGCGGAACCGATCAGGAGAAGCGTCGCAAGTTTCGGCAGTGCGTTGAGACCCCGCTTCCTGCCGATGCCGCAGATGTTCAGGTAGTCGTCGATGGCTCCGAGGAAGCCGAGCGACAGGAGTGCGAAGAGGGGAAGGTACACCTGGCCGCGCTGGAGGAGCGAGAAATCGATGGTCCCGCGATACGCGAGTACCCGCGACAGTCCGACCGTGAGGAGGATCGACGCCCAGATGAGCAGTCCGCCCATGGTGGGCGTGCCTTCCTTCGCTTTATGGTACGTCAGAAACACGCCGGCGGCGCTCCCGTCCACGGCCTCCGCGCGCATCTTCTTTCCGATGTGGAATTTCTGCAGAAAGAGAAGGAACGAAGGAGTCAGCGCCAGTCCGATGGAGAAAGAGAGGAACGAGTAGGCGAGGATCGATGCCAGGGACAGTTCCGGACGAACGGGGATGAATGCATCCATGTGAGGAGCATAACACAGCACAAGACCGACGCCTGACTTCGGAGTCCGAAAGGAGCATGCCGCACGCGCTTTTCTAGCGCTGAAACGCCGTCGAGGACTTGATGCCGACCGCCGCTTTGCCTTGCGGAGCGTGCGTTTTATCGATGTCGAAGAAGCGGATCTGCTCCTTCTTGAACATCAGCTCGATTTTGCCGGTGGGCCCGTTGCGGTGCTTGCGGATGTAGACGTCCGTGATGCCGGGACGGTCGCTGTCCTCGTCGTAGTAGTCCTCGCGGTAGAGCATGAGTACGATATCCGCATCCTGTTCGATGGAGCCCGACTCACGCAGGTCGCTGAGCTGCGGAATGTTGCCGGGACGGTTCTCGACCGCGCGCGACAGCTGGGAGAGGGCGACGATCGGCACGTTCAGTTCGCGCCCGAGTGCCTTGAGAGAGCGAGAGATTTCCGAGATTTCCTGCACTCGATTTCCCAGAAACTGGTGATTGCCGGTGCTCATCAGCTGGATGTAGTCGATGATGAGCATGTCGAGCCCGTGCTCCATCTGCAGCCGGCGGGCCTTCGCGCGCAGTTCCGGAATCGACGATCCGACGGAGTCGTCGATGAACAGGTTCGCCTTGTTGAGTTCATCCATGATCGGTCCCATGTTCTGGAAATCGGCATCATCGAGTTTCCCGCGCTGCAGCTTCCAGGAGTCAACCCCGAGCATCGAAGCGAACAAACGGTCAACGAGCTGTTCCTTGCTCATTTCGAGTGAGAAGATGCCGACGGTCTTGCCGAAACGGATCGAGGCGTTCTGTGCCATGTTCAGTGCCAGCGCCGTCTTTCCCATGCTGGGGCGTGCCGCGATGATCACAAGGTCGCTCGGCTGCAGTCCCGACAGCTTGAAATCCAGGGAACGAAACCCCGTCGGCACCCCTTTCACGGCTTCTTCATCCTTGTTCTCGTGCATTTCCGCAAATTTCTCGTAGCGCTGATCGAGGACGTTCCTGATGTGGACGAACTTGTCCTTCAGGAAAGAGGAGGAAATACCGAAGACCGCTTTCTCGGCATTCTCCAGAAGTTCCGGCACGGTCTTCTCGGCGTCGTATCCCAGCGACTTGATGCTGTCGCCCGCGCGGATGATGCGGCGCAAAATCGCCTTGGTCTTCACGATCTGCCCGTACTTGTACACGTGCGCCGACGTGGGAACGTTGGAAGCAAGCTCCGCGAGGAACGCACTGCCGCCGATATCCTGCACGTTCTTCTCATCGGCCAGTTTGGAGGAGACCGTAATGACGTCCACGGGCTGGTGCGCCTGGTACAAGTCGAAGATCGCCTTGTAGATGACACGGTAGGTGGGATCGTAAAAATCCTCGGGCAGAAGCGTTTCCGAGACCTTCACCACGGCCTCCGGATCCATCAAAAGAGCCCCGATGACGGTTTGCTCGGCTTCGAGGTTGTGCGGCTGAACATCGGGAAGAGTCGGCATGGGAGATTCAGTGTAGCGCCCGCGGAGCGGACACGGAATGCCAACTGCAGCCGGAGTTCCGTGTCCGTCAAGCCCTGCGACGATCAGGAGCCCAGGAGCTTCAGCGAGGCTTCCCGAATCTGCTTGTCGATTTTCTGCGCATCTTGCGGGTGATCCTTCAGGTAGACACGTGCCTGCTCACGCCCTTGGCCGATGGCCTTCTCGCCGTAGCGGAAGTGGGAACCGGCTTTCTCCAGAACGCCGAAGCGCACGCCGAGATCGAGCAGATCGCCTTCCTTGGAAATGCCTTGAGCGTAGAGGATGTCGAATTCCGCCTGACGGAACGGCGGAGCGATTTTGTTCTTCACGACTTTCACGCGCGTGCGGTTCCCCACGATTTCCTGTCCGTCGGCGATTTTCTCGGTGATCTTGTCGATGCGACGCACGTCGAGACGAAGGGAAGCGTAGAACTTGAGCGCATTGCCGCCCGTCGTCGTTTCGGGATTGCCGAACATCACGCCGATCTTCATGCGCAACTGGTTGATGAAGACGACGGAGCAGTTCGTCTTGCTGACGATGGAGGTGAGTTTGCGAAGCGCCTGGCTCATGAGTCGCGCCTGCAGACCCATGTGGCTGTCGCCCATCATCCCTTCGATTTCCGCACGCGGCGTGAGCGCGGCGACGGAGTCGACCACGATGATGTCGATGGCTCCGGAACGTACGAGTTTCTCGGTGATTTCCAGCGCCTGCTCGCCGTCATCGGGCTGCGAGACGAGGAGTGCGTCGATGTCGACGCCGATCTTCTTCGCGTACTGGATATCGAGCGCATGTTCCGCGTCGATGAACGCGGCACGACCGCCCTGTTTCTGCACTTCCGCAATCGCATGGAGCGCCAGGGTGGTCTTCCCGGAGGACTCCGGACCGAAAATCTCGATGATGCGGCTTCTCGGAAGACCGCCGCCCACGGCGAGATCGAGGCTCAGTGATCCGGATGGGAACGTCTGAATATTGCGGGCGCCTGCGCTGCCGAGCTGCATGATGGCGCCTTCTCCATACTGCTTTTCGATGTCTTTCAGTGCGCTCGTCAGTGCTTCGGGCCTCTTGTCGGAAGCGGAAGAAGACGACGCGTTCTTGGAAGTCGCGGCTGCAGGCTTGGCGCCGGACTGTTTGGAAGATTCCATGAGAAGGGTGGAAGAGGACTTGGGCATGATAGGGGAGGAGAAAGGGGTGTAAAGAAAAAGGAGGTAGACGAACGTTCACCTGCCACTTTCACGGAGAGAAGCGCAAGCGTCAAGGAAGAGCCCTTGCAACGGACAGGGAAACGACGTGGTGTATCTATGTACACCCTACTCACGCGCGAACGGCACGCATGTGCCGGTGTTCTCCTGAGCATCGGTAATTCTGCAGTAGAAACCCGATGAGCAGAGCAATCCCGCCGGCCCTCCGCAGAGTGCGCCGGCGCCGCTGCCTGACACAGGCGAAGAAGGGGAGGAGTCACTGTCCTCAACGAAGCGCACGGAGGCGAGAATCGAGGAGAAAGCGGCGAAAGATTCCTCGGGGTTCAGGTCGTCCGCAGGGACGCGGAAGGAGAAGAGGATCCACGGAGAACCGCGCACGTACACATCTCGCTGCATACCGTTCGGCGCATCGACGCGAACCGCGGATCGTCCGCCGACGCGCACGGGGATACCGCGCGGTTCCGCTTCGAGGAGAACCGGGCTGACCGTGAGTATTGCCTCGTCCTCCCCGGGACGAACCGCGGTGAGGGCGCCCTGCGAAACGGTGCTTTGCCATGCGGAGGGCAGGGAGAGCGTCAGGGAGAGCGAGGGAAGAGCGTGTTCCGTCCTCGTATCAGCACCATCAAGAAGCGTCACGCCGCTGACGACGAGAACGGGGAGGAAAACGGGGCGCGTGTTCGGCTCGAGTTCACCTTCCACGAGAACCTCCTTCCCGACGAAATCGTGGAGCGAGACACGAGGACTCTCCAGATAGGCGAAGGCGGCACCGTCACGATGCAGGACATGTGTGCCGCGGCGTAGGAGCGAAACACCCGTGGAAGTCAGCACGCCCTCCGTTCGCAGCGAACCGAACGTGTGCGTCGGCGTGCCCCCGGCATCACCGCCTCTTCCATCGGCAAAACAGGCGGAAAGGACCACGACGCACGCTGCTGCAATGCACACTTTCTTCATGGACGGAGAGGCTGTGGAAAATCGCAAAACGACGAATCGACGATCACAGGCACATCATCCTACTTCTTCTTCGCGGGATCAAACGAGTAGACCGCGCGTCCGACGCGCACGAAGTGCGGCATCTTCTGGAGGTTCAGGGAAATCGTTCCCACCTTCACGGTGCGCTGCTTGGCGACTTCTTCGATGATCTGCTTCTTGCTCATGGGACCGTTCTTCTTGAGTATCGTCTCGATAACGTCCGCAACGGTGCCCGATTCGTAGCCCCATTCGCGGAGCGCATACAGCCCGCGACCGACGAGGACGAACTCCGGATAGCGGATAAGCTCGTTGTGCACGGCCTGGACGGTCACGTTCTTATGATCGAACCGCGCCTCGCGGATACGGTTGGCGATATCCATGAAGTGGAGGGGGCGTCCTTCCTTGCGCAGCACGATCTCGACCTTGTCGCGGATCGAGCGCGGGCGGACGAAGCGCCAATCGGTGAGTCCCCATCCTTCGGGAATTTCCTTCAAACGCTCGTCGACGGACATGCAACTCACGATGAGCTCCCTGCTCGGCGTCTTTCCCTCGAAGAGAGCCATGGACTGCACGGAAGAAACGATCTCCGATTCCTTCATGCAGGAATGACGCTTCTTCAGAAGTTTGACGATGTTGTTGATGATCGCATTCACGTCCTCCATCTTGAGGGAGGTGAGTCTCCAGAACGGCTTGAAGGACTGACTCTTTCCTCCGAACTCCAGTTCACTGTCGATGCTGAACGACAGGCGGAGGATGGCCCCGTCGGTTTTCTCCGTCGAGGAAATGCGCAACAGGACTTCGGAGAGAAGCGTGGATTCCGGAAGCAGTCCACCGTGTGCGCTGAGCACTTCCTTCGCAAGATCATTCACTTCGTCAAAGCGCGTGGTCGAAACGGTACGCTTGAGCTTCGAAAGCGCGATGCTCTCGATCTGGCGGATGCGCTCGCGCGTCACGTTGAAATGCTTGCCGATTTTCTCGAGCGTCTGCTTTCCTCCCGTCATGGCAAAACGCCTCTTGATCACTTCGCTCTCCTTCTGCGTGAGCACCAGGAACAGATCCTGCAGAAGCTCCTGCAAATTCACCTGGAGTTTCGTGGCGGATGCCGTAGTGGCGTCGGACGGAGACATAGTGCGAAGGAGGGAAGGAAACTCCCATGTTCTACCACAACATTGACAGAAGTACAAAGTGAAAAACTTTTCGAGGGGCCCGCGGGAGGACGGGGAGAGTTTTCGTCTGCACCGTGACGAACACGAGAGTGTGAGAGATCGGTAAGTATTGGATTTTAAATCAAAAAATAATTTTGTCAAATACTTTCTTTTAGCTTCGGCAAAGCAATTTCCAGGATCGTACACGCGGCCATGGCATCGGCATCCTTGCAAGGAAAGCGAGAAGAGGATGTGAAGCGTTCGTCAATGAAGACGAGGGGAAGGGAGAACTCTTTCTCCAGTCGAGTCGCCATGTCGCGCACCTGCATCGCCTGCGCACCTTCTTCTCCTGAGGGGAGAAGCGGCAAACCCACGACGAGCACTTCAACGCGATGCGTCTTCACGAGCGGACGGAGGGCGTCGAGACATTCTTCCGTCGACGCATGCGTGATCGTCGTGAGGGCAACGATCGTCTCCGCCACGGTGTCGCCGAGAGCAACCCCTGTTTTCCGCATGCCAAGATCAAGAGCAAGCACCTTCATGGCACGCAGTGTACACGCGGCGGCGGACGGGTACTCACGCCTTCGCGACGAGCTTCGCGAGTGACGACTTTTTCCGAGCGGCGTTGGAGGGATGAATGAGATGTTTCTTCGCGGCGGTGTCGATCGCCTTGTAGGCGACGGAGAGAGCCTTCTGCATCTCGTCTTTCTTGCCTCCTTTCGCGGCGGCATGCACCTTCTTGATCATCGTCTTCATCTCCGTCTTATAAGGAAGGCGGCGGACGCGACGTACCTCGTTCTGACGGGCACGCGTAATGGCGGATTGGATAATCGGCATAGAAGCTGCGAAATGGTAGGGAAGGAGCGCCGGAGAGTCAAGGCGCAAGAAGCAGGCCGCGCGGAAGGGTCTGCTTTGTGCTCGTCGCGTTCCTTCCCTAAGATACCTCCGTCCTATGTGCGGAATCTTCGGATACGTCGGCGCGCGCGATGACGCGGGATCGCTCGTGATTCAGGGACTCAAGAAGCTGGAGTACCGCGGCTACGACTCATGGGGGGTGGCGATACAGACCAATAACCACGTCGCGGTGGAGAAGGACGTGGGGAAAATCAGCGATGTTGCAGACGATCGTCTGACTGCACCGGCGCATCTGGCAATCGCGCACTCCCGCTGGGCAACTCACGGCGGCGTGACGAAGGAGAACGCGCATCCGCACCTCAGCGCCGACGGATCGGTGGCGGTCGTGCACAACGGCATCATCGAGAATTTCCAGGAACTGCGCGAAGAACTCGGTGCGAAGGGGATCACGTTCACTTCCGGCACCGACACGGAGGTCATTCCGCACCTGATCGCGGAGGAGAAGAAATCCGGAAAGTCCCTGCGAGAGGCGGTGCGCTCCGCGTGCAAGCGCCTGCATGGACGGTTCGCCATCGTCGTGCTCGACAAAGACGAACGCGCGCTCGTTGCGGCGCGTACGGGGTCGCCCCTGATCGTCGGGGTGGGAGAAGGGGAGTACTTCATCGCATCCGATATCCCCGCCTTCCTCTCGTCGACGAAGAACGTGCACTACCTTGATGACGGGGAAATGGTCTGGACGGACGGGAAAGAGGCGACGTTCGCCTCAATCGAGAACGGAGAGGAACGCACGAAGCGAACGGTCACGATTTCCTTCGGGGAACAGGAAGTCGACAAAGGCGCGTTCAAGCACTTCATGATGAAAGAAATCATGGATCAGAAGGAGAGCATCAATCGCGCTGTGCACCAGGATGACGAACAGATCGAAGCACTCGTCCGCGCAATCAAACAGAGCCGCGGATGTTTCCTCTCGGCATGCGGTACCGCCGCCAAGGTCTGCATGGCGGCCGAGTACTTCTTCTCCGTCGTGGCCGAGCGTCATGTGAACGTCACGCCCGCGAGCGAATTTACCATCTACCATCACTTCCTCAAGCCCGAGAGCCTGCTCATCGTCGTCAGTCAGAGCGGAGAAACCGCCGACGTACTGGAAGCGATGAGCGTCGCCAAAAAGGCGGGTGCCAAGGTGCTCGCGATCGTCAACGTGGAAGGATCGTCCATTGCGCGCGCGGCGGACTTCACGCTCCTCATCAACGCGGGACCGGAGCGCGCGGTCGCGTCGACGAAAGCGGCCACGGGGCAGATGGCGGTACTGCTCCTCGTCGCGCACGCCGTTGCCGGCACGCTCCACGAGGGACGCACCCTGCTCCTGGAAACGGGGGGCAAGATCAACGATATGCTGAACCCCCGCTACGCCGAGCACCTCCGCGCAATCGCGGAGAACATCAAGAATCATGACAACCTCTACATCATCGGGAAGAGCTGGAACTATCCGATGGCGCTCGAGAGTGCAATCAAGATCCAGGAAGTGAGCTACATCCACGCCGAGGGGTTCGCGGGCGGCGAACTGAAGCACGGACCCATCGCGCTCATCGAGGAAGGAACGCCGTGCATCGCGCTCCTCGGCAACGACGAAGTGAAGAGCGACATGATCAGCAACATCATGGAGCTGAAGGCGCGCGGCGCGCGCATCATCGCGGTGTCGCCGGAGAACAATCCGATCTTCGACGACTGGATCAAGGTGCCGGACGCGGGCGCGGCCCAGGCCATCGTGAACATTATTCCGATGCAAATCCTCGCGTATGAGCTTGCCGTGCAACGCGGCATGAACCCCGACATGCCGCGGAACCTGGCGAAGAGCGTGACCGTCAAATAAGCCGACGGATGCGCGAGGCAGACATCGTTACCCGCCTTCGCAGAAAGCCACGTCGGTAAGGGAGTGGATGCATGCGTTCTCCACACGAACGATACTGCTACGGACGGGTTTCGCTTCCTGCACCGAAGGCGTGCATGGCAGATACTCGACCGTACGCTCGGGGAGCTTCACTTTTCGTCCGGCGGAATGCCGTAGTACTCGAAGAGGAATGCCGCGATGTCGCGGAAGAGGGGAGCCGCCGAACGGGAACCGAATTCATCGCGGCGCGGACGATCCATTTTGACGAGAATGACGAACTTCGGATTGTCGGGCGGAGCGAATCCGGCGTAGGTGGCGATGGTGGAACCCGTGCCCGCTTCGTACTTTCCGCCAGGACCGGCGATCTGGCTGGTTCCCGTCTTTCCCGCCGTGACGTACCCGGACACGGCCGCGGCGCGAGCGAAGCCGTTTCGGACGCTGCTCACAAGCATGGCCGTCATGGCGGCGGCGGTTTCCGGCTTCATCACCTGATCGAGCGCCACGGGCTGGGTCTTCTCGACGGTGCCGTCGCTGTGGCGCAGTTCGTCGATGATCGACGGCTTCATCAGCACGCCCTTGTTCGCGATGCTCGCGAACGCCGTCACCACCTGCAGGGGCGTGGCGGATACACCTTGTCCGTACGCCGCCGTGGAGAGAAGCGCATCCGACCACTCGCGCCAGGGTTTGATTTCGCCCGGCAGTTCGTTGTCGAGCTCCACGCCGGTGATCGATCCGAAGCCGAAGCGGGTGAGTGCCGTGTAGAAGAGTTTTTTGCCGAGCTTCTGGGAGACCGACGTCATGCAGGTGTTGATGGAGAACTCCATGCAGTTCGTCATCGTCACGGTACCGTAGTACTGATTCAAGGCGTTGCGGATCGTGAATTCGTCGACCTTCACGGGACCGTTGTCCTCATAGATATCTCCGGGGACCACTTCTCCCTGATCGATCGCGATCGCCATGGTGATCGCCTTCAGCACCGATCCCGGCTCGTAAATTTCCTGGATGTTCCTGTTCAAGTACGAACCCACGCCGATGTTGTTCTCGTACTTCAACCACACGCCCTTCTGCTCGGTGGGGAAGATTTCCCGCCGATGATGCTCTCCGATGAGCACGTAGTAGCGCGTAACCTCGGTAAGATCGTGCAACTTCTCGATATCGAGAAGTTCCTGCTGGATTTCCTCGCTCAGCTGGGCCCTGCCGTCCGTCGTGAGATCGCGAAGGTACGCAAGCAGAACACGCTTGTTGGTGACGGGGTGAAACACCTCGATGACGATGTTCTGCTCCTCCTCGGGAGTCAGCACGAGGGGTTCCTTCGTGAAAACGGACTGATAGGAATTGCTGTTGAAACGCGGCGCGTTCGCCATGGCGATGATCTTTCCCGTCTTCGGGTCCAGCACGATGACCTGCGCGCTCTGCGCGTCGACCTCCTTCATCTTCTCTTCCAGAAGGTTCTCGACGTAGCTCTGTACGAAACGGTCGATCGTCAGCACGATCGTCGAACCGTCGCGCGGGTCGCGCAAGGTCTGCTGCGACGACACGATCTGTCCGCCGAAGGGATCGCTGACCGTCGCAATGAGTCCTTCCTGTCCGCGAAGAACCGGATCGAACGTACGCTCGATGCCGTACTGCGGTTCCTGGAGAGCGTTGATGAAACCGACGACGTGGGAACCGATGGTCGTATCGGGGTAGAAGCGCCAGTGCTCGGGAATGAGCGCCACGCCGCGGAACGGATCGTCCGTCACCTCGGACCACTGCCCCGTCGCCTCATAGCGTGCCTGCCTCTCGGCTTCCGCCTGTTTCGCGGACGCCAGCTTCCTCTCCTTGATCTGCAGGGAGATGTCGGAGGAAAGGCGCCCCATGACCGGCACGTACCGAAGCGGTCGCCTGCGTAGCCGCGTTCTGATGAAGTCGGGATCAAGCACGAGGATAGGGGAGAGCTGCCTCGCGATCTGCGAGATGGAAGACTGGTCGATGCGTTCGGGGTTGCCGTAAATCAGACCGTTCTCGCCGAAGAAAATTCCCGGAATGGCAAGTGCCTCGACGGCGGCGCGCTGTTCTTTATCGGAACCGTAGAGGAGGGGAACGAACGTCACCGACGTCTGGCGAATGCGATCCTCGATGGTGCGGGCAAACCGCCGCTTGATTTCGGGAAGGTCCGGAATGTCGTCGGGAATGATCTTCGCGGTCGGGTCGGTGACCGATTCGTAAAATTCGCCCTCCGTGGCCCGAAGGTGCGCCGCCACGACGGGAGATGTCTTCAGCGGATCGAACGCCGACGCGTAGAAACTCACGAGTTCCTTCGGGCAGCCGTCGCTGCCGGTACGGCATGCCGTGTCCGCTTCCGACGTCACGAGAATCTCGGCGAGTGCATCCGCGACGTCCGCATGACCGGACGCGATGACGAGCGGGTCCACGTAGAGCAAGTCGAGCGTCGTATTCGTCGCGAGGATGCTCGTCTCTCCCGTCTTGCTGTTTCTGCTGAGGATTTCCCCCCGCTTCGCGGGCAGGACGATGCCGCCGAAATGCTGCGACTGCGCCACTTCGTGGTACTCCTGACCCTTCACGATCTGCAATTCGATGAGGCGCGACACGATGACGAGCGCGCAGACCAGCAGAAGGCTGTAGAGAATGATGATACGTCGCTCAAATGAACGTTTCTTGTGAAATTCGCCAGACGACGAAGGCACCCGTAACGCCACCGGAGCATGGTAGCACGAAGAGGCGAAATCCTGTATAATAAGGAGATGGCTCGGCTTGACACGACCCGGCTCGCGACGCTTGATGGAGAAGCGCTGCTTCAGGAGCTCCAGCGTACGGCCGTGCGCGAAAAGATCTCCGACATTCACATCAATCCCCGCAAGGACGGAGCCGCGGTGGAATGGCGCGAACGCGGCATCCTGACCCCCGTGCTGTCGGTATCCCACGACGTGTACGTCACCATGCAGCGCCGCATCAAATTCCAGGCGAAGCTGAAACTGAACATCACCACCGCGCCGCAGGACGGTCAGTACGTTTTCCCCCATGAAGATCGCCAGATCAACGTGCGCGTGGCGAGCCTGCCGACGCGGTTCGGGGAAGCGTTTACGCTTCGGTTCCTCGATCCACAGCGCGGCATCGTGCCGCTCAAGGATCTCGGTTTTCCCGGAGAAGTCGAAGCGTCTCTCACGGAGCTTGCCCACCTGCCGAACGGCATCATTCTCGTGACGGGACCGACGGGATCTGGCAAAACGACCACGCTCTACGCGCTCCTGTCCATGATCGCGGGAAAAGAACGCAACATCATCACGCTGGAAGATCCCATCGAGTACGAACTCCCGGGCATCATCCAGAGCCAGGTGGATCCTGATCACGACTACACGTTCGCAAGCGGCCTCCGCTCGGTGCTCCGTCACGATCCCGACATCATCCTCGTCGGGGAAATCCGCGACTACGAAACGGCGCAGACCGCCATCGACGCGTCGCTCACGGGTCACCTCGTCTTCGCGACACTCCACACGAATTCCGCCGTGGAAGCGCTGCCGCGATTGCTCTCGATGGGCGTCAGTCCCTACACCTTCGCACCGGCGTTGCGAGCGGTACTCGCGCAGCGACTCATTCGCACACTGAAGGAAGAGAAGAAGGGTGCAACCGTCGACGCCTCCGACCCCTCGGTATACGGCGGACAGATGGCGCTCCCCGAACTCCTCATCGCCAGTCCCGCCGTACGTGAACTCATTCTCGCCCAGGCACCGGAGCGCGAGCTCGTCGAAACCGCAAAGAAGGAAGGCTACCGCACGATGCTCGAATGGGGAGATGTGATCGTACAGGAGGGTCGCACCTGCAAGGAGGAAGTCCTGCGGGTGACGGCGTGATGACCCTCCCTTTTGGAGCATATTTGAATGGATTGATTCAATGACATTCCGGTTCTTGCCATTGAGATAGAGGACTTTATCAAGCCCATGGTCAGGGTCAACGGACTGCAATGTATTTGATTTGGGAGCAGCCCCACATTGCAGGACACCTCCGCATTCCCGCTTGGCCTTCCGAAGTCCGCGCAAGCGGACGAAGGTGGCGAGGTTCGCCGATACTGGCGAGTTGGAATGAACGGCATGCCGCGAGCGAAAACCGTGGTCGTCGCTGCATGAGCAATGTGCAAGCGGATTATACACATAAAAAGACCGCTCCGTGTTGCCACGGAGCGGTTCAGTCTTCGCCTATCGGCTACGACCGACAGGCAAGGTTCGAGTCCAAAAATCAAAAAGTTCAAGGACTCGAATGCCAAGTTCAGGAAGTCCGAAGAGAGGACACGAACACGTAGTCGTAGCGAGGGCCGTCCCAGCCGTAGCCGACGTAGAGCCGACCGCCGCCCCAGTAGAGTACGACACGGTGGTCGTCAGTCGTCTGTTCCTTGCAGCGTGTGAAATCATTTTTTAGCAGGTCTTCACCTGTCTGCAAATGATGCGCCAGCAAGGCGGTCGCAACGAGCACGACGGGCGCAGGTTCCTCGCCCGAAGGCAGGGATTTTGCCTGCTCGGCAAAGGTTTGCCGATTGCTGTTGGGGACAGGAACACGGAGCCGATAGATGCCAGATGGCAGCTTTTCGGTGCTCCACGGGTACTTGTCGTACCAGTCCTGTTCCCACATGACGTTGCGCTCGCGGACGGGACAGTTGCGCAGTTCGGCAAGTGACCATCCGCCGTAGCGGATGACGATCTCACCTTCTTCCGCATCAGGTAGTGGCTCGCTGCTGGGATCGCCGAAACCGAGAATCGAAACAGCATCGTAGCTGAACCGATCAAGGCACATCGTGTCAACCACTTTGCGCATCAGATCGGCATCCTCGATTGCTCGTTGCAGCATCACGGCAGTACCGTGTTGACGCCCGAAGGCGCACACGAACTCATGAGCCAAACCCAAAGAGATGTCACCGGACTTTAGTTGTTGCGCACGACGCATGTCGCACACTCCTTTCCTTGCCCTCATACCGTGAGGTGTCGGGCTTGCTCGGAATGAGACAAGCGCACTATGAACGAAAAAATGCACAGAGCGCTTGCCTCTCATCCTGAATCTTGACGATGCTCTGAAAGAACACCAAATTATATTGTATAACTAAATTTATATTGTGTCAATGTAGACCATCCATCAAAAGCGAAATCTGGCTTGCGCCAAAGGCAAAAATAACCTTGCCGCCAACGGGAAAGCTTTTTACGATAGCATGCCATGCTGCACATTGGACGACGGCGACGGCGACGCAATTCCTACGCTCTCGCTCCCTCCGAACACCGACCGCGCATTCTGGCGCGCCTGCTCGTAGGCGGCGTGCTTCTCGGAATCCTGTGGTTCACGGGAAAATCCGTCCTCTCCATGTTCGGCGGCTCTTCCGAGGAACGTTCGGCGGTGATGATTGCCGCGGAGGGGAGGGGAGACGTCGATGTCTCGCTGCAGGGTGAGGACGCATTGCGTGCCGAAAGCGGTCTTGCGCTCTATCCCGGCGATACCACATTCACGCGCGTCGGCAGTTTTGCCGTGGTGTCGTTCTTCGACGGAACGCTCCTGAGGCTGGATGAAGAGACGGAACTCACGATCGAAGAGAGCCGGTACCGCCCCGAGGGAACATCGTCCATCGCCGTGACCCTGTCGAAAGGACAGGCGTGGATCATGACGCCGGATACGGAGACGTTCTCGGGCTCCGTCACAAGAACCCTGGAAACGGGCACCTTGATCGCCTCGGTACAGGGCGGCTCGGAAGGATTCATCGGGCAGAATGAAGTATTCTTCCTGCGCACGGCGGGGCCGGGCGCGGAAATCGTTCTTCCCTTCGCGGGAGGAACGAGCCTTCTCGTCGGAGAGGGCCAGCACTTCGCACTCAGCGAAACGGCGAAGCGCGACATTGAAGCAGGTGCCGATCCATATCTGTTCCGCGACCCCGTTTCGGCGGATCTCACCGCCTCGGCCTTCGTGAGGGAAAGTACCGTCTCGATTGCCGCGGTCATGAACAGAACGGCGACGTCGCTCCCGTCCACGGGAACCGGTGCGGAAACGGGAGACCTGCTCACCATCAGCAGCCCCTCCAACAATACGATTGTGACGGGTGACACCGTCCTCATCGGAGGCTCCGCGCATCCGCGCGTCGAAACCGTCAACGTGAACGGCTACTCGATTCCCGTCGGCGACGACGGTACGTTCTCGCAGGAGTTGACGCTGCCGAACAGCGATACCGTCCTCATCGAATTCGAGGGACGGGATGCAAGCGGCCTCGTGATTGCGCAGGCGAGCAGAACCATTCAGAGAAATCGCGAGCCGCCGCCTCCCCCCGCCATCACCGCGCCCGGAGGATCCGGCGACACGATCACCGTGACGCAGGGAGAAGTGGACATCACCGGAACGGCTCCGGCCGGCACGAACGGTATCGTGGTGAACGACTACCGCCTGCAACTCTTCCAGCCCGGCGGCAGATCGTGGAGCTACATCGCTTCGACATCACTCGGCAATCTGACGATCGGCGAGAACGTGTTCCGTATCTACGCTCTCGACGAATCTGGAGCACGCAGTGCACCCGCCGTCATCACGATTGTCTACCAACCCGAAGGCTCGTCGGCGACGGGCGGCGTGACGCCTCCTCCGGAAACGGGACTACAGAACAACAGTCCGCTCGAGCCCGGTTCGGTCTACATGAAGCTGCCCGGCAGGGGAGAGAGCTTTGAGACGAGCGAGGAGGAAATTCTGCTGGAAGGCAATACGTCCGCCGCGACGGCGACGGTCAGCGTGAACGGCTATCAGCTGCAACTCTACGAAGCGGGCAACACTTTCTGGAACTACATCGCCTCGACGGATCTCGGCACCATGCGACCGGGCACCAACGTCTACCGCATCGTCGCGCGCAATGCCGAGGGACAGGTCCTCGACATTCTGGAGTACACCATCACGTACAGACCGGCATCGTAACGCCTTCTTCAGATCGCAAGTCGCAATCCTACGGCTTGTACGGATTCTTCGAACGAGGAAGGAACAGGTGCGATCACCTCGACCCTCTTTCCCATTTCATGCGAGGAGAATCCGAGTTTCCATGCATGAAGACAGAGAACGTCGATATGTTTTTTACGTGACAGCTCGTGCGATGCCTTGGATGCGTACGTCTCGTCACCGAGAATCGAGTGCCCGATGGAAGCGAGATGCACGCGGATCTGATGCGTGCGTCCGGTGTGGAGCGTGCAGAGAAGCAACGCGGCGTCCGATGTCGCATCCAGAACGTCATAGCTCGTCTGTGCCGACCTCGCGCTCTTCCCGGTCTGCAGGACGGACATCTTCATTCTGTCTCCGGCATGGCGTCCCACGGGCGCGTCGATAAGGGCCCGCGCCTCCTTCGGCCTCCCCGCGCAGAGCGCGAGGTACTGTTTCTCAACCGTGCGGGATTCGAATTGCTTCTGTAGATACCGGTGCGCGCCGGAAGACTTTGCAAGCAGGAGACACCCCGTCGTTTCCTTGTCGAGCCGATGCACGAGCGTCTCGGCGGCGGAGGAGAGGAGTCCGCGTTCCTGTAGGAGCCATAGCGCCCCGTGCAGAACGGTGGACTCATCTTTTGTCGACGGCGCGGGATGCACGGCAAGACCGCGCGGCTTATCGATGACGATGCATCCGTCGTCCTCATAGAGGACGGAGAGAGAAAGATTGCGCGGCTCCACGGTCATGTCGGATCGGGACGTTGCCGTCTGTTCCGCCTGAAAGTCGAACGTAACCGTATCTCCCTCTTCCAGGCGATGAGAGCATTTTCGTACCTTGCGACCGTTCACGAGCACGCCGCCGTCCTCAATGAAACGCTGCACGGCGGTGCGGCTCTTCCAGGAACCCAGTTCCGCAAGGAACGCATCGAGTCTCGCCGGAGCCGAAACCGCGTGTTGCTGCATGCGCGTATCTTGCCCTACTCTAGGCACATATGGCGAATGTCGATGATCTTCTCACGCGCGGCGTCAGCACCGTCACGCCGCGAAAGCTGGCGGAGGATAAATTGAAGAGCGGCACGCCGCTGCGTCTCTACTTCGGCATCGATCCGACGGGCGCGCAACTGCACATCGGGCACGCGGTGCCGCTGCGGAAGATGCGCGCCTTTCAGGATGCAGGACATGAGGTGATTCTCCTCATCGGCAGTTTCACGGCGATGATCGGCGACCCCTCGGGCCGCGATACGATGCGTGAGCCCCTCACGAAGGAACAGGTACAAGAAAATTTCCGCACGTACATGGAGCAGGCGAAACTCATCCTGAACACGAAGACGCTGAAAACGGTGTACAACGATGAGTGGCTGCGGGAACTGCGCTTCGACGAGATTGCCTCGCTCGCGACGCACTTCACGGTGCAGCAGATGCTCGAACGCGACATGTTCGAGAAACGCCGGAAGGAGGGGAGTCCGATCAGTCTCGTGGAATTCCTCTATCCCTTAATGGTCGGATACGACTCGGTCGTTCTGGACGTCGACTGCGAACTGGGCGGCAACGACCAGTACTTCAACATGCTTGCGGGGAGAACGCTGCAAAAGGCCTACGGCAAGCGCGAGAAATTCGTTCTGACGACCAAGCTCATCGAGGGAACGGACGGGAGGAAGATGAGCAAAACCTACGACAACTGCATCTACCTCACGGACAGCGCGAAGGACATGTACGGCAAAACGATGTCCCTCAAAGACGAATTGATGGAAACGTACTTCGAATGCTGTACCGATGTACCGATGACCGATGTGAAGAAGATCCTCAAGGGAAACCCGAAAGAGGCGAAGATGCGTCTGGCCCGGGAAATCACCGCGCTCTACCACGGAGCGGATGCCGCGGAGAAAGCGCAGCAGGAGTTTACAAACGTCTTCACGGGAGGAGGCACGCCGGAAGACATGCCCGAGGTACGGGTGAAGAAAGGGACGCCGCTCGTGGACGTACTCGTGAAAGAAACACTGATCGCCTCCAAGTCCGAAGCGCGCCGTCTCGTCGAGCAGGGAGGAATCAAGGTGAACGACAAGGCGGTGACGTCTTTCGACGCAGCGGCGGAGGAGGGGATCGTACGAGTGGGAAAACGGAAATTCCTGCGTATCGTCACCTCATGACCGATCTGCGTGCCAAGCGTTGCGTGCCCTGCGAGGGCGGCGTGCCGCCGCTCACGCGCGAGCAGGTGCAGGAGCTTCTGACTCAGACTCCCGCATGGACCGTGAGTGAGGACGGGAAGAAGATCAGTCGTACGTTCTCCTTTCGGAACTTCCGCGAGACGATGACCTTTGTGAACGCCGTTGCGGAGATCGCGAATACCGAGAATCATCACCCCGACATGCTCGTGAAGTACTCGTCATGTGTCGTGACGCTCTGGACGCATGCCATCGACGGCCTGAGTAAAAACGACTTCATCGTCGCGGCGAAGATCGACGACATGGCGCACGCGTAGCCGCCCGGCTTACTTCCGCGTGTACATCAGCCATGCGAGCAACGTGACGCATGCGAGCATCACGATGATGTACATTACGATCAGCGCAACGCGGTATTCATACAGGAGAGCCGCCGCGCAGAGCGAAAGGAAGGCAAACGAGAGAACGGGCAGGAACCAACCGTCCAGGTGTGCAGGCTCACGATCATCGTGTCCCTTCTTCGGTGACTTCCGGTGTGCATGAATCTTTGCTGGCATTGACCGTGAAGAAAGAATTATTGAGGATTCCCCTCTGTAAAAAGAGCACGCAAACGTGCGCGCATGGATGCAAAGAACGGCGAGCGGGGAGCGGACGTCGCATGTTCGGATCGCTCCGCGTCTTCCAACCATCCCTGCCAGAGGAGAATCTCTGTATTAGGACATGAAGGATTGCCAGAGTCAATGACCGTCACATGACTCGACGGTCTGATGTACGAAGGGGAACGATGAGCAGGATGCATGATGTGTGCAGCGTACCAAAGATGCATGGGAGAGGGGAGCTTTTCGTCTCTCTCCTTAATTACGCACAATGTATCTTGTCCATAATTTATGAGGGCCCTCTGAGCGAAGATTCACAGAATCAGGTAATACGCGTAGCCGAGCATGTCGCGGAAAATACTCCGCAATTCAAAGAACGAGAATGAATCCGGAAACGTAGCGGGGTAGGTTTCCAGATCTATTCCCTGTCGTCGTGCAATCAGATTGATGCGCGCCAGGTGGTACCGGTCGCTGATCGCCACCAGCGACGCGCACTCCAGGAGCAGCGGCCGCGTGAACACAATATTTTCCCACGTCGAACTGGACGAGGTTTCCAACAGAATAGAACCCGTGGCAACGTTGAACGCCTGAATGGCGAGATCACGCATCACCTCCGCCTCGCTTGCCTGGAACTCGCTCCCTTTGCCGCCCGTGAAGATGAGCCTGTCTACGCGCCCCTCATGAAGCAACGTCACGCCGGCTCTCACGCGGCGCGTGATGGCAGGTCCGGGATCGGAACGCGAGTGGACGGCCGCACCGAAGACGATCGCGCACTCCGCATGTTCTTCGGGCGCGAATGTGCCGCGGAACTCTCCCGTCACCCTCAAAAACACGTAGGTCAAGAGCAGAGCGGGCAGGACGCAGAGCGTGACGATGAGGGGAAGCACCGTGCGTTTCATTCTTCTTCGGAAACCAGAATATTCGACGCGATGCCGGGGAGCACTCCGCTCCAGGGAGGCCAGACGGAGATCTCCACTTTGGCCACTTCGGGGAAGTTCCGCACGATCCCCTGCGCTTCCGACACGCTCTTGCCCGCGACGGCCTCGCGTACCTGCTTCGAAAAGAGAGCGCCCGTCGGCGTGAGCGGGTCGAGTTCATAACGCTGCTTCGCGGAAAGGTCGACGGTCACTTTCACCCAATCGAAGCGGTCGGCATCCCACGGAGCATCAATGACGTGGAGCACGAGATTCTGCTTCGCCACCGAGTCTGTGACCAGCACTTTCTCCTCGCTCAGGATATCCATGAGCTCCTTGCGCAGGAGCGAGAACAACGCGTTCTCGTCGTAGAGGAGGACGGTGAAACGGATCCGTCCCGAGACGGGCGCCGACGTCACGTTCTGGCCAAGAAATTCCGTCGGCAGACGGAGATTGTCGTAGACCGTGCGCGTCAGTTCTTCGTAGCGCAATTCAACGTAGGACGCTCCTTCCTCACGTTCGTTTTTCAGGATGCGCTCCTCGTCGATGAGTTGACGCGCGGTGATCATGAGCTGGCTTTCGAGCGTCTTCTGCGCGAGCATCAGGTCTTCTTCATGAAGCACGTTCTCCGAGGAAGTCGTACCGCCCACGCCCGCCTGCTCGTTCCGTCCGTACACCAGGATACGGTCGTCCCGGGGCAGCCCGGGAATCTCCCACTTCAAACCGGCGGGAACGTTTCCGCGCTCGCCGATGATTTCGTCGTAGAGATCGACGTCATCCGCAATCACCCGCTCGTTCACCGAGGAACGCGCGGGAATAATGACGTCCTTCGATAACCGGAACACCATGCCCGCCTGATTGGTAAAGCGTGTTCCTTCGCGCAGGGAAAATTGCTCCGAAGCGTCGTTGACGATCGTCATAACCATTTCCGCATTGGTTCCCGTAAATTCCTGACCGATTTCATCAAACGTCAAGGTCCGCTCGACTTCCACCGTTAACGGATAGAGCATGAGCGTCCTGACGCGCTCCGCGGGCACGACAGCGCCGGACGCGACCAGGTACACGTTGACCGTTTGCGTGACCGTCTCCTCGCCGGGCCACACGTACACCGTGGCGGACGGAAGCAGTCGGAAAAAAATGAAGAAGAACACGCCCGCGCTCGCGAAGAGCAGCACCCAGATGCGCACCTTTGGCAAGGACAGAAGTCCGAGAGATTGCAACTGGCTCCTGATGTTGCTGCGCCAAAAGCCCGGACTGAACGTGCGGACGGATTCCTCCAGAAACGGATGGCGTTTGAGCGCGCCTTTCAAGGCATGCACGCGCTCCATGGTCCCCCACCCCGCTTGCTTCGCAATGCGCAGAACGGCCTGGTTCTTGGACGCGAGCGCGTAGGAGCGACCCGGAAAGGACGTGCGGATACTCCGGAGCACGCTCAACGCTCCCCCTTCGTCAATCGACCATCCCTCGGGAGACACCACGAGGAGTACGCCGGGACCGTGGGCACCCTCCAAATGCTTCCGAAGATCGGCGACGGTCCACTGTGCTTCAAAAAGCACCACGACCAGAGGAGACTCTTCGCTCATCGGATTGATTTTCGCCTACTTCTCGAGTGCTTTCAAGGAGGCAAATTTCTTTCCGCCGAGAAACTCCAGCATGGCGCCTCCACCGGTGCTCACGAACGTGTACGCATCGAGCGGGTACCCGTAGCGCACGTGAAAATCGATGGTGTCCCCTCCTCCGATGATCGTCGTGGCGCCTCTCTTCGTGGCGGCGGCCACCGCTTCGGCGATGCGTTTCGTGGCGTGGGAGAAACGATTGTACTCGTAGAGCCCGAGCGGACCGTTCCAGATGATCATGCCGGATTTCTCCAGCAATTCGACGTAGCGCTTTACCGTGACTTTGCCGATATCGAAGATCGCCATGTCCCCTTCCACGTCCTCGACCGGAATGTCTATTTTTTCGGCCTGCTCTCCGGGCGCGGAGGCGACGACCGCATCGCGGGGCACGTGAATCATGGCACGATCCTCCTTCTCGCTCTCCAGCATGAGCCGCTGAGCCTCCTCGAGCGCGGATTCGTCATACTTTGACGCGGCGACGGAAAATCCGCGTGCGGCGACGAACGTATTCGCGATCGCTCCGCCGAGAAGAATATCGTCCCCGTGCGAGAGGAAGCGTTCGATGACGGGAATTTTCGTCTCCATTTTCGCTCCGCTGATGATGAGGGAGAGCGGCCGCCTGGGGTCGTGGATGACGGGACCGAGATGCGAAATCTCCTCGGCGAGTTGCAGACCCATGAATGCGGGGAGCAACCGCGCGACACCGACCATACTGGCGTGTTCGCGATGGCAGTTCGTGAACGCGTCGTTGACGTAGAGGTCGCCGAGCGAAGCGAGCGAGCGTGCGAATGCGGCGTCGTTTTTCTTCTCCTCCGGATGGAAGCGGAGATTTTCCAGAAGGACGACCTCTCCCGGCTTTGCGTCCCCTACGGCTCTCTCCGCTTCCGGCCCTGTGCAGTCGGCGGCAAAATGCACCGGACAATCGAGAAGTTCCGCAAGAATCGGCACGAGCGGCTTCTGCGAGAACGCTGGATCGGGGCCGTCCTTCGGTCTGCCTTGGTGCGCCAAAATGACAAGCGTTCCTCCCGCATCGAGAATGTGCTTCATCGTCGGTACGAGCGCTTCGACGCGCGTGCGGTCCGTCACCGCTCCGTTCTCCACCGGCACGTCGAAGCCCGCTCTCAGCAGCACGCGGAGTCCCTTGATGCGCGCGTCGCCGAGAGTGCGGTAACGAGGGGAAGACATGCGCGCATTGTATGACGCGTGCACGCGGGAGGCAATTTTGCCGATGCGCAGGGTCTACGGGCTCACGTCGTCGTCCTTTCGCCACACGCGGCGGCGGCTATGCAGTTTTTCTTCCTCGTCCACGTCGCCGAACCATTCTCCTCTCAGCACGCCGTCATCGTTCACGACGGTATCGACTGCTCCCGCTTCGCGCGCTTCCCGGGACAAAACATCGAGGAGCGGCACGATCGACCGTTGAAATTCCTCGCCGACGACGTATCCCCTCCTCCCGTGCAGAAACATTTCGGAAAGCCGGAGCGCGAGATCTTCGGGCGGCGTATCCGCAGTACGATAACAGTCGAAGAAACCGTGCCCGCCTTCTTCGGCAAACATGCGGTTCCACCGCGTGCGCATGCGAGCGTCGTGTCGCTTCGCGAGCAGTCCGACGATGAACCGGGGCGATGTCATGGCAGCGTGCGGCGGAAACCTCTACAATCGGGAGTATCGCGTTCCCCCCTCGCCATGGTAACACTGATGCACTCTCTTCCACCCTTCTCGTTCCTCGCGATTTCCTTCGGCCTGACCTTGATGGCACTGGGATTCGCCGTGAAGGTATTTCCTCGGTGGAGTCTGCTGGATTTCCCCGAGCGATACGGATTGAAACGCAGGAGACTCCCCTACCCCGCCGGCATCGTGGGCGTCATCGTGTTCCTCATACTCTTCTCCCTCACGCAGCCGCTCGGCATGCAGCAGGCGGGCGTACTGCTGAGCGTCGCGCTGCTCGGTCTGGTCAGTTTCGTGGATGACCGCACTCCCCTCCCCGCCTGGATGCGGGTTGCCCTGCAGATTCTCGTATGTTTTCTCCTCTTCGCGACGGGCAGCAGGATTTACACCATCACGAACCCGTTCGACATGTTCGGTGGGGCCGACGTTCTCAGTCTCGACCTCGTCGACATTCCGACGGCGCTCTTCGGTCCGCTTCCGCTCTGGAGCGGCATCTTCACGGTCGTGTGGCTCGGACTGACCATGAATGCGCTCAACTGGTCCGACGGTATCGCGGGGCAGGTATCGATTCTCTCGGTGATCGGTTTTCTGCTGCTCTTTCTGCTCGCCGTCTCGCCGCGCGTCGGGCAGCAGGATCTTGCGAACATCGCACTCCTGCTCCTCGGCATCTCGGCCGCGTTCCTTCTGTTCGACTTCCCTCCTCCGAAAGTCATCCTCGGCGACAGCGGCGCGATGTTCCTCGGCCTCATGCTCGGGCTCCTCGGCATCTACCAGGGCGGAAAAGTCGCGACGGCTTTCCTGGTGCTCGGTCTTCCCCTCTGCGACGCCATGTTCGTCGGATTGCGGCGCATGATGAAAGGCAAGTCCCCTCTTCGGGGCAATGACAAAGACCATCTGCATGACCTGCTCCTGAAGAAGGGCTGGTCGCAACGACGCATCATCGCGGCAACGGGTCTCTTCGGCGCGACGTTCGGTTCACTCGCGCTCTTTCTGGATACGACGGGCAAGGCGCTCGCGGGCATTGCTCTTGCCGTGCTCGTCCTGGGGTTTCGAATGTATGCAACAACAAAGTAAAAAATAAGAAAATAAGAAATTAGAAATTAGAAACGTTTTTTATTTCTTATTTTTTATTTTTGATACTCCATCACTGCACTCACCGCATGGAACGCCCCGTTCGCCTCCATGATGAACGCACGCTTCGAACCGCTGGGCAACACGTACACCGTCGCAACGCCGTTTTCAAACGAGGAAGCGGTGAGCCTGTCCGGACGGAATTCCGCGGTCCCGAACGTTTCACGGAGGTAGAGAACGCCGGAGAAATCCGCATCACGCACGACATCTCCTTCCGCATTCAGTGCATGGATGTATATCGTTTCCCAACCGCGATGGTAGCGCCCGTCATGCTCGATAGAGACGGAAGACACGCTCTCCTTCTGCGGCGACTCGGCGCGCGGCTGTTGCGTCACCGCCTGAGCGACCGTTTCGACCACCGTCGAGAGGACGGAAGATTCAGCCCGTGATTCGGCATTCGCCAGAAGCGGCGCAGGTGCGGTGCGTTCGAGTCTGGCCAGGCGTTCGTTCCGGCGGGCCTCCAGTCGCTCTTCCGACGAGAGGGCGCGAAGCGGATTCGATGCAAGCACGTCGGTCGCCGTCATGCCGTCGCGCACCACGGTCGTGGAGGACGAGAAGTGCGACTGTACGAAGAGCATCGGATTCAGGGTATAGAGCGCTCCGCGTTCACGACCCAGTCCTGCGTTGATCGCCTCCGTGAACGTCATGCCCGCGCTGCTTGCTTCCGTACTCGTGAACGGCCAGTACGGATGATAGGGCGCGTCCTCGTTGTCGATCTGGAAGTGCAGGTGAGGACCCGTGGCGAATCCCGTTTTTCCGCTCGTGGCGATTTGCTGACCTTTGGTCACTACCGATCCCTCGGTCACGAGCATCGTATCCAAGTGAGCGTACGTGGAATGGACCGTCGTTGTTCCTCCCGTTCTCGACGCATCGGGAACGTTCGGGTGGCGAATCGTGACGTAGCGGCCGAATCCCCCGTTGACGTCGCGCACCGTTTCCACGATGCCGTTCGCAATCGCAAGCACGGGTGTACCGACCGGTACGCGGATATCGACGCCGACATGGCTGCCGCTATTCTCCACGCCCGTCCGGTAGCTGCCGAGATTCCCGATGCTGTAGGAGGAAGGCAGGCCCTTCTCGTGAAGGTCGTGACCGGCGTGGGATGCTGCATAGACAGGAAGCGGCACGAGCGCCTGCTCAGGCACCATGCGGAACGTATGTACTTCCGGATCCCCGCCGTACTGTGCCCACAGTGCGTAGTCGGGAACCCTGTCGATCGGCGGTACCGTGCCCGTGAAAACAATGGAGGCATCATCGACCTTCCCCATCACCGAATGCCAAAATGCGAACCAGCCGTGCTGACCGACCATGTTTCCGACGACGAACGTGAACACGGACAACGTCGCGACCCAGAAGGAGTAGCGCTTCGACACGAAGTGAAACGCGTGCGGCTGCTTATGACGATAGAGGCCTTTGGTTCGGAATCGCGTTCGCGGATGAGGGGTCATGGTAGTGTGTGTATGTGAGTGTTCGGAACTATAATAAACTATTTTTCTATAAAAGTCAATGATCGACTCTCTCTCACTAACGGCCTCTTCAGCGCAAGAAACAGCCAATATCGCACAATCGTTGACGCGCAGCCTCTACCACGCCGGGACGTTCATCCTCCTGCAGGGCGAACTGGGGGCGGGCAAGACCGTCTTTACCCAAGGCATCGCGCGGGGACTCGGTCTGCAGGACACGGTCACGAGCCCCACCTACGCCGTGGAAGAGCGATATGGAGATACGCTTCTTCACATAGACCTCTTCCGTCTGGAGCGAGAGGAGGAAGCACGAAGCATCGTGCATGCCGCGGAAGAGTTCCCCGGTCTGCGGGTGATCGAGTGGCCGGAAAGAGCCGGAAGCAACGTGTGGCATGGCATGCCGCGCATCGAAATCTCACTGTCGGAAATCGACGGCGGCAGGAGCATCCTGTTCTCTTTCCACGACCTGCCGCTTCCCGGCGGTGCCCGCATCGGGCAGTGGCGCGAGGAATGCATGCTGCCCTCCCAT
Source organism: uncultured Candidatus Peribacteria bacterium (assembly GCA_964460475.1). Classification (GTDB taxonomy): domain Bacteria; phylum Patescibacteriota; class Gracilibacteria; order Peribacterales; family Peribacteraceae; genus CAYWPP01. The sequence goes on from CAYWPP010000002.1 coordinate 71,911, forward strand.
ATCGTTGCTCATAACGATGCGGTTGCACGCGTGACCGAGACGCTCTGCGCCGATCTTGTGCGGCGCGGCATCGTGGTACGGCGTGAGGCCGCGCGGCAGGCCGCGCTCCTGCACGACCTGCTGCGATTCACGGAATTCAAGGACGATACGGACGCATCACCTCCGCAGGTTCAGACGTGGGAGGCGCTGCGAAAGAAGTATGGCACCGCACATGAGGAAGCGGCCGCCCGCTTTCTCACCGATCGCGGCTATCCCGAACTCGGCAGCATCGTTCGCACGCACGGGCAGAGCATGCACGCCGATCCGCATGCGTTCACCGTCGAACAGTTCGTGGTAGGTTACGCCGACAAGCGCGTGTTGCATGACCGCACGGTCACGCTCGAAGAACGCTTCCGTGACTTCGGCGAACGGTACGGCGGCGGGAAGACGTCACCGGAGCAACGTCTCTGGCAGCGGGAAATGATCGAGATCGAAGCAATGCTCTTCCCAAACGGCATCACGATTTAGAGAATCCACGGCACCAGTTCCTCATGCATGATTTCTTTCAGGAGCGCCGTTTGCCCCGATGCGGAGAAGAAGAACGGACTGAGAACCAAAAGGACAACGCTTCCGGCAAGGAAGAGGAGTGACAAACGCTGACCGCGCGTGATCCCCGTCCGCAGAGCGGGATGCGGAGTGCGAAGGTACGCATTGACGTGCGCGACCAGGTGCAACGTGTGCTCGAAGATTTGCATCTTCGGAAGGATCGTCGCAAGCGCGCGGGCGACGGTCAGTTCGGCTCGCGAAAGGCCGCTCAAGAGCGCCAAGGCGAACGAATGATGCAGATACACGGATGACGCGAGGGCGATGGACAGCAGCGTGAAGTCGAAGATGCTTTCGAAGAATGCCGCCTTGCAGGTGGTAGCCACGGAACAACGCTGCAGGTCGCGATACTTGATGATGTCCAGGAGGACATGGAAGAAGATGAGCAGCGCGAAGAACCCCAGATTGAAGAGCGTTGCGGCAAGGAACGTCCCGACGAGGAAGGCGGCATGGAACGCGGGGACGTCATCGTGCGCATGTGCGAAAGACGTCAGAATCCTGCGAACCGTCGGGAAGGGATGATGAAGGTACATGATGTGTGTTTATTGTATTATACAATATTTTTTAATAATTTCAAATACCATCACGGAAGGAAATGCGACAAGAGGAGGCCGAATTGGTGATTTCATATTTTTTATTTCTAATTTCTTATTTTCTCTTTCCTCACTCTCTCTTTCACCTTCTCCCACCTCTCACTCACTTCCCCCTCGAATCCCCTGCCGGTCGGCTGGTAGAGAGCCACGGGCTCGTGACCGATCGGGAAGTAGTGCTCGCTCACAACGCCTTCGGGATCGTTGTGCGCGTACTGGTAGCCCTCGTGGTAGCCGTGTTCTTTCATGGCTTTCACCGGGGCATTCCGCAGGTGATACGGCACTTCCAAGTTGCGCGCGCTCTGCACATACGACTTGGCTCCGTACATTGCGTTGGTGACGGCGTTGCTCTTGGGCGCCTGTGCCAGGTACACGCACGCATGAGCCAGGAAAAACTCGCCTTCGGGCATGCCGATGAATTCAAATGCCTGCCATGCGGAGATAACCAGCGGAAGAGCGCGCGGATCGGCATTGCCGACGTCCTCGCTCGCGAAGATCGCCATGCGGCGAAACAGGAACCGCGGTTCTTCGCCCGACAGGATCATTTTGTAGAGCCACACCAGCGCTGCGTCGACGTCGCTTCCGCGCATCGTTTTGATGAAGGCGGAAATCGTATCGTAGTGATCCTCTCCCTTCTTGTCGTAGCGCTTGCTGCGTTCCGCAAGGAGCGTGCGTGCGGCTTCCAGCGACACCTTGTTCCCGACCGTGAGCACGGCAAGTTCAAGTAAATTCAGCGCAATCCTCGCGTCTCCATTCCCTGCCTCCGCAATGTGGCGGACGGCATCATCGGAAATCTTCACCTTGCCGGCAAAACCGTCTTCGTGCGCGAGCGCCCGTGTGAGAATCGCGGTGAGGTCATCCGTGGAAAGCGGCTTCAGCAGATAGACCTGCGAGCGGGAGATGAGCGCGCTGTTCACCGAGAAGTACGGATTTTCCGTCGTCGCGCCGATGAGGATGATGCTCCCGCTTTCCACATATGGGAGAAGCGCATCCTGCTGGGCTTTGTTGAAGCGATGGATTTCATCGATGAAGAGCACCGTCTTCTGGGAAAACGTCGTCTTCATGCGCTCGGCTTCGCTGCAGACTTCCTTGATGTCGGCAACGCCGCTCGTCACCGCGTTGAGCGTCACGAAGTGCGCCTTCGTGATGGACGCAACAATGTGTGCAAGCGTAGTTTTGCCGGTACCCGGCGGCCCCGCGAAGATGACCGAGGAGAGCGTATCGTTCTCGATCGACGTGCGCAGCGGCGTGCCTTCCGCGATGATCTCCGTCTGTCCGGCGAAGTCGGCAAGCGTGCGCGGGCGGAGCCGGAAAGCGAGCGGGGCGTTCTTCTGCATGGGAAAAAATGATACACCTCATTGGATGTTCACGCTTTGCGCTGTAAGCTGGCGCCAATCGGGACGTAGCTCAGTTGGTAGAGCGCCTGGTTTGGGACCAGGAGGCCGCGAGTTCGAGTCCCGCCGTCCCGACCATTTTCCTCTTCAACGGTATGGACCTCTCCCTCCGCTGCCAAAGTTGCGCCATGCCGCTTGCGGAAGGCTTCATGGGTACGAATGCGGACGGACTTGAGAACGAGGAGTACTGCGTCATCTGCTTCAAGGACGGTGTCTTCACCGAACCCGATCTGACGATGGAAGAGATGATCGCGAAGTCCGTGGAGCACATGACAACCGTTCTTCAGATGCCGGAAGAGGAAGCGAAGCGACTCGCACAGACATTCATCCCTCCCCTGAAGCGCTGGTCTGCGTAACGCTCCAAAAAAAGCCGGGCGGACTCTCGTCGCACCCGGCCTGACTGCGTAGGATTACCGTACGCGCTGTACCCACCGTGCTTCGCGGGGAAGCCAGGAGGGACGCTGCGGATGCTCGGGCAGCAGGATCATGATGAGCCCGCCGGGTACTTTCTGCACCGTTGCGGCGCCTCCGGTCGCGCGACCGAGGCGGCGGTCCAGGGCGGCGCGTGCGGAAGCATCCCGGACGGAATGCTTCTCTTTCAGCATGCGATGGTAATCGGCGCCGACACGAAGCGTGCGCTGCACGTTGCGGTCGTTTAAAAGCCGACGTTCACGCTCCTCCTCCAGCTGAGCCCGGACGGAGGCAGGTGACTGCGACGTCACGTTCGCAGAACCGTCCGTCTGCGACGAAGACTCCTGGGCAACCGTCAGTGGAGCCGTCACGGCCAGAACGGTGGCGAGTGAGAGAAGAAGAGAAGTGCGGTGAGTCATTGGAGGTGTGGAAAGAAAAATGTACATGCCATTGTGTCATAGGAACCCAGTCAATGCATCTTGACAAGAAAGGGAGAATCCAGCGGACGAAGACAGCACGGCGCTTCTGCGTATCTCAGCTCCGCTCCAACCGATATACTGAACGCCACGCGCGTTTCTCATTCCACGTATGTTCGCCACCGTCGTTACGTCATCACGGGCAAAGGGAATCGGCGGCGGGCTCACGTATGAGTCCGACACCGATCTCGCGATCGGCTCTCTCGTCACGGTGCCTCTTCGGAAAACCGTCACCGAGGGCATCGTGATCGCACGCGCTCTCCGGATGGAAAACAATCTGCCGGAGCTGAAGAAAATCGAGACCGCCTTGGGGACGCAACCGCTGCTTCCTCCCGCGCTCGCAAAAACGATTCTCTGGCTCTCGGAATACTATCTCTGCCCGGTGCGACATGCGCTGCGCATCGCGCTGCCTCCTCCACCCTGGACCGCGCTTGTGGAGAAGGAAGAGGAAACGTTTCACGTGCCGGACGGGGACTTCCCCGTCGTGCGCGGCACAAAGCAGCGAGCCGTCCTTGACTACCTGACTTCGCGAGGTCCGGCGACGTTCTCCCTCCTGCGGGAGGAAACCGGAGCGAGTCGGCAGACGCTCACGTCTCTCCTGCACCAGGGCGCCGTGGAGAGGAAGCTGCTGATGCCCGCGGCATCCGTCGTCACCGTGCCTCCTCCCGTTCCCCCCGATCTGACAACGCAGCAGGAAGACGCAATCCGACAGCTGTTTGCCGAAAAGCGTCCGACGCTGCTGCACGATGAGCCGACCTCCGACAGGTCCGGCATTCTGCGCGCGCTGATCGCCGCAACGCTTCGCGACGGCAAGAGCGCCATCGTGCTCTTTCCCGAAATCCGTTCCGCCGAGGAGTACCGCGAGGCGTACGCACAGGAATGGGACGGCGACGTCTTCTTGGTCCACGGCACTCTGCCGCTCGGCGCGCGGCGCGAACAGTTCCGTCGCATCGCACGCTCCGGGCAATGCGTCGTGATCGGCACGCGCAGCGCGCTCTTCAGTCCCGTGAAACATCTCGGACTCGTCATCGTCGTCGACGAGCACGATTGGTCCTACAAACAGATGCAATCTCCCCGCTACCACGCACGGCTGGTGGCGGAAGTACTCTGCAGGCACGCAGAGGCGAAGTTGGTGCTGACATCCGCGACGCCGTCGTTGGAGAGCATGCGGCACGCAGGAGGACACTCTCGCGAACCGCGCTTCCATCTCCTGCGCATGAAGGAAAAGCCGAAGGAGACGGGCCGCGTGCGTGTTCTCGACCTCACGCACGCGAACTTCGGATCGTCGTACCCGCTCACCCCGCCGCTTCTCGAAGCGGTAGGCGACAGACTGAAGCGCGGCGAACAGTCTCTTCTCTTTCTGAATCACCGCGGCAACGCGACCGCAATGTTGTGCCTCGATTGCAAGGCGACGCTCGATGATCCTTCCGGCATGCCGATGACGATGTACGAGAGAAAAGACGGCGGCCGAACGCTCCTCAACCGTATGACCGGCGTGGCGACGCCCGTTCCCGACCGATGTCCCGCGTGCGACTCGCTGAGGCTGTACGCCGTGGGAGCCGGAACGCAGAGAGTCGAATCGTTGCTGCGAACGTTCTTCCCGGACGCACGCATCGCGCGGGCGGACACCGACATCCTCGACACGACGCGCAAGCAACGCTCCTTCTTCGCCGCGATGAAGGAGAGACGCATCGACATCGTCGTCGGCACGCAACTCGCGCTGAAAGCCGCGGCGTTCCCCTCGGTCACGTTTTCCGCCGCGCTCGTCGCCGATACGGGATTGTCGCTTCCGCACGTCCGTGCCGGTGAGCGTACGGTACAGCTGCTCGCAACGCTGTTGCAGACCGCGATGCGCGAAAACGGCAACGTGCTCTTGCAGACATTCCGCCCCGACGCCCCCGAAATTCGCGCGGTCGCCGACGGCTCCGTCGACGGGTACCTCGCCCACGAGCAGGAAGTGCGAAAGCGGAATCACGAACCGCCGTTCACGCAGGTCGTCGCGCTGCTGTGCCGCGGCAGGCAGGCTCGCGAACATGCGCTGCTGCTCTGCGCAGAAGTGCGCAAACACGCGCGTCCGGAGGGCGATGTGGAGCATGGTACGGCGTACGCTTCGTTCTCCAATCCCTCCCTGTGGATTACGGAAGTACGCGGGCGGAATCCGCGCGCCGTTCTCCGCTCGCTCCCTCCCGTGTACGCGGCGATCGACATCGATCCACTCGGCTGCATGTAGCCTCAAGCGGGAAGAGCCGCAAGAGCCCGCTCCGCGGCGCGGCGTGCCCTCACGACGAGCGCGGGGTCGAGGAGGGAACCGAAGCGCAACTCCGCGATGCCGCTCTGGCGCAAGCCGAAGAGTTCGCCCGGCCCGCGCAGCTGCAGATCGATTTCGGCAAGCTTGAAGCCCGATGCGTGCTGTTCCATCGCTTTCAAACGCTGCGACCTGGCTTGGGCTGCGAGCGTGGTGAAGAGGAAGCACCGACTCTGATGTTCGCCTCTGCCGACACGTCCCCGGAACTGATGGAGCTGTGCGAGGCCGAAACGTTCGGCACCTTCGATCACCATGATCGTCGCATTCGGCACGTCGATGCCGACCTCGATGACCGACGTCGACACGAGAATGTCCGATTCCCGGTTCTTGAATGCTCGCATCGTCGCCTCCTTCTCTTTCGGCGGCATCTTCCCGTGTAGCACGGCGATGCGTCGCCGCGGAAAGCTCTCCTTCAGGCGCTTCTCTTCCGCCCGCACGCTCTTCACTTCCGCCATGTCGTCGGAGGACGATTCCGAAATGAGCGGACAGATGACGAAGACCTGCCTGCCCGTTTCAATCTCGCGGTCGATGAAGTGCTCGATCGTCCGCCGCTCGTCCGGAGGCACGACCTTCGTGACGATCGGCTTCCGGTTACCCGGCTTCTCCAGCAGGACGGAAATGTCATGATCGCCGTACGCCGTGAGCGCCAGCGTGCGGGGAATGGGCGTCGCCGTCATGGCAAGGAAGTGCGGACTCCCCTTCTCCTTCAGCCGCGCGCGTTGCAGGACGCCGAAGCGATGCTGCTCATCGACGATGGCGAGCTTCAGATCGCGAAAGGTCACTCCTTCCTCGATGAGCGCATGCGTCCCGACGATGATGTCGACGGCACCCGTCGCGAGTCGCATGCGGATGCTCTTCGCTTCGTCCTTCGGCGTGGAACCTGTGAGGAGCGCTGTTGCGGGAAGCCGGAAACCGGGTACGTTCTTATGAAAGAGGAGGAACAGCCGCGCAATGCCTTCCGCATGCTGCCTGGCCAGCACTTCGGTCGGCACCATGAGCGCGCACTGGCCGCCGTGATACACCACATTCGCCATCACCGCGACGGCGACGAGCGTCTTGCCCGAACCCACGTCGCCTTCCAGCAGGCGGGACATCGGCTTGTCCTGTTCCATGTCCTTGAGAATCTCGTAGATCGCAACGCGTTGACCGTCTGTGGGCGTGAAGGAGAGCGAGGAGAAGAAGGACTTGATGAGCGCGGCATCCATCGGGATCCGAAGTCGCGCCTGTGCTTCGCGTTGCCATTCACGCTTGCGCTCCAACGCCTGCAGCTGAAGCTGGAAGAGTTCCTCGAACGCAAAACGGTCCCTGGCGCGACCCAAGCTCTCGGCATCGGACGGAAAGTGCAGCTGACCCACGGCTTCGCTGCGGGAAAGAAGATTCTCCTCGCGCACGACTTCCTCGGGAAGCGTGTCACGAAGAGAAGAAAGTGCGCCGCGGAGGAGCGGCATCTTCTCGCGAAGCCAGCGCGTCGACACGATGTCGTGCTGCGGATAGACGGGAACGATCTTGCCGCCATGGAGCGGGGTTCCCGCACCCGCGCGCTCGAAGGTCGGACTCTGCATCTGCAGCTTGAAACCGTTCTCCACGATTTTGCCCGTCAACACGGTTTCCTGCCCGTCCTTGAGCATGCGAAGAACGTGCGGCTGGTTGAACCAGATCACCTGTGCCGTTTCGCCCTCCTCGTCGATGAAGATCGCCTGCACGAATTTCCTGCCGCCGCGCGTCCGTACGAGTTTCAGCTTGTCGATCGTGCCGCGCAGGGTCACCTTTTCGTTGAGCGGCGCTTTCGTGAGCGTGGCCATGCTGCTCAAATCCTCATGATCACGCGGCAGGTACAGCAGCATGTCGCCGACCGTCGCGATGCCCATGGAAGCGAGCGCTTCGATGAACGTCTCGGTCGTCCGCAGGAGCGCCGGCGTGAGCGGCGTGGCAAGTCGCATGGAGGCAGTGTATCCCTTTCGGGATACGGGAAACTATGGTAAAATGATCAGAGATGACCGACAAACACATTCTCCTCATCGTGGAAGACGAAGCCACGGCCGCGAAGGCGCTGGAACGGAAGTTTCGTGCATCGGGCTTCGAGGCGACGGTGTGCGGAGACGGCGAGGAAGCGCTGAAGGCGGTCGCGCACAAGACATTCGACGTCATTCTCCTTGATCTCGTGCTGCCGAAGAAAGACGGGTACGAAGTCTTGAAAGCACTGAAGGACAAAGGAAATGCGACGCCCGTCGTGGTGCTCACGAACTTGTGCGCCGAATCCGACGCGTCGCGCACCAAGGAGCTTGGTGCGGCGGCACACTTCGTAAAATCCATGACGCCGATGAAGGAAGTCGTCTCGTTCATCCTCACTCTTCTCACGAAACAAGCATGAGCATCATGAAGCACGCCATCGCCGCGCACGCCGACTTTCCCGAGGAAGCCCAGAAGCAGGCCGGCAAGGCAGCGGCAGGTGCAATGGACGCGGCACACAAGGATTTTCTCCGCAAGGTTCTCGGGCTCATCGCGGACGGATCGATCAACCCCGACGAACCGTCGACCTTCCTGAACGACGAAGTGTACGAATCGCTCGATCCCGAGTGGCGCAAGAAGACCGACCTTGCCGTCGTGAACATGTCGCACCTTCTCAGACTGATCAAGGGATTCCATGAATCGAAGGAAACACCCGACGAAAGTCCGCAGCTGCAGACCATGATCGAGGAGCTGTGGCAGATGAAGGAACGCATCGAGAAGCACGCGGACGTCTTCATCTTCTAGGAAAGCGGAGCCGCTAGGCTTCGCGCGGATCGATCCACCGGATGCGCGGGTCCCGCTTCCACCACGTCATCTGCCTCTTCGCGTACCTTCGCGTGTGTTTCGCAATCTCTTCCTTGAGAGCAACAAGCGTCGCAGGCTGCTCGCCGTCACGAATCCATCGTACGATCTCCCTGTATCCGTGGCTTTCCATGGCGGGAGCATGTTCGTCATAGCCGCGCGCGAGCAGACCTTTCACCTCCTCCACCCAACCGTCACGGAACATCGACTCGATCCTTTCGTCGATGCGACGATGAAGCTCGGGCTTCGGCACGCGGACGCCGAGCAGGAAGAGATCGTAGGGACACGCCTCTTTTGCGCCGCTTTCACTCTTCTTCTTTCCCGTCAGACCGAAAATTTCCAGAGCGCGAATCACGTACTGCTTGTTCGCACGGGGAATGGCATTCGCAGATTCAGGATCGATCTCCCGCAGGCGCGCATGGAGTGCCGCTCCGGCATCCTGATCGTAGAGCGTGCTCAGCACCGCGCGCAGAGCGGGATTTCCGGGTGCGGAAGGAACGAGACCGTCGATGACGGCGCTCACGTACAGCATCGATCCGCCGACCAGCATCGGCACGCTTCCTCGGCCGTGACAGTCATTGATGATCCGCTCCGCGGCATCCTTGTACCAAGCGATCGTCACCTCATCCGCGGGATCCAGCACCGAGAACAGATGGTGCGGTACGCCGTCCGTTTCCGCTTCGCTGATCTTCGCAGTGCCGATATCGAGACCGCGGTAGAGCTGGCGTGAATCCGCATTGAGGATCTCGGCATGCCTGTCGTGCTCACGAAGGACGCGTGCGACCGCAAGGGAAAGGGCCGTTTTCCCTCCGGCGGTTTGGCCGACAATCACGAGGAGAGGCACGCGCGCCGTTTCCAGGAATTCGAGGAGTTCGCGCTGCCATGTGGGAAACGTCATGCAGCATATTTCACCACAGAACCGGATTCATGCCTACTGCGACCTGCGGAAAAAAACGCTATACTGAAAGAGAAGAAAAAAAAAGTTTCGTGACTTCCGTTGCTTTCTCCCGTTTCCCCCTATGCATCCGTCACTCCAATCCGTCGCCTCGCGTATCTCGCGCGGCACCCTGACACCCCAGAACATGCTCATTCCGACGGTGATCGAGAAAACGCAGTTCGGCGAGCGTGCGTACGACATCTACTCCCGCCTGCTGGAGGAACGCATCGTTTTCCTCGGCACGGGCATCAACGACGAGATCGCCAACTCCATCATCGCGCAGCTCCTCTTCCTCGATAAGGAAGATCCGAAGAAAGACATCACGCTCTACGTGAATTCGCCCGGAGGGCAGGTGAGCTCGACGCTCGCGATGTACGACACCATGCAGCACGTGGGTCCGGACGTCTCGACGGTGTGCCTCGGCATGGCCGCATCGGGAGGAGCCGTGATTCTCATGGGCGGCGCCAAGGGCAAGCGCTTCGCCCTGCCGCACTCCGAAATCATGATTCACCAGCCGCTCGGCGGCACCGAGGGCCAGGCGACCGACATCGCGATTCACGCGGAACACATTCTGCGCATGAAGAACCTGCTCAATGAACTGATTGCGAAACATTCGGGCACCGACATCGACAAGGTGAAGATCGACACCGAGCGCGACAAATTCATGACCGCGGAAGAGGCCCTGAAGTACGGCCTCATCGACAAGATCGTGAAGCGGGCCTGACTCGTGCAACGCGTCAGTCGCCGTCCTCTTCGTCGTCCCGCTTCGGTTCCGGCGGGGGAGACTCTTTGATGGCCAAGTGCAGCACCAGGAGCCAGATGAAGATCGGATAGATGAAGGTCAGCGCTCCTTCCAGTGGGTAGTTCGTCATGAGCACTTTGAGCGCCATGCCGACGGGAATGGAGCCGAGTGCGATGCCCGCGATCCACGCGGTGATGAACGCATACCGTCCGATGAGCAGCAAGCCGCCCGCAAAAATGAAGAGCGCCGGCAGCAGGTATGTCCAAAGCGTTCCGAGGAACTCGATACCGCCGAGGCCGTCCGTCACGTTCGCATGAAACGGCGCGAAATCGCGATAGAACGAAATCCCGAAGATCACGAGCGTCACTCCCAGCGATGCACGCAAGGAGAAATTCAGAATCCACGTCGGCGACTTGTACCACATGCGTACGGGGGGAATGAAAACGGGAGGGAGGCGGGTATGCCTTCCCTCCCAAAGAATCAACGGTTACGCGGTCGGCTTCGGGGAAGCACACGCCGAACCGCAGCAGCAGTGCATCTTCTTGATCGCATAGTAGGCGAGCAGGAGGACCGCCGCATTCACGATGAAGGGCATCATATCGGGACCGGCAGTGCCGCCGCCGAGCATCACCGCGACGCCGCCCCAGCCCATAATGCCGCCGAGCGAGCCGAGCACGCAGAACTTCGCGATGGTGGGGAGCAGCTTGACCGCGAACAGCACGCCGCCGACGATCATGAGAGCGGGCACGATATACGCCAGCAAACCCGCGACGGGACCGAGCGAACCGACGCTGCCGACCGCCATGTCGGAAAAGTCTCCGAAGAACCGGTAGTGATTCACGCCGTATCCGACGAGCACGAGGCCGAAGCCGATACGCGCAAGCCACGGCGCGGTTTTGCCGCACGGGCACTTCTTGGGATCGATCATCATAGAAGAAGGGGGAACGTTACTGCCTACTGTAGAGGATGAGCGAAGCCGCGGACAAGCAAAAAATGCCTCGGAGCCCGTCGGACCCGAGGAAATCCTTGTTCGCACGTCCGAGGAATTCTAGAATTTATACATGAACACGCACGAACGGGAACTGACACGCTGTATAGATGTACACGCTTGAGCACGAAACGGAGCGCGGCAGACGGGGAACCCTCACGACGCCGCATGGCGACGTGAAGACTCCGTTCTTTCTGCCCGTCGCAACCGCGGGCGCCATGAAAGGCATCGGCCTGACCGATCTGGAGCACCTCGGCGCGCAGGCGCTGCTCTGCAACACCTACCACCTGCACCTCAGCCCGAGTGAGAACGTCGTGAAGGAAGCCGGAGGACTGCACGCATTCATCGGCTGGAACAAGCCGATCCTCACGGATTCGGGAGGATTCCAGGTGTTCTCGTTGCGAAACATCAGCACGATCACGGATGACGGCGTCACGTTCCGTGATCATAAGAGCGGACGCGCCCGGCATATCGGTCCGGAGGAAGCCATGGCGATTCAGCATGCGCTCGGCGCGGACATCATCATGTGTTTCGACGAATGCCCGCCGTCAACGGCGCCTCGCGCCGCGATCCTGCGCGCGGTGGACCGTACGCTCAGGTGGGCGAGAACATGCAAGCATCTCCACGAAGCGTTCTGCGAGTCGCTTCCGGTAGAAAAGCGGCCGCTGCTCTTCGGCATCGTGCAGGGAGGACTGGAACCCGATCTGCGCATCAAGTGCGCGGAGGAACTGCAGGCGATCGGTTTTGACGGCTACGCAATCGGCGGACTGGCCGTGGGCGAGAGCGAGGAGGACATGCTGTCCATGGTGACCGCCGTCTGTCCGCATCTTCCGAAGGATCGCGCGCGGTACCTGATGGGCGTCGGTGATTTGGCACAGATCAGGAAAACCGTCGCACTCGGCATCGACATGTTCGATTGCGTCGCACCCATGCGCGAAGCGCGTCACGGCAATATCTGGCTCTCGGACGGCACGAAAATCCGCATCAAGCGGAGCGAGTACCTGCATGACCACTCGCCGCTCGACGCCGACTCCCCTTCTCCGCTCGGCAGAAAACATCTTCGAAGTTACGTGAGCCATCTTCTGCGCACGAAGGAACGGTACGGCGAAACGATCGCATGCATGCAGAACATCGGGGTCACGCTCTCGTGCATGAAACAACTACGAGGATGAGTAGGGAAGATGCAATCGTATCCTCTGTCTACTTCTTGTCGTCTTGCTTCTTCTCGCTCTTGCCGGAGAGCGAGGTGATCTCGATATCGGTGTAGTCCTGACGATGACTGCCGATTTTCAGATAGCGCTTGCGTCGCTTGAATTTCAGCACGCGGACTTTGTCCGTTTGACCGTGCTTCACCACCTTCGCCGTCACGCTTGCGCCGGCGACCGTCGGGGTACCGACCTCGACACTCTCTTTGCCGCACGAAAGAAGGTAGACGTTGTCGAACGTCACGCTGTCGCCGACCTTCGCCTGCAGCAGCGGAACGCGCAGCTTGGCGCCTTTTTCCACCTTTTCCTGAAAGCCCATGATGTCGACGATTGCGAACATAAATGTCGAAAGCCGGGAAACTATACCGATCAAAAGGGCTTCATGCAAAGGAGAATTAGCCGTATGCTCTTGCCTGCATTCTTGATGAGGGCGCTTAGCTCAGCTGGTTAGAGCGACTGGTTTACACCCAGTAGGTCGGGGGTTCGACTCCCTCAGCGCCCACCAATGGCTTATATATGACATTTGTATAGATATTGACAATAAATATTTTTTGTTTATAATAATTACCTAATTTTCCCCAGTTATCATGACAGACGTCGAACTCCAGCGAGAAAACGAACGGTTGTGCGAAGACTTAGACGCTGAAAAGAAGAAATCATCCCATCAAGCTAAAATGCTTGCGGGTATGTCCGCACTGTTCTTGGCACAAGTATTAGCAGCATTCTCCGTCGGACAACATGGCTCGTATCAAAGAGGTCGTGAGAATGGTCATGCCAAAGGAGAAGCAGACTACTCCAAGTTTGTTGACGACAATCCGTACATCCACAGACTAACGGAAGAAGAAATGAGAGCTCAAAACCCGCATCACTTTCAGGTGAACCAAGAAGAAGGTTAGTATTCAAATGGTGAAAGATAATTGTGCCATTCAAAAATGGTCTTTTGTAAAGGTTCCGATTCTTTCTCACCTTGTCCACCACTTCACGGTAAGTCGTCTATAGAAGAATCTGATCGTTTGATATTCTTCCAACATGTCTGCACTTCTTTCAGAAGAAAATGTAGTCACAATTGTAGGTTTTCTCGTGGGCACTGTCGCTGTTGCAGGAGTATGTATGTGGATCGGAATATACACGCATGGTCTGAGAGAATTGAGGAAACATTTTTCTCTACTGACATCAGACAAGAAGTTTCACGCAGCAATGACGGAACGCACGCAAACTGCACATCCAAAACACATGAGGAAATTCGCAAAGAATACCTTAGTCGGATGTGTAATCCTTGCAGTATGTTGGCTCATCACTCGCGACATCGTTCTGTTGATTTGGAGTATCAACTGCCTGTTTCTTGGATTACTACTCCTTGTTCAGTCACATTATGCAGAAGAAGAGTTTCAGAAAATGGTCGAACGCTCGGCATCTGAGCCGGTCGCCAAACTGGCAAGAAGAATCATACTTCTGCTCTATGTGGCTTTTGCCGTCATCTTTGTCTCTGCGGAATCAATGCACATCACTGCTTTCCTTCCTCAGCCATTTCGTGAAAGCGCCGCACCGACTCTCGTTCTTTTTGGGATAGCAACGTTCCCTGCATTCGCTGGAGGATTGATAGTGGCACACAAAAGATTTCACGCATGCAAAAGGCAACGTCACAAGGGAACGACGTAAAGACTGGCATTGGCACGCGCTGCTCCATCCTGTACCATGCTCGGGCTATGGCTCTCCTCCATACTCTCGAATTGGTGACGGGCGCTCTCCTGTCCCTCGCGATCCTCCTGCAGCATCGCGCATCCGGTCTCTCCGCCACGTTCGGCGGGGGCGGCACCACCTATGTACAGCGGCGCGGCGCGGAGAAAATGCTCTTTCGACTGACCATCTGGCTCTCGGTTGCCTTCTTCGCCATCGCCGTCGCGATTCTGTACTTCGGAAAGTAAGAGTCGGGGACCCACCGGCACCTTCGCATGTTTTCTTTGCCGCATTTCCTCTCAGCGCTCTCCCGCATTGAAAAAATTCTGCTTGCGGGACTTTCGACGGCCGTCGTCATCAGCATCACGCTGCTGCTGCGCGCCTTCTACCTGGATACGACCGTGGAAATGCCGACGGTCGGCGGCACGTACATCGAAGGATCGGTGGGCGACATCCGCCCGATGAATCCCTGGTTCGTGACGGGAAACGACGTGACGCGCGACATCGTCTCGCTCGTCTTCGCCGGATTGCAGAAGTACGACCCCGACACCGGCGACATCGTCGACTCGCTCGCGGAGCTCGACGTCTCCGCGGATAACAGGATCTACACCCTCACCCTCAAGGAGGATCTGCACTGGCACGACAGTACGCCGGAGCAGCCGCATCCCGTGAACGCGGATGACGTCCTCTACACGTTCGGCATGATTCAGGATCCGGAATTTCCCAACACGTTGCTCAGGCAGAATTTCCGCGGCGTCACGCTGGAGAAGATCAGCGATCGCGTCGTGCAGTTCCGGCTGGAAAAGCCGTATGCTTTCTTCTCCAGCAATCTGACGCTCGGCATCGTGCCGGCGCGCTCCTTCGAGGGGGTGCCCCCGTCGCGCCTCGATCAGGCGCTCGACTTCGGCTTCCAGCCGGTGGGAGCGGGACCGTACTCGTTCGTCAGCTTCCTGCAGACCGATTTCTCGACCGAGGTGACGCTGAAGCGTTTCGAGGAGTTTCCGTCTTCGGAATACAAATTCGAACGCATCGTCTTCCGCGTCTTCCCGGAGTACTCGCTGCTGCTGTCCGATATCGCGAACCTCGACGGCGTGCGTCTGGTGCCGCGCAACGAGGACGGAGACGCGATTCTGCCGCGCGGCTTCCGGGCGGTCCCCTACACGTTGCCGCAGTACGTCGCTCTGTTCTTCAATCTCGACCGGGGCATCGTGCAGGAGCACGCCCTTCGTCTGGGACTGCAACTGGCCACCGATAAGCAGACCGTGGTCGACGAAATCCGCGAATCGCGGATCGTGGATACTCCCCTGCTGGAAATCGACCTCGGCGACTGGCGGTATCAGTTCGATCCGCTCGCGGCGCAGGGAGCACTCTTCAATTCGAACTGGCACCTGCCCGAAAAAATCCGCCTGCAGCGACTGCAGGAAAGACGCGAAGCAAACCAGCTCGGCGCCATCGAGATTCTCGATCCGGTGGTCTTCCTCGAAACGGGGGCGGCCCTGACGCTCACCGGTTCCGTCGGTTCCGTCGCCTTTCCCGCGACGATCAACGGCGCCCCGGTACGACAGGGTGACGGATCGTCTGCGGCGACCGGCACGTGGCTCGCTTCGCTCGGCACCGATCCGTCGCTCAGCGGTTCGCTCGCGGTGGGACTGAACCGTATCCGCCTCATCGACGCACAGAACCGCATCGTGGACACGGCCTTCATCGAACGGGTCACGGACAAGGCGACGTATGACCGTGCCATGGAGGAGCAGAGCATTCTCGCCCGCTACGAGGAATCGAAGGATGCGCCCGCCGATGATCCGAGTCGCGTGACCATCGAATCGCTGTACGAGGACGGCGGGTATCTGCGCCTGCGGAAGAGCTCCGATCCTCCCAGCATCAGGAAAAATCTCGCGGAACAGGAATTGCGGCTGACACTCGTCACGAGTCCGTCGCCGCCGGAATACGCGCAGATCGCGGAAATCGTGCAGAGCCAGTGGCGCGCGATCGGCGTCGACGTCGCGATCGAGATTCCCGAAACGCGCCAGGAATTCGAGGAACGCATGCTGGCGCGCAACTACGACGTTCTCCTCTTCGGTCAATCCCTGCTCGACAATCTCGACAGCTATCCGTACTGGCATTCCAGCCAGACGCAGGATCCGAGCGGCGACCGCGCGAAGCTTCGTCTGGACGCGTTCAATCTTTCCCAGTACACCTCGTTCCAGGCCGATGCGCTGCTCACGCGTATCCGCGAAACGCGCAATCAGACCACGCGCGAGAACGCGCTTTCCGAGCTCAATGCGCTTCTGAAACAGGACGTGCCGGCGATCTTCCTCTACTCCCCTCTCTACGTGTACGGACACCGCGAGGATGTGCGGGGCGTGGAGATCGGAAAGCTTTCCCTCCATTCCGACAAATTGCTCACCATGCACGATTGGTTCATCCAGACGGAACGCCGCTTTCAGAACGGCAAAAGCTGGCTGTCTTTCTTCGGATGGCTGCCGACGCTGCTGCGGTAAGAGCGGAGGGAACGGGCAAAAAAACCTCTCGGACTCTCCCCCTTGCACGGAATCGAGAGTTTCCGTATGCTTTTGCGGCTTTCCATGGAACTCCTCCTCCTTACCGACATCACCGGGATCGGCAGACGGAACGACCTGATCGTCGTGGGAGACGGTTTTGCGCTAAATAACCTGCTGCCCTCGCGCAAGGCGCTCGTCGTGACGCCGGGCGTGCGGAAGCGGTATGCGGAGCAGATCAAGAAGCGCGCCGAAGAGCGTGAGCGCGAGAAGGCCGCGCGTTCCTCGGTACACAGCGCGCTTGCGGGCACCGCGGTAACGCTCAGGAAGAAGGCGACGAAAAACGGAAAACTCTACGCCGCCGTCACGCAGGACGCGATTGCCGAGGCGCTCAAAGAATCCCATGGCATGGAGGTGCAGCCCGCGGATATCGCCATCGAGGAACAGATCAAGGCGCTCGGCGAGCACACGGTTTACGTGGGAGGTGCCGACGGATCTCCTCTCACGGTCATCATCGAACAGGAGGCGTAATGACACGGACTGGAGCACGAACCGTTTTGCTGGTACGTTTTTCTCATGATGTCTGAAATAGGAGGATTGGAATCGTTTTCTCCCGAGGACGCCGGCAAGGTGTCCGAAGGCTTGTCGGAACAAGCCAAAGAGCGATTCCAAGCGGCCCAGGCGGCGATCAAGAAAATTCGGGCGGAGGAGAAGCGCGCGAAGAAGCGTGACGATCAAGTGGCGCGCGCGATCATCCGCTTTCTGGATGACGAGAAGAACGCGCATGTGATCTTGCTGATCTCGCACCTCGTTTCGAAGGATTGTCCGTCGATTTTCATCCTCGCCATGCTGTCGCTGCGCGACGAAGGCGCCCGGAACGCCATCATGGAATTCATGGTCGAGCACAACATCGAGACGCAGGTGCACGTGGATGCCGATCTTCTGCGCACCGACGCGGACGGATTCGACGCGGCGCTGCGACAAGAACTTCTCGACTGGATTACGCGCATGCAGATGGTGATGAGCATCGACGCGAAGAGCATTCTCCTGCATCTGCTCGTCGACGAAGGCAACATCGACGGCGGCGTGCTGCAACTCGGAACCTTCACGCTCAGAGACTGGCTGCGCGGACACGGCAAGGACATTGCGTACGAAGATCTGCAGCCTCTCGCCGCAAGCCTGCTCCAAATCGTCTTCGAGCCGTTTCTGCACCACATCGATCTCGAAGAACTTAGCGCCGCCCGAACGGAAACTCCTCCAGAGGAACCTGCGTAGCGTTCCCTTGTTTCGCGTAGAGACGCAGTCGATCGACGTGTACGGGAAACGACGGTGATCCGATCACTTTCAGGATTTCCTTACGGCGTACCGCAAACCGACCCGCATGGCGCACGCGGGCCAGCGTGACGTGCGGATGGAACGGCCGCTCATTCGGCCACGGGAAGGATTTCTTCAGCCGCGCCAACTCCTCGCTGAAGGAGATGCCGAGGAAGAGCACCGTAGGAGAACCGCGGAAGGAGAAGAAGTCGACGCCGTCGACCGCGAGCGTGAACGGCTCCGTCTTCGCGGCAATCTTCCGGGCGCAATCCTTCACGTTCCCCGTTTCCACGGGCATCAGCGTCCGCCAGAAGTACAGAGTCAGGTGCGGCGTTTCGGGTGATTGCAGCGTGAGCTCCGTTCCTTCGTACGGGAGCAACGACTCATGCAGCGCACGAAATGACGTCTTCACCTCTCCTTCGAGCGGGAGAGCGAGGAACGCCGAGGAGAGAGCTTGGCTTCCGACCGACTGATTCTTCACAGAAGAGAACATTAATGATATAATACAACATATGAAACAACCAAATAAGAAGGATTGCGAATCCTATGCACAATCACTCAGCGAGTTGTGGCTTCGCATACCTCGTGACCCTTCTTCATTAGACAGGGCATGTCACGGCCACCCTGAATTAGGTGAAGTGGCATCTGAAGAATCTTTCGATCCTGCCGAAAAGAGAACACCGCTGCAACTTTGGTTTGAAAAGCAAATCGCAAGAATTGACTGGTCAACAGGGAGCACGATCTACGGACAACCAAATGAGGAGAAAAGGTATGAAAGTCTTCTCAAAAAAATGACCAAGATTCGCACATCACTAGAAGAAGTGATAGGAGAACGATTGTGGGAGAAAAAGCAGTAGAAAGTGTCACCGCTTCAGCACCGACAGGAACGCCTCCTGCGTGAGGATGACTTTTCCCATCTGCTTCAGGCGCTTCTTTCCCTTCTTCTGCTTCTCGAGGAGCTTCTTCTTCCGCGTCACGTCGCCGCCGTACAGGGTGCCCGTCACGTCCTTGCGGAGGGCGGGAAGCGTCTCGCGGGCCACGACTTTCGCACCGATCGCCGCCTGAATCGGAATCGGATACTGTGCCTTGGGAAGTACGTCTTTCAGCTTCTCGCACACTTTCCTGCCGACGTCGTGCGCCTCGCTCTTGTGCACGATCGTGCTCAGCGCCTCCGCGGGCTCACCGAGCAGCAGAATCTGAAGCTTCACCAGATCCCCCGCACGATAGCCGAGCGGATCGTAACTCATGGACGCGAAACCGGACGTCGCTGATTTCAGCTGATCGAAGAAGTCGAGCACGATGCCTTGCAGCGGAATCTCGAACGCGAGCAACACGCGGTCGTTGTCCAGGTACTCGATGGACAGATTGAGACCGCGACGTTCCTGCACCAGCGTCATACACGCGCCGATATCCTGCTGGCGACCGACGATCTCCAGCCTGACCCAGGGTTCCCGCACTTCCTCGATGTAGGCGGGATCGGGAAAATCCGCGGGGTTGCTGATGGAAGCAACGGAGGGATCGTCTTCTTTCAGCAGACTGCTCCTGACGATACTCGCCGCCTGTTTCACCTTGATTTTCACTTCGTAGAGCACGCTCGGAGCCGTGACGACGAGATCGCACCCGTGTTCGCGCTCCAGACGTTCCTGCACGATATCGAGGTGGAGAAGACCGAGAAATCCGCACCGGAAACCGTTTCCCAGCGCGGCATTCCGTTCGGGAGCGATCCGGAGCGCAGCGTCGTTGAGCGAGAGCTTCTCCAGTCCGTCGCGAAGCGCCGGATAGTCGTCGGCTTCCGAGGGGTAGAGACCGGCGAAGACCATCGGCTGCACTTCCGTATATCCCGGCAGCGGTTTGGCATCCGCGTGCAACGCCACGGTATCGCCGGTGCGCACCTGCGCCACGTCTTTCGCCCCGGTCACGACGTAGCCGATCTCCCCTTCCCGCAGCTCTTCGTCGGACACGTACCGCGGGGAGAAGTGACCGACATCCGTCGCCTGCAACGCCGCGCCCGTGCCCAGGAAGAACACCGGTTGATTCTTGCGGAGTACGCCTTCCATCACACGGACGTACGCCACCGCACCGCGGTAGGGATCCATAATCGCATCGAAGATGAGAGCGCGCGTCCCCTGCTCCGCTGCGGGGAAAGACGGGGGAGGCACCCGGTCGATGACCGCCTGCAACACGTCGGTGACTCCCTCTCCGCTCTTTGCGGAAATCTTCAGAATATCCTCCTTCTTGCAACCGAGCAGCTTCACGACTTCCTCGCTCACGCGTTCCGGATCGGCGGCGGGCAGATCGATTTTATTCAAGACGGGGATGATGGTGAGGTCGTGCTCCATCGCCATCGTCAGCACGGCGATCGTCTGCGCTTGAATGCCCTGCGACGCGTCGACGAGCAGGACAGCGCCCTCACAGGCGGCGAGCGATCTGCTCACTTCGTAGCGAAAATCCGTATGCCCCGGCGTATCGATCAGATTGAGCTGCGTGTCGTTGTACGTCATGCGCACGGGCTGGAGCTTGATGGTGATGCCTCGTTCGCGCTCCAGGTCCATCGTATCGAGAAGTTGCGACTTCATCTCGCGCTTCTGCACCGTTCCCGTGAGTTCGATCATGCGATCGGCAAGCGTCGACTTCCCGTGGTCGATATGGGCGATGATGCAGAAGTTGCGGATCGTCATCATGAAGAGAGAGCGTCCCGCCCGTCCGAAGTCCCGAGCAGAGCGAGGGACGAAGGCGGGTCGATATGGGCGATGATGCAGAAGTTGCGGATCTCCATACGAAAGTGCCGAGGCATGGTAGCGTGAATGGATGAAGAACGCATCAAGAGAGGGTGCGTCGCAATGCCGCCTCTCCTTCCTTCACCAGACCGAGAAGCGCATCGTGATCGTGCGTCGCCAGCATCGTCGGTAATTCCGACAGCTTATCCCCCTCCCCCTGGGAGACGATGTCCATCGGCAGCCCCAGCGCCGCTGCCGCGAGTGCCCCGTGGTACCGCTGCGAGAGAACGAACGTTCCCGCCGACAGCTCCTGCGTCAGCGACTTTAGTGATCGAACGGGGCGCAGGGAGGAAGGAAGTCGCAGGCCCTCCATCAGCGATGCGGCAACCCGTTGCTCATCCGGATTGTCAGGCTCCAGCAAGACGACATGTACGGCATCGAAGGTGCCGGTCTCCAGATGCTTCAGGAGCGCCGAGCGGAAGGTTGCAGAAGAGTTCATTCGTGGGATAACTATGAGTATATTTTTTGATCTATCATCCTTATTTTTCTTTTTCATAAGGGAAAAAACAGGATCAAATGTTTGAATAACTTTATTACTCAAATCCCATGTCTGCACGCGCTCGGCCGAGAGGGAGTCCCGCACCGAGAGAAAGGCACTTCCGGCACAGAGTCGACGGACGGCAGCCTCCGAAGAGGGAGAGAGAAAGGGTCCGATCCCCTGGAATGCGAGGAGGTAGGGCTTCCCCAGCAGACGAGCCAGTCGCGCATGCAGACTCCAGAGTCTGATCGCCCGGCGCGATTCCAGGTCCGTCAGCAAGCTGCCGCCTCCGAAGACCACCGCATCGCAGCGGCGGTACGCAGCGATCGTCCGCCACCACGGCGTAGTCAGGAATGAGCGTATTCCTGTGGGCAGACGAGGTACCTCGTCCTTCTCCGGCTGGGCGGAGACTACGGTCCAATGTACATCCGGGAACGCTTCGAGCGCGTATGCGCGGATGGCCTCGTCACCGAGATTGCCGACCCCGAAATTCCCGATGAGGAGACAGTGCTTCACGTTCAAAAGTATAGCTGCTTTCGTTCTCCTCTCCTCACCGACGATTACGCTTTGGCTTCTTTCTCGCTCTTTTCTTCCTGCTGCGGCTCCTTCGCTTCCGCTGTACCCGTCTCCTTCTCCTTCTCGGCCGGAGCCTCCTCTTGGGCGCTCTGCGCATCCTTCTCCTCGGCTACGGGTTCTTCGACGCTCACGGCAACGGCGAACTCGGCATCTGACGTGAAACGCTCGCTCAGGCGGATATTCCTGCCGGCATCACCCCGCAGGAAGTTGAGCTTCGCCCGGCGTACCTTCGCCACCTTCTTCACGTCGATTTTCTCGATGAGCGGCGAATAGAGCGGAAAAACCTTCTCTACTCCGACTCCGGAAGCGACGCGCCGCACGGTGAAGCTGACATCCGTCGGAAGATGGCCGCGATGCATCGCGACGATGAGCCCTTCGAAAATCTGAATACGTTGCTTGCCTCCCTCCTCCACTTTCTGATGCACGCGCACCGTGAAGCCCGGCCGAATCTCCGGCCTCTTCATGAGTGTTTTTTGCGCCTGCGCGGAAAGCACATGACTCATAGAGCCAAGAGAGGGTACTGATCGAAGCCGGAAATGTCAATGCAGCAGGAGCGCTATTTCCGCGCTTCCTGCATGTCCTTCTCGATCTTCGTGAACGCCACGTTATGACGGGGATCATCGACGATATCGACGATGAACCGGTCCTTCAAACTCA
The DNA here is from genome assembly GCA_964460475.1 of uncultured Candidatus Peribacteria bacterium. Taxonomy (GTDB): domain Bacteria; phylum Patescibacteriota; class Gracilibacteria; order Peribacterales; family Peribacteraceae; genus CAYWPP01. Next base: position 94,329 of record CAYWPP010000002.1, read on the forward strand.
GACGGTAGAGAAAGTCCGCCTTGGAGAAGAGCGAGTAGCGCACGTTCTTCATCGCGGGATCCTGATTGAGCACCAGCTCGATCGCCTCCTTGCGCACGTTGCCGACGATCAGGAGATCGACCTTGCTCTCGGTATTGGCGAAACTGCCGGAGAGCAGGAGGAACTCCAGCCCGGAGAGATTCTTCAGGGCGGTCACCGTTTCATTCTCTCCGTCGATACCTTTGGAGAACATGCTCTTCAGCTCCTTGTAGATCGGGAAAGCGGTATCGACTTTGTAGAACTTCCTGCGGTTCTTGTGCCGTGCTTTCACGAGGCCGATACGCCGGAGATTCTCCAGCTCACGACGGATGGAGTTGATCTGCTCGTTGAGCAGGCGTGTCAGCTGGCGGATGAAGTACTCTTCCTCGGGGTGGAGCAGGAAGACCGAGAGGAGCTTCACGCGCGTTTGCGAACTAAACAGTGCTTTCAGCACATCATGTCCCATGTACACAAAGGTTACTCACTCCCCCCTCAGAAGAGCAAGAAAGTTGAACATCTTATTTGATCACAAATATAGATCAACATAAATAGCTTTATAAAGCCAAAATATTAGAGTTTTATTTATATTATTGTTTATTATTGAACACAAATTTTACTCACATTTGATTCAATTTTGTGTTCTAAACATCTTTCGAAGCACGCGATCCCCCGCTCACGAAGCGGAAATCCATTGAGAAAAACAAGGAAAAATGCTATCATAAGAGGAATGCATACACACAGACGTTGGTTCGTGGCTCTTGCGCTTCTCCTTGCGGGATTCGTTGTCTCAACCTCCCCGGGTGAACTGCTCTCGATTCCCTCCGCGCTCGCGCAGACGACGAACAACGTGCCGCCCTCCTGGAACGACACGATGAACTCGCTTCTCACGAAGGCCGCACATGCCCTGCTCTTCGTGAACGTCCTCGGATTCATCGCACTGGAACTGGTGGAGTACTTCCTGCGTCCGGATATCTTCTCGGGTGCCGGCATCGCAAGTGGAGGGGCGCTTCGAAACCTGTGGATGATGTCGCGCGATATCATGAACATCCTCTTCGCCGTCATGCTCATCGGGGTCGCCTTCTACACGATCACGACGGGAAAGAGCGAGAAAATCAAAGAACATATCGTGCATTTCATCCTGGCGGTGATTCTGGTGAACTTCTCGTGGTTCTTCCCGCGCGTCATCATCGACATCGCCCACGTCACGACCGCGACGGTCTTCAGTATTCCGAACGTGGTCATGAGCCAGACGAACACGGAGTGCAAAACCTTCGACCAGTCCGACTGCGTCATTCTGACGGCGGTGAAGGTGTTTCCGTCCTCCGCCGAAGTGAACACGTGCGAACCGCTGGGCAGGGAGATGGCGCAGGTCGCGCAGAACGGTGCGGGTTCCAACTGCCAGTGTCTGCGCGGACGCGACGATACCGAGGCGCCGGTCTGCTGGTGGCTGTCGTCCTACGATTCCGCCGAAAGCGACGCCTACTCCATCGTCAACGCTCTTGCCGTGAACTACGGAAGGCTCACGGGCCTCTCGCAGGTCGCGAAATTCAATCCGCCGGACAACGTGGGTGATGCACCCCAGCCGAAGTTCGAAACGAGCTTCTTCCTGAATCTGTTCTTCTCCCTCTTCTTCGGCATTGCGATGGTGTTTCCGTTCGTGGGTCTCGCCATCGGCCTGCTCATCCGCGTCATCGTGCTGTGGGCGACCATCGCCTTCATGCCGTTCGCCTTCCTCGGCTTCGCCGTGAAGGGAAAATTGGGCACGGACGTGTTCGGGATGGAAGATTACATCTGGAAGGAATTCCTCATCGCGGCGTTCCTGCCCGTCCTCGTCGCCGTGCCGATTTCCATCGGTTTCGTGATGATCATGGCGGGAGTACAAGTCCAGCCGACGAGTCAGCCCGGCATCGAATTCGGCATTCCGCTGGTGAGCGGCATCGACGGATGGTGGGAACTCTTTTGGGGCATCGCCGCCGTCATGATTCTCTGGACGGGCGCGTTCGCGGCCCTCAAGAAGAGCAAGTACATCGCGCCTGTCGTCTCGAAGATCGAATCCTTCGGTCGCAGCGTGGGATCGGTGGCGGCGAAAGTACCGCTCATGACTCCCATTCCGACGCCGGGCGGAGGCATGATGCGCGCCGGCCAGGTCGTGGGAGGCGTGGCTGCTGCATCAAACATCATGGACAGGATGGCCTTCAGGGGAGAAAGCCTCGGAACCGCGTTCAATAACACGCTCGGCGGCAGAGCCAGACCGGCGGAAGTCGAACGTGCACGCACGTACTTCCAGAAGCCGGAAGCGAGGACCGACAAGGACGCGATCAAAGCCGCGGTACGGGAGCTCACAAACGCGGGCACCAACCTGGCGGAACGAAACAAGGCGCTGGAGAAGATCCGCTTCCTTCTCTCGAATGAGCGGAAGGGCGGCATGGATGCCAGGACACTCACGGAAGAAGCGGATGTCGTAAGTGCGCTGCGTTCCATGCAGAGCGATCTGGAACTCGGAGACGGCGAGCTCAATAGCCTGAATGCGATGGCATCGCCCACGACCATGAACATCACCGCCTCCACGGGGAATCCGCAGACGAACATCACCGTGAACGGCCGTAACGTGGATATGAGCAGGCTCATGAGCGGCGACCAGACGCAGATCACGGCGACGTTCCGGGAACTCGGCATTGATCCGCAGAAGTTGAACACGCGCGCCGGTTACCAGGATGCGATTAACGCGCTCAACGCCGCGAACAACAGCCTGACGTCACCCGAACTCAAAACGAAGACCGCGACGATGGCGACGAAGCTCGGTGAGATGATGGAGCGCGAGGGTAACACCATGAGCGTGGAAGAAGCATTCACCACCGCCGCCAGCTCCGCCTGACGCCATGCCAACCGCCCCTACACCAGAGGCACTTCCCTTCCGCGAGCTCACGCCCGATGCGCTGCAAGAAAAGTACGAGAAGGAATTTACGCGTCACATTGATGCGCTCGGCATTCCCGAAACCCATCCGAAGGCTGCGGAGGAACTGCGCCTGCGCACGGAGATGGAGAGCCTGATGGACCGATCGCTGCTTCTCACCGGTATGGCGGGAAGCGGCGAGCAGATCGCGAAGAATTTCGCCACGATGCACCGGCTCTACGAGCAGCGCGTCGCGATTCGCACCGAAATCATCGAGGAGGCGCTTCGGCATGACCTGGGAATTGGCGAAGACCGGAAACCAGGCGCGACCCTGCAGCGTGAAATCGGCGCGACATTCGGATCGGACGCGGAGTCGCCCGGTCGGGCCGCCGCGGGCGACGCTCTGAAAGCACTCGCCCTCAGAATCGACGGAGGGGAAGATGCGTTTCTCCGCGACGGAAGGATGGATGCCAAGGGCGTCGCCGAAGCGCTCGCGAAGCTGGAGGAGATGAAGCGGAGTCCGGTCATCACCTCAGACGCGCAGACGGAAAGCGTGGAACGCACGGAGAAAGCGCTGCAGCGCATCGCCGATATCGATCCCGAGGCCGTCGCATATCATCGGCAGAAAGCCTCGTACGAGAAGAATCCGCCGGCATCAATCGAGAAAAGGTACGCCCGCTTCTTCGGGCTCCTCTTCACGACGGGCATGGCCGTGTGGGCTGCCGTCGCCAGGAATCCGACGATGGCGGCCGCATACGGCGGCATCGCGGCATTCCTCTACCGCCCCGACCTGCTTGCGGGCGAAGACAAGAAACTCATGAAAGACGTCGAGTACCTGACAGCGCCGACGACGATGAATCTGCTCGCACGGACGAGCGGCGGCGGTTCGTGGAGTCGTGCCGTAGAGGAATTATTCCGCATCGAGGAGGAAGGAACGGAAGAACAGCGCAAGGCACTGAAGACGGTCCTCAAGAAGGAGAGGAGCGTTTCCGTGGCGCAGGCGGCGGTCATCGCCGGAAACGAGAAGAGTCCGCTCTTCCAGAAACTGCAGGCGGCGGACAGCGACGAGGAGCGTTTCGCCATTCTGAATACGTTCGCCGGACGCGGGAGCGGGGAACGGGGAAAAACAACGATCGAGTTCCTGAAGGCGCGAGAGTAACCGTTACGCCGCGGATTCCGTCTTGCGGAATTCCTTCGTGAACGTTTCGAGGACGTCGCCCGTCTGGATCGCGGTGTCCGTTTCCACACGCATGCCGCACTCGCTCCCCTCCTTCGCTTCCTTGATGTCTCGCTCCACGTGCTTGAGTGACGTGATGCGCCCCTTGCCGACGACCTCTTCGCCGCGCAGCAGCCGGAACGGGAAACGTTTGATGTAGCCGTCCGTGACCTTTCCGCCGATGATCTGCTCGGATTTCTTCGTGAGGAAGACGCCGCGCACCTCCAGATGCCCCGTCACTTTCTCTTCTTCGACGGGTTCGATGAGGCCTTTCAGCAGGAGCTCCGTATCCTCGAGCAGCTTGTAGATGATGTCGTAGATTTTGATTTCGACTCCTTCCCGTTCCGCCGTCTTGTACACCGCGGACGACGCGTTCACGTGGAAGCCGAACACGATGCCGCCGCTTGCGGCGGCCATCATCACGTCGCTCTCGGAAATCGCCCCGACGGCCCCATGGATGACCTTCGGCTGCACCTGTTCGGACGTGAGTTTCTGCAGCGCCGCCTCGATGGATTCCAGCGATCCCTGCGCGTCGGCCTTCAGCACGATCTTGAGTTGCGACAACTTTCCTTCCGTCAGTCGGCTCACGAGATCCGCGAATCCGAGCTTCTTCTCGCGCGCCTTGGACTCCGCGTACGCATCGGTGAACTCGCGGGCTTCCTTCTCGGAACGGAAGACCTGGAGGATGTCGCCGACCTGCGCCACGCCGTCGAGACCCGCAAGCCGCGCGGGGCCGGAAGGACCGACCGCCTGCAGCCGTCTCTTCTGCGCATCCATGAGCACTTTCACGCGGCCGAACGCGGTGCCGCACGCGATGACGTCGCCGACGCGAAGCGTGCCGGTGTTGACGATGATGGTCGCAACGGGACCGTGCGCACTGTCCAAGTGACTCTCGATCACCGTCGCGACGGCGGATCGGTCCGGGTTGGCCTTGAGCTCCTTCAGTTCCGAGACGATGAGAACGCTGTCGAGCAGGTCGCCGATGCCCTGCTTCGTGACGGCGGAACACGGCACCATCGGCACGGAACCGCCCCAATCTTCCGGCTGCAAACCTTTCGCGGCCAACTCGCCCTTCACGCGTTCTACGTCCGCATTCTCCTTGTCGATTTTATTGATGGCGACGATGAGCGGAACATCCGCGTCCTTCGCGTGGTCGATGGCTTCGAGCGTCGTCGGTTTGATGCCCTCGTCCGCAGCCACGACGAGAATCGCGATGTCGGTAAGCTGCGCACCACGCGCGCGCATGGCGGTGAACGCTTCGTGACCGGGGGTATCGATGAACGTGACGGGTTTGCCGTCGTGTTCAACTTGCGACGCACCGATGTGCTGGGTAATGCCCCCGGCTTCCCCGGCAACGACATCGGTGGAACGGATCGCATCGAGGATGGCGGTTTTTCCGTGATCGACGTGCCCCATCACGGTCACGATCGGAGGGCGCGGACGCAGGTGTTCGGGATCGTCCTGAATGAGCGCCTGCAGATCCTGCTTTAAGAGCGCTTCCATGGAAACCGTCGATTCGCGGCGCAGCACTTCCACGCCGAGCTCTTGTGCGACGATCGCGGCGGTATCGAAGTCGATCTGCTGGTTGATGGTCGCGAGCACCCCGTTCTTCATGAGGACCTGAATGACCTTAGGAATCTGCACGCCGGCCTTTTCGGCGAACTCCTTCACGGAAATGTGCGCGGGAAGCTCCACTGTGCCCACTTTCTTCTTGATCTGCTCCTGGTGCTGCTGGCCTCCCTTGCGCTGATCGGTACGGGGAGTGCGCTTCGCATGATGCCTCGGTCGCGACGTTCGGTCGGAACGGGGTTTGCCTTCGCGAAGAACGGCCCGCTGTTTCTCCACCTCCTCTTTCGACACTCCTTCCAGCGTGAGCTTACGCAGCACCTGCAGATTCGCATCGGGTTTCTTTCCTGCACCGCGATCCTCCTGCCGTGCTTCCGTCTCCGGAACATCGTCCGTCTCTTCTTCGGAAGCGGCGGCAGGCGCTGCCGGCTGAACATCCGCTCCTCCGGCCATTCCTTCGCCGCCCCCTTCCAGTTGCGACAGATCCACGGTCAAGCCGTGCTTGTTGGCGATGAAACGCACGATACCCGCAGCGAGCGAATCGGGCACTTCGCGATCGGTCGGCTTCACGCCGAAATTGACGTCAGTCAGCTCCTTGCGGAGCTGCTGTCCCGTCATGCCCAAGATTTTCGCAACTTGTACGAGTCGCACGAAACGTGAAGGAAAAGCGGCGGTGTGCGCGAAAATCCTAGCAGAATGCGGTGCAAAGGCAACCGCCCGACGATGAGTGCACGCGCAAAACGGTCACGCGCCGTTCTTCGGAGTCTGACCGTTCTTTCCCCGTTTGCCGTTGCCGTTCTGCTTCTTACCGTTGCCGGATTGACCTGACTCCGTCTCCTTCTTATCCGCGTGCAGCAGTTCCACGACATCGATTCCCTTTACGGGCCGTGGCGCCGACTCCTCACGCGGCGAAGCAGAGGGAGGAGCGGAAGGAGCCTGGCGAGCGGAAGGAGGCGGCAGCGGCGCATTCTCCTCACGGACCTGCTCGGCCATTCCCTCTTTCAGAGCGCGGATACACTCCATCACCTGCATCTGAAAATTCGCGAACTTCTTCACCGAGAAGCCCGCGGCACGCGGGTGTCCGCCGCCGCCGAAGGTGCGTCCGGCGAGGCGACTGGCATCTACCGCGGGGGAGGAGCGTACGCTCGCCTTCAGCCCGCCCGTCTCCAGTTCCGTGAAGAGCACGTACACGTCGGCATCCGGAATCGTGGAGATCAGCTCGTCGAGGATGCCGCTCGTTTCCTTGCTCGTCGCGCCCATCTCGCGCATGTCTTCGGCGCTGACCGCGGACCAGACGATGCGGGATTGAGGATCGAGCTGAATGCGGTTGAGCGCGCGTCCCCAAATCTTCAGCGTGGAGAGCGGCTTCGTCTTGTAGATGTGCTGGACGATTTCCTGCTGACGCGCGCCGAGATCCAGAAGTTCGGCCGCCACTTCCAGTGAACGCGGCGTGGTGTTCGGATTCTGGAAGCTGCGCGTGTCCGTAATGAGACCTGTGAGGAGGAGCGTTGCCATATCGGCGGTCAGGAAGCTCCGCCACTTCTCATCCGAGGTGAAGAGCGCGTGCAGCACCTGCGTGGCGCTGGCGCACGTCGCGTCGATGAGTTGCACCTGTCCGAACTGCGTATTGCTGACGTGATGATCGATGTTCACGATCGGCACCGAGGAGAAGAGATCAATGTGATCGGTGTAGAGCGAACCTAAGAGCGGCAACTCGGCAGTGTCGACGACCACGATCAGGTCGTAACTCGACTCCCCTTCCAGTACCTGCACGTGCTCGCGACGCAGGCGGCCCTTCTTCGGCACCACGATGATGTTCACCTTCCGGTCTTCAACCGAGTAGCGCAGCTTGTCGACCTCGATGCCGCCGGACGTGTCGAGCGTGATGATGAAGTTCTGACTCTCCAGAATTTCCTGCGACAGCGATTCGTACCCCGGCAGGAACTTGAGCGACTCGGGCGGGGTTTCCGGGCAGATGACGGTGCACTCCTTCCCGAGCGCCGTGAACATTGCATGGCAGGCAAGCGCGCTGCTAAGCCCGTCCGGATCCACATTCGCGTGCGGAATCACAAGGATGCGCTCCGCGGCGTGAATGGCGGTTTTTGCGGCCTGTACTGCGTCTGCGCTGAGTGCCATGAGCGTTTCGAATCATTATCTCATAATTATATAAGAATATCAAGTTATAATTATGTCAAATATCATCAAAAAGGCACTATTCTAAGCACTTCGCGGCGCGGGACGCAAGAGAGAAGCGTCGTCATACCGCATCCGTCGCACCATGTGAGCAGTTCGACGAAAAAGAGCATCTCGACGCAGTCCGCAGACGAAATCGGATGGTCGGAGCGACTGGACTCGAACCAGCGGCCTCGTGGTCCCGAACCACGCGCTCTACCAACTGAGCTACGCCCCGACGGCGTGCATCCTAGCACTGAGTCCCCTCCCGCTCACCATGTTTTTCCCCTGCGAAAAAAATATTGACATCCCCGGATGAGGCGGCACCATCGGTTCATGGAATCACTCAACACTTCTTCACTCCCCCACGACGTATCGCACGATGCGTCCAGGCGTCTCCTCAGCGAGCTGCATACCCTGCAAACGCAGGCTCCGGAAGCCGTACCCGCACTGGTCGACTGCCGCAAGCAGGCAATCGAAGCGGTGATGCATGCCCCCGCCTTCGCCAACGACGGTCGTCATGTTGCGGCCTTTCGCGAGCAGCTCGACATTCTCGCGTCTTTCTCCGAGAAATAGAGGAAGTCAGTTGGATACAACGGAAAGACAACGCAAAGGCCATCTCCGCGTCGTCCGCAGACGAAGCAGAATGGTCGGGGCGACAGGACTCGAACCTGCGGTCTCAAGACCCCCAGCCTTGCGCTTTACCAACTAAGCTACGCCCCGACGCCGCGCAAGTGTAAAGGAGAATCCGCAAAGAGGGAATTCCGATCCGTGCGAGCGGGTGACGCGCTCACGCACCGTACACGGCCTTGTCTCCCAGTTGCTCCTCGATCCTGAGGAGCTGGTTATATTTGCACACGCGATCCGTGCGTGAGAGTGATCCCGTCTTGATCTGCCCCGTGCGCAGACCGACCGCAAGGTGCGCGATGAACGTATCTTCCGTCTCGCCGCTCCGATGACTCACGACGGCGCGCCATCCGTTCTCCTGAGCCAAGCGAATCGCATCCGCGGTTTCGCTCACCGTGCCGATCTGGTTGAGTTTGATGAGCACGGCATTCGCGGCGTTGCGCTCGATCCCCTCTTTGATGCGCTCCGTATTGGTAACGAAGAGATCGTCCCCGACGAGCTGCATCGTCTCGCCGAGCTTCTTCTGCATCGCAGAGAATCCTTCCCAGTCGTCTTCCGCGTGACTGTCTTCGATGCTGACGAGCGGATACTTCTTCGGGAGGTTCGCATAGTACTCCACGAGTTCCGCCGACGACATCGCGTTGCCATCGAGCGTGTATGTGCCGTCCGCGTAAAACTCGGACGCCGCGGCATCGATCGCCAGGGTAATCTTGCCCTCGTGTCCCGCAAGCTGAACGGCCTTCATCATGAAGTCGAATGCGTCGGCGACATTCCGGACGTGCGGCGCGAATCCTCCCTCGTCCCCGACCGCAGTCACGTGCCCCGCGTCCGCAAGGATCTTCTTGAGAGCGTGGAACACTTCCGTGCCGGCACGCAGCGCTTCCCCGAAGGAACTGAAGCCGCCCGGTACGATCATGCATTCCTGAAAACTCAGACCGCTGTCCGCATGCGCGCCTCCGTTGATGACGTTCATCATCGGCGTCGGAAGCAGCGATGCGTCCTCGACGCCGAACTGTACGGCAAGCGACTGCCAGAGCGGCTTTCCTTCGGCACATGCGCGGGCGCGCGCGACGGCCATGGACACGCCGAGGATGGCGTTCGCCCCGAGCGACGCTTTCTTCCCGGTGCCGTCGAGATCGATCATCACCTGGTCGATCGTGCGCTGATCGGAGACGTTCTTGCCGCTGAGCGCGGAGAGAATCGGACCGTTCACGTTCTCGACCGCCTTCCGTACTCCCTTGCCGCCGTACTCCTTGCCTCCGTCGCGCAGCTCCAGCGCTTCATGTGATCCCGTGGATGCACCGGACGGCACCGCCGCTCTGCCGAAAGAACCATCATCGAGCAGACAATCGACTTCCACGGTCGGGTTCCCGCGCGAATCGAGAATCTGCCGCGCGTGAAGGGAGGAGATGGACGCCATGCGAGCGCACTATACACGCGCCGCGCGCACGCTGAAACAGACGCGATGAGAGAGTCGGAGATCGTCACTCAGTCCTGCCGGACGACGAGTACGCGCTTTGCGCCGTCCTCGATATCGCCGCCGGGATTCCAGTCGTGCATCGCGGAGAGCAGCGTGTCCCACGTGTAGACGAATTCCTCGCCGTTCCGGGTGCCCGGATCGTTCGTAATCGCGTATCCGTCGGCGGTGAATCCGCGCAGCACCAGCATGTGGTAGTACGGACCGGGGCGCTGAAAGTAGGGATTCCCGAGCATCCGTCCCGCCGCAGGCACGATGATGATCGCCCGTGAGCGCAGGAGTTCCATCAGGTCTTCCCGCGTCGGGTTCTCCACGATCTCCGTTCCCAGTTCCGGTTCCAGCAGGTTGATGAGTTCTTCGACCTGCGCGACGGTCTGATCGACGGCATATCCGAGGGTCTGTTCATTCGCGGTCGTGTACCGGACGATCAGCTCGTCGGCTTCGTCGACGGATGCGAAATCCCCTCCCAGGAAGAAGCGTACGGCCATGAGGGCGCTGGCTTCCTCGCAGGCTTCTTTATACGGTTCAACCCATTCGCCGCGCGGCGCCTGAGAAGTGAACGGCACGCGCCAGTTGATGGCATCGTCAGCTGTCCGTTCTGGTGTGTCGTCGACAAACTCCGTATCCGCAATCGCCTCGGAGGAGGCTGCCGCGGTTGCTTCGGGCAACGGCTCATCGGGAGGAACGTACTCCTGCGGCGCGCGTGCCGGGGGGACGACGACGGTTTCCTGCACCTCGATCGCCCTTCGCACACCAAGCTTCTCCAGTACGGTCGTCACGAGTCCACCGAGGACCAGGACGACGAAGAAAATCAGGAAGAGGATCTGTCGCATATACCCAAAGTGTAGCGCAGAACGCTACGCTCTCACAGAGACTCTTCTATGAAGAGCCCCGCAGTAGAGTCCGAGAAAGAGAATGGCGAGCAGAGCGACCTCACCGCCGGATTTAACGAGCTTTGGCGGGGTATCCACGTCTTCTCCGAAGCTTCCCGACGAAGAGGAGCCGACCGAGGAAAGAGATGTCGAGGAAGAGGAATCGTGCCTGCCGATGATGCTGCCGCTCTCGGAGGTGAGGTCCGAGGGGAAGAGCGCCGTCAGCGGATTGCGCGTGAGGAACGTGTCCGCAAACAGGCGTTCGCCGATGGCGGCGTTCCAGTCCAGAAGGTACGCGAAGATCGCCAGCGTAAGGAATGCACCAGCAATCGCGGAGAGGAAGGAGAGCCTGACGCCGGAACGGCGCACGACGGCGACGGAGAACCACGCGAGCAGGGCGATACCGAGGAGCACGAGCGGCGCCGACCAGAAGATCGTCAGAAACGCGGCTGCCGCGTCCCATCCGCTCAGGACGTACGCGAGACCGCGCGCGATGCCCCAGAGGAGCGTCATGCCGAGCGGAAACAGGTGCAGACGTCGGAACTCGTACTCCGCCCTGTTGCGCTTGAGAAAAGGAGCGAGGAGGAGCGGATACGCGGACGTGGCTACGAGGAGCAGAACCCATGCCAGTGCACCCTCCGGAAAGGGAGGAATCCACGCGAGCAGCACGCCCGTCACCGCCATCACGCATGCAAGAAGCACGATGAGCCACGTCTCTGTGTGGTGCTTGAGAGGCATAGAAAGGGAGCCATGGTCCCTCAGGAACGCCCCTGTGTCAAGAAAACGCCACATTCTTTCATTGCGACACAAACGGCCGAAAGTGGCGCGTCTAAGGAACTCCCCTTCTTACAGCCACTTCTTCCACGCAAAGTACGCGATGAACGCCGCCGCAAGCAGCATCATGCCGGCAAGAATGCCGAGGAAGGTAAACGGATTCTCGGCAAAGGGAAGAGACACGTTCATGCCGTAGAGACCCGTGATGAACGTGAGCGGCATCATCGTCACCGAGAAGATGGTGAGCACGCGGATGATGGCGTTCGTGCGGTGACCGATCCACGACTCGTGCGTGTCCTGCAACGCCTCGCCGATTTCCTTCGCCGTTTCCAGAAGCGACCACTGTCGTTCAATCGCATCGAGAATGTCGTCGAAGTAGATCTCCAGAGCGGCCGGCACGAACTTCTTGTTCTTATGTTCCAGTGCCGCGACCACCGTACGTTGCGGGAGGATGATGCTGCGCATGGTGATGATGTTGCGCTTCAAGAGCATGACGAGCTTGAGAAGCTTCCCCTCGTCTTCCGCTTCGAAGAGTCTTCCCTCGATACGGCGTAACTCCCGGAAGATCGCCTCGATCTGCGGAAAGCCGAAATCGAAGAGTTCGTTCATCAGCTTGTAGAGGAAGAACCCCGTGCCGTGCTGCGAGAGTTCTCCGCGTTTCTCGTCGGATTTCTTCAGTTCGCCCCACAAGTTGATGAGCGGCGCGACGTTGCCGTCGTGAATCGTCACGAGGAATTTGTGCCCGAGGAAGATGTTCACTTCCTCCTTGAGGGTCCTGCCGGTTTTCTCGTCGGTGTAGGGAATGTGGAACACGAGGAACAGGTACTCCTCATACTCGTCGATCTTCGGGCGCTCGTGCTCGCTCAAGCAGTCCTCGATGTCGAGCTCGTGGAAATTATACTTCTTCTGTAGCGCGACGAGATCGTCGTACTGCGGAGACGTGTAGTCGTGCCATGTGAAATCCGAGAATGCGATGGACGGCATGACGTGAAGGGAACATGGACGACGTATCGCGAAAAGCGACAACCGCGGAAACTCTACCCTTCGCGGCAGCGGGGTCGCAACTTTTTATTTGCGCTTCTTGCCTGGCAGATACTTTTCCCGCGGGTCGGCGGCGCGCTGTTCCGTGACGACCGTGTAGTGGCGCCTGCGGAAGGTGAGGATCTGCACTCCAAGGTACGCGAGCAGGAGTAACGCCCACACGGGCCACATCGCACGCATGGCAAGGAAGAGAATCCCCTCCACTCTGCTCACGACGAAGAGGACGCCGGCAATGCCGAACCAGAAGGAAGCCGTCGCCCAGCTGCGCGACAATTTCTTCGTCACGGGATTCTTCAGGCGCCGCCTCCAGAAACTGAGGAGGAACGAGAGCAGGACGAGACCGGCAGAAACGCCGAGCTGGATGAGCGCGGTCATGTCACCGTAGTGGAGGTTGCCGGGATTCGGCCAGAACCAGTAGGACCAGAAAGACATGCGCGAATCTTAGGGAAGACCGCGGTCGCCGTCAAAGACCCTGCGCTCCCGGGGTCCGTGGTCTCGTCACGTCAAAACCAGTCCGGCGCGTTTGCTTCGCAATCCTCCGGCCGGGAATCGTCTTCGTCGTCAAGCACCGGATAGAGCGCGTCGTAGTAGTTACCGGCACTCCACACGCTGAATCCGCAGAGTCCGGCATCGTGCACGGCGCGAATCTGATCGCGCAGATCCTTGCCCGTCATGTAGTACCCCTGAATCCAGGGACGGATTTTCCGCGCGTTCTCCTCGCCGACGAGTTCCTTGTAGCCTTCGAGCGTCTTCCACACCAGATAGTACGCACGGCTGCCGGGGTTCGTCGCGGGATTGTAGTAGGCGCCCTGCGCGAACGTGGACGGGTAGGCCATGGGCGACACGATGTCGACGATCTCCGCGAAGCGCGGAATGTGCTGACCGACGCTCTCGAAATTCACCGGAAAGTTCCAGCCGAGAATCGCGTACGTGCTGATGCCCAGCTTGGTTTCGGGACGGTAGGCATCGATCGTTTCGCGTGCCATGCGCAGGAACTGCTCGATACGCGCGGACTTCTCTTCCCCCGTCAAACCGATCTGCGACTGCGCGTACTCCGTCGGGTAGCGAATGTAGTCGATGTTGATTTCATCGACACCAGCGAGTGCAAGAGCCTTGATCGACTCGCGGTTGTAGTCGAGCACGATTTGAGATGATCCGTCGACCCACGTGGTACCCACGCTCACGTTCGTCTTCGGATGCCTGATCTGTGCGTCGGTACGACGAGAGCCCAGCCCCTGATCTTTGAGCGCGACGAAACGCGCGATGGTATAGATACCCTGCGCACGTGCCTCTTCGATCACTTCGGCAAGGTTCACGAGCGGCATCACGAGTTTCAGTTCGTGGGAGAGAGGACCGTCTTCGGGCGCCATGTCGAAGAATACCCGCGACCCCTTTACGTCGAACACGACGGCGTTTCCTCCTGCAAGCTTGAGGCGCCGGAACACCTCGGCGCGATGCGACGCGCTCCCCGCGTTCGAGGGAGTCAGGTAGACGCCGCGGGCGGACGAAGGATCCGAGGGGCGGAACGACGCCGTCGCACGTTCCTCCGAGGGGGCGGAAACGGGCGGTGCGGCCGCACGCAGAAATTCGGTACCGGATGCGGGTTCCCTGATGCGCGCATGGACAAGCGGATCGGTGCCGCGTACGCCGATGCCCATCCACGCGAGGGACGTGAGGGCGAACACGGTCGTCACGAGACCGGCGGGGAGGATCCGGAAGCTCATATTGTGTGTGAGTATGACCGATTATTGTAGCATGACGCGAGTCATTTCTCAATCAAAAACGCTCCACGGTCCTCGTCGGCGGATATCATAGGCGTCGGGAACGACGAGTGCGCTTGAGCAACTAAGCGGCAGGTGCGTCTTGTTGCTTCTCTTCTTTTTTCTTCGGCTCGCTCTTCTCGGGATGCTTTCCCGTAAGCGTCAAAAGCATTTTCTCCGTCTCCCGCTCCTTCACGGTCCGCGCGGGACGGATGAGGAGGTACACCAGGAATCCGAAGACGGGGACGGCCGCAACGAGAAGAATGCACGCGATCTGGTAGAGGAGCGAGTGCGTGCGCAGCAGGATGTCGCGCAGCGTGAAGAACACGAAGAAGATCAGAAGCGCGGCGCTTCCGAGAAGGAGAGTCTGCGCAATGCGCAGGGTGGGATCATCGGTAAAAAACGAGAGGAGAGGTTCGAACAGGGAGGCGGTGTCGGTCACGCGGACGGGGGGAAGGCGTCAGAGGTGGGGATACTTCCTGCGATGGACGACAACGTAAACGACCGTCGCGAGAAGCGCAAGCACGGAGAGAACCTGACTGAAGCGAAGCTGCACGGCACCGAAGGAAATACGCTCGCGGACGACGATGTACGTGAGCGTCAGCACCGCGACCGTCACGCCGTAGATCGTATTCTCCCGTTGCGTCATGCGAAGTTCCAGCGCGGCGAGGATGCCGAGACTCGTGAAGAGGCAGCCGAGAAACACGAAGTCCGTAATATTCGCGAAGACCGGAATCCCGAAGTCTCCCCGGAGGAATTCCATGAGGAACACCCCTATCGACGCAAGGACGATACCGAACAGCGTCTCGGCTCCCGCGCGACGCGAATGCTTGCGGATCAGGAGCAGGAGGAACGTGAGCACGAAGAAGAACGCCGCATAGTACATCTGCACGGGGTGGATGGGCACCGCGTACCGCACGTTCAGCGTGTCGAACACCATGCCGAGGAAGAAGTCCGTCGGCTTGCCGTATGACTGCGCGGCCGCGAATTTCCCGAGCCAGTCAAAACCGAGTCCGAACATCGTCGCGGGGAGCAGGACGTCCAGCCATTGCAGGAACGTCGTGCGATGCTCGCGCGTGACCCAGAACAGCACGGCCCCCACGCCGATTGCGCCGCCGAGAAAACTGAATCCTCCGTCCCAGACGATGAAGAAACGCAGCGGATCGCGCTGGTACACGTTGTACGCGGAGACCACGGCAATGATGCGCCCGCCCGCCAGAAACGCCCCCAGGTACCGCCACGCATGATCGCGCATGTGCTGCAGACTCAGGTTCGCGGACAGCGCGAGACGGAAGAAAAATTCCGCCGCCAGCCATGCGCCGAGGAGCAGGAACACCAGACGAACCCAGATGATGACGGGGCCGAGAGCGACGGCTTCGAACATGGAGAAAGTGTACCAGAGACCGGAACGATAGCGGAGACATGCGAAAGAACCGAAGTAGCGACGTGCACGGCGTCTCTATCCCATGGATGCCGTCTGCTTTCTGCCGGCAACGTCGTCTGTCAGGCTTTGGAGGAAGGCGTCGCGCGACACGGTCGTCTGCTGTTTCGTGGCGACGTTTCGCACGGCAACCTGCGTCGTTTCCACTTCCTTGTCCCCGAGCACGAGGAGGTACGGAATCTTCCGCTTCTCCCCTTCCCTGATGCGCTTGCCGAGAGACTCCGTGGAATCGTAGTGGGCGTAGCGCAACCCGCGGGTGCTGAGCTCCTGCTCTATCTCACGCGCGTACGCCTCATGCGGCTCCGCGACGGGAAGCACGCCGACCTGCACGGGTGCGAGCCACGGCGGGAAGAGTCCGGCGGTATGTTCGATGTAGATGGAGAGGAAGCGCTCAATGGACCCCATGATCGCGGCGTGAATCATGACGATGCGTTCCTTCTCGCCCTTCTCGTTGATGCACGACAGATCGAACCGTTCGGGAAGATTGATGTCGAGCTGGATCGTGGCGACCTGCCATTCGCGTCCGAGCGAATCCCGGGCGACGAAGTCGACCTTGGGTCCGTAGAAGGCCGCTTCCCCCTTCTGTTCGACGTACGCGGCTCCCCGCTGTTTCGCAATGTCCCGAATCCCCTCCTCGGCCCGCTGCCAGAGTTCCGGCGTGCCAAGATACTTCTGGAACTCGTCCGGATCATGCAGGGACAGGCGCACCTCAAGCGTACCGAATCCCACCGTTCCGTAGAAGGTGTCGATGATGTCCCAGATGTGCAGGAATTCCTCCTTCACCTGCATTTCCCTGCAGAAGACGTGCGCGTCATCCTGCGTGAAGGCGCGCACGCGCGACAGCCCGTGCAGTTCACCCGTCTGCTCGTCGCGGTAGCAGGTCGTCGTTTCGGCGTAGCGATGGGGGAGGTCGCGGTAGCTGCGCGGAAGGTGCGCGTAGATCTGCGTGTGGTGCGGGCAGTTCATCGGTTTCATCGCGAACTCATGACCTTCCCTGGTCGTGATGCGGAAGAGTTCGTCGGAGAATTTCTGCCAGTGTCCGCTCGTCTCATAGAGTTCCTTCTTCGTGATGTGCGGAATCGTGACGCGCTGGTATCCCTTCGCGCGCCGCAACTCCCAGACGAACGCATCGAGCGTGTCGCGGAGCAGCGTGCCGCGCGGCGTCCAGAGCGGTAATCCCGGACCGACCATCTCGCTGAACACGAACAGATCAAGCTCCTTTCCGAGGAGCCGATGATCGCGCTTCTTCGCCTCCGCGAGCATTGCGAGATGCGCATCGAGTTCCTCCTTCGAAGGGAATGCCGCGACGTAGATCCGCGTCAGCTGTTCGCGTGTTTCGTCTCCCCGCCAGTACGCGCCGGCCAGACTCATGAGCTTGAAACCGTCCGCGGGAATCTCCCCGAGGTGCGTGACGTGCCCTCCCTTGCAGAGATCGGTGAAGCGCTCCTCCCCCTTTCCGTTCACGTTCGCGTAGTGGGTGACTTCCTTCACTCCTTCCTTCTTCAGATCCTGCACGAGCTCGACCTTGAACGGCTGCTTGCGCTCCGTCCAGTAGGCGATCGCGTCGTCGACGGAGAGCGTCCGGACTTCGAACGTCTGCTTCTCCTTCAGGATGCGTTTCATCTCCTTTTCGATTTTGCCGAACTGCTGATCGGACACGGGCTCGGCGAACTGGAAATCGTAGTAGCACCCCGTCTCGATCGGCGGACCGATGGTGAGCTTCGTCTCCGGCCACAGCTTCAATACCGCCTGCGCGAGCACGTGCGCGAGCGAGTGGCGCATGTCCGGCAGTGAGGCGGAAGACGCGGGCATCGGCGCGAGCATACAGGAAAGGGCCGCCGTGTCTCTAGACCGTGACCCCGATCTCCCGTTCGAGCGTCCGGATCTCGCGGAGGAGCTGCTTGTCGTCGCGGATCTTCTTCTCGATTTTCTCCACCGCATGCATGACGGTGGTGTGGTCGCGGTTGCCGAACGCCTCGCCGATGCGCACGTAGCTCATCCTCACGTAGCGCTTCGCCATGTACATCACGATCTGACGCGGCACGAGAATCTCGCGGACGCGCGACTGTCCCACCATGTCCTGCTGCGACACGGAGTAGTAGGAACTCACCGCCTCCAGCACGTCCTGCAGCGACACCGCGCGCGCGACCGCATTGCGGACGGCGGCACCGGGCTCCCGCTCCTGCTGTGCGTCTTTATGCAGCTTGCGCATGATGTCGGCGATGCTCTTCACGGTCGGCATGCGATGCTCCAGCTCGTACTGTGCGACTGCCTGCATGAGAATGCCTTCGAGCTCGCGCACGTTCTTCGTGGCGTGTTCGGCGATGAACTGCAGCACTTTTTCATCGAGGAAGAGCTCGTACTCCTTGGCTTTCTCCGAGAGGATCGCGAAGCGCGTCTCGTAGTCGGGCGACGAGACGTCGGCGATCATACCGCGCTCGAAACGCGAGACGATGCGCGCCTCCAGTCCGGAGAGTTCCTCCGGCGGCCTGTCGGAACTGATGACGATCTGCTTGCGCTCCTCGTAGAGAGTGTTGAACGTATGGAAGAATTCCTCCTGCGTGCGGTCCTTGTTCGCGAGGAACTGCACGTCGTCGATGATCAGCACGTCCGCCTGCCGGTACCGCCTGCGCAGCTGCTCCGTCTTGCGCATGGCGATGGCTTCGATGACCTGGTTCGTGAAATCTTCGCTCGTGGTGTAGACGACGGTGGCGTGGGGCGAAGCTCGCAGGACGGCATTGCCCGTCGCCTGCAGCAGATGCGTCTTGCCGAGCCCGACGCCGCCGTAGAGGAAGAGCG
Source organism: uncultured Candidatus Peribacteria bacterium (assembly GCA_964460475.1). GTDB lineage: Bacteria > Patescibacteriota > Gracilibacteria > Peribacterales > Peribacteraceae > CAYWPP01. Next base: position 112,985 of record CAYWPP010000002.1, read on the forward strand.
GATTGTACTTGCCGCCGGGGTCCTTGCTTACCGCGCAGCATGCCGCGTGGGCGAGGCGATTGCCCGGTCCGATAACGAAATTCTCCAGCGTGTACCGCGGACTGATCAGCTTGCTCGTGAGGCCTTCCGCCAGTTTGACCTCGTTCTTCTTCGGCAACTTCCTGCGCTTGGGTTCCGGAAAGTGATCGAGGAGCGGCACCGTTCTCTCCCGATCGTCTTTCAAAGAACCGTCCACGCGGTAGATGATCTTCTCGATCGTGGCATCGCACTCCTGCAACGCCTGCAGCGTCCGCACCTGGTAGTGCTCAAGGTGCCAGTTCAGGTACATGGGAAGCGGCAATCCCACGATCACCGTCTTCTCTTCCCGACCCAGAATCGTCGTATCGCGGAACCAGGTGATGAACTGCCCGCGTTGCATGCCGGGCTCCAGGGCCTTCAGGACCTTGAGCCACAGATCGGGGTCGGCCGCCGTTTTGATCGCCGTTTTCATGGAGGGGGAAAATCAGAAGAGATGCCAGATGTCGTTGACCGTGATGACGATGATGAGGCCCATGAGGAACGCGAAGCCGGCCGCGTTCGTCATAAGCTCGAGTCTGCGGTTGAGCGGCCGCCGGATCACGCCCTCGATGAGCACGAAGAGCAGGCGTCCGCCGTCGAGCGCCGGAAGCGGCAGCACGTTGAGGATCGCGAGGCTCAGGCTTAAGAGCGCCACCAGGCGCAGGTACGTCATGAATCCCTCCTGCACGGAACCGTGCGTGAGGACGGCGATGCCGACGATGCCCGAAATGCCCTCGGGCACCCGTGCGCGGGTGAAGATGGAGCGGAAGAGCTCGCCGATGCCGAGCACGGTCTGCTTCGCCATGAACGACGACTCCCTGAGCGCGAAAGAGAAACCCGTCAGCAGCGGGCGGGTCGGCGCGGAGAGGTCTGTCGCTACCAGTTGGATCTCGACGCCGGACTTGCCGCCGTCGAGAGCGACGGGGACGTCAAACGGCTCGTCAGCGGTCGGAGCGCGCAGCGTGTACGTCACGCTTCGCTTGCCTTCCTGCAACGGCGAGACGTCCGCGGGATCGGCGACGGGTGTCCCGTCGATGGCGATGAGGAGCGTATCGTTTCCGATTCCTGCCTCCGCCGCGCCTCCGCCCGGAAGCACGTCGGTAATGAGCACGGAGAGCGTCGCGGAAATTTCCCCGCGTGCACGGGCGCTGTCCAGTTCCTCCAGGGAGGCGTACCAACTGGGAATCCAGCGGCCGAAGCTGAAGCCGACCGTCAGGAGGACGAGCGCGAGCGCGAAGTTCATCGCGACCCCGCCGAGCAGGATCGATACTTTCGCGAGGAATCCCGCGCGGCCGAAACTCCCCTCTTCGCGCCGGTCCGCTTCGTCGAGCGCGTTCTCGCCTTTCAGTCGCACGAAACCCCCGAAGGGAATCCAGTTCAGGGTGAAGATCGTGCCGGCCTGCTTGAAGAGCGTCTTTGCCCGCGGCGGCAGTCCGAAGCCGAATTCCTCGACTTCTACGCCGAAGAAACGCGCCAGCGAGAAGTGCCCGAGCTCGTGGATGAGGATGAGCAGCGTCAGGAGCAGGACGAAGGCGACGGCGGAGAGGAGGATCGTCAGCATGGATGCGGGTGGAGGAAACCGACACTATCCCAACTGTGGAAAACGTAAAAGTTTTCCACATCGTTTTCTGTTGCATCGCAGGGAAAGCTGGTGGCTGATGGATGAATGTGATGGTTCTCTGGCACAGCTATCCTCTGCCGAGGCAGGGAAGCACACAATCATGAGAGAAGCAGATGTTTCACCCGTCATGATCCTGCGGTATCATGTCCGGACAATGGAAAAAGGCGGTAAGAACCCCTCCATCTCCGGCGGAGTGGCGCACGAGGTGCCGGCCGATGTACGACGAACATTGGCATCCAGTACCGAACTGCGCACGACATGGAACAGCCTGACGCCGCTCGCACGCAACGAGTGGATCTGCTGGGTGATCTCGGTGAAGAAGCAGGAGACACGCAGAGAGCACCTCGCGAGACTCAAGGAAGATCTGCTGAAAGGAAAGCGCCGCCCATGCTGCTGGATGGGGTGCGTCCATCGAACGGACAAACCGATGAGCCCCTCGCAACGGTACGTGCTGCGTACGCGAACGAAGAAAACGTAGAGTGAACAGGGCAGTTCGACTCGGCTGCGGCCTCACTCACTGTCATCCAACTCCGCTCAATACACGAGGAAGCAAGCCTGTGGGTGTACCATGAGCAAAGCGAACGAAGTGAGCGGAGTCGAATGGTGGGCAATACAAGATTCGAACTTGTGACCTCCACAATGTCAATGTGGCGCTCTAACCAGCTGAGCTAATTGCCCGGTGTTGTGAATGACGAACGCATGCCTCCAGGAGAACAATGATGCGAAGCTGGAAGCTGCTTGCCCTCCGTAGCTCCAAAGGAGCGAAGGAGGGAGCTAATTGCCCGATTGTGAAAGCTCAAAAAGCCTGGAAAGAGTAGGGAGAAACACGCGTGCGGTCAATTCTCCCTGTCCCCTTCGTCCTCGATTTCGCCGACAAGCTCCTCCAGCACATCTTCCAGCGTGACGAGCCCGACCGTCTTCCCCTCCTCCGTCACGAGCACGAGCTGGGCAGCGGTCTTGCGCAGCACGTTCAGGAGTTCATCACATGGCAGCGATCCCTCGACCGAGGGAAGCGATCTTGCGAGAGAGGAAACGGCACGATGCTCATCGCCGTCGGCAAACGCTTCCAGCACGTCTCTGCTGAGCACGTACCCTCGCACGCCGCCGGAAGCATCACGCAGCGGATAACGCGAGTAGTGATGCGTGAAGATGACACGCACGGCTTTCCGAACCGTTGTCGCGGCATCAACCGTCACCATGGAAGCGACGGGCGTCATGATGTCCTTCGCCCTGCGGTCATTCAGAACGAATGCACGATGAATCAGTTCCCGTTCGTCGGCGTCGATGTGCCCCGCGCCGCCGCCGATATTCGCGAGCGCGCGGATCTGCTCTTCGGTGCCGACCTTTCTCTTTCCGGACTTGAAGAGACGCACGAATCGTTCGAGCAGCACCACGAGCGGAAAGAGCACGACGATCGCCGCCAGCAGAAACGGTGCCACGATCCTGCTGATGAGCGGGGCGTAGTGCGCGCCGAGCGACTTCGGAATAATCTCCGAGAAGATGATGGTGAGGAAGGTGAGGACGGCGGTGATGACGCCGATCGAGTCGCTGCCGAAGAGTTCCACCGCCTTCCTGCCGGCGAGGATCGGACCGAGGACGTTCGTGACGTTCGTGAAGATCACGATGACGATGATCGCCCGTGTCATCGAGCGCAGCAGGCGCTTGAGTTCACGCGCTCCGCGGCGCTTCTCGGCGACGAGCACTTCGGCCTCGGCGGGCGTTACGTTCAGAATCGCGGCGTCGATCAGCGCGAAGAAGCCCGACGCTGCCACGAATCCGAGAATCAGGAGGAGGAGTTCCGTCACGCGGCGTCATCATACATGAAAAAAGGAATCCCGCGCGGGACTCCCCTTTCCACGACAGTCAGATCCGACTTAGCAGTCGCAACCGTAGACGGTCTGGCGCTTGTTGGCCTTGCAGCGGCCGCAAGCATCGTTCACAAGCTTCTCGACAGCCTTGTCGAGCGCGTCGACGAAATCGCCGCCGCAGCGGAAACCCTTCTTGGCGAGGGTCTCTTTGACACGAGCAGTAACAACGTAGCTCATAGAAAGAGGGGAAAGAAATAACGGTGCGCATTCTATACATAGGAAAAACGCCCACGCAATCTTGATCTTGGCGAAAGTTTTCGATCCGCCGCGATTTGACGAACCGGCGTAGAAGAGCGCACACGCACGATACGTCCCTGTATCATCACAGGATGATGCTGCTCGATTTCCTCTTCCCGAAGCGCTCTCTTGCCGGAGCAGAAGGCGCGTTCATCACCGAGGAAGAGCGCCGCGCGCTGTCGCCGGTTCCGCGAAAAACGGATGCGAAGGAACTGCGCGCACGCGGTATCGACGCGCTTGACGAATTGGTCACAGCAGGGAGCTATCGTACGGAACCTCTGCTCCGGACGGCGATCTGGATGCTGAAGTACCGGCGCGTCACCGCCCTCGCCGAGGACATGGCACGCCTGATGTTCCGGGCGGTTCCCCTCCTCACGCACAACGAACCGGCACCCGTCCTCTGCCCCGTACCGCTCCACTGGTCACGACTGTTCCAGCGCGGGTTCAATCAGTCGGCACTGCTTGCCAGCGCACTCGCATCCAACACGGGATGGGAGGAGCGGGATCTGCTCGTCCGCACGCGTCCGACGGGACACCAGGCGCGCAGGAAGAAGAGAGCGGATCGGCTGCGCGCGATCCGCAGTTCCATGTTCCGCTGCCGGAAACCCGGAAATCTGCCGTCGCACGTCGTGTTGATCGACGATCTCGTGACGACCGGTGCGACGCTCAATGCCTGCGCGAAAGCCCTGCGCCACGCGGGATGCCGCCGCGTGAGTGCGCTCGTCATCGCACAAGGATGAGTGACAAGAAACTATTTTAAGGAAAAAGCAACTCCTGCGCATGGAGAAAATGCCGTTTTTTGTCTATAATAAAAGGATTTTGGAAACACACACACCCACTCTCCTCCTCGCCTGGGAAGCCCCCTCGCAGATCGACCACGAGCGCTCGCCGCGGTGGTACCTGATCGCGGGCATTCTCACGCTCACGTTCGTCGCCTACAGCCTGGCCGTCGGTGCATGGACGGCAGCGGTCGTCGCCGTCCTCGCGGCGGGGGCGTACGTGCTCGTGCGCAACCAAAAACACCGGACGCTGCGCATCGGCATCACGGAGGAAGGACTGATCGTGGACGGCGTGCTCTCGCCATGGGAACAGTGGGACAGCTTCTGGATTCTCGCGAGCAAAGACGTAGCCATGCTCCATCTGGCGCCCAAGAAGAAGCGCAACGGAGAGTTCCGCGTGCTGACCGGCGACATCGATCCGTTCCTGCTGCGCGACATCCTGAGCAGGTACCTGCCGCATGATGCTGAAAAAACAGAGAGATTCTTTGACATGATTATCCGTTTCTGTAAACTATAGATGCTGCGCTGGAATCCCCGCTGGCGCTTCGCAGAGAGCAACTCCCCTGAACGGGAGGAGCGTCTTCTGGCGTTCAGCACGGGAGGCGGCAATCTGCCGCCCGAAGGACCGGAGACTCCCGATGAGGGAAACGAGGGGCCGGAACAGCCGCCTCGCAATGAGGAACGGATCAGGAGGATTACGGATGCCATGCGCAGAGGAACGGAAAAAGCCGTTAACCAAGCCCGCGGAAAAGAAGCTGAGAGACGCGATCCCATCGTTTTCTTCAATGCGGGCGAAGACTTCAAAGTCGCCTACGAAAAGAGGTACGGCAGGCTTCAGGAGAATCAAACGCTCCCTGCGTCTTTCTCTCATGAAGGCGTCATCTACTTCAACCCCGCTCATCCCTCCTTTCAGGATGAGGCAACGAGAAAACGGACAATGACTCTCGAGCTCGCGGAGTTTTATGCCAAGCGCGAAGAGAGAGAGGACAGCGATGTCATGCTGAAGGTGCGAGGTCGCATTCGCGAAGCGGGAGAGTGGGAGCTGCTCAAGGAAAAAGTACAGGAACTCTCCGGCGATAGGGGAAGTGAAATTGCATTCGCCCGCACGATGCTCGCCGTGTACATCGCCGGCGACCGTCAGCCCTACGATGAAGATCACATGGCGGGCAGGGACATCGTCGGTATTCTGCGACCGATTGTTCAGAAAGATACGTTTCTGCGAAAGATCGTTGGCGATGTCAGGCGAGGCGTCAACATTGAATATGAAAACAACATCGTCCGCTTCCGCGATGCGGTCGGCGAACAGGGGACGATTACCGAGGAAGCCGATGTTGTTGAGGAAAGAACGGATGTGCCCGACGAAGACCTGCGCAACGCCGCCGAGGCGGCGCGGGAGCAGACCGAAGAGTCGATGCGCGATGTGAAAAATCCGGAGGATGTGCTGAAGGAGATAGCAAGCACGAAAGAGGACGTACAAGACGTGCAAAAAAGTCTGCGGGAGGCAATCGCCAAGAGTCCCGCAGGGGAACGGGCGAACATGGAGCGAGCCTCCCTCACCGTCGAAACGTACTTGCAGGAAGTAACGAATGACCTCGCGAAGCTGGAGCGGACAACGGAAGCCTTACGAGATTGGGAAAAACCTGCGCAGGCTGGTGGCATTTCCCTTCAGGAAAAACGCAGAATCGGACAAGAGCTCAAGCTTTCCAATTACCGCGACTACGAACAAGAACTTCCCGAGGACATTATCCAAGCTGCCGACAATGCAAACCGCGGTGAGCGTCAGGAGGCAGTGCAAAAAATACTGAATGTGCTCACCGTGCTGAATACGCCGCTCAACCATATCACAACGATGATTAGAGATATACCGGAGGAGGCGTCCGAAGAGAATCCGGAGAAGAGAACGGACACATGGAAGACGAAGGTGAACACGATACTGTCGCTCAACGGCAACATCCGATGGATGTCGCCGTACGACATGATCAAGCTGCTGAAGGTCTATCAGGAAGCGTTCAAGGGTGCCTACGAGTCACAGCAGAGATTGCGCGTCAACGACGCCGTGAAAGGAAGCATGGGCATACTGGGATACCTGCCGTACGGTAGCGTGCTGGAACAGGTGCTCAAGAAACAGGTACGTTCCACGAACGACGAGGAAACGAACAAGTACGCCGAGTACATGAAGTCGGAAGCATTCGGATACGATCAGATCTTCCCGCCCGGAGGTCTGCTTGATCAGAACAGGATCAACGTGAACCGCGCGAAGGCGATCATCGAGTACGCGGCGGACCGCGGGTGGCTCTACAAATTGGACAGCGACAATCCGGAAGACGTCTATGGCATCAACTACAAGAAGGAATTCGGTGTCCAGACATTCCGTGAGCTCGTGGACAGAAACGAACGCGGGAAAGCGAACGAGCAGTCCGAAGGAGAGAAGAGGGTGACGAACTTCTCCGACATCGCGCCGATCATCAAGGCAATCGAGGAAGCACTGCACGAAAAAAACCTCTGGCGCGTGCACGGCATGTTGAAAGCGATCCAGCGAAAAGGAAAGATCGCCCATGGAAACACGCTGGGGCTGGTGACGCTCATGCGCGCTCTGCGCGACTCCAAGACCGACGTGCTGTCGATCATGGAATCGAACCTCCTCGACAGCATCGGCGGCATCGGTATCGAGCAATCTGCGTGGTCCTTGACGCTCTTCAAAGCACACCGCAAGGAAATCATGGATTGGAAAAAACGCGGCGGCGACTTTGCCGACGTCCCGGGCTTCACGTTGGCAAAAGCGATGAAGCAGATTGAGGAAATGGTTCCGGATACGGTCAAACATGACCGGCACAGACTTGATGAAATCGTTGCCCAGGTGCTTGCCGGCCAAACAGCCATTCTCCGTGACGGGAAGGGTGACGAAGTGGAAATTTCTCTGTTCCAGAACATTCCCGCATTCAACAAATTTCGGGAGTATCGCGCCACAAACGTCGGAACCACGAAGCCCGGGGAAACCGATGACGACTTCTTCAATCCGGATAACGGTGCATCGGATGTGCTCCTCATGCCGGTGCAGGCCGTGGAACTCATTCTCACCCGCTCTTCTCCCGGTCCGTTCCAGTACAGTCCGAAGGCGGAGAACTTCCTCGCATCCGTACTCATGCGATACGATGAGCTCGAAAGGCTCAATGACCAATCGGCCTTCATCAACTTCAAAAAAGAAATGGGAGGGGCCCTCACACACTGGGCGGACCAGATTTCTGTCATTGGAAACTCCAGTTCTTTCTTCGTGAAGGATAAAACGAAGACCTACAAACAACGATGGGCACGGCCGTACAGTAATTTGAACATCCTCGAAGAGCTTAAGAATCGCGAACTGATTTCACCGGCAGTGTACGCTGCCATTCACAAGAAGGCTGCAGGCGGCCAAACAACGCCGAGTAAAGAGGGTACCGCACAATCAAGATCCACCAGAGAGAATCGCGAAGGCAGCGCAGCGGCGGAAGACAACTATTCCGTGTCGGCCTGATTACATCCCCGTACTCCCGAACCCTCCCCGCGTGGGTGCACCGTGGTTCTCCACTTCCCGCCACTCCGCGCGGTCGATCTTCACGAAGAGGCCCTGCGCGATGCGCTCCCCTCTCTCAACCGTCACCGGCGCGGCACCGATGTTTTGCACCTGCATCCGGAGCTCATCTTCGGGACCGTGGTAGTCGTGATCGATGAGACCGACGCTGTGCGGAAACACGAGCGACTTCTTGCGCGGCAATGAGGAACGCGGAAGCAGGAGCAAGGCATAGCCGTCCGGAACTTTGACGATCACGTTTCCCGGAACGAGCGCAATCTCCCCAGGGCCGACCGTCACCGTTTCGCGCGCGACGAGGTCGAACGCCGCCGCACCCGCACTGTGGTACTGCGGCAGCTCCAAGCTCGTATCGATGCGCTGTACGGAAACCTGCATGCACCGAGCATACCGTACGGAGCCGATGCGTGCGAAGCCGCATACTACTTCCCGATCTTCTTGCGCATGAAGGTCGGCACTTCGAGCTCTTCCTCGTCGAGGTGGAGGGACGTGGACTTCGCCTCAAGAGAACCGCTCTCGCTGCGTCGCTCCTCGCGCTTGGGAGAATCGGGAGCGGGCGCCGCCTTCTTCGCGCCGAGTGAACGGAACGCGGGATTCGTGGCGACCGTGGGAACGGTGCCCTGCTGTTCGTCGAATCCGGTGGCGATGACGGTGCACTTCACCTGTCCGGTGAACGACTCGTCGATGACCGCGCCGAAGATGATGTTCGCCTCGGGGTCGGCAGCTTCCGTCACGATGCGCGCGGCTTCGTCGACCTCGAACATGGAGAGATCGTTTCCGCCCGTCACATTGAAGAGGATGCCCTTCGCGCCGCTGATGGAAAGCTCCAGGAGCGGGCTGTCGATGGCGGCGCGCGCGGCTTCGGCGGCGCGGCTGTCGCCCGTGCCGTAGCCGATGCCCATGAGCGCGGACCCCGCGTCCTGCATCACCGACTTCACGTCCGCGAAGTCGACGTTCACGAGACCGTGAACCGTAATGAGGCTCGCGATGCCCTCGATACCGTGGTGGAGAATCTCATCGACGATCTGGAACGCTTCGGTGAGCGGCGTCGTCTTATCGATGAGCGAGAGGATCTTGTCATTCGGAATCGTGATGAGCGTGTCAACCTTGCCGCGCAGCGCCTCGAGAGCGTCCTCGGACTGCTTGCGGCGCTTGAGTCCCTCGAAGCTGAAGGGCTTCGTCACGACGCCGACGGTCAGAATACCCATGGAACGCGCCACTTCCGCGATAATCGGCATACCGCCGCTTCCCGTGCCGCCGCCGAGTCCCGCCGTCAGGAAGAGAAGATCGGTCCCTTCGATCGCCTTCTTGATCTCCTCGGAACTCTCCTCCGCCGACTTCTTCCCCACGTCGGGGTTCGCGCCGGCACCGAGTCCGCGCGTGGTGCCGCGTCCCACATTGATCTTCGTGGCGACGGGATTATGGAAGAGCGCCTGCGCGTCGGTGTTCACCGCGATGAACTCCACGCCCTGGATCTTCGCCGCGCACATGCGCGCGACCGCGTTTCCTCCGCCACCGCCCACGCCGAGCACGCGGATCACCGCGCCGGGAGCGACGTCGGGCCGGACTTCCTGATGGCCGCTGGAAGGCAGGTAGGGAGACTCGTTGCGCGACGGCGACTTGGAGCCGGAGAAGAGGGAGCGGAGCGTATCTGACATGGCGGAAGAGGGAAAAGGGACAGAAATGTCAGGGAAGAAGATTCTTGAACCAGGAGGTGACGCCGGTGAGCGCGCGTTTCACGTTGATCGAACGGACGGAGAATTCCTGTCGTCCTTCGCGCACGCCCCACAGGAGCGTACCGAGCGCGGTCGCGTACGCCGGATCGTCGACTTTCTCGATGACGCCGCCGATCTCCACGGGGAAGCCCATCTGCACGGGAAGCCCCAGTACCTCGCGCGCGAGGTCGAGCACACCCGGCGCCTTCACGGCGGCACCCGTCAGGAGTGCGCCCGCGGGCAGGAGTCCGTCGCGACCGATGCGCTTCATCTCGTCCTTAATGAGGGAGAAGATCTCGAAGTAGCGTGCCTGCATGATCTCCGCCATGTACTTCTTGCTCACGGTTTGGGTATCCATTTTGCTCACCGTGGAGAGGTCGATCATCTCGCGCTCCTGGATTTCCTCCGAGAGGACGGAACCGAATTCGATCTTGATCTTCTCCGCGGTATCGATCGAGGTGCGCAGACCGATGGCGATGTCGTTCGTCACGTTCTCGCCGCCGACGGGCAGACAGACCGAGTGCAGGATGGTCCCCTCCTCGAAGACGGCAATGCTCGTGGACCCTGCGCCGATGTCGATGACGACGACGCCGAGTTCCTTCTGCCGCTTCGTGAGGACCGCTTCCGCCGAGGCGATGGTCGCGGGGACGATCGCGTCGATGTCCACGCCGGCCTGATCGATGCACTTCTCGATGTTCTTCACATGCTGCACCTGCCCCGTGATGATGTGCGCCTCGACTTCGAGACGGATGCCCGTCATGCCGACGGGATTCTTGATGCCGCGCTGCTCATCGACGGCGTAGGACTTGGGCTCGATGTGGAGGATGCGGCGGTTGCTCGGAATGCTGACGGCCTGTGCCGCTTCCAGCACGCGTGCCACGTCGTCGACGGTGATCTCGTTTCCCGAGATCGCGATGACGCCGCGGCTGTCGAATGCCTCGATGTGCACGCCGCTCATGCCGACGAACACGTGGTTGATCGGCACGCCGGCCATGCGCTCGGCGTCTTCGAGGGCGGAGATGACGTTGTGAATCGTCTCCTCGATGTCGATGACATGTCCGCGGCGCATGCCGAGTGACGGGGACAACCCGACGCCGATGACGTTGGGGACGTGACCCGCTTCGCCGGCGCCGTCCACGACGGCAACGACGGTGCGGATCTTGGAGCTACCGATATCCAGGCTGGCGATCACTCTTTCTTTTGGCATAAAACGAGGCGGGAGGAAACGGGTGGGTGGAGCGAAACAGGACTTCCCTATAGAAGGAAGGGAAGAACATCGCGAAGTCTAGAGACACTTGATTGAGCCCTGCAATAGGCCATTGACTACGTTTGGTATTCAAGAGTGCGCAAAAAAAGAAAAAAATGGAACAATCACATTGCTGAGTACAAAGAGGAAAAAATGATCACGTTTCACTTTTTTTATTCATGTGAAAATCCGTGAGCACAAAAAAGGAACGAGGTGTTGCGCTACAACAAGGAAAGTTGTGCGACTGGTGATGCAGCGGCGGAAGATGCGGAAGATGCGGACGGGACGAAGCCCTCCGGGAGGCGGAAATGCGCACGTCCGTACGTCGTCTCGGCGAATGAGAGGAGGCGCTTTGTGAGGAGGCTGAATTCCTGTTCGCGAAAGAAAGACAACACGGGGTCCAGATCCCTGTCGGTCAGGGTGAGTGCATCGAAGGCGAGCGGGAGCGGGAAGTCACAGACAAGCTCGGACATCTTCAGGCAGAAGAACGCGCTCTCCTTCCCCGCGACCAGCTTCTCCCTCCATGAGGGCTTGATCTCGTCCAGATGCTCGTAGATGCGGTCGATCGTCCCCCATTCCGACACGAGCGCCGCCGCCGCTTTCGGCCCGATGCCCGTGACGCCCTTCAGATTGTCGGACGGGTCGCCGGTGAGCGCCTTATAGGAAGGAATCTGCTCCGGGGTCACGCCGTACTTCTCCTTCACCTTCTCGTGATCGAGGTACTCCGGCACCTGGTACCCCTTCGCGGGTATCGCGATGCGCACCGTCGGAGACGCGAGCTGCAACACGTCGCGATCTCCCGTGACGATCGTCGTCCGCCAGCCGTGCCGGTCCGCTTCCGCGGCATACGCGCAGAGCAGGTCGTCGGCTTCGTGCGTGGTGAGCGACACCGCGGGAATGCCGAACGCATCGAGCATCTCCCGCACGAGCGGGATCTGCGGGTAGAAGTCGTCGGGGGTTTCGGCCCGGCCTGCCTTGTAGTCGTCGTATGCTTCGTGGCGAAACGTCTCGCTGCCGTCATCGAAGCAGAAGAGCAGCGCGTCGGGCTCCTCCGTCTTGAGGATCTGGATGATCATCGACGCGACGCCGAAGACCGTATTCACCTGGGTGCCGGCCTTCGTTTTCATCGTACGCGGAATCGCCCAGTACGCCCTATAGAGGAGGTGGTGACCGTCGACGAGAACCAGATGGCGCATGGGGCGAGTCTAGCAGACTTCCACGCCGATGCGGCTCGAAGTATATCGTGACACAACGCCGAAGAGACGCAAGGAGTGCGGTCTTCCACGAACGGGAAAAAACGTGTAGAATAAGGGGAAACATCAACACACACATCTGCACATGACACCCTCACTCTCGCCCTCTTACGACAACAAAATCGCCCGGAAGTACTCGGCGAAAACGCTCGACCATAAGGTCGACAATAAGACGGCTCTGCAGAAAGAACTCGGCTGGATTCAGGAACCGAAGAGGCCCGTCCTCTGTATCGTCACGGGCATGACCGACACTCTCGGTGGCGCGCTCATGGAAGAAGTGTTGCCGGGCATCGAGGACATGGACGCGGAACTCCTCGTGCGCGGTCGGGGGAGCGAGACGTACGGAAAGCTCTTCACGCAACTCGCCAAGAAGCATCCCGACCGCGTCGCGATTCTTCCCGATGACGAAGAATCCGTACGCAAGATGCTTGCCGCCTCCGACGTCGCGCTCTTCTTCGCTCCTCAGAAGGACACGGAAGATCTGGAAAACGCCCTTCGCTACGGAGCGGTGCCGGTCGCCATGCCGCAGAATCTCCTCGAGAACTACAATCCCGTGCAGGAATCGGGGAACGCATTTCTCTTCGAGAAAGCCACGCACTGGAAATGCTTCGCATCACTCGTACGCGCACTCGAAACATTCAAGTTCCCCTTCGACTGGCGCACGATTCAGAGGCACGCCATGGAGAGCGTGCCCCAGAAATAAACGGGAATACCGAACGACACCTCAGGAATCGTCGTCCTCGTCACCGAATCCTTCGATCTCGTCATCGTCCATATCCGGAATCGGCGTGCTTGTATCGTCGCCGTCGTCGAGATCGACGACCTCGTCGTCATCGAATCCGCCTGAAACGGAGAACACCATAAGAAGTGTGGGGAAGGATGCGCGAAGAATAATCGCGGCCTCAGCCGCCCGCAAGATCATTTTTTTGGCTCCATGAAGCCACGGTGGAAGGGTCGAGGAAGAGGAGGTACGTCGCGGGCATGGCCAGGAACCACCACATGCCGAGCAGCACCGTGACAAGGAGGTGGAAGAGCGCCCCGAAAGCGAAGAACCACGGCTGCAGGGACCGGTGCCAGAGACCGATGGGCAGCAGACACTCGAAAATCTTCACGATGAACGTGACGACGCCAAAGAATGAGAGCGGAAGTCCGAAGGCCGCGACGGCAAACGCGACCGGCGTCGCCCAGGTATTCTGCAGCGAGTACCACAGCGTCTCCGATCCCGCCCAATCGGTGAGGAGGAACTTCTGCCATCCCACGCCCGCGTAGGTCGCGGTCACCTGGATGGCAATGAGGCGTTGCGCGAACGCCGACGTCGTGCCGTCCGCGATCGTGCGTCCACGGAGCCAGAGCGGCAGCGTGAAAGCGTGGTCCGCGCCGTCGATCGCAAGTACCGCGAGAAAGAAGAGGAAGAGGCGGTCGAAGGACGTGTCGAACAGGTGCAGTGACAGGAACCAGTAGTAGGCAGAGAGGAAGAGGGCGATGCATCCCGCGATGCGCGTGCGCCACCCGAGCGCGACGCACAGAAGCGAGACGAGCATGACACCGTAGAGCAGCCACGCGACCGAAACCGGCGGCGGCATGAGGAAGGGCGAATCGACAAGCGGAAGCACGAGACCGCGGTCCGAGAAGAGCATCGTCACCCGCGGTGCTTTCGTGAGCCAGTACAGAAGGAGGAACGAGCCGAAGATCGCGCGGAACAGACCGAGCGCATGCGGCGGCACCCCACCGAAGAGCCAGGCATCGATGCGCCGTGCGCCGTGCCGAACACGGGAAGAGAGAGTCATCATCGGGAAACACGGGCAAGCGGATACCTTTCGATGAGCGGCTCGATGCGGTTCGCCTCGTATCCCAGGACGGACACGGGCCACTGCTCGAAGAGCAGACGCACCTCGGCAAACGCGTTGCCTCTCTCTTGCTCCCGCTCAAGGAGCTGAAGCGCCATTATCACGTACTGCTCCCGACGACGCGCGTCGTTGCCGTCTTCCTCGACGAAACTGCGCAAGAGCGCACGGGCAATCGTCTCGCCGCGACTGACGGGAAAGTATGGAGCAAGATCAATCGTCTCCCACTCCCCCTCTCCCTCGCGCCTTCCCTCGGCGACGAACGCGGTCGCCTTCGTCGCATAGCCCTGGTACGGAGCCATCATCGCGTAGCCGAAACGCAGGACGGACCACGGCAGCGTCGTGCGGACACGGGTCAGCGTATAGAGGAATGCCGAACACGTGACGTACGCGAAGAGGAGGAAGAGCATGTACCCGGCGATCCTGCGGACGGACATGCGGACAGTGTAGCGCGACCGATTGAATCCGTCGGATGTTTGCGCTACCGTAATCCGGCTCCGTGGGTCGGTAGCTCAGTGGTAGAGCAGTTGGCTCTTAACCAATTGGCCGTGGGTTCGACCCCCACCCGACCCACCATCCGTCTTCGCCTCACTTCGTTCATCGTTTACTTATGGTAAATCATGATAGTTTTTAAGAGGATCGAATGACAGTGAGCATGAGAACATTCCGAAGAGGCGCTAGGGAGTTCATCCCGTCATTACGCTATTAATTGACAAATACAAATTTTAAATTATGGTATTTCACGTGGAGGAACATTTTAAAAGTAGGCGAGTGGCAAAGATTGATATTCCACAGAAATCATTGGATGCCATGAGTCCCCATCTGCGTGAGTTGCTTCAATCTGCAAATACAGATCATGTTCTTAAGGGTGGTACAGGACAATACGATTTTTTGATTTCCCGCCTTACTCAAGAACTGAATGACCAGACGAACGAAAGGTCCAGAGGTCTTATTCAAGCTGCGATTGAAAGGCTGGAAGCTCTAAAAGAAATAGATCCTATTCGTGTTGATACAAGGAATGAGCTACGTTCATTCTTTTTGGATGCTTTAGGTATGGATACTCTTGATCCGAAAGGTCCGATGGAACTCTAGATTGTACTTGATCAAGAGGTCGGGAAATTTTACATCGCTCATCCCCCTTTGCCATCAGCACTTCATGAAGAAGAGAACAAAAAAATATGTCGTCTTTCTGTTCCGACTCACCAGTTACATCAACTCAATGTACGCAAAATGACTGTAACAGACGGGAGCTCCGCGGCCCGCAGTGAGCGGAAGTTTTTGTAGACGCACGGTAACGGGTGCTTCGGCGCTCGCGGCAAAAAGTGCAGACGTCTCTTGCTGCGACAGGGAAAACGCCTTCATGCCGAATGCATCCGAATGATTTTCATAGCGAATGCTTCCGTCATCCAAGCATCCCAATCCAATCGCATGCTGCACTTCACCGAATGGATCTCCTGCATTCTGTTCTAAAAATGTCTGAAAATCAGGATTGCCGTTCTCCGTAATACGCAAGTACACATACTCATACTCCGTGCAGTCCTCCGCGCACTGCCGGTCATCCCCGCAGTTCTCTCTGCAAAACGGCTCCTCAATGACTTCAACTGTTGCATACCCCCTCACATAGACATCCGCCTCAAAATTTCCCGACTCCGGAATCACAAACTCGCCCTCCGGTAAGGCGGAAAGTTCAGGTTGTACACAACCCAGCAGGAGAGCGGACACCGAAAGGATGCAGAGGTACTTCATGGGGAGGAGTATAGCAGAGAAAGTTCTCTCCATAGCCCGTGCCCGCATCCCCTGCTACGCTTTCCCGCATGGCGGTTTCGCAAGACGTGCGCGTCGACACGTTCGTGAAGGACGTGACGATGCATCGGCACCCCCTCTCCCTGTGGCGACATCTGCGCACGCCCGCGTGGAATCTCTTCATGGATGACTGCGTGACGCGCATCTTCACACGCGGCGGCACGATTCTCGACATCGGGGGAGGACTGCGCATCGATGCACGCCGCGGCGACCGTGAGGACAAAGCACGGGTGAAGAAGTTCAAACATTTTCTGAGTGATCCGCGCGTGCAGTACGGAGTCACCGACTACACGGGAACGTACGGACCCGATTACGTGGAAGATATTCATCGCCTGTCTTTCGAGGATGCGTCGGTCGACGGGCTCTTCTGCATCGCGGTACTGGAACACGTCTACGATCCCCAGAAGGCGGCGGATGAGATCACGCGCGTCCTGAAACCCGGCGGCATGGCGTTCCTCTATGCGCCGTTCGCATACCGCTACCACGCGCACCGTCATGACTACCGCGACTATTTCCGTTTCACGAAGGACGGATGGGGGTACCTCTTTCGTCGTTGCTCTTCCGTGACCGTGTGCCCCGTCCGCGGACTCTTCGAATCGCTGCTTCGGTTCACGCCCCTGCACCTCTTCCCTCCGTGCAGGGTGATGGCGCGGTTCCTCGATGCAAGCTCGCGAAAAATGCGCGCGATCTCCGAAGTACAAACGTCGGGCTACAACGTCTTCATCGTGAAGTGAGAGCAAAGATGCCCCGATTGCTCACAGCACTTTCCTCGGTTTCACGCTGCCCGGTTCCCTCCCGGGTTCCAGCAGCACGCACGGCAAACCGTCGTGCCAGCCGATCGTGTTCATCGCGCACGAACCTTTGATGTGCTTTCCCACGCAGACGGCATTCCACTGCTCGTCGGTAAGTTCCACGGACGGCAGGTTGACGAGCACGTCTTTCAGCGGGAGCACGTGCGCCCATGCGACTCGCTCCAAGTCATGCGCGTCAGAGAGCGACCAGTCGCCTACCATCGTGCGGGTCAGTCCGGAGAGGTATGCGCCGCAGCGGAGCATCCTGCCGATGTCGTGCGCGATGGTACGGATGTAGGTGCCCGCGCTGCAGGCGATCCGCAGCCTGAGCGACGGATAGTCATAGGAGAGAATCTCGCACGAGAAGATGTCCACCTCGCGCGCGGGCATCGCCACGTTCTTTCCCTGCCTTGCTTTCCTGTAGGCGCGCTCGCCCGACACGCGCACGGCCGAGAACACGGGGGGCACCTGGCTGATTTTCCCGCGGAACTTCTGCGTGAGCAGGAGCGAGAGATCGGCTTCCGACGGAGCAGACCAACCGGCGCGCTCCTCCGTCGGCGTGATCATGCCGTCGCGATCGTAGGTGGTGCTCACGGCGCCGAGCGTGACGTCGGCTTCGTACTCTTTCGGAAGTCCCGTGAAGAGCTCGATGACCTTGAGCGCCTTCGCTCCGACCGCGAGCACGAGCAAACCTTCCGCCGCCGGATCGAGCGTACCCAGGTGTCCGATACTCCGTTCGTTGAGCGCACGCCGTACCGTACCGACGACGTCGTGACTCGTGGGGCCGGCGGGTTTACGGACGAGGAGGAAACCGTGACGCATGGGAAGAGAAGAAGGTCAGACGCGGGAAGAAAAGAATGCGGGACGCTGAGTATGAATCATGAAGGATGAATTATGAAGTATGTATGAAGTATGGGCCCAATCATAATTCATGATTCATGATTCATAATTCATCCTTCATGATTCATCCTTCATAATTCCCGCACGCAGAGCTACCATAAAAAGCATCCCCCATCGTGCATGGACTTCGCCCTCAGCTGGGACCTGTTCATCATCGTCTTCCTGGCGACGGTCACGGCCTACAGCTACATCATCGGAAAGACGCAGGCCGTGAAAGTCACCGTCGCGACGTACGTCGCGATCGTCGCCACGCAGAGCATCGGCAACGTGCTCCACAGAGTGACCGGCGAATCGCAGGCGGTACTGGACGTGATGGGACTCACCATGAATGTGGGCGTGCTCTCGATCCTGAAGATCATCCTCTTCATCTGCTTCATCATCTTCATCTCGGTCAGGAGCGGCATGGACATTTCCTACGAACAGGAATCAGGCACGGTCATGAACGCGCTCTACACCGGACTCTTCGGACTCTCGACCGCGTGCCTCATCGTATCGACCGTGTTCGTGTACGCCGCGGGCGGATCGCTGCTCGCGGGCATCATGGCACTCCCGAGCGTACCCGCGGACGTGCTCGTGAAGAATCCATTGATGACGATTCTCATCGCCAATCAGGACGTGTGGTTTGCGCTTCCCGCGCTGCTGCTGGTGGGACTCGGCTTCCTCAAAAACAAAGGAGAATGATGCTTCGCGGCTGCCGATGCGGAAAAACGACTTGCCAGACGCGGAAAGGAGCGTAACAATGAGCCAAGTTTTCCCCTCAACTCTTATGAAAAAACTCGGTCTCCAGTTCTCTTCCGCCACGCTGCTCCTGAGCACGCTCGCGAGCAAGGCGTTCGCGCAGTTCGAAGATCCTCCCAACCCCGGTCTCGCGGAGGAAACGGACATCACGGCGGTGATCATCAACGTCATTCAGATCATCCTCAACGTGATCCTCGTCATCGCGGTGCTCTTCCTGATCATCGCGGGCGTCCGCCTCATCGTCTCCTCGGGTGACGAAGGCGAGAAGGAGAAAGCGAAGAAGACCATCATCTACGTCATCGCGGGTATCATCATCATCATCTTCGCCCGTGCGATCGTGATCTTCGTGAAGGACCAGCTCCTCAACGCCTAGTCTCACGTCGGCGTCGGAAGAGGCTCCCGGAGGTACTCCTCCGCCGGAGCCTTTTTCCTGTCGTCATCGGGAACGGTCGCTTCGGGCTCACGCACCAGAATCCCCTCCTCCGTCACTTCCACGATGGCGGAAACGGGAATGGGCTTCCCCGCGAAGAAGAACTTTTTCGGAAAGAGCCACTCGAGCGAGAACAGCCCGGTGGAGAATTGCACGTCACGGCACCTGCCGATCACGCGCCTCTCCTCACCCAGGAGAATCTTCTGCCCCAAAATTCTGCGGGGATCGTGCAGACGTTCCGCGACGCGGATCACCTCCTCCGGCTTCGCCAGTCTTTCCGCATCGCGTACGCGCAGCACCATACCCCATTGGAGAATGTCCGACACGCTCAGGAAGAGCGTATCCGTCGGCAGGAACATACCGCCCGTATGCACGAAGAATCCCTCGACGGCGCCCGTATCCGGGTGCAGGAGGATGCCGTCGACGACGCCGATCTGCTCGTCCTCATCGTCATCTGCGACGACCGGCATGCCGCGTACCGTGGAAAAACGTGCGTGCATGCGCTATACTATACTCTCAGAATGCATCTCATTGCAGGTTCCAGTCATCCGGCCCTCGCCAAAGCGCTCGCGGAGGAGCTTCATGTGGCGCCCGGAGCGGTCATGCTCAAGAAATTCAGTTGCGGGGAGAGCTACGTGAAATTCGAGGAATCCGTCCGCGGCAAGGACGTGTACATCGTGCAGACCGGCACGCGCTCTCCGAACGAGGACCTGATGGAGCTCTTCCTCATCTGCCAGGCGGCGAAGCTCAGTTTCGCAACGTCGGTGCACGTCATCATGCCGCACTTCCCCTACGCGAGGCAGGACCGCGTCGCCGAACCGCGCGAACCGATTTCCGCCAAGCTTGTCGCGCATCTTCTGGAGGAGGCGGGCGCGGATCACTGCATCACGCTCGACCTGCACTCGGACCAGATTCAGGGATTCTTCTCCATTCCCGTCGATGCGCTCGACGGCAGGCAGATCTTCGCCGAGTACTTCCGGAAGAAGAAGATCAAGGACCTCGTGGTCGTCTCGCCCGATGCGGGCGGTGCCAAGCGCGCGAAGAAGTTCGCCGACATGGTCGGCGCCGACCTCGCCGTGATGCACAAGAGCAGACCCGAACACCAGAAGGCTGAAATCGTGGAAGTGGTCGGCGACATCGAGGGAAAAACCTGCGTGCTCTTCGATGACATCATCGATACCGCGGGCAGCCTCGTCTCGGCCAAGGATGCACTCCTGAGGCGCGGCGCGAGCAAGGACGTGTTTGCCGCGGCGACGCACGCCGTCTTCTCCGGTCCCGCCGTCGAGCGGTTGTCGCAGGCAGGATTCGCGGAGGTCGTCGTCACCGACAGTATCCCGACGGAAGCATCGATGTTCCCGGGACTCACGGTCCTGCCGATCGCACCGTTGCTTGCCCGTGTCATCCACCACGTCGAGGAAGGCAAGAGCGTCACCGACATCTACAAGAAGAAAGAGAAGTAACGAACGGCACCGCGCCACCGACGTATTGTCGGACGCAAAAACGCTGTATACTCCGTTCATTCCTTTTTCTTTCCTTCTCTTTCCCATGTCTAATCTTTTCACACGCCTGATGGCGCTGCTGACGGCAGGCGCCCTCTCGCTCGCTTCCGTTCCCGCTTTCGCGGAGGAAGAAACGGTCGACACGCCCGCGACGACCGACGTTGAGATCACCGTCACCGATGATTCCTCCGAAGAGGAGAAAGCGCCCTCTGAAACCGGTCCCTGCGCCGGATTGCAGCCGATCCAGCGGAACTACTGCCTGCTGCGTGAGCGCAGGAAGTCCCTTCGCCTGAAGCAGGACACCGTGCTGCGTGAGCTGCGCGAGCGCAAGAAGGACACGCTCGTGAACGTCCGTCAGCAGAGGACCAATCTCCGTCAGGCGGTGCATGAGCGCCGTGAACGGGCCCGCGCCAAGAACGAGGCAATGCGCAACAGCGGTGTGAACGTACGTGAGCGTGCACGCGCCGCGGCCATGGGCAAGCGTGGAACGGTCGAAGCAGCGCGCCAGGAACGCCTGAAGAGGGCGCGCGCGGTCGAGCTGCGCCAGCAGAAGCTCCGGATGAAGCTGGAAGAAGAAGTCCAGACCGATGAGGAGCAACCCGCCGACGATACGGATGAGACGACGGAATCTTCCGCCGACGGCGAGGAGTAAGACGTATCCGCATCGAGAGAAAACAGGCCGCATCCGCGGCCTGTTTTTACATTTCCCGGAAGAATCGGTATATTCCCGCAGTCCTTTCGGGCGATGAATATCATTCTTCAAGGGAAAAGTTCATCATTCACATCATCGGGCGATTAGCTCAGCTGGTTAGAGCGCGACACTGATAATGTCGAGGTCTCAGGTTCAAGTCCTGAATCGCCCACCATTGTTATGACCAAAGGTTCAAGCCTGCCCCGCACCTGAGCGAAGCGATTGGTGCGTGGGTCCTGAATCGCCCACCAACTTGACACAAAATTCAAAGATTATACCATGCATCTATGGAAGCACAGGTCTCACCTATTGATTCACAATTATTTTATGAGCTCAATGCGACTTTTGATCGCCTCAATGTTCAATCAATATCTAGAGCAAAAACAATCGCACTGCTTCATGATCAAGGAATGAATACAATTGGGAAATTGCATAATAATTCCAAAATTACCAGATTGGCTGAAAATGGAAAATATTTTGAAGGCCTTTGTCATGCCGTAACTTTGATTGAAATGGGCGGGACTGCTCAAAAAATAGAGTCAAGGTTTGACGCGCATAGAATGACAACATCCGTATCAATGATCATGAGTGCCGGAACCATTATCGGGATGAGAAACAAACAATCTGCAACAGCAAGAGCATTGATGAACTTTGTAGAAGAATACAAAGAAGCTCTCAATACAATCCTTCACTCTAACAGTACGAAATCCTAAATTCACGTACACGGCTTCCCAGTCATCTTCTGGAAGCCGCAGAACATCTTCCCCGGATCTACAGCGATAGAAAAAATGCAAAATAATAATTGGGGCATTTGCCACCATTCGACTCGGCTCGGGCCTCGCTCATGGCCTTCTGCGGCTGGGAGAGGATGATCTTCTCTCCATAATGGATGCAACGGAAGAAGTGTGCAACGAGATGCGGCGTGATGGAATCGCACAATCAAACTAGCTTCGCACTTTTTCCATAGACAGGGCTTACGCACAAAACTTGCGGACATCCTCTTTTTCGGGTAAGAATAGAGCGTTTGCTTCCTTTCCCCTCCTTCTTTCTATGTCCTCCAAGTCTCCCCTTGCCATGCTGGCATGGATTCTCGTACTCGTCGGAGCCGTTAACTGGGGCCTCGTCGGCGTCGGTTACTTCGTCGGTTCGAACCTGAACGTCGTGCAGTTGCTGCTCGGCGCCTGGCCGATGGTGGAAGCCATCGTCTACATTCTCGTGGGCCTCTCGGCTCTCTACTGCCTCGTCGGCTGCAAGTCGAAGAGCAGCACGAGCATGTGAGAACAACGCTCCAACGAAAAAGCCCGCGGTTCCCCGCGGGTTTTTTAGTGTGCGAGTGAGGAAGCGAGCGCGGCGAGCGGCACGGCATTGGGCTGTTTGACGCCGTCGATGACAATGCTCTTCGCCGTCCCTTCGACGGGATCGAGGAGGAACGAAAGCTCCCGGTCGCCGTGCGCCGTGGAGAGGAAGACCCCCCGCACTTCCGCGTATCGCGGTGCGCGGAATACCGTCTCCGTCCGCACGGACAGCAGGAATCCATGTTCACGAAGCAACCGGCGTGCGGCAGAGAGCACCGAATCGGGTTCATGGAGAGCGGCATCGTCGATATCGGATCGAACCGTTTCGGAACGAGCTTGCGGCGCGATGCGTCCCTGCGCGGTCAGGAGCGTGCGGTGCAACTCTTCGTCGCCCGTGGCGATGAGGAGCGGTTCGAGAAACGCGAGGAAATCCGCATACTGTTCACGCATGCGTTTCTGCGAGAGCGGAAAACGATCGTCGATGCGCGTGTGCAGAGCTTCCAAGAGGGGCAACAGATCCCTCACGGCGCCCTGTACGTCGAGCGAGGCACCGCCAAGTGACAGCTCGTGAAGGAGGGAGAGCGTCTCATTGTGAGGCGGACGATCCGCGGTGAGCAGCGAGGAAGCGAGAGCGACCGCAAGCGTGAGAGGATGACGTGCGGAGCGGACCAGCGGCGCGAGCACCCGTTCGCCGTCCTCCGGCGCGTACACCTTCGCACCGAGAGTGATGGCAAGAATTTCCGAAGCCGCGGGCGAGGATTCCTCCCCGGCACGCGCGAAGAGCGCGTCAATCTCCTCGCGCGTGAAGCCGGGCGAGGCGGAGGACGCGTCGAGGGAGGAGAGACGCTTCAGAGCAGCGTTCTTCCACAGCGCGGGGACGCGTCGGGGCGAAGGGAACGAGGCGTCGTCGTTTCCGATACGGACCTGCATGCCCGCGGGGAGCATCATGCTGCCGTGTTCCTGCGACAGGAGAACGGGAGTGTCGAGCGCGACGATATCGACGCCGCCCGTCTGCGCGATGACGCCGGCGGAACCGAGGAAGAAGAGTACGTGCAGATCTCCGATGCGGACGCGACCGACCGGCTCTGCACGGGCGATCAGTTCGCCCTCCTGCAGCAGAACGGTCCGGTCATGGACGATCATCGCACGTGCGTTCTCCGAGAGGATGCCCTCGATCTCCGGCTCCCTGAATGTCCCCGTGAGCACGCGTCCGTCCGGCACGTCGGAAGGAAGGCGCGCGGCGGACAGAGCATCGATGCCGATAAGCAGCAATGCGACCGTCAGGACGAGCGGCACGGCGATCCAGTGGCGGTGGGATTCGATATGCATTTTTCCCTTTATTGTAGCAGAAAAAGCCGTTTCTCTCAATCGTTCCTCCTTGCGGCGTACCGTGACCGGAGTCAGAGTCTTTCCATGAAAGTGCTTGGCATCGATCCGGGGCTTGCAACGGTCGGACTCGGGCTCGTCGCGCTCGACGGGAAGAGTCCCTTGCGCGCCGTCGAGTGGTTGACGATCGAGAGCGATCCCGGCCCCCTTCCCCTGCGACTGGAGGAACTGGCACGCGATCTTCGGGAGTATCTGGAGGAAACGAATCCCGATGCGGCGGTGATCGAGAAGCTCTACTTTCAGACGAACGTGAAGACGGCGATCGACGTGGCACAGGCGCGCGGCGTGCTCCTCCTGACGGTGCAGGAGCGGGGCATCCCGATCCTGGAACCGAATCCCCTGGAACTGAAACTCGCCGTCACGGGCGACGGGCGCGCGGACAAGAGGCAAGTGCGCGACATGCTGATGCTCACCCTCAAACTCACCGAGCCTCCGACCCCAGACGACGCGGCGGATGCCTTAGCCCTCGCGGTGTACGGCGCGACGATGCTCGGCGGCGGCGGTGCCGTTCTCGACCGTGAACACGTCTCCCCTTCCGCCGCGCGACGGAAGGTGCGTGGCTGACAGGAACACCTGATTCCGGTTGAGCCGTGCGAGGAGCGCTTCCTGATGCGGATCATCCAGTTCGGAAAACACGTCGTCGAGCAGGATCACGGGCACCTCGCCGCGCGCCTTTTCCAGAAGAGCGGCTTGCCGGAAGAGCAGCGCAAGCAGGAACGCCCGCTGCTGTCCGCGCGATCCGAAGAGTCCGATCTCCCTGCCGTCGGTCAGGAGCGACCAGTCGTCGCGGTGCGGACCGACCGTCGTCGACTTCACCAGCAGATCACGGGGGCGATAGTGTTGAAGATGCTCGCGCAGCTCTTCCTCCAGAGCGGCAAGCTCGGTCTTCTCTCCCTTTTTTTGATAAGTCAGCGCGACGTCCCCGCGCTTCTCCCCGAGGGCGGCAACCTCCTCTGCCAACGCCGTGCCAAGCTCCCGCAAAAACGTCATCCGTGCATGACGAATCGGAGCGCCCGACGCGGCGATGTTCGCGTCCCACACGTCAAGCTGGCTCTCGGAGAGGGAGCCTTCGGCGATGCGTCGCAGCAGGGCGTTTCGTTGCGTCACCGAACGTTCGTACTCCTCTTTGTGCGCCGCAAAAGCGGGCGACATCTGCACCAGAAGGTCATCGAGGAATCCGCGGCGTCGCGACGGGGAACCCGTGAAGAGATCGAGATCGCGCGGGAGGAAAAGCAGCAGCGGCAGCGTGCCCGTGAAGCGCGCGAAGGGCGTGCGGACATCATTGATGAAACAGACGCGCCTGCGACGCGGTTCCAGTTCCCCGAAGACGTCGAGCCCTTTCTCCTCTTCGTCATTGCCGCGGACGACGCCGTGCACGCGGAAGTGGTTCGACCCCCACCGTGCCAGATGCTCGGTCTGCATGCCGAGACACGAGCGCCCCGTCGACAGTATCGCGATCGCTTCGATGATGTTCGTCTTCCCCGCGCCGTTCCTGCCGAGCAGAATCTGCAGACCGTCGCCGAACTCCAGGGAAAGGCGTTGAAACGAGCGAAAGTGCTCCAGCGAGAGCGAGGTAAGGCGCATGGCACGAGTGTACACAATTCCCTCGTGAGGCTAGAGGCGCGTTTGCGCCTCCGCGAAGACCTTCTCGATGACGAGTGCATACTCCTCGCGTTTCACGTACTGCCGGAGCTTTCCGGGAGGAATCCAGCGAAACGCGTCGATTTCGCGGTTATCGACCGTAATCGGCTGATCGGTATCGAGGCGGAACGAGACGAACGAGAGTACCTGCCCGCTGTTCACGGGTTTGTGACGCCGCAGAAATTCCGGCGGGAAGTCGTAGGTGTACGTCATGGCGCTCTCATGCAGAAGCGTGACGTCCGTGAGACCCGTCTCTTCCTGCAGCTCGCGCCGTGCCGCGCCGCAGTCATCCTCTCCCTCCTCAATGCCGCCCTGCGGCAACTGCCACGCGTCACGCTTACGCGGCTTGTGGACGAGGAGCATTTCGAAGAGGGCGCCGTCACCGTCGGAAGAGCTGACCCGCGACGGACGCAGGACCAGAGCCGACACCGCGTGACGATACTTCTTCACGCACCACAGTGTAGAGGGAAATCGAAACGCTGAAAAAAGAAGGGCGAGACAAAACGCGAATCTGCGTTCTTCTCCTCGCCTCAGCTGGAATGCTTCTCCTCTTTCAGCTTCACGGTCGACTTTTTGCGGCACTCCTTGCAGAACTTCTTGAGCTCCCGGAAGGTGCTTTTGTCCTTTTTCAGGATACGCACGGTGGCGATACGGGCGCCGCAATCCGCACAGAAGCCGGCGTAGACGGTTCTCTTTCCTCGTGGCATAGCTGGAGTAGTGTAGGCATTTACAGGTCGTTTGCAAGTCCTTTGCGCGTTGGACACGCAGAGAGCAGGCTTCTACACTTCCATCATGCCCAAAACACCCGATGCAATCGAGGAAGCATTAGCCGCATGGCTTGATAACCACGCACATCCGGAGGAAACGCTCTTGATCATCGGAAGGACAACACTCTCTCCGCGTGACATCGTGGAAGAAGTGCGAAACCGAACGGCCATCGGCAGAGAAATACGAGAACGCATCGAAAGACTGGGTATTGAGCGGGTAATTTCGTCGCCGAAGATAGATTCGTAGAAGCTAGGTTCACAGGGAACGGTTCACCTCTGTGGAGCCAGTCGATGAACAGCCTTACGCCGTTTGCAGGTAATTGAAGACGCTGTTCGCGGCGACCGTCGCCTCCCCCGCGGCCGTGGTGAACTGCGCGAAGTGGTTGGAAGCGCTCGTCACGTCGCCGGCGGCGAAGAGACCTTCCGTCGTCGTCGCCATCGCCTCGTCGACTTTGATGAATCCGTGTTCATCGAGCGATGCCCCGAGTTCCTTCGCAAGCTCCACGGAGGGGTTGGAACCGATTTCGATGAAGACTCCCTGCACGGGCAGCACGTCCTTGCCCTCGTACGGTGCATCGAGCTTCACGCCCGTCACCACGTTCTCACCGACGATCTCCGTGACGTTCGTGTTCAACACGAACTCCACGTTCTTGCTCTCCTTCACCTTATCGACCCAGTACGGCTCCGCGCGGAATTCGTCGCGCCGGTGGATGAGGTACACCTTCGCGGCGACCTTCGCGGCGATGGCCGCTCCTTCCACGGCGCTGTCTCCTCCGCCGATTACCGCCACGTCCTTGCCGCGGTAGAAGAAGGCATCGCAGGTGGCGCAGTAGGTCACGCCCTTGCCGGAGAATTCCTCCTCGCCGGGCACGTTCAGGTGGCGCTTGGCAGAACCCGTTGCCAGAATCACGGCGCGGGCGGTGATCTCCTCTTTCTCCAGTTGCAGCATGAAGAGACCGTCCTTCTTCGTGATGCTCTTCACTCGCGCAAGCTTGTGCTCCGCGCCGAGACTCAGCGCATGGTCCTTGAAGTTCTTCATGAGCTCGGGGCCTTTGATCTCCTGAATGCCGGGCCAGTTCCCGACCTCGACGGCGGTCATGCCCATGCCGCCCTCCTCCGCACCGATGACGAGCGTGGAGAGTTTGTAGCGCGCCGTATAGACCGCGGCGGTGTAGCCCGCGCAGCCGACGCCGACGATGACGACATCATAGGTCATGGAATGAGAGGGAGGGAGATGTTAACACGTCGTGCAGATACCGGCCGCCTCACACACGCCGTCCAGCACGCGGTTCTGCGCGTCGAGGGAACGTGACGCCGTGAGCGTCGCGCGCTCGCCGTCCATCGCGACATTGCGCCAGACTTTCAGGTGCTCTTCTTCGCCGAGGTGTTCATCGAAGTAGATGTGCGCGTCTTCGCTCGTGAGTCCGTAGAAGGCGCTGAGACCGTCCTTCTTCGTTTCGGCGATCTTCGGAAGTTCGCACTCGAACGCGTACATGGCGGCGACGCCGTCCTCGTAGCTCTGCTCGGCAAGCTTCTCCAGATCCGCAACCGCGTTGCGCACCGTTTCCGTCGGTTCGTAGGCTTCCAGTTCCGCGTCGGTGATGCCGAGACTCTTTGCAAACCGCTTCCACAACTCCACATGTTCCTGCTCTTCCTGCATGTTCTTCTCGATGTGGCTCTTCATCGCCGCATTGTCCGCGGGCACCCGGTCCATGATGCGAGAGACGACGCCGGGAACGCTCTTCGCGAGATGGAAGTACTCCTTCGCGTACACCTTCATGTGATCCCGGGTGAGTTCGCCCTTGGACCACTTCACGTAGAAAGGGTGCTTGAGAAGGCTCTTTTCGGCGATGAGCGCATCCAGATGGGAGAGAGACTGTTGAATCATGAGAAGGAGAGGAAGAAGTACGCGCATCGTAAACAATCGGGCGGCAAAAGAAAAGCACGGGGGACTTCGTATCAGTGTAATGCCTCAAACATCCATCCGTAGAGCCGCCGCGCCCCGTCGGCAAGCCTCGGGCCCGGGCGATTGAGGAGCGAATCGTCGATGACCCGCACATTCCCCTCGATGACGGCGCGCAGATCGCACCATCCGTCGCGCCCGGTGAGGAGCTCCGGTTTCGCCGCGGTGCCGGCGCCGCAGATACTCAGAACGATCAGGTCGGGATCGAACGCCCGCACTTCTTCGAGCGCCACTTTCCTGCTTGCTGCACGAGGGGGCAACGGAAAGGGTTCCCCGCCCGCCGTCTTGATGACTTCCGGGACCCAGTTGCCGCTCACCATGGGCGGATGGTGCCACTCTTCGACGTACACGCGCGGACAACGCGGCAGCATGGTCGCCTTCTTCTTCACGTCATTCATTGCCTGGCGAAACGAGAGCGAGAGAGACGTCGCACGGTCACGAACATCAAGGAGAGTGCCGAGCAGCAGGATCGATTCGTGAATTTCCGCAAGTGATCGCGGATCGAAGTGGACCACGTTCCAGAGAGGATCTGCGAGTTCTTCCTTCAGTGTCTCCTGCACGAGCGTCTCGGTGAAGATCAGCTCCGGCTTGAACGGAAGGAGCATCTCTCGCGTGATGCTCTGATGATCCGGCAGGCGCGGAATCGATGCGACGTCCTCGGGCACGTCACTGAACTTGTCCCTGCACACGATGCTCTCGCGCACGCCGAGTGCGCAGAGGATTTCGGTGATCGCCGGCGACAGAGACGCAATGCGCATCGAGGGAAGAATACACGCCGCTTGTCACGTTGACCCGCGACACATGTTCCTTCCCTTCCTGTATACTGAGCGTCATGCAGCGATTCCTTCTCCTTGGAACGGCCCTGGCCGTTGCCGCGTGTACGGCGGCTCCACCCGTGGAAAACGGCGACCCTTCCGGCACCGACTCGGTGGAAGAGGTGGCAATGGATATTTTGCAGGCGCTCGAAGACAGAGACATGGAGGCCCTCGCATCTTTCGTCGATCCCGATGGAACGGTGCGCTTCAGTCCGTACACCTACGTGCAGACCTTGCAGGACGTGGCGCTCACGCCCGAGGAACTTCCGGAGTTGACCAAGAGTGACGAAGTCCTCACATGGGGATCGTTCGCGGGTTCCGGCGAGCCGATCGAGATGACATTCTCGGACTACCTGGACAGATTCGTCTACGAGCACGACTACGCCGAAGCGCCCGACGTGACGTGGAACGAGAATCGCGTCAACTACGGTTCGACCATCGACAACATCGCCGATGTCTATCCGGATGCACAGATCGTGCAGTATCACTTCCCGGGTTTCGACCCGCAGTACGGCGGTCTCGACTGGCGCAGTCTCTCGCTCGTGCTGGAAGACAGGAACGGCACATGGACGCTCGTCGGTATCGTCCACAGTGAGTGGACGCCGTAGAGGAGAGACCTTGGAGCACATCACATATACTTATGGGATTCAATCTCTGATATTGTTTCTTCGCCTGCCGAGGTGGCGGAATTGGTAGACGCGCACGACTCAAAATCGTGTACCGCAAGG
>CAYWPP010000003.1:0-37348 GCA_964460475.1 uncultured Candidatus Peribacteria bacterium
TGGGTCCCCGTCTATTCCTTTGAGTTTTAGCCTTGCGGCCGTACTTCCCAGGCGGTGTGCTTACCGTGTTAACTAAGGCACGGAAGACAATTGAAAATCTCCCACACCGAGCACACATCGTTTAGGGCGTGGACTACGGGGGTATCTAATCCCCTTCGCTCCCCACGCTTTCGTCTCTCAGCGTCAGTACATTCCCAGTATCCTGCCTTCGCTTTTGGCGTTCTACCATAGATCTACGGATTTTACCCCTACTTATGGCATTCCAGATACCTCTGAATGACTCGATCTCTCCAGTTTCCAAGGCAATCACGGAGTTGAGCTCCGCACTTTCACCCCGGACTTAAAAAGACGCCTACAGACGCTTTACGCCCAGTAATTCCGAGTAACGCTTGCATCCCCTGTCTTACCGCGGCTGCTGGCACAGGGTTAGCCGATGCTTTCTCCTGAGGTACCGTCAAAAATTTCGTCCCTCAGAACAGAAGTTTACGCCCAAAAAGGACTTCATCCTTCACGCGGTGTCGCTCCGTCAGGCTTTCGCCCATTGCGGAAGATTCCTCACTGCTGCCTCCCGTAGGAGTATGGGCCGTGTCTCAGTCCCATTCTGGCTGGTCGTCCTCTCAGACCAGCTACCCGTCATAGCCTTGGTAAGCCGTTACCTTACCAACAAGCTGATAGGCCGCAGGCCCCTCCCGAACCGAAAAATCTTTACTCGACACCTCTTTATACTCAATACTCATTCGCATAGATCAATCGCGTGATGAATTATGGATTGAGAATTATGAATTATGGAGAAGGGAAGACGCCATAATTCAGAATTCTTCCTTCATGATTCATCTTTCTTGTTATCACAACAAATCCATAGGTGGTTGAAGTACAAAGAGGTGCCGAGGCCATCCGGTATTAGCCCTCCTTTCGGAGGGTTATCCCTGAGTTCGGGGCAGGTACCTACGTGTTACGCAGCCGTTCGCCGTGGGTCTAAACCCACTCGACTTGCATGTGTTAGGCGCACCGCTAGCGTTCACTCTGAGCCAGGATCAAACTCTTCGAAAAAGAAGAATTGATTGGTCACAAAATGACCGTTAGCGCATTCCATTGTTTTTATCGTGGCGGAATGCAGAAGACCACGTTTAGTGACTACTCAAATGATTGAATAGATAGGACATTCGTTCTCTGCTACACGATAATGTGAAGGAGCAGTCGTGATCCCCGCTCATGAAGCGGGAAACCTCGCTCCTTCGTGACTTAGACTCTGAAGAGGCGAGGAGCCACCAAAAGGAAGAGAGGTGGTCTCACAGCCGCGATATCCTACCAATCTGACGTGTAGCGTCAAGCGGTTAGTAAGAGTTTTTTGAAGAGTGGGCGAGAGGGGTTAAAATTGACAAATTATAAATAATAATGTATTATGAATTAAGTCTACCACTATCCATTATGAGTCTTCGTAAACTGATTTCTTCAATAACGGGAGGGCAGGAGCAACATCTTCAAACTTCTGAGCAACTCACACCTGAACAACAGGTGGAACAAGTTCGTTCGGAGCAACGAGAAAAATTTGAGCTCGTTGTGCCCGAGGAAGTGCGTCAGCAATACAGTGAACTTAACCGAGTTTTACAAGAAGCGATCGATGCCGGCGCAGCACCTTCCGATGTTGCAAAAATCCTTGATGCATGCACTACGCAACTACATCAATTGTCTGCGCCAGTTAGTGAGCAGTCGGTGGTTCCACAGCCGGTGGTCGAACAAAAGAAAGAAGAGCTACAACCTCCCGATACATCACTGCCTCTGATGGAATACTATGACCAACTTGTTTTATTCTTAGAGCCACGCGCATATGATGGTACTTACAACTATCTTGAATATATCCAGCGTGAGCTTCGCGAAAATCTGGTATCGGGAGAAAAAAGACGAATAATCTCAGATCTCGCCTTTTTCTATGAAAAATTATATGACCTGCAGGGGTATTTTGAAAGTAATAGAAATGTATTTGATGCCTTCCAGGCACTTTGTTGGAAAGTAGGCAATGCGATAGGAAGCGAAGAGGAGATTCGACTGTGGGTTCCAGAAACATTTGAACCACAAGAGGAAAATAAGACAATCATGGTCGTGAAACGATCCCGTATAGGCGCCAAATTGGATAAGGTGCTTCGTCCGGCTATGTTTGTAGGAAATGAATGCAAAGTGATGGCTAAGGTTATCCTTGAGTAGACTAACAGAGTCCTAAGGGAAGGCTTGAGTGTGAAGAGGTGAATATTGACAAATTCATAAAAAATATTATTCTGCAATAGCAGACATTTCATTTCTGCATCGTTCCTTGAGTTTCTCATTAAGAAAGAGGGTGATAGTCATGCAGGAATTTGCTCCTTACACGCGTCGCGATAGATTCTTCGATCTCCTTGGATGGGCAGGGATGGCGGGTCTTGTGATCTGTCACGTCCTACTAAGCTTACGCATACTTGAGGTGAACGTGTTCTATCAGTGCTTGCAGATTCTCTCTGCAGGAAGCCTTGGCGTAGCAGCCGGGTGGAAGCGATTCTACCCGACTGTGGGTCTTGAGATCTTCTGGGTTATCATCTCCGTATTCAGCATTGTCTCGTACTCCGTTACTCACTGACGATGAAGAATGTGGCTAAAGCCCTTGCTCAAGGTGAAGCGCTCGCATGTCGGGCGCTTTTTCATTTGACTCTGCATTTGCCCCTCAACTATAGTCTGCATCCCGATTCGCCCTCCCGCCCACACGGGACGGCATCTCCCAAGAATCATGACCACTCTCATTCCCTCATCGGAAGACGTCCGCATCTACGAGACGTGCATCATGTATGCGCCGGATTTGTCACAGAAAGAGGAAGCGCAGTTACAGAAGAACATCGAGGCGCATTTCAGCGAAGCGGATGGCAAGCAGCTCTTCAAGGACGCATGGAGCCGCCGCGGTCTTGCGTACAAGGTGAAAGGTCACGGCGAAGCCAAGTTCGTGGTCTACTACCATGAACTTGATCCGGCCAAGATCCGCACCGTCGAGAGCGCGATCCGCCTGGAGAAAGGCGTGCTGCGTCACCTGATCCTCCTTCCTCCGAAAGGCTACGAAGCCGTGAGCTTCGAGGATCGCTACCAGGAGTGGATGAAGACCCGTGAAACCGCATCCGACATGCGTGCACGCGAACGCGAGGAGAAGGTGAAGGAGCGCGTGAAGGCGAAGGCGAAGATGGAAGCGCGCCGCATGGAAGCGCAGAAGAAGAAGCGTCCTGCTAAGAAAGAAGAGAGTGAGAAGGCGCTCGACAAGGAAAATCTCTCCGCCGAACTCGATAAGCTTATTTCCGACGAAGACCTTTCCATCTGATCATGGCCACCACGCAAAAACAGCCTCCCGGCAAGCGCCCCTGCCCTTTCTGCGGCAAGGACACGAAGTACATCGACTACAAGGACTATCCCGTGCTCAAGCCCTTCCTCGATTACTTCGGCAACATGCAGAAGCGCTACTACACGGGCGTGTGCCTCAAGCACCAGAAGATGCTGAAGAACGCCATCGAGCGCGCGCGGTTCATGGGAATGGTGTCGTACAGGAAGTAGGCTAGCTTGCAGGAAGTAGCTTGTAGGATGAAGTTATTCTGACCGATTTTTCAAGCTACAAGCTATCACCTGCCAGCTCACACATTCGTATACACCTCACTTACGTCGTCGTCTTCCTCCAGCGCCTCGATGAGCTGTGAGACTTTTGCCGACGTTTCTTCATCGACCGGCAGCGTGTCGTTCGGCATGTAGGCAAGTCCGGCCGATTCGATGGTCGCACCCTCCTTCCTCAGGGTATCGCGCACCGCCGTCCATGCGGTTTTTTCCGTCACGATGCGTACGGCGTCGTCGGTTTTCTCGATATCTTCCGCGCCCGCTTCGATGAGCGCAAGTTCGAGGTCGTCTTGCATCGTCACGCCGGAGGCGATCACTTCTCCCTTCTGTTGGAAGGTCCACAACACCGACCCGCTCTCGGCGAAGCGTCCGCCGTTCTTCGTGAGAATCGTCTTCACGTTCGGCAGAGTCCGGTTCGTGTTATCCGTCAGGCAGGTGATGACGAATGCCGTGCCTCCGGGCCCGTAGGCTTCGTAGATCACTTCGCGCATGGCTTCGCCTTTCAGCTCTCCGGTTCCTTTCTTCACCGCGCGATCGATGTTGTCGTTCGGCACGTTCTCCGCCTTGGCGTTCTCGATCGCGGTTCGGAGCGCCGCGTTCGTCGCGGGATCGCCGCCCGCCCGCGCCGCCATCTCGATGAGCTTGGCGTGCTTCGTGTAGATCTTGCCGCGCTTTGCATCCTGCGCGGTTTTCTTCACCCGGATGTTATGCCACTTGGAATGACCTGACATGGGAGGGGAGTATAGCCTGAAAAGAAGGTGAGTTCGAACCGGTGGCAGTCGGACGGTGCCCCGGCTTACTCCCGTACCTCTCTCCTCAACACCGACTCCGGCGATGAAGAGGATGCTTCCTCCTCTTCGGATGACGGAATCGTATTCGTGCGTTCGTCGCCGAAACGGAACGTGACGGAATCGCTTCCCTCGCGGAAGTACTCATTCACCACCGTCACGGTCAGCGTATGGGTGCCGCCTTCGTCGATGGTGCGCGGCACGCGGATGGGAATGCCGAAGGGGGGAGAGGTCACGGTGCGAATCGGCCTGCCGTCGACCTCGAATCGTACTTCCCGTATTTCCGCGAGCGACGTGATGCGGATGCGCGGCTCGAAAGCGGGGTACTCCACCACGTTTCCCTGCGCGGGGAACAGAATCGAAATCTGCGGCGTTTCGTCACGCCCGGGCGTGAGGGCGGGATCGCACTCTTCGGTGGGCGGCAACGGCAACGGCAACTGCGATCCGGTGTGACTCTCGTTCGCGTTCCAGATTTCCATCTGTTCCCGCGCCCACTCCTGTACCGACTGTTCCCACAGCGGCCATCGCTGCGGCGCTTCGCTCGTGGGAAGGAAGAACGAACGCTCCTCCGCGGCATCGGCGGGACATGCCGGAGACGCAAGCAATTCCGTGACTCTGTCGATCTGCAGCGTGAGGCAGGCAGGGTCTTCCGCGGTCGGTACTCTGTCGCTCAAGAAGTAGTCGCTGCCGCGCATCTCGACGGGCGTACATTCGCTCGGCAACTGTCCCGACAACCTCGACACCTGTGCCTGCACGAGATCGGGAGGAACGGCGAAGGCAGTCCGCGGCGATTCCATGAGGCGATGCGCGCCGACCATGAAATCTTTCCAGATCGGGGCGGCGGTCGTGAGGCTTTCCGCGCGCTCCGACAGCGACTCACTCGTCGCGTTGCCGATCCACACGCCCGTCACGAGGTTCGGCGTGAAGCCGATGGTCCAGGTGCTCTCCGGACGGCGCAAGGAACAGACGGCCTCGGATCCTTCGCGGCGCTCCAGACACTTGTTGCTCGTTCCCGTCTTCGCGCCTGCCTGGTATCCCGGAATCGTGAGAATGGAACGCCAGTACTCGTTCTCCGGCCGCGCCTCATTGTCGCTGAGAATCGAGGCGATCTGCGCCGCAATGCCGGGGTCCAGCACCGTTTTCGGCGGCTCTTCCTGCGCGGCGTACACGATGTTCCCCTGACGGTCGACGATTTCCAGAATGCTCACGACCGGCCTCGTGAGTCCCTCGTCCGCGAACGTCGCGAAGCCCTGCACCATTTCCAGAAGGGGCGTTTCTGCAGAGCCGATCGCAAGCGGCCATCCGTAGCCGAATTGGGAATTCCTCTGCAGGAATTCCTCTTTCTGCTGCATGGGACTTGTGACGCCAAGGCTGTCGACGAAGGACAGGAGTTCGTCCTCGCCGCCCGCGAGCAGGAACGCTTTCGCGGCCGGAATATTCCGGGAGTGACCCAGCGCGGTGCGCATCGTCATCATGCCTTCGTATCCGCCGTCGAAGTTCTGCGGGCTGTCATCGCCGATTTTCGTATCGACGTCGTAGACGACCGTGGCGGGGCTGTATCCCTTCTCGAAGGCGAGTGCGTACACGAAAGGCTTGAACGTCGATCCGGGTTGGCGCGGCACGCGTACCATGTCGATTTTCCCTTCGGCCTCTTCATCGTTGTAGTCGGCGTTGCCGACGTAGGCCAGCACTTCGCGCGTGCTCGGATCGATCGAGAACAACGCTGCGTTCTTCGCGCCGTACACGTCGCGGTTCGCTTCGTGGTAGCGCGTGACGGCATTTTCGGCCGCCTGTTGCATGTCCCAATCGAGCGTGGTCTTCACGCGGAACCCGCCTTGCTCGAGAATATCCTCCTCGCCGCTTCCGAGCATTTCTTCCACCTGTTCGCGTATCCACAGGACGAAGTGCGGTGCGCGGATATTTTCCCTGAGCGGTTCGAACACGATCGTCCGAAGCTCCTCCAGCGCCGCCTCCCGCTCCTCTCCCGTGATCATGCCGAGCGTTTCCATGTTCTTGAGCACCTGATCCGTGCGACCGCCGATGTAGAGCGTGTTGGCACCCGTTCCCAATACGGAACCGAGCAGGCCGATACGCACGTCATCGTCATCGATGCGATTTACGTTCGTGATCTCGCCCGCGGCGATGCGCGCGTTCGTTTCCTCGCTAACCGTGGTACGGACATTCCTGCCGTACGGATTGTAGTAGGAGGGGAGCTGCGGCAGAGCGGCGAGCACCGCGCTCTGGGCCAGCGACAGATCGTCGGCGCTTTTTGCGAAGTACTTCTTTGACGCCTGTTCCACGCCGTAGGCGTTCTGGCCGTAGGGAATCCAGTTCAGGTACAGCTCCAGGAGCCTGTTTTTGTCATACCGGCTCTCCAACTGGCAGGCGAGCATCAACTCACGGATTTTTCTGTTGATGGTCTGCTGGCTACCCACAAAGGCGTTCTTGGCAAACTGCTGCGGGAGCGTGGAACCGCCCGAGCGCACGAAGCCGGGGACGAAACGGCTCAAGACCGCGCGGGTGAAGCCGATGGCATCGAAGCATCCACGCTCGAAGAAGCGCTCGTCTTCGATTGCGATCGTGGCCTCCTGCACCGCGGTGCTGATCTCGGCGAGGGGAATGTACGTGCGGTCTTCTTCGGAGAAGACGCGGTAGAGTTCCGTGCCGTTGCGGTCGGTGATGACGGTGCTCTGCGCGGCGAAGAGCGCGCCGGGATCATCGATGTCGGGCAGACTCAGCCAGAGGATGCCGAGGTATGCCGCCCCGCACACGATGGCGATTCCTGCGGCCTTCAGCACGGCGAGTTTCCATTCCTTCCGCGTCCGCTTCCGCGTGATCCGTCGCCAGAGTCGTTCCAGAAAGAGCATGACGCCGCGTCGTGTTTCACCTCGATGAGGCGCGAACGGTTTCCTTCTCCTCACGGGGCCGTGATGTTCTTCCTCATAGAGCGTTTTGCTCGTGAAACCTGGTGACTTCATGGAGACAGCAATTGTACGGTCAAGACGACCTTCCCGCAACCGTTGCACTCGTCGCGTTTTCCTTTTCCGGAGGCGCTTTCCATGCTATAATGAGGGGATGAAACGGTTTTCGTTCCGAGTGGCTTTCCTCCTGGCGTTCTGGACCGCGTCCCTCGCGCGTGCGGCGGCGCAGCCGGGGATAGGGGTGCAGGACGGCCAAGTGGAAATCGATACGGGCATACAGTCCAGAACGATACCGGAAATCATCGCCGGTCTCGTGGACTTGGGTCATGGCATGGCGTTCTTCGTGATGACGACGATTTTCCTGATCGGCGGACTGTACATGGCGGCGTCCGGAGGACAGGAAAGTACTCTTGCGAAAGGAAAATCACTCATGAAGGCCGCGCTCATCGGCATGGCGATCGTGTCCGGTTCGTGGATGATCCTCTCCACGTTCGTCTCGTTTCTTGCAAACGGATAGTCGAAAGTGTGGTACACTGTCCGCTCCATGGCGTCCATTCCGTCTGATCAGGAACTCACGGCACTTCTTTCGTCTGCGGAAGAGTATAAGCTCTCGGGAGAGCACGAGAAGGCGCTCGCGATTCTGGAAGAAATGCTCACGCATGTTCCCGATGACGTGGACGCTCTTGAAGAGCTCGCCGAGAACGAACTGCTGCTGCGTCGTTTTCCTCGCGCGACGAAGGCGGCCAGGCGTGCGCTTGATCTGGACCCCCAGAGCGCCATCGCCCAGTACGTTCTGGGATACATCGCGGCGTTCGGGAGAGAGTGGAAGGAGGCAGTGGAGCTTCTGCAGCGTGCGAACAAGCGTCGTCCGAATCATCCGGAAATCCTTCGCTGTCTGGGGTTCACGTTGTTCTTCGGCATGGGCGAACATATGCAGGGCGTGGTCACCATGGAACGGGCGCTCAACCTGGAACCCGACAATGCTCAGATCTTGTGCGACCTGGGCCTTGCGTACGTGCATCTGCGTAACTTCGGCAAGGCAACCTCCTTGTTCGAGCGCGCGCTCATGATCGACCCCGATAACGCCCGCGTGCAGGAGTGTGTGAAAACCTGCGAAGAGATGAGGAAGAAAATGCGCGTGTAAGGAAAGCGTCCCCATCGCTCCGCGCGTGACGTTTGCGCCTCCGTGCTCTACACTTTCCCCATGCTCCCCCTCGTTCCGCGTTTTCAGCACGTTCTTCTGCGGGGTGCCAGATACGGCGGCCGCACGGCGATGCGGGGCGACGGACTTTCCACGAGCATCGGCTCGCTTTCGGGGGTTCTGTTCTTTGCGCAGATCATTCTTCTTCTCACGCTCGGCGCGCATGCGCAGCTTACGCTCCTGCGCGAACAAACCGACGTGAGACTGGAGGTTCTGGAAACGGATCTTCCCGACAGAATCGGCCGCATCGGAGGACTCGTGAACGCGTTGCAGCGGGAGCCCTACGTGGAAGACGTGCTCTACGTGACGCGGTCACAGGCATATGAACGCATGAAGTCGCGCGATCCGGAATTAATCGCGTTCCTGGAGGAATTCGACATTCAGAATCCCTTTCCCGAAACCATCGGCATACGGCTCAAGAATCTGGAGGACTACCAGAACCTCGTGCTCTTCCTCCGCCGTCCCGAGTTCGAAGGAGTCGTCGATCCGGATTTTCTGAGGGTCACCGATCAGGAGTACCAGGTGCGCAACATCTATAACGCCACCGTCGCCGCGCGCTCGTTCCTGCTTGCGGTCATCGCGATCCTGACCGTCGTGCTTGTCTTCGTGCTCATCGAGCTCGTCCGTCGTCGCGTGGTGCTCCGCAGGGAGGAGATTCTCATTCAGCAGCTTGTCGGAGCCACGCCTCTCACCATTCTGCTGCCGTTCGGCATGGAAATCCTCGTCCTGCTTCTGGCCGGGCTCGCGCTGTCACTCGTGGCGATCGGCGCGGTGATTCTCCTGGCGCCGCTGCTCGTTCCCGCACTGCAAAACGGGGACGTGTTCGGACCGTGGGTTGCGGAGATGAAGCGCCTGCTCTCGCAGGTGTTTCCGTGGATCGTGCTCATCGAAGTCCTCCTGCTCCCGTTCTTTGCGTTTCTTGGCAGCTTCTTCGGGCTCATGCCGCGCATGCGCCGTCCGACGCTTTCCATGTCGTGATCATGCCGCGTGCTCTTTCCGACGAGGCGATCGTCCTGCGTACCCGCGATATCGGCGAGGCGGATCGCCTGTGTATCCTGCTTACACGCGAACACGGCAAGATAGCCGCCCGCGCGAACGGCGTGCGTAAACTCAAGAGCAGGAAGGGGAGCAGCATGCTGCCACTCCAGCACGTGCGCATGGAATTCCGACAGGGTTCCGCGGGCTTCGTCGTGCATGCCGCGTCGTGCATCCGTCCTCACGAGGAATGTAGGAAGAATCTTCGTGCGTACGCGGTCGCACAACATGCCGTCGGGCTTCTCCTCGCGTTCCTGGAGGATCATGAACCGGTACCCGAAATCTACGATCTGACGCTTGAGTGCCTGGCCGCCTGCGACCGCAACGATCCACACGTCGCGCTGCGTCCGATTTTCACCTTGCGCCTGCTTTCCCTGCTCGGACTGCTTCCGTCACTTACCTCTTCCGGCGTGAGCAATCGTTCGTTCCATGACGGCGATGCCGTTGCCTTCAGCGAGCGCGTTCACGGTCTGTGTCTGGTTGAAGAGGACGCCGCCGCTCGACGACTGTCCGTTCCCCTCATGAAGGTGCTGCGCGAACTCCCTTCGCTTCGTTTCTCCTCACTTCCCGTGCTCGCGCATGAGGACGGCGCGCTCCTCGAGACCGTCGCCTATTCGATGTTGGGCAGCCAGCCGGGAGCTTCTTCGCCCGCGTTTGCGTTTGCGTCCGGCTCTTCGCCCGCCGCGATGCCGATTTGATAGAAGAGCGGCCTCGCTTCGTACGTCGAGTACGTTTCGGTTACTTCCTCCGTACCGTCTCCGTTCCGCACAAGCCGGAACCATGACGTACGCATTCCCGGTACTTTGCTGCCGACCTTGCGCTGCGTGCCGGGAGGGATATCCGTCGTATATTCCACCACCGTTTCCGCGGGCGCGGGGGTGGTGCTCCACGTGTACGGACCGAAAATTTCCCCGCGTCTGTCGTCATGCGTGCCGTAGTACACGAAGTACGCGCGGTCCTGTTCGTCGACGAACGTTTGCATGAGGATCGCGCCGGGGGAGTCGTTTTTGAACTTCATGTCCGTGTGCGGCGGATAGATGGTCGCGTCGGTTCCCTGCGGACTGTAGTACTGCACGATGTAGCTGTGATTCCTCCGTTGCTCGATCGGAAATCCGTACTCCCAGATGCCGCGGTATGCGGTGGAACTCACCTGACAGAGTCCGCCGCCGTAATCGGGAAGCGTGTGCGTACCCAGAATCACCAATTCCTTCCTGTACCCCGTGGAAGCATCCACGGGACCGAGGGTTTCGTTGAAGGAGAAGACGGCTCCCTGCGGGATCAGCGTGCCGTTGAATTTGCCGAGCCCCACTTCGATGTTGTGCTTCCGGTTGACGGGCGATCCCGTGAAATCCGATTCCCCGACGGCAAGTACTTCCCTGATGCCGAGTGCGGAAAGTCCTTCATCCACGGACAGTGCGGGTTGCGTTTCTTCCACCGGAATTCGTACGAACGAAACGTCGTTTTCCAGCGCTTTGATCGTCATCCGCGTGAGCAGATCCGCATCGATGTTCCGGCCCGTGATCCCTCTGCCGGTGAACAGGATTTCCCCCGAACCGTTGCGGGTAATCGTCACCGAGCCGGCGTCGCGCGCAAGCCGTGACACGACCGCGCCGGACAACGTTTCCTTGATCGCGTCATGATTCCACGTCGTCTCGGTGCGCGCACTCCAGCCTTCCGGCATATCGACGCATTCTCCGTCGCAAAACGACGGCACCGCATCGATGCCGCGGTACGCCCACTGCGTTTGTGCGGTTCTCCACTGCGGATACGAAGCGGGCGAGAGCGTGAAGAGGAAATGCGAGTGCGTGAACGTTACGGAAGACGGCACCGCCTGCGCGGCCGGCGCAAGGAGCATGAAGAACACGACGCCGCCGAGGACACGAAGAGCGGTAGGCACGGGCAAAGTGTGAGGGATTCTTCACGTCGCATCAAGCGCCATGTTCACGAGTTCGTCCGCACGGAAGTTATCGGCTCTCGGCACATGTTTGAACACGACGTCGGGGAGATCCTCCGTCAGTTCACGGATTTCCTCCACCAGCGGTTCCAGCGTCGGCATCTTCACGCGGTACTCGCCCTTCAACTGCTTCACGACGAGTTCGGAATCCAGATGGCAGACCAGCCTGTTCGGGCGGTACTTCTTCGTCATGCGCAATCCCGCGATGAGCGCTTCGTACTCCGCGACGTTATTCGTCTGAATGCCGATGCGCGCCATGTGCTCCTCGATGATCTTTCCCGCGTGCGGATCAATGAGCACGCAGCCGATGGCGGCTTGCCCCGGGTTCCCGCGCGATCCGCCGTCCGTGAACAAGTGAAGCGTGCCGCCGATGGCGAGCGGACCTTCCGCACTCTCGACGATTTCTTTCGTGAGTGCTTCTTCCACAAGGTCGGCGACGAATTTCTCCCGCTCGCGTACGCGGGGAATCATTTCCTTCAGCTTCTTCTCCAGTCGCGCGGGGAGGTTGATCATGGTAAGTAGTGTAGCGCGTCCGCACGGAGAACAAAGCAAGCCAACGGAGCGGGTGCCATGACACGACGGTTCCTCTCCGGTCGGCGTTCTCTTAGCACCCGCATGCTCCGCCACATCCACACGCTCCCGCCTTCTCTTCCTCCAGATCCAGCTTGAACCTGCCGTCACGGAAATCGATCGTGCTTCCGCCGATTCTTCCGAGCGTGACGGCGGATGCGAAGACTTCGATCCGCGGCCCCGCTGACGGCACGAATACTTTTTCATCAGCGGCGGCTTCCTTGGAAAATTCCAGGAAGAACGCGCCGGTTTCATCGGTCATCACGCGAAGTCCGTGCCCCGTTTTTCCTTCCTGCTTTGCGATTCCCTCGATGCCTTCCGCCGCTTCCTTCGTGATCGTCAGCGTCTGCGGACGGAGCGGCGCCTGCTCCAGCGCTTCATTCAGATCATCGAGCAGTGTCGAAAGCTCCTCTTCCGGATAGCCGTGGCTCAGCCAGCCTTCCTCCAGCGTTTCCACGCCCCCGACGGGGCAGCCGACGCAGCCCAGGCCATGAGACGCAAGCACGGTTTCGAGTGCCGGGTGCAGCCCCATGATCTCGTGGACGTGCATTTCCTTCGTAATCCGCCGTTTTTGCGCCTCCGCTGCGCCCTTGGCCTTCCGTTTCACTGGCATATCTTCATTCTATGCTTTAGGCTGAATTCCCGCGAGACAAATTTCTCATGCGCCTAGCGCGTTTCTTCTCCCTCGTCGGCCTCCCCGTTCTTGCGTTGGCGCTTGGACTCGGTCTTGGCGTGAGCATCGAGCGACAACGCGTGCTGCAGGAGTACGACGCGCTGTCCGACACGTATTCCGGCGAAGCAACGGAAGGCGAAACGGTCGTCGGTGATCCGGAGAGGGAAGTGGATATTTCCCTCTTGTGGGAAGTATGGAGACAATTGCAGCGTCACTACATCGCGCCCGAGGAAATGCAGATCAACGACCTCGTCTTCGGTGCGGTGAAGGGAATGGTCGCGGGCATCGGGGATCCGTACACCGTGTTCATGACGCCCGCGGAGGACAAGGAATTTCTCTCGGCGCTGAACGGCGATCTGGAGGGGATCGGTGCGGAGTTGACGCTGAAGGACGGAGCAATCGTCGTGGTCGCCCCGATCAAGAACGCCCCCGCCGCACGTGCGGGCCTCCTTCCCGAAGACGTGATTCTGAAGGTCGATGACCGCGACGTGACGAAAATGGGTCTGGAAGAGGCCGTGGTGTTGATCCGCGGCGAGGCCGGCACCACCGTGACGCTCGAGGTCTTCCGTCCCGACGACCTCGATACGCTGACGATCCCCATCGTTCGTGAACGCGTGCATGTTCCCGCTCTCGAATCCGAAATATTGGAAACCGCGTCCGGTTCGCTCGGGTACGTTGCCATGAACAGATTCGACGAGTTGCTTCCCTCGGAAATGGAGCGCGCGCTTCAGTCCTTCGAAGGCACCGATATTCGCGGCCTCATTCTCGACGTTCGCTACAACGGCGGCGGTCGGTTGGACGCGGCCGTTGACGT
Organism: uncultured Candidatus Peribacteria bacterium; assembly: GCA_964460475.1. Classification (GTDB taxonomy): domain Bacteria; phylum Patescibacteriota; class Gracilibacteria; order Peribacterales; family Peribacteraceae; genus CAYWPP01. Next base: position 13,572 of record CAYWPP010000003.1, read on the forward strand.
CGTTTCCTACTTCTTGCGCGAGGGGACCGTCGTGACGATCGAGCGCCGCGGGGGAGCGACCGAAACGGAATCGGTTTCAGGAAACGCTCTTTTGCCGGCTCTTCCGCTCGTCGTGCTCATTAACGAGGGCTCCGCGAGCGCGTCGGAAATTCTCGCGGGTGCGTTGCAGGACCACGGACGCGCGACCGTCGTCGGCATGCAGAGCTTCGGAAAGGGAACCGTGCAGGAAATCGTGGAACTTCCGGGAGGCTCCAGCATTCGCGTGACGACCGCCCAGTGGCTGACGCCGAACGGCAACAACCTCGGCAAAACGGGCGTCACGCCGGATGTCGAAGTCGATCGCACCATTGAACAACTGAGAAGCGGGGAAGATCCGCAGTTGGAGGAAGCGAAAAGAATACTGTTGGAACATTAAAAATAAGAAAGAAAAAATAAGAAACGTTTTTTGTTTCTTCTTTCTTCTTTAATTTCCTGAGTCGAATACTTCTTCCTGCGCAAAGAACCTCTCCACTTCTTTCTGCGCGGTTTCCTTGCTGTCGCTGGCATGCGCGACGTTGATCATCATGTCTTTCCCGAACTCCTTTCTGATCGTTCCGGGAGCCGCCTTGGTGCTGTCGGTCACACCCAGCATGTCGCGGACTTTCGCCACGACATCCTCGCCTTCGATCACCATCGCGATCACGGGAGAAGAGGACATGAATTCCTCGATTTCCGGATAGAACGGCTTATCGGCGACATGTGCGTAGTGCTCGCGGAGAATCTCCGGCGTCAGTGCGATCATCTTGCATCCGCGGATAGTGAAGCCGGCGTCCTCGAAGCGCGTGATGACTTTGCCGCAGAATTTCCCCTTCACGGCGTCGGGCTTGAGAAGAATGAGAGTCTTTTCCATGGCGTGCAGCCTAGGGGAGGGTTTGAGGGAAAACAAGACCTTTAAAAAATACTAGAATACGAGAATACTAAAATACTAAAAAAAGATGCGAAACGATGAGAGGAGAAAAGAAAGAAACACATTTCCTCTCTCGCACTTTCCCATCTTTAGAAGTTTCTTTCACATTTTAGTACTTTAGTATTTTAGTATTCTCGTATCTTCACCCCAAGAGGGTTTCCAGTTTTCCCGCATTCTCTTCCTTTCCAATGACCACCAGCTTCAAGCGCTCTCGTGCCAGCAGACGTTTTGCCAGTGCATCAATCCGCTCCTTCGTGATGTTCTCGATTTCCTTGAAGTAGGCCTGCATATCCCGCACCTGCGGGTAGAGCAGGAGTTGCTTGCCGAAGAAGTGCGCGCGCTCCTCGGAATCTTCCAGCGACAGCGTGATCTTGCCCTTCAGGAAATCTTTTGCACGCTTCAATTCCTCTTCCGTCACTCCTTCTTTGGCACAGACATCGTACTCGTGCACGATCGCTTCGATAGCCTCGTGAAGGCGTGTTTGATCGACCCCCGCCCGCGTAGAGAGGATGCCGGCATCGAGGTAGTTTTCCGATGATGAGGAAATGTAGTAGCAGAGACCGCGTGCCTCACGGATGTTCAGGAACATGCGCGAACTCATGGAGCCTCCGAGCAGCACCGCGAGGAGCTTCTGCGCGAAGTAGTCGTCATCGAGGCTGGAGATCCCCCGTACGCCCAGCACCAGATGCGCCTGTTCCGTTTGCTTCTTCGTCACGTGCACCTTCGCCGCTTCATGATCTTTCACGGCCTCGAAGTTCTTCGCCTTCTTTCCGTCGAGGGACGCGAAGAAGCGTTCCGACAGCTCCAGCGCCTTCTCTTCCGTAATGTTTCCCGCACAGGCGATAACGGTATTGTCGGCCGTGTAGAGTTCGTTTTTGTGCCGAACGAAGTCTTCCTGATTCACGGAGCGGATCACCTCTTCCGTGCCGATCGTGTCCCACCCCAGCGGCTGGTCGCCGAAGAGGAGCGATTCGAAATCCCATCCCGCCTGGTACATCGGCGTGTCCTGGTACATGCGGTACTCCTCCCAGATCACGCCTCGCTCCTTCTCGATTTCCTTCTGCGGAAACTGCGCATGCAGGAGCATGTCGCTGAGTACGTCGAATGCGAGCTCCGTTTTCGCTTTCGCGACTTTCACGTAGTAGCCTGCGTACTCTTTTCCGGTGAAGGCGTTGAAGTCGCCGCCGACGCCGTCGATCGCTTTGCTGACGTCCGCGGCGGTTTCATACTTCTTGCCGCCCTTGAAGAACATGTGTTCCAGAAAGTGGCTGATGCCGCGCTTGTCTTTCGATTCGTACCGCGAACCCGCACCCGCGAAGACCAGGATCGTGACGGACTCCGTTCCTTTGACCGGAGCGGTGAGCACGCGAAGACCCGACGGGAGCGTTTGAACGGTGAACATGCGGGGAGTGTAGGGGGAATGCCCGCGGGATGCCAGGTGCCCCGAGAAGAGTCGGTCCGTGAGCCTTGCGCGGGACGCCGCCGTTCTGTACAGTGCCGCGCGCATGCTTGGAAAAACACGTTGGCGCAGGCGTACGCGACGGCACGGGTTTCTTGCCCGCAGCAAGTCGAAAAAGGGCAAACAGGTGCTCAACAGGCGCCGTGCCCAGGGCAGGAAGCGCCTGACCGTTCAGAAGAAGCTGAAGTAGCGGAAGAAGGATATTTCCACCCCGTCGCCGTTTGCGGTAGGCTTTTCGCATGTTCGCAACCCTCCATGCCACCGCGGCGGTTCTCTTCTACCTTCTGGGCGCCGCGCTCATCGGCGGAGTCCTGCTTGTGCGAAACGGTATCGGGGGCGACGCGCTGCTTCCGGTACTGCACTCCCTCGATTTGCCGCTCGCGGCGTGCGCGCTGCTCTTCGCGGGGATGAGCTTCGTGAAAAGCATTACGGGCGGCAAGCCGCGTCGCGATGTCATCCTCGGTGTGGCGATTCCTCTGCTGATCATCTTCGTCATCCTTGTGTACGCGAATTTCTTTCTGCCGACGAAAGTGCAGTTCTGACATCGTCGTGTCATCACCCTTCCCGCGGAAGTGCTACTTGCGAGGATGCGCGGTTTTCAGGATGACCGTCGATTCTCGTTCTCCGTGCTCTTTATTCACGCATCGTGCGGCAACGAACAGATAATCGCTTAACCTGTTGATGAAGCGGAGAAGTTCGTGATTGACGTTCTCGCGCTGCGAGAGGTCCGTCATCCATCGCTCCGCGCGTCTTGCAATCGTCCGTGCGTGATGCAGTACGGCGCCGGGATGCGAACCCGACGGGAGAATGAAATTTTTGAGCGGCGGCAGTGTGGCGTCGAGCATATCGATCCACCCTTCGATCTCCCCGGTGTGGGATTCCTCAATCCGCGGTACCGATGATGTCGCGTCATTCGGCGTCGCGAGATCGGCGCCCACCACGAAGAGGAGCGACTGGATGCGTTCCAGATGTTCGCGAACCGGCTCTTGCACGATCGTATCGGCACGTACGGTGCCGAGCACCGCGTTCAGCTCGTCCACTGAACCGTACGCGTGCAGTCGTACGTCGGACTTTCGCACCCGCGTTCCTCCGAAGAGGGATGTCTCCCCCTCATCCCCCGATCGCGTGTAGATCGGGCTTTTCTTCATGGTTGCAAGAGCGAAACGATGTCCCGGTGTGCCCGCATGGCTTCTTCCTCGGTCAGGGTTTTCTCCGGCGAGCGATACGTGAAGCGCAGCGTCAGCCTCCTTGTATCTTCGCCGCGGAATAAATCGACCGTTTCCACGGACTCCAGAAGCGCGTGCTTCTTCTTCATGCTTTCGATCAGCGTTGCCGCGGTCTTTTGAAGGGGAAGCTCGACCGTTTCGTCGTACGTGATTGCGGGAAAGTTCGGCAACGGCTTTGCAAGCGGAATATGCGGAGAGATTCCGAAGAGCACATCGAGATCAATCTCGCATGCGGCGGTATGTGACGGCAGACCGAGCGATGCGGCCATAATCGGATGCAGCGCAAAGAGCGTACCGATCTTCGTACCGCGCATGAGAACGTCACATGTCCGCCCCGGATGCATGGCCGACGTCAGCTCGTCATGCCGCTGCACGACTTCCCCTTCGTAGTGCGCGTTTGCCAGAGCATGGAGGAGGTGTTCCTTGAGTATGAGGGCTTCCTCGTCCCGATGACCCGCGATCATCATCGCCAGCGAGAGCGTTTCACCTTCACTGCGGAAAACCCGACCGTATTCGAACGTCGCGACGTCGTCGCGTTCGCGCAGTTGCGCCGATGCCGTCGTCAGCAACTGGGGAAGGAGGGAGGGGCGCATGCAGGACAACTCTTCGCCGAGAGGATTTGCCAATCGCACGTGGGCATCCATGCCGCAGGAATGCAGAACGTGCGGACTCGTGAAGGCCAGGTGTACGAGTTCGGTGAAGCCCTCTTCCTTCAGTGCATCGCGCATGCGGTGAATGCGCGTATCGCGCTCGGGCGGGGCGATCGATGCCACGGGCATCAACGGGGCGATGTTCGCGTAGCCGTACATTCGTGCTACTTCCTCGACGATATCCGCTTCTTCCCGCAGATCGTTTCTCCAGGCCGGCGGGCTGACGGTCAGTGCCGATCCGGACGTCTTCACGACGCAACCGAGATCGGAAAGGATTCGCTTCGTCGTTGCAGCCGAAAGGTCGGCACCGATCACCTGCTTCATCGTGTGCGTGTGAACGCGCACGCTTTTCTTCTTTGCGGCAGTCCCGTGTTTTTCCATGTGCGAGGCGATCGTTGCTCCGGGCACGAGCTCCAGAAACAGCTCCAACGCGCGCGCCATTCCGTCCTCCGCGGCGACGTGAGGCACCTGTTTTTCGTAGACCGTCGCCGCCTCGGTGCGTTGCCCGAGCGCCACGACCGTTTTGCGGATCGCCGGGCCGTGCATGATGGCGCCGTGCAGGTAGATGTGTCGCGTCGATTCCTTGGTCGCGCTCCTGAGGCCGCCCATGATGCCGAGCAGATCGAAAATGCCGTCGTCGTCACTGATCACGAGGGCGCCTTTCGGCAGCTTGTGCGTCTTGCCGTCCAGAGTCGTCATCGTTTCGCCTTCTTTCGCTTCGCGAATCGTCGGTGTGCCGATGATGTCGTCGGCGTCGAAGCTGTGAAGCGGCATGCCGCATTCCATCAGCACGTAATTCGTGATGTCGATCGGCAGGTTGATCGAGCGCCAGCCGGTTGCCTCCAGCCTTCTCTTCATCCAATCGGGCGTCTCGCCGGGTCCGTCGATGGTAAGCGTGCAGGCTCGGTAGAAGGGTACGAGCTTCGGAATGCCGATTTTCATCTTTATCGCAGGCTTCATCGCGGGGAATTTCCGCCGCGGAGCGGCGGGCTTCTTCTTCCACGCGGCGAGACCGAGCGCCACGCACTCGCGCGCCACGCCGACGTGTGAGAACAGGTCGGGCCGGTTCGTGATCGCATGATTGTCGATGTGGAAGATCACGTCGTGCATGCCGAGTGCTTCCGCGAGAGGTGCCCCCGTCTTCGCCGCAAGTTGCGACAAATCCGCGATGGGCCGCTCGCCGTCATCCTTCTTCGCGGGAAACAGCGATTCAATCTCCAGCTCTTCGCCGGCACAGATCATGCCTTCGCTCTTCTCGCCCCGTATGGTCGCGGGTGCCAATGTCATCGTCTCGCCACCGTGCCACTTCACGGTTGCGCCGACGTGCGCGAACGCGGTCAGCATGCCTTCACGCAGATTCGTGCCCCCGCAGACGACGCGCTTCACGCCTCTGTCCGTCTCCACGTCGCAGAGCGACAATTTGTCGGCGTTAGGGTGCTTCTCGACGCTCACGACTTTCCCGATCACGCAATGCGCCAGCAACTCTCCGCGTCTTTCGACGCGCTCCACTTCGCCCATGCCACGTGTGAGCGTTTCGGCGATCACGAGGGGATCTTTCTCCTTCCACGTGACGAATTCCGAAAGCCAGTCCTGCGAAATCTTCATATGCCGCCAGACTACGCCAAAAGCGTCGGGCGGGCTACTACCGCACCTCGTACTGGAAGAGTTTGGTCTTCATGGCGCTGCCGGTGCCCGCTTCCACGTACATGGTGTAGGTGGAGCGCGGCCAGCGCGTGTCTTTCTCCAGATCGAACTGGACCACCGGTTGCTCCGGCGTGGCGGCGCGCCTGATGTTCGCGAAGTTTCCCGTGTCATCCTCCAGGATCCAGAAAGCGGTCACGTCCATGGGTTCCGTCAGGCCTTCCATCACCACGTTGAACGCGAGCGTCAGCTCATAGTTCCGGAAGCTCGTGCGTTTGTCGGCAATCTCTCCGTACTCATCCCGCTCCGTACCCGCCGTGATCTCCGCGATGACGGGTCCCGCGCCGTCACTCGTTTCGGACGGAGGAGTGTCTCCCGACTGCGGCTGGCAGCCGCCGAGCGTGATAGACGTGACGAGAGAGAGGCCGATGAGAGCGGAACGCGGATGCATTTAGGAGGTGTGGAAGATGTACCGGCGAAGTATACAGGTCTTCGAAAGCGAAGACAGATGGCGGAGCATGCAGACTTTCTCTGTTTTTGGCTTGCCATGAGCGAGCGACAGTACGTGGCCCTTCGATTCGCTGCTGCGCAGCTCACTCAGGGTCATTCGTCTCGCTGTCGCGAGTCGAATGGCGGAGAGGGGGGGATTCGAACCCCCGAGACCCTTGCGAGCCTACTCGCTTTCCAAGCGAGCGCACTAGACCACTATGCGACCTCTCCAAAGCAGGAACACACCTTACGGAAAGAGCCGCCGCCTTGCAACGATGATCACGCCGCCTTGCCCTGCTGCAAGCGCTTCGCAAGCGTACGCAGGTAACTGGTCGAGACTTTCATCGTCTTGTACGTGCCCGTGACGGGGTCGAAGACGCGCTTCTTCTGGATGTTCGCCTTGTACACGCGCTTCGTCGCTCGCAGCGAGTGGCTGCGGCGATTGCCGACCGAACGGCCTTTCCCGGTTTTGACGCATCGATGTGCCATCGTGAGGCGCGAAAGTACAGGCTGCGCGTCTTTCCGTCAATGTTTTCTTCGTGATCCTGCCTTAAAGCTTCGCCTCCAAAGCTCTACACTCGGAACGGTTTCACGATTGCACCATGACCTTCCTCACGCCTCCCGCCATCATCGCGATTCTCATTGCGCTCTCGGTCCACGAGTGGGCGCATGGCTACGTCGCGTGGAAGCTCGGCGATCCCACGGCGAAGTATGAAGGAAGGTTGACGCTCAATCCCGTCGCGCACCTCGATCCCATGGGTACGCTCCTGTTCCTGATCGTCGGATTCGGATGGGGCAAGCCCGTGCCCATCAATCCCCGTTACTTCAAGAACCATCGCCGCGATACCGCGCTCACGGCGATCGCCGGACCCGTCAGTAACCTCATTCTCGCATTCTGCGCGTTCGTGCTGCTCACGGTGTTCTTCCCCGGCGTCCTCATGGGCTCCGTGACGGGTTTACTCTCCACGGGCAGCATCGCGTGGCAGTCGTTCCTGGCCGAAACGCTCTCCATGTCGCTCTTCATCAACCTCGGTCTGATGGCGTTCAACCTCCTGCCCATCGCGCCGCTCGACGGATCCAAGATCCTCGCGCCGTTCATTCCCCGCCGGTATGAGTACGACTATGAGCGGTTCATGCAGTACGGACCGTTTCTGCTCCTTGGCTTACTCCTCGCCGATCGCATCCTCGGCATCCCCGTGTTCTACTCCTGGATGACGAGCATCATGAATGCTGTTCTCAATGTGATGTTTCTCTTCACGTGAAGGAGATCGTCATCCGTCGGGCGTGAAACCGAATGGAGCCGTCGACGAGATTTGAACTCGTGACCCCCTCCTTACCATGGAGGTGCTCTACCCCTGAGCTACGACGGCATGTGAGAGATGACAACGGAATGATCTACCCCTGCCTGTCCCGCGAAGTTCCGCGTATGCGGGACGAAGTGGGAAGCTACGACGGCATCATGCGACTGTCGTAATCGCCCGCGACGGGACGGGTTCGCATTGTCGATTGTTCATGTGGCATTGTCAATTTTCCTCAACCGCCACCGTTTCGGTCCATGACTGTGTGTCTTTCCCCTCTGTTTTGCGCAGTGCGTTCTTCAGGACGTGCAAACAGAGGAGCGCGCACTTGAACCTGCGCGGACCGACGGGAACACCGAGCAGGGCATGAACTTCTTCCGGCTTCATCGCGGCGACCTCCGCCGCCGACTTTCCCGTGATTTCCTCGGCCATCATCGACATTGCCGCCTGACTGATGGCGCAGCCGTCGCCGCTCCAGCCGATGTCCGTAATGATTCCGTCCTTCAGCATCAGTTCAACCGTGAGTGCGTCGCCGCAGGAAAGGTTCTTCTCCTCGTGACGTACCGTTGCGTCTGCAACCGGCGACTTCCCGCGTGGGTGCCTGTAGTGGTCGAGGATGTTCTCTGCGTACAGGTCCATACTCAACGCGGCCACGCGGTGGAAATAGTTTCGAAAGCGGAACATGCCCGGTCAATGTCCTCCTTCTCCGTATAGGCCGCAACCGAGAGGCGACTGCTCGCCGTGATGCCGAGCCTGTCGTGCAGCGGCTGCGCGCAGTGATGACCCGCGCGCATCATCACTCCTTTCTCGCTGAGCAGCTGCGTCAGATCATGGGCGTGAATGCCGTCGGTCACGAAACCGAAGCACCCCGCGATGCGATGCGGATCACCGGGTCCCAGAATCCGCACGCGTTCGTATGCTCTGAATTTCTCAAGCGCATACGCTATCACCTCTTTCTCCAGATCGACGATGTCTTTCCTGCCGATGCATTCGATCCACTCGATGGCGGCGCGAAGACCGACCGCTTCGGCGATCGGCGGCGTCCCCGCTTCGAATTTCCTCGGCAGCTCGGCGACCGTGAATCCTTCCTTCGTCACCGATCCGATCATGTCGCCGCCGCCGAGGAAGGGCGGCATCGCATCAAGAAGCGACTCTTTTCCGTAGAGAACGCCGATGCCCGTGGGGCCGTACATCTTGTGTCCGGAGAAGACGAGGAAGTCGGCATCGAGAGCGCGAACGTCGATCGCATCGTGTGCCGCGAGTTGCGCTGCGTCCACGAGCACGACTGCGCCGGCGTCGTGCGCCGCGGCGATGATCTTCTCCAGCGGCGTCTTGATGCCGAGGACATTGCTCACCGCCGTCACGGCGACGATCTTCACGTTGCCCTGCGCAAGGTGCGCCGCAAGCTCTTCCACGCGGAGCGTGCCGTCATCCTCTACGTCGATCCACTTCACCATCGTTCCCGTGCGGTCGCGCAACTGCAGCCACGGGACGATGTTGGCGTGGTGCTCCAGCATCGTGAGCGCCACGACGTCATCCTCCCCGCAGGCTTCCCCGTACGTCCGTGCCACCAGATTGATGGCTTCGGTCGCGTTGCGGGTGAAGATAATCTCTCTCGCATGTTTCGCGCCGATGAAGCGGGCCACGCTCCGGCGTGCGTCGTCGTACGCAACGGTCGCGCTCTCTCCCAACGCATGGACGCCGCGATTAATGTTCGCGTTGTGCGTTTCGTAGAACCTTTGCATGGCATCCAGTACCGCTCGCGGCTTCTGCGTCGTCGCCGCGTTGTCGAGGTACGCGATTCCGCTTGCAAGAATCGGGAATTCGCGCCGAATGTTTTCGCCTCCGTGCGTCATGGAGGATAGAGTGTAGACGGAAAGCGCCCGTGGCGCACATGAACGCTTTCGGAAGCGGCCTTCCTGCTGTATCATCCTGCCTCTCATGACGCGAAAAACCATCACCATTCTCAGTGCAAGCCTGTTTCTTCTCCTGCTTGCGTGGGGGACGTACACCTTCATCGTCTACACGGGGATCCCCGCACACGGACAAGTGTATCTGACGCAGGAACAATCCCAGGCCGTCTTTGACGCGTGCGGTGCGAATGCGTCGAAAGCGACCTACTGGTGCAGGGGATGGGAAACCCTCCCGTACTTCATTCGTGCGATCTTCGTGACGGCGCGTCCGTTTTTTGCCTACGTCGTCCTCTCGCTTCTCGCGTACGCGTCGTTCCTGGCAGTCTCGGCGTATCGCACGGGACGCTTTACGATCGAGGCGTCGCTGCGACCCGTTCATGTACTTGTCGCATTCGTGCTGTCGGTCTGGCTTCTGGGTACCACGTTCTCCCTCGGTTCCCTCGATCGTGCGGGCGAGAATCCTTTCCGCCGTTTCTATGAACCTCGTGCGGATGTCTACTCGGAGCGCATCGGCCCCGAGGCTCTGGCCGCCCTGCAAGACAACTACCGTGACCTTCTTGATCGCGGATGCCTGAAGGAAATCGGCACCGCGCAGAGCGGCGTCGTCGTGTATGACATGCGTTTCCGCTGCATGCAGCAGAGCCTGATTGCGCGAGCCGGAGGCCAAATCGTCCTGCTCGTGATTCTGGCGCTCAATCTGCTCGTTGCGGGATCGCTCATTCTCAGACTGACCCGGACGACCTTCGCCGAGCCGCTCCAGTCGCTTCTCAGTCTGGGACTCGGGTCGTTCGCGTGGCTCTCGGTCCTCTGGCTGCTTGCCGTCCTCGGTCTCTTCCGTACGGGTGTCCTCGCGCCTCTCTTCTTCGCGTTTCCGCTTCTCGCGTTCCCGGTCACGCGTGCGCAGATAAAACGTTTCCTCGTCCCGTTTTCCTCCGGCCGGTCCGTGCTTTCGCATCTCTCGATCATCCTCGGATGGCTTCTCATCAGCTATCTTGCATTGAATTTCCTGAACGTCGTCCGTCCGTTTCCCATCGGGTGGGATGACCTCGGCAGTTACCTGAATCGCCCCCGCCTTCTCGCAAGCTACGGGTCGTTCATTCCGTCGATGTCGTTCATTCAGTGGGAGTACCTGTCGGCGATGGCGTACACGCTCTTCGGACTCGACAGTGCGATCGGCGCGACATTCGCGATGCAGACAAACTGGCTGGCCGGTGCCCTTTCCGTTTTCACGCTCTTCGTGTTCGGCCGCATGTTCCTCGGCGCGCGTGCGGGATTCCTGGCGGCGATATTCTTCTACTTCCTGCCGATGACCGGACACTTCTCGTTCGCGGACATGAAGATCGACAATGCATCCTTCTTCCTGTCGGCCGCGTCGCTCGTGGCGATCTTCGTGTGGGCATTCGGAATGCCTGCGATTGAGAAAGAACCGCCGCGTGGCCGCACCTCCGTCGCTCTGCTTTTCTTCACGGGTATCATTGCCGGTCTTGCATTCTCGGTGAAGCCGACGGCGGTGCTCACCATTTTCTTCCTCCTCTCCGTCCTGGCGGGCTCGCTCTTCGGAGGATTCGGTTTTGCCGCGCTGAGCGCCGCTTCCTTCGCCGTTCTCGGAAAGTTCGCACCGTTCAACTTGCCGTCGATCGTGGAGAAGATCGGTGTCTCGCTCAATGTTTCCGGCGAAACACTGCAGACTCTCGGCCTGATTCTCTTCGTGCTTGCGGCGCTTGCCCTCTTCATTCATGCGCTCCGTTCGCGACTGCACGCCCTGCGGCCGTTCCTTTCCTCTCTCCTCGTTCTCGGCGGAGGAATGCTGATTGCGGTGTTGCCCTGGATGGTGCACAACCTGACGAGCCACCATGCGTTGCCGAGCCTGCAAACCGCGCTCCTCTCGTACAACGATACCGACATCCAGCCGTACGTTACCTACGTACAGGAAGAAGATCTGCCGGAGGAACGTCGCGACAGCGATGCGCCGGTGCATTTCCTTCCGCCTGAGCTTGCACTCGATCCGGAGCATCCGCAGTGCACCATCTCTTCGCGCCGCGAGGAACTTGATCGTTACTGGGGCTACCGTACGGGTTGGTCGCACTATCTGACGCTGCCGTGGCGGGCCGTGATGAACATCGATCACGTCGGTTACTACGTCACGCTCATGCCGGCGCTGCTCCTACTGCCCCTGCTCCTCCTCCTGCCGTTCTTCTGGAAGAAGGAATCGCGGTGGCTGCGTTTCCTGTTCACCGGAAGCATGGTGTTCTTCGTTCAGTGGACCTTCGTCGCGAACGGCATCATCTGGTACGGCATCGGAATGTTCTTCGGTTTCTCCGTACTTCTGGAAGTACTCGCGCTTCGCGCTCCCGATAAACCGAATCGTATTCTGACGGCGATTCTCCTCGGTCTCAGCATCGCCGTGATGCTCGTGAACCGCATGTGGCAGTTCGATGTCCAGAGAAATCTCTTCGAGTACCCCTTGGGCAAAGCAACCGAGGAGACGATCCGCGAGGTCACCGTGCCCTACTACAACGACATTCGTGACAGCGTTCTTGAACGGCACGCGTCGATGCCCGATCGCCCGTACACGTACCGCATGGGTACCTTCATCGCGTTCTTCATTCCGCGGAACATCGAAATCATGCCGCTTGCGGACCATCAAGTGTCCTTCTTTAACTGTCTGAACCAGGAGCGCGACCATGCACTGACGCTGCGCAGGCTGCAGGCGCTCGGATTCAACAGCCTTATTTTCGATACGAACACCGCTACGATCGAGAAGGATCCCGAAGGTACCCTCCACCAGAAGGTGAATGCGCTCATGAATTTCCTGAATGATCCCACGCTCGGTCTGGACATCGTCATCAATGATCCGGGTGGCGGCATCGTGTATGTTCTTCTGCCATGACCGCTGCGTGCGCAGTTATTCCGGCGTACAACGAAGCATCGCGCATCGGCGATGTCATACGCGCATCCTTGCCGTATGTGACGGAAGTGATCGTCGTTGATGACGGATCCACAGATGAGACCGGAGCCGTTGCCAGGGAAGCCGGAGCCGTCGTCATACGCCATCATGTGAACTGCGGCGCGGGCGCCGCGACGATGACGTGCATCGAGGCTGCGCGGAGACGCGGGCACACGGTCGTCGTGACGATTGACGCCGACGGACAGCACAATCCCGCAGACATCCCCGCGCTTCTCGGCGCACTTGAGGCGCAGGGTGCCGATCTGGTGATCGCGGATCGTTTCGCGAAAGACAACTCGATTCCGTTCATCAGGAGGATCTTCAACGGCGTCGGCAATCTGGTGACGCTTGCCGCCACGGGTCTCTACTTCTCCGACAGTCAGTGCGGCTTCAAGGTATTCGGTCCGAAAGCAACGAAACAGATCGACCTGCGCATGCGCGGTTTCGAGTTCTGCACGGAAATCGTGCGCGAAGCATCCAAGTACGGGTGGCGCGTCGTCTCCGTTCCCGCGAAGGTCGTGTACTCCGAGTACACGCTGGCCAAAGGCCAGTCGTTTGCAAACGGCATCCGCACGGCCGCGAAGATTCTGCTACGCTCATTCTTACGATGAATATCACGGCCTATCAAATCGTGACGCCGGCTCTCTCGCTCCTGGTGATCGGCTATGCGTGGAACCTGGTCTACAAGCAGAAGAAGACGATCTGGGAGGGGCTCCTGTGGACGGTGTTTTGGACGGCCGTGGCGTATGTGGCGCTCTTCCCGTCTCACATGCGGTTTCTGAGCGACATCACCGGCATCCGCCGCAACGAGACTGCGATCATGGTGACCGCGATCGGCATTCTGTTCTTCATCGTCTTCTACCTTGTGATCAAGATCGAGGAAGTGGAACAGCGTTTCACGAAACTCGTACGCCATGATGCGCTGCAGGATCTGGAACTCCATGACATCGAAGAACGGAAGAAGTCCGAGTCCCGCTAGCACGTCCTCCATGGATCCATCCTCTTCCACGACCGACCCCCGGAAGACGATCCTCCTCATCAGTCCTTACTGGCACGAGGAGCACCGCTGGATGGTGAGCTCCGTGAAGCTTGCGGAGTTGTGGCAACGTCTCGGATTTCGCGTCGTCGTGGCGTGCATGGGGTCCGAATCATCCGTGGAAGAAATCTCGGAAACGCTCGTGATTCATAGGAAGAAGGACGTGTTTTTGCCCGATCCCCTGAACTTCGGCATTGCGCTCGGTTTTACGTCCTTCGTGCGACGAATCGTTCGTGAGGAAAATCCGGATCTCATCGTCGTCAACAAGGTTCTGTTCTGGTCCTCGTTCTGTACGATTCCCCTCCGACTCTCCGGACGCAGGATCCTCCTCCTCACCGATGCACTCGTCGGCATGACGTGGTGGCCGCGTTCGTTCTTGCCCAAGCTCATCATGGGACTCGGTGCCTGGACGGTCGGATGGCTCGTGCTGCTCTGCGCGCAACGCGTCGTCTTCTTCCATCCTCAGCCGCAGCGGCTTCTGCGCCTGCTCGGCATCGCGGGAAAAACGGAGGTGATTCCCACGGGCATCGATGCGTCGGCGTATGCTCCCGCGATCCGCGATCCCTCCAAGGTCGTCGTGACGTATGTCGGCAGACTCGAGTCCGTGAAGGGCGTCGACGACTTCCTCGCCGCCGTGACGCCGCTTGCAAAGGAACAGCCGTCTCTCGTGGTGCAGGTCGTCGGCTGGTACAAGGAGGGTCATCCGCTCGTCGAGCGTTATGCTTCCGAAGTCGTGTTTACGGGTCTGCGCGAGGATGTTCCCGCGATCCTCGCTGCAAGCGACATCTTCGTGCTCCCCAGCCATTCCGAGGGTCTCAGCAATGCCCTCATGGAAGCCATGGCAAGCGGATGCGCGTGCATCGCGAGTGACGTCGGAGGGAATCGCTTCCTCGTCGAGGACGGTGCATCGGGCTTCCTCTTTCCCGTCGGTGACCGCGTGAAGCTCAAGACGTCCCTTTCCCTGCTGCTTGGCGACCGCGCGCTTCGCGAGCGTCTGGGTACCGCTGCGCGCGAACGCATCGCGACCATGTTCGATTGGACGATCGTCGGCGATCGGTACCGCGTGCTTTTCTCTTCCTTCGGATCATGACCGCCGAGAAACCCCGCATCGTTCTGCTCTCCGCTTTCCTGTCGCCGTACCGCTCCGGTGCGGAGGCGATGGTCGAGGAGGTGAGCGGGCGGCTTGGGGATCGCTACGACATCACGATCATCACGTCCCGTCTCTCGCGATCGCTTCCGAAGCATGCATCCCTCACCGGTGTCCGCGTTCTCAGGGTCGGTATCGGATTTCCGTTCGATAAATGGTTGTTTCCGTTTCTCGCACCGCTCGCCGCGCGGAAGGTGCGACCGGAGGTCATCCATGCCGTTCTCGAAACTTTCGCCGGCTTGGCGCTCGTGTTCTGCGCACTTGTTGTGCCCGCTGCCAAGCGGCTCCTCACATGTCAGAGTACCAACAGGCGTTTGCTCCTCGGACTGATGCACAGGCGCTCGCATCGGGTGAGCGTGATCAGTTCCGTTCTCAAGGAACGCGCCGTTTCGTACGGAAGAACCGACGCGGTCTTGATTCCGAACGGGGTGGATCTCTCTGCCGTGCAGCGTGCGTGCGCCGCATTGCCCAAAGTTCCCGGCCGCACTCTCTTCGTCGGTCGTTTGCGAGCGATGAAAGGCGTCGACACGCTTCTTCGCGCGTTCGCGCTCGTGCCCCACGAGCATGCCCGTCTTCTGATTGCCGGAGACGGGGAAGAGCGTCGCACGCTGGAGAAGCTTGCGGGCACGTTGTCCCTTGCGGACCGCGTGACATTTCTCGGTCGCCGTTCGCACGAGGAGGTCTTGAAAGAGTACGCACAGGCCGAACTCTTCTGCGGCCTCTCCCGTTCGGAGGCGCTCGGTAATGTGTTTTTAGAGGCGCAGGCGGCCGGTTGTGCCGTTATCGCCACCAATGTGGGAGGAATTCCGGACATCGTGGAGGACGGCGTGACGGGCATCTTGGTTTCCCCTGATGACCCCGAAGCTGCCGCCGAGGCGATCAAACTTCTTCTGTCGGACTCGGAGAAGCGCAATGCTCTCGCTCGGGAAGGGGAGGCCCACGCACGTACGTTCGACTGGAACGACATCGCACCGCAGTACGCGATGCTCTACGAAAAGCTCCTGAACCGGACGGCGGGCGCGAGTGCCTAACGCGATCCCGCGTTTGCCGATTCGACCGGCACGAGGCTCATGATCTTCTCCACACAGAGATCCAACCGGTCATTCACGAGCAGATGATCGAAGAGGTGCGGATGCGCGTCGAACGCCGCAAGGTCACTTTCCGCGACTTTGAGACGCTCTTTGATCTGCACGTCGTCTTCGCGACCGCGAGCGCGAAGTCTGTGAAGCAGTGCCGACAACATGCGTCGGCGACTGTTGCCCGGAGGGAGCAGGCCGAAACTGAGAATCGACCGCCGCCCCAGCGACTTCTCCAGTCCCTTCAGAAGATGGATGTCCGTCACGACAATCGGCAGTTTGCCGGCTTCCCAGATCTTCTCGATATCCGTCTTTCGGTAGCCGTACTTCCGTACCTCCGTCGTGGATGCCATATGCGTGTGGGCTGCCATTTCCCCGGCCCGTAGCATGCGGTCGAATTCCTTTTCCGATACGTGCGTGTACGGTTCGGTGTCGCCCTTCTTCGGCGCCCGCGTCGTATAGATCGTTACCTGTTCGCTGTAGGAGCTGAAGAGGGACATGAGCATGCCCGTGACGGTAGTCTTGCCGACTCCGGAAGGGCCCGTGAGCGCCAGAACGTAGGAGCGAATCGTCACGTGAGGATCGGGTACGCCCGCGAGGACTTCATACTTCATGTCGTTTACAAACAATCCGTTTTGCAGCGTGCGTATCCTGCGCATGCACGGGGCGACGCGCATGCCGATGCGTGGAGGAGGCCCGTCTCCCGTGAACTGCGCGCAGACTTTCGATCCGTCGTCGAGTGCGATGAGTCCGATCGCGTAGGGCTCATGTCCGAAGCCCGCGGGCGGATGACTCACGGTGGTGACGCTCAGAACCGTGCCGCATTGCGGCGGTACGCCGTCTCTCTTTTTCTGCAGCCTGTGAAGATGCGGGATGCTATCCATGGCGTTCCAGAAGATGAATGACGCTGGTACCTGCGGTGCCGCCGATATTGTGTGCCAGCGCGCGGCGTGCATGCTTCACTTGATTGGGGGCACGACCGGTGAGTTGTTTCCAGCAATCGAGCACCTGCTTCACGCCCGTCGCGCCGATCGGATGACCGCAGGCCTTCAACCCGCCGGACGGATTGATCCCCAATGATGTTTTTCTGTACATCTCGACGGCTTTTCCTTTTTCCGCGAATCCCATGTCTTCCAGATGAATCAGGGCGGCAATGGAGAAGCAGTCATGTATTTCCATGGCATCGATCTCTTCACGGGGAATGCCCGCTTCACTCAGGGCGTGGTCCATGGCGATTTGCGTCGCTTTGAATGACGTGATGTCCTCGCGCTGCGCGAGACTCAGCGTATCGGTCGCCATCTGCGATGCCGTGATGCACACGGGACTTTCCCGTTGCGCCGAAAGAATCACCGCAGCCGCGCCATCCGAAATCGGCGAGCAGTCCAGCAGGCGCAACGGGTCCGCTACAAGGCCGCTTGCCGACACCTGCTCGGCACCGATCGATTTTCTGAATTGCGCGAAGGGATTACTGACGGCGTTCTCATGATGTCGAGCGGAAACGAGACTCAAATCCTCGCGCGTAAGACCGTATTCGTGCATGTACCGTGCTGCCACGAGTCCGAATGCACCCGGGAAGGTGAGGCCGCACCAACCGTCCGCTTCCTCGTCGCCCGCGTGCATGATTGCCCGCGTGACGTCTTCGGATGACGCGTCGGTCAACTTCTCCGCTCCAAGCACGAGGACGTTTCCCGCCTTTCCGCTTTCAAGAAGCGCACACGCCGTATGTACGGCGACGCCTCCGGAAGCGCACGCCGCTTCCACGCGCAGGGCGGGAGGGCGGTGCGGCAGCAGGGAAGATGCAAGTGCACCGAGGTGCGCTTGTCCGTTCACTTCGCCGCCGACCATGTTCGCGACGACGATCGCATCGATGTCCGTCGGCATGATGCCCGCTTCCCGCAAGGCTCCTTCCATGGACTCCTCGATGAGATCGCGGAGACTCCTGTTCCAGAGTTCCCCGAATCGCGTCTGGCTCCCTCCGAGTACGAAGACGTCTTCTCGCATGTGACCGAGGCATTGTATAGAAAAACGAACACCGGGGGTAGCGTAAAAAACAGTCGTAAGGCGATGCGTACGGGCCTCCCGTCAGCGGCTTCCGATGCGCGTCGCGTATTCGCCGTAGGAGAGCATGACGGTTTCGCGTCCGTCCCCCGGTTGCACGATTCCGTCGCGCACCATCGTCAACAGGAAGGCATCGGCGCCCGCACCTGATCCGTACGACACAAGCAGAATCGACTCGTCTTTCTTGGCGTGCTGCAACACTCCGGCCAGACCGAGCAGAGAGCAGGCGCTGTACGTGTTGCCCACCGTCGGCACGATGAAGCCGTGCTTCAGCTGTTCTTTTGTCACGCCCAGTTTCTGTGCCGCCTGCACGGGGAATTTCGCGTTCGGCATATGGAAGACGACGTGATGCACGTCGCCGATCTCCCTTCCGTTCCGTTTCAAGATTTCCTTTGTCGCAGCTTCCACATGATGGAAGTAGCCGGGTTCCCCCGTGAAACGCCCCGCATGCTGCGGAAAGTCATCCCCCGCGTTGCGCCAGAAGTCCGGCGTATCGGTGGTGTACGAGAGCGTTGCGTCGAGGGTGCAGAGCCCGGGCTTACTCTTCGTCGCTCTGCCGATGACGAAGGCGGCTGCTCCGCCTGCGGCGCTGTACTCCAGCGGGTCTCCCGGCCTCCCTTGGGCGCTGTCGCTTCCTACCGCGAGTCCTCGTGAGATTTTTCCGCTCTCCGCCAGACTTGCGACGATCTGCATCGCCGCCGTTCCGGCCTTGCACGCGAATTCCAAGTCCGCCGCCATGCAGAACGGGTCGACGTTCAACGCGGAGGCCAACATGCCGCTCGTCGGTTTCACCGCGTAGGGATGGCTCTCCGATCCTACGTAGACGGCACCGATGTCTTCCGCCTCGGTTTCCGCATGTGCGAGAGCGGCGCGGGACGCTTCCCATGCCATCGTGAACGCGTCTTCATCGCGTGCACAGACGGCTTTCTCCTTGATGCCGAGCGCGGCGGCCGTCTCGGGTCCGCGCTTCCAATGTGCCGACACTTCCTCGCTCTTCAGCCGGTAGCGCGGAAGGTATGTGCCGAATCCATGGATGACCGCTTTCATGAGAGGGGAATTCTAGCACATATTTGTCAAGTGTGGACGCTCCGCTTGCTCATATACTCAGGCGGTTCTTCCGAGTTTTTTGTGCGCCGTGCCGAGCGAACGTGACGAGAGTGCCGCAAGCAGCGATGTTTCCCCGGCAAGCACCGCACCACCGACGATTTCGGCAAGCAGCGCCGTCGGACGAAGTGCCGATGATCCTCTTCGCAGCAGAGAAAGGCATGCCGCTTGTGCGGGAAGTGTCGTCCCTCCGCCGATCACTCCGACGAGCACTGCCGGCAGACGCACGGAGATCGTCAGTGCCTCCCCGTCGCGCGACAACGTCGTGTCCGCGAGCGATCCTTCGGCAACGTGTGCCGGGTCCTGGCCTGTGGCTAAGAAGAGCGCCGCGATCACGTTCGCCGCGTGGCAGTTGCGACCGACCGCTCCCGCGAGCTTCGATCCGTGAAGCAGCTTCGCCTCGTACACGCTCATCATCGCGTCGGGCGTCGTTTTCAGAACGGAGGAGAGAACGTCTGCCGGCAACGATGCCTCTGCGCTCACCTCGAATCCGCGTCCTTTTTCTTTCGTCCGCAGGGAAGGTTTCTTGTCGCTGTCCACGTTCGCGGCCTCCGTGACGAAGCGGGCTCCCGTCTGCTTCTCGATCCACGTGCCCACTGCGCCCGCGGCGAGCGTCGTCATGTTCATGCCCATCGCGTCACCCGTATCACAGGAAATCGTCAAAAACAGATACGGTCCGGATTCCTCCAGTTCGTAGTGCACGACTTGCAGGTGTCTGCTCGTCGATGCGGCCGCTTTTTTCCATTCTTTCTCCCGCGTTTCTATGACCTTCCGCACCTCATGCATCATGCCGGCTTTCGGTTCCATGCAGATCGAGCGGGTCATGCCATGATGGATCGAGCGCGTACGCACGCCGAGTTGCGACACCGCCTTGCACCCGCGATTCACGCTCGCCACGAGTGCGCCTTCGGTGGTCGCAAGCGGCAGGAATGCTTCGATGTTTTCTTCCGAGCTCACGACAATCTTCAGGGGGCCGGCGAGTCCGACCGGCACGGGAACGTGCCCGAACATTTGCTCGCAATTTTTTTGCGGCGCATCGCCCGCCCGTGCGGCATCAATGCGTGCGTGCGCCAAGTCCACGCCGCATTCCCGTTCTATACGCTTGCGGCGCTCCTCGCATCGTTGGGATTCCGTCAGGCCGTCTTCAAACGTCCGAAGGTCCATGGGATGAGGATTGTAGCAGCATCATGCCTTCTGCTCGACAGTCGCACCCGGCCCCGCTTTTGCCTGGAATACCGTGCAGTGATTCTGTGCCGCCGCGTACTCGCGAACGGCGGGAAAAGATTCTTCGGTGCAGAACAGGTGGACCGTCGGTCCCGCATCCATCGTGTACAGGACTTCCAGATGTTCTTTCGTTCGCAGCAACTCTATCTCGCGAACGATGCGATACGTTTCCTTGTTCAGGTACTGCAAGGACGGCGTGCTCGTCATCATCACGTTGTGCATGTCCATGCAGTCTTCCTCGCTCACTCGTTGCAGCTTCTCAAAATCCTTGCGCAGAATCGCATCGATGCATTCCTTCTGCCGACGCGGCATCGCCTTCAGTCGTTCCGGCCAATGCGGACTGGTGGATGCGAGTACATGGCCTTCCGTGGACCCTATTTTTTTGTGTCTCGTTTCCGGAGCGATGATGATGTCGTGAAGCTGCCAATGATGCTCATCGGCAACCTGTTCCGCCCATGCATCGCCGATTGCTTCGCCCGTGCTCATGAGGGCAGCGAAACCTCCGAAGATCGATCTGGCCGCGGAACCTGATCCAAGACGCGCAATGACGCTGATGTGCTCCTTCGTCAGGAGAAGCTTTTCCTTCAGCAACTCCGCGTAGGCGACGGCCGTTGCAGCGAAGATCGCGGAGGAGGATGCGAGGCCGATGCCCGGGATGATTTCCGAGCGGACGATCAACGAAACGGACGGAGGCAGCAGGTTCTCCCCTCCGATTGTTTGTACGTAGTCTTTGGCGTGTTCGTATTGCTCGATGAACCGCCGCCGTTGCGCGTCGTTCAGTTTCGCTGCTACCCCGTTCCTATCGAAGCTTTGAATGATCGTCATGTCCGACGGCTCTGCTTCGATGGTCACGACCGGATTCGACAACGTCATGGAAACGGAATCCGCTGCGGGAAGCCGCAGTGCATTATTGCGATTCCCCCAGTATTTGATGAGGGCGATGTTCGGCTGTGCGCGTGCGATGACTCTCATGAGGGAAGGAGAGCATACGTGTCTTCGACGACGTTTCGAACGGTTTCTTTCTCATGATGCAGAGCCATCACCATCCCCCCGCCCCCCGTTCTGCCGCCTGCACCGATGACCTTCGCGGCTCCTCCCGCTTCCTCAATCTTCCGTACGAGTTCTTGTACGTGCTCCGGTACGACGCCGAGCGAGACCTGCGCCCGATGATGGTCCGGCAGAACCGTCATGACGTTCTCTCCCCGGAGCAGTCTCTCGGTGCATTCGCCGATCACGCGAAGCGGCTCATGCAGGGAATCGGCTCTCGCCTTCACCCACGCCACGAGGTCCGCGGTCGACTCGTTCGGTTCGCCCGTATCGATGAGCAATGCGTCTTTCAGGGTTGTTTGGAACGATGTCTCCGCTTCATGTGTTTCCCCGCTTCGGAACACAATCGATCTGTTTCTCATGATAACGGCAAGGTCGATGCCGGAGTGACCCGGATTCACCTTGTCTTCGATACTTCGAATGCGGCCTTCATCGGGTTTGTCGAGAAGTGCATTTGCAATTGCTACGACGAGTGCGGTGGATGCGCCCATTCCCTTGCCGACAGGCAGCGTCGATACGATTTCCATCACTCCGGTATGGACGCCGCAGGCGTTCATGATGGTTTGCGCGTAGCGCTTCCACTCTTCCCGGTTCTCGCCGCCTCGCAGCGAGACGGTGCATTCGTCCGCATGTTCATACGTGACCGTGATGCCGCGAGAGGAGGGGATCGCGATGCCGGCAGAACCGAACGCGACGGCATACTCGCCGCTCAGGATGATCTTGCCGGGTGCGAAGACGGTGCGCGAGTGCATAAGAGGATCGAAGTCAGCCGCCGAATCGCCTTTTTCTGTG
Source organism: uncultured Candidatus Peribacteria bacterium (assembly GCA_964460475.1). Classification (GTDB taxonomy): domain Bacteria; phylum Patescibacteriota; class Gracilibacteria; order Peribacterales; family Peribacteraceae; genus CAYWPP01. The sequence continues at coordinate 35,625 of CAYWPP010000003.1, forward strand.
CTCGTACTCCTCAAGCGCCGCATGCATGTCATCGAGTGAAAAATCCGGGAACAACTTCTGGCTGAAGATCCATTCCGCGTATGTGCTCTGCCAGAGAGCGAAGTTGCTCGTACGTTTCTCGCCCGATGTTCGGATGACAAGATCGATATCCGGCAGTTCCGGGTGGTCGAGGTGCGCGCGAATGCTCTCTTCGGAGATGTCGCCTTCTTTGATTCGGTTCACGGCACGCACGACTTCGTCGCGTCCTCCGTAATCCAGTGCGATGTTGATGGTGAATCCGTCGAAGAGTTTCGTTTCTTCCTCCACCTCACGCACGAGGGCGGCCAATGCCGGATCCAGTCGATCCTTTCTTCCGCTGTGCACGCAACGCACCTTATGGGTGCGGAACGATTCGCGTTGGCTTTCCAGGGAGGATCTGAGGAGCTTCATAAGCTCCCGTACTTCGCTTGCGGAGCGGTTCCAGTTCTCCGTCGAGAATACCCAGAGCGTCAACGTGCCCACGCGCGGATCATCCCGGCACCACTCGGCGATACTCTTCATAGATTCGAACGCCGCGCCATGTCCCTTCCAGGGGCGCAGGCTCTGCTTCTTCGCCCAGCGGCGGTTGCCGTCGGGGATGATGGCGACATGGAGCGGCTTACGTGTCTTCATCCGTTTTCAGAATCAAGTCGAGCGCCTTCGGAAACCAGTATGCGTACGTTTCAGGGCGCAAGGCCATGTCGTTTTTCAGTTCCTCAATGTCCACCCACTTGTATGCCGCAACTTCATCAGGGTTCGGATCGACGTCGATCGTTTCTTCCGTCGTCCCGGTGAGGAGCGTGTCGTACTCATGTTCGATACCGCGCCCGTCCGGATCTTCCTTACGATACGTGAAGACGCCGTGCACGGCGAGCGGACACGTGAAGCCGCACTCTTCCTTCAGGCGTTCCTCCGCACGCTCAACCGTGTCTTCTCCTCTCCCCGGATGACTGCAGCAGCTGTTCGCCCACTTGAGCGGCCAGAGCATCTTCTTCGCACTGCGCTTCTGAATGAAGAGTTTCTTGCGATCCGGCGTGAAGACGAACACGGAGAAAGCCTTGTGCATTTTCCCGGCACCGGTGTGCGCGGAAACGATTTCCGCCGTGCCGAGATCCGCGCCCGTGTCGTCCGTAAGAATCACTTCCCTCATGGGCTCTTCACTCTGCCCTTGCTCAGACATCGAATCAAGGCTTTTCGGGTCCTTTCCGCTTCCTCACAAGCTCCGCGGCCCGCCACAGACTCTCGAACGTTCCGGCGTCGATCCACTCGTCCTCCACGACCGTCGCGGTCAGTTGACCGTTCTCCATATACAACCGACTCAGATCCGTGATCTCCAGCTCACCGCGTGCCGACGGCGTGAGTTTCCTGATCAAATCGAAACAGTCGGCGTCATAGAGATAGCATCCCGTGGATGCCAGATTACTCTTCGGCTTGGCGGGTTTCTCTTCTATCGACGTCACCGTCTCTCCTTCCAGCGTCACCACGCCGAGTCGGGTGGGATCGGCGACTTCCTTCACAAAGAGCCGAGCTCCGTTTGTGAAAGAGCGAATGACGGGTGAGATATCCGAGAAGAACACGTTGTCGCCGAGGATCGCACAGACGCTCTCTCCGTCCGCGAACTCTTCCGCCAGGCCCAAGGCTTGCGCGATACCGCCGGGCTTCTCCTGAATTTTGTAGGCGAACTCGCATCCGAACTTGCTTCCCGA
>CAYWPP010000003.1:37448-60591 GCA_964460475.1 uncultured Candidatus Peribacteria bacterium
CCGTGAAGGATCGCATGACGTTCGTTGAGGGAGACATCGCGGATACGGCCATGGTGACGAATCTGATACAGGAGAAGGGCATTGAGAAGATCGTGAACTTTGCCGCGGAATCCCACGTCGATAACAGCATCAAGGAGGCCGCGCCCTTCCTGCATACGAACATTCTCGGCGTGCAGTCGCTCATCGACGTGTGCCGGGCGCATCCCTCGCTTCGCTTGCTTCACGTCTCCACCGATGAAGTCTACGGTGACATTGACGATGACGAGCGGCCCCGCACCGTCGAAGATCCGCTTTTTCCCAGTTCGCCGTATGCCGCGAGCAAAGCCGCGGGAGAAATGCTCCTGATGTCCGCCATGCGTACGTACGGCGTCCGTGCTTGCGTCACCCGTTGTACCAACAACTACGGACCCCATCAGGCCGATGAGAAATTCATGCCGACGGTTATTCGCTCCGCGCTTCGCGACGAGCCGATTCCCCTGTACGGCAAAGGTCTGAACAAGCGGGATTGGCTCTACGTCACGGATCATTGCGATGCGATCGAGGCCGTGCTTGCGACGCCGTGGACGTTCGAAGAGCATCACTTCTTCAACATTGCCGCCGACAACGAGCATGCGAACATCGACGTCGCGAAGAAGATTCTGAAGATCCTCGACAAACCCGAAAGCCTTCTCAGCTTCGTACCGGACAGGCCGGGACATGACTGGAGGTACGCCATCGATTCGGTTGCCGTCAGGAAGCTCGGCTGGAAACCTTCCGTTTCCTTCGACGAAGGCCTCGGCATGACGATCGATTGGTATCGTCTGAAGTACAACGCCTAACGTTCGTTCATGAAGATCGTTCTTGCCACCGGCATCTATCCGCCCGATATCGGCGGACCGGCGACATACTCGCACGCTCTTGCCGAACAACTGCATGCGAAGGGCCACGATGTCGTCGTCATCGCCTACCTGCCGCTTCACGGCCGGGAAAGACGGCCCGAGTCACGCTTTCGCGTGGTGGACGTCGATCGCGGCGGCGGAGCCAGAGCGCGATGGAAAAAGTATGCCGCTGCGCTGCGCTCGCACGCGTCGGACGCGGATATCGTCTATGCGTTTTCCTCCGTCAGTTGCGGCATCCCGCTGCGCATGGCCCGGCTGAAAAAACCGAAGAAAATTCTGCGGCTCGGCGGAGACTTCTTCTGGGAGCGCTACACCGCACGCGGCGGTGACATGGGTCTCGCCAGCTGGTACGGATCGTTCCACTGGCTGAAAGTCGTCACGCACGGGTTCATGGCGAGACTGCTGCGATCCTTCGATCACATCGTCTTCTCCACTAAGTTTCAGGAGTCCCTCTACGAGTCACGGTACAAAGCTCTACCGCCGCACTGCGTGATCGAAAATGCCGTGCCGGCCGGTTCTCCAATGCTTCATGAACCGCACGAACCGTTCCGCATCTTATTCATGGGACGTTTCGTCGGCTTCAAACATCTTCCTTCGCTTATTCATGCCATGACGTCGTTGCCAAGTGCGACACTGACGCTGACGGGAGAAGGACCGATGTCACTCTCCCTCATCGCGCTCGTGTCGGAGCTTGCGCTCAACGATCGTGTGACCTTCGTTTCACCCGTCCGCGAAAAAGAGAAAGATGCCATGCTTGATGACCATGATCTGCTCGTGATTCCGTCGACCACCGAAATCAGTCCGAACGTGGCCTTGGAAGCCCGAAGCAGGGGCCTCCCCGTTCTCCTCACGGAACATACGGGACTCGATGAGTCACTGTCCCGCGGCATGCAAATCGCGTCACTCGACACCTCCGCGCGTATCGCCGATGCCGTGCGCGTCGTGCAGGAACGATATGCTGACGTCGCCACGGAGGCGATGCAGCCGCTGCCATCCCGCTTGTGGGAACGGGTCGCCGATGAACATCTCGTGCTCTTCTCCTCGCTATGAAGCTTCTGATGATTTCCGGCGATCATTCGCTCGTGGCCGGCAAGCGGGGTGCTTTTTATCAGATGCTGGAGGAATTCTCGAAGCATTGGGAGCGCATCGATATTCTCTGTCCGCGCACGATCACTTCCGGGGAGATGCCGGATCCCGCACCGTTCTTCGGCAAGGTGTACGTCCATGTTTCCCCCGTCAGATTCTTCCGTCACCCATGGTGGATACTGAAGAAAGGAGCGGAGCTTTTTTTGCAAGAACATCACGATGTCATGACGGTGCACGAGTACCCACCGTTCCAGAACGGTATCGGCGCCGCCATGCTCTCGCGGCGGACCGGCATACCGTACGTGACGGAAATCCATCATGTCGTCGGTGATCCCGTGGCGTCGTCCTGGACCGAGTCGATCGGCCGACTGCTCTCCTGGCTCCTTCTGCCGATGGTGACCCGTCGCGCCGCGAAGATCAGGACCGTCAACGAACACGTTCGCGACCTGCTCGTCGCGTGGGGACTTCGAGAAGAACGTCTTGCCGTCGTTCCGTCGTTCTATCTTGATACGGGCGTGTTTGCACCTCGTCACGCGAATGAGCCGTCGTATGATCTTGTCTGTGCGGCACGTTTTGTCGGAAACAAGGGTCTCATGGAACTTTTGAGCGCGGTCGAACAGTGTAAGGGCGTGACGCTCCTCCTCATCGGCGACGGGCCTCTGCGTAAGTCCCTTGAGCGCCGGGCGCGCGCGTTGCGCATTGCGGATCGCGTCACGTTCGCAGGGTGGCTCCCCGACGTGTCGGCCGTGGCGAATGCACTCAACACCGCACGGGTCTTCGTGATGAACTCGAAGAGTGAAGGAGGACCGCGAAGCGCGCTGGAAGCTCTGGCATCCGGACTTCCCGTTATCACCACGAGAGTCGGTGTTATGCCCGATATCCTGCGGGAGGGCGTGAACGGACTCTTCACGACCGGCGACGCGCACGATCTTGCCGAGAAAATCAGGAAGCTGTGCGACGACGAATCGTTGCGAACCGCGATGGCAGAGCGCGCGCCCGCGAGCGTTGCGCATTTCGACAAGATTGTCCTCATCCGACGATACGCGGAGTTTCTGCAATCACTTCGCCGTTCCGTATGAAGCTCCTTCTCGTCACGCAGCGGATCGACAGGGGGGACCCCGTGCTCGGATTCTTCCATCGGTGGATCGAGGAATTCGCGGGTGCCGCGGAACATGTCGTCGCACTCGGCCAGGCGGTGGGAACGCATGCGTTTCCTGCGAATGTGCAGGTCGCGTCACTCGGAAAAGAACGCGGCACTTCTCGTCCCGCACAAGTCCTGGCGTTCTGGCGGACGATCATCGCACGCAGGAAACAGTACGATGTCGTTCTCGTACACATGACGCCGATCTGGATCGTGCTCGGTGCTCCGTTCTTCCTCCTGCTGCGAAAGCGCATGTACCTGTGGTACGAGGCGCGCGGGGCGAGATGGCCGCTTCGCATTGCACTTCTCTTCGTCCGATACGTCTTCAGCGCGTCGCCTTCCGGCATGCCTCTCACCTCGCGCAAGAGCATCGTCACCGGACACGGCATCGATACGGAGGCCTTCTCGCCTGCCGATGTACCCCGCGATGAAAGCGCGGTCATCACGGTGGGACGCATCACGGAAGCGAAGCGCGTGCCGCTCATTCTCGATGCCTTTGCCGCGCTTCCCGAAAACTCTTCACTCCTCCTCGTCGGTATTCCCGTGACGGAAGATGATCGTCGTCTTGCCCGGGAGCTGGACGCATTGATTGCGGCAAAGCATCTCGGCAACCGCGTACGCAGGGAATCGTTGCCGCACGAAGAGGTCATCGCCGCGCTGCGACGAAGCGGACTCTTCCTCCACGCGAGCGCCACCGCTCTCGACAAAGCCGTCCTCGAAGCGATGGCATGCGAATGCCTCGTCGTGTCGACGAGTGACGCGCTGCGGGAGGTTCTGCCGTCCCGTTGCCATGCATCTCCGGATTCCTTTGCGGATGTCGCAACGTCGCTCCTTTCCCTCTCCGCGGAAGAGAAGGCGGCTCTCAGGCACGAACTCCGGGAGCGCGTCGTCCGCGATCATTCTCTCGAACGGCTCATTGTGACGCTCGTTTCCCGCATGACGTGATGCGTATCGCCTACTGCACCAACATCCGGTTTCCCAATGAGCGCGCACACGGGCACCAAGTGGCGGCGGTGATGCGCGCGCTTGCCGGACTCGGACACACGGTGACGCTTTTCGCTCCGTTCAGACGCAATCCCGTGACGAAGAATGCGCATGAGTACCACCTGTTGCCGCCGTCTCTCACGGTGCGTCACCTCGGCGGATTCGATCCCATCGCTTCACCGTTGTTTCCCGGTGTGCTGGGTCTCTGGACCATGAACGCCATGTTGCGCAGGGCGTTCTCGACGATCGATTTCTCCTCCTACGATCTTCTCATGACGCGTTCGCCCGCGGTGCTCCCGTCACTCCTTGCGTCGGGAAGACCCGTGGTGCTCGAATTGCATGCGCTGCCTCGACGGTCGCGATCTCGGTTCGTGCGCCGGTGCAACCGCTGCGTTCGTGTGGTGTGCCTCACGTCTCCCATGGCGGAAGAACTTGCGTCGTGGGGTGTTGAGCGCGAACGCATTATCGTGGAAGCCGACGGTGTGGACGCGCAAGAACCGCCGTCGCCGGAAGTCCGCGACGCATTGCGAGGACATTTTACGATTGCACCCGATACGTTCGTCGTCGGTTACGCCGGGTCCGTCACGACGATGGGTCTCTCCAAGGGAGTCGAGCAGATCACGGCTGCCGTCGCTCGGTTGCGAAAGCAGGGAAGAAACGTCGTCGCGCTCATTGCGGGAGGTCCTGCCGATGCGGCAGCGGCGCTCCGGCGCGAGAGCGGAGACGGGTCACACTTCGCAGGCGAACTTCCGCATCGTGACATTCCGAGCTTTCTCGCCGCATGCGATGCTCTGGTCTACCCCGCGCCGCGTTCGAATCATCCGTACTTCCTGCGCGATACGTCGCCGCTCAAAATTTTCGAGTACATGGCCGCGGAGCGCGCCATCATCGCCGCCGACCTGCCGCCGATTCACGACGTACTCGACGAGTCTTCCGCGCTCTTCTACGAACCCGGAAACAGCGAGGAACTTGCACAATGCATTGAGGCGCTCCTCTCGCAGCCGGATCTTCGTGTGTCCCTCTCGCAAGAGGCATACAAGCGGGCGGCACGACACACGTGGGACAAGCGCATGCGCCGCATTCTCGATTCCTTAGGCGGCGTCATACACGACGTCGAACCACGCGCGTAGCTGCATCAACGTAGAGAGTGCGTGGAAATGGTACGCGGCGTGCGAGCGATGTTCCTCGTAGAGCGTGCGAACGGCGTCCGTGTCGACGTACTCCCGCATGCGCGGATGATCGAACGCGCTCTCCACGAGGATGCCGCATTCCCGGCGCATCCACTTCGCGAGCGGCGGAAAGAATCCCGCCTTCGGCAGCGCGTACAGGTGCGGCGGCAAGGTCGAACGATAGGCATCTTTCAGATATGCCTTCGTCCGGCCCCACGTGACGTGCCGAGAACTCGGTATCCCGCGCGCGAATGTGATCATGCGTGGGTCGAGGAAGGGAACCCGGCATTCCAGTCCGCTCGCCATCGTCACGCCGTCGGAGAGACGCAGCGACTCGTCGACGAGCCAGGTGAACCTGTCGACATCCATGAACGTTTGCACGGGATCCGCGTTCTCCCGTTCCGCGAAATGCCTCTCAAAGAGATCGGCGGCCGCATGCGGATCGAACCAGTCGCCCCGGACGTATCGCCGCACTTCCGATTCCGTCCGCGCGAGGAGTCGCAGGGCGAGTGACGGTCCGGGCGAGAGTGAGAGAACGTCCCGCGGATACCCGGCGACGCTTGCCCCCATGCTTCGAAGGAATGCCGGAATGAAACGCGCGGCGTGCAACATCTTCGCGATCCTGTAGCGGGGATACCCTCCGAACAGTTCATCGCCGCCCGCTCCCATCAACACGACGTCGACGTGTTTCTTCGCTTCCTCCGCCATGAAGAAGAGTGCCGGGGACACGGGGTCGGCATTCGGTTGATCGAGTCCCCGCGCCGTTCTCTCGTAGAGATCACGACACGTTTCCGCCGTCAGCGTTACCTCATGATGATCCGTGCCGTAGTGTTCTGCGGTTCTCTTCGCCAGATCGGCGTCGATATTGAAGCGCTTGCCGTCCTCCGCATCCGTCGCGGAAAAGCGCACCGTGAACGTTCGCACCTGTCCTTGTGTATGGGTCGCCATGTGATGCAGGAGGATCGACGAGTCCATGCCTCCGCTCAGGAAAATACCGACGGGCTTGTCGGAGACGAGATGATCGCGCACGACATCGTCCATCAGGGCGATGCATGCGGAGCCGTTTGAGCGTTCTTCCGTCAGCTGATCACGATGTTTCGCCGGTTCGACCACACGTCTTTCCTCCGTTCCGTTCTTCCATGTCAGCAGCGTTCCGGGCGGCAGTGATTCGATGCCTTCGCAGAGCGTCTCCGGACCGGGCACGTACTGCAGCCGCATGTATGCAGAAAGAGACGTCACGTTGATCGCCGGTTTCGTCCGCGCCGCGCTCATGAGTGCCCGTGATTCGGATGCAAAGTGCAGGACGCCGTTCTCCTTCATGACGTAGAGAGGCTTGATGCCGCTCGGATCGCGTGCGAGGAACAGCGATCCGTCCCGCGCGTCATGAATCGCGAACGCGAACATGCCGAGCAGCTCGGGCAGAAACGACATGCCCATGCGCTCGTAGAGCAGGAGCAGCACTTCGGTATCCGTGCGCGTCTTTGCGGGAAGATCATACTTCTTCCGCAGCTCCCCGAAATTGAAAATTTCCCCGTTATAGACGATGGCGATCGTCCGTCCTTCATTCAACATCGGCTGATTTCCCTCCGGCCGCGGATCGAGGATCGCCAGGCGCGCGTGCCCGAGCGAGACGCCGTTCCTCACGGAGGTCGCGTTGCCGTCCGGTCCGCGATGAAGAAGCGCCTTCGTCATCCGCTCGATCTTCTGCGGATCTTCCCCGGTGAATCCCGCGATGCCGCACATGCCCGCGCAGTATACGCGCGGCTCACGTTTTTTGCGCCACCACGCACCAGCCGATCACGTGTTTTGCGGCGGCGGGATGCGTCGTTACTCTGTCTCTCCACATGCCCCACCCGGCGAGCAGCATGCTCAGCGGGCCGAGAATCCACATCACGGGACGCCGCCGATACGGTTGCCATCTGTCGATCAGATAGCGGATGGTCAGCTGCGCTTTCATCGAGAAGTACTTTCCCCGCGGTTCCATGATGTCGATGCGGAAGCCGGCGTCCTCGAAGAGCGTTCGCAGCCCGAAGGAGGTGTAGCGGAAGTAGTCGTGAGGTTCTTCGTGAAGTTCGTTCCATTGCGGCACGGTCAGCAGACACGTTCCGCCCTGACGCAGGATGCGGTGAAATTCGCCGATGACTTTCTGCGGATGCGCGACGTGCTCGAGAACTTGCGTGCAGAGAATCGCATCGACGCTCTCGTCGGGGAGGGGAATGTCTTCCGCGGAGGCGACGATATCGGGTTGCCAACCCGTATCCGTATCAAGCGTTCTGTACGACGTGACGTTCGGGCAGAGATCGGCATACCGCCGCGCGCGTCCGGCACCGACGTCGAGGAGTTCCCCCGAAAGACGCGGAGCGTACTTCATCACCTGCTCATGCAGCATCACCCGATCTGGCTGCGTGATGATCATGCGGTCAGTGTAGCGATCATGCGCCGTAGAGCGCCACGTATTCGCGCGCCTGTTTTTCCATGGAGAATCGTTCACTCACACGTTTTCTTCCCGCTTCACCCATTTTTCGTGCCAATGCGGCATCGGTCAGCAGCGTCGTCAGCGCATGCGCGAAAGCGCCGCTCTCGGTCGGATCGACGATGATGCCCGTCACGCCGTCTTCCACCGCTTCCGGCGTTCCTCCGAAGCAGGTTCCCACGACGGGCTTCCCCATGGCCATCGCTTCCAAATTCATCGTGGGGAAGTTATCGAGGTAGATGGACGGCGTCGTCACGATGTCCGCGGCGGCGTAGGCGAAAGGCAGATCTTCGTACGGCATCCATCCGGTCGTGCGGATACGCTCTCTCAGATCTTCGGAGATGCCCGACAGGAAGGGTTGCAATCTCTCTTCTTCGCCGAGAATCAGAAAGACCGCTGCGGGAACTTTCTCTCGCACGATTGCCGCCGCGCGCAGCAGCGCCACGATGCCCTTGTCTTCGCTGATGCGCGCGCCGAAGAGGATGCATGGGCCGTCGATACTGCGCTCTCGTTTCCATTGAGCTGCCGCCTGCTCATCGGGCAGAGCGATCATGGGAGCCGCCCCCGATACGGATGCAGAGACATGCACGTCATTCTCTTCCAGAAATTCACGCATCGCCCGCGTGTACGTCACGATGTTCGTTCCCGATTCGCTCAGTATTTTTTTGATGCGTCGATTGCGTGCCGGCCAGTACTTCCGCCCCGCTTTGCCGATGTTTTCGTACCATGGAAGTGCGTACGCTTTTCCCTTTCTCGCCGCCTCCCGGTATTGTTTTCCTCCCACTCTGTCATACGACACAAGGAACGTGTCGTGCGCGGTCAAAAAAATCTTCCGCGTGATTTCCCGTGCGCTCCGCAGGGCGGGGTACCCGATATGCGCATGGACATTATGCGCGTGCACGACGTCGGGTTGCAGTTCATGCATCAGTTCCCCGATGCGTTTCGTTACCTCCGTTTCCGACACAGATCGCCTCGCTCTTCGTGCCGGAGGATAAGAAGAGTGAAGACTGATGATGACGCCCGCTTCATCTTCCCTATGCTCTTCCCCCCGCTCTTCGCGATGCGTCGTGAGCAACGTGACGCGGTTGCCGAGCGCAGCGAGTGTCCGTCGGAGGGATTCCACCACGACCGCCGCTCCGCCCCTTGAAGCGGGAAGAGCATCGTCATTCAGGAGCAGAATATGCATCGAAGCCACTGTAACGGCACATTCGGGCGTTGCGCCAGACGAAGAACGCCGCCAAGCTATGGTGGCATGGCATATGGAGATTTTCGCATGGTTCGGCAGCTCGTCACGCTCTTGCGGCTGATTCGCATTCATCCCGCATACTTTGCGATTCCTCTCGTCCTCGCCCTTCTTGCGGCGGGTTTCGAGGGCATCAGCATGGCCCTGCTCCTCCCCATGCTGCAGGGATTCCTGCAGCAGGATTACAGCTTCATCACGGAGCTTCCGGTCTTGTCGTCCATTCTCAATGCACTGCCCGATTCGATCGATCTGCGTGATCGTACGTTGTTCCTTTTTTTGGTAGGAGCCTTCTTCCTTTCGACCATTTTCAGAAACCTCACACGGTACGCATCGGCCGTGACTATGGGCTACCTGAGCACCAGGGCGGAACATCATCTGCGCAAGTATCTGTTTGAAGCGTACCTTCGTCTCGGACAGGAGTATTTTGACGCGTCCAGCGTCGGGCACCACAGCACCATCATCCTGCGTTTCACCCAGCAGGCGATCGCGCCGTTCATGATGCTTTCCAGGTTGATGCAGGCGGTGCTCCCGCTTGGGGTATACATGCTGGTGATGTTCGGGATCTCCTGGAGGCTCACTCTGGCGGTGCTCCCGCTCTTCTGGGTGCTCGCTTTTTCCATGCGGTATGTCATCCGCAACATTCAAAGACTGTCCTCTTCGGTCGCCGAAGCCATTCGTTTCTTTGGCAAGAACGTGGTGGAAATTCTCTCTTCCGTTTCCCTCGTGCGCACGTCGCAAACCGAATATTTGGAGCGGGAGCGATACACCGCCCTCAGCGACAGATCCGCGAGATTGGAATTCAAGAAAATCGCGCTCCAGCAACTCATCATTCCCTTACAGGAACTCATTACGCTGGCTGCGGGGGTGTTGCTGCTTGCAGCGATGCTGTTTTTGATGATCAACGATCAAGGGGGAGACGGATCGCAGTTCATCGTCTATGCGTACGTCCTGCTGAATGCCAGTACGAAATTTTCGACGCTCACCAGCGTGCGCGGGGAGCTTGCGATGGTCAGCGCACCTATTGAGACGATTCTGCGTATCTTCGAGGATTCCAAGGGACTCGTCGTTCCCAGCGGCACGAAAGAATTTCACGGTCTTACGTCGTCGATTGAGTTTCGCGACGCGCATTTCGCCTACGCGGAAGGAGCAGAAGTACTGCAAGGCATGTCCTTTACGGCTCTTCAAGGGGAAACGACTGCGATCGTCGGCCCGACGGGCGCCGGCAAGTCGACGATTTTCAATCTCCTGCTTCGTTTGTACGATTGCCGTCCGGGATCGATTTTCTTCGATGGCACCGATATTCGTTCGTATTCCACGTCTTCGCTTCTCTCCCGGATCGCCCTCGTCAGTCAAGATGTCTTGCTGTTGAATGAGTCGTTGCGGCACAACATCACGTACGGCATCGATACGGTTTCCGAACATGATCTTGCGCGCGTTCTCGATCAGGCGCGCTTGCGTGAGTTGATCGAGCGACTTCCCGATGGTATCGACACTCCCGTCGGAGATCGCGGTACGAAGCTGTCGGGAGGGGAGAAACAGCGCATCGCCATCGCACGGGCTCTCCTGAAGGGCGCTGATATTTTCCTTCTGGATGAGGCGACGAGCGCCCTCGATGCCGAAACGGAGCATCTCGTGCAATCCGCGATTCACGATGTGACGAAAGGAAAGACGGTTATCGTGATTGCGCATCGGCTCCAGACGATAAAGAATGCCGAGAAGATCGTAGTGATCAAGGGCGGCCGCAACGTCGAAGCGGGTTCTTTCGACGCGCTCATCGAAGCAAAGGGGAGATTCCACTCGTACTGGCAAGCTCAGCAATTCTCATGAAGAAGAAGCAGGTTGCCATCGGTATCATCGGAACCGGCTTCGGTTCCATGGTCCATGCACCCGCTTTTCAGCGTACGGAGAACTGTACCGTCGCGGGAATCGCGTCGCGCAATCCGGAGCACGCCCAAAAGGCGGCATCTGCCCACGGCATTACCCATGTCTTTTCCGACTGGAAGGAGCTCATCGCCTCCCCCGACATTGATGCCGTTTCCGTCGCCGTGCCGCCCGTGTTGCATCATGAAATCATTACCGCCGCGGCGACGGCCGGAAAAGCGATTCTCTGTGAGAAGCCGCTGTGCCTGACTGCCAAAGAAGCATCGGATTGCCTTCATATCGCTTCACGCATGAACATCGTTCATGGAATGAATTTCATTTTCCGTGAGCTTCCGGTATTTGCGAAATTACGCGACATCATGGAGGAAGAGCGCCAGGCGGGGAGGAAGTTGAGGCACGTGAATGTCCGGTGGGCGGTGGGAAGCTGGGCCGATCCGAACCGTCCGTGGGCATGGCAGTGCGATGATGCGCAGGGCGGCGGCATCCTCGGTGCCCTCGTGGTGCATGCATTGGATTACATGGAATGGCTCTTTGGGGCCATCCATCGCTTGAGCAGCGAACTCGACATCGCCATACGGGAACGACCTGATGACACGGGAAAGATGCTCCCCGTCACCGCGCCCGATCATTGTCACATTCTTGCGACACTTGCCGACGGAACGCCGCTGACATGCACGGTGTCCAATGTGGCGCCGCGCGGGACAGGTCATTGGATAGAGGTGCATGGCGAAGAGAAAACATGGATCGCAGGGAGCGGCGCAGTGCAGGATTACGGACGCGGATTCATCATGTGGGAAGGCCAAACGTACGACATGGCACTGCGGGAAATCGCGCCTGACAATACCGAGCCCCCGGAGGGAGAGGACGGACGTATCGGTCTGATGACATCGCTCGCGAGGCGCTTCGTCGGTGCCGTTTCCGGAAAGGATTCCTTTACACCTTCTTTTGTGCAGGGAGCCAGAACCAGACTGCTTCTTGACCGGATCAAAGAGGCCGCTGACGCGGGTGAGTGGGTGGATGTCGCGCCTCCGCTCGGGTAATGTGTGCGTATGGCAAAAGAGCAGAAAAAGCATGACGCGTTGATTATCGGCGGGTTTGGTCACGTCGGATTGCCGCTTGGCATCGTCCTTGCGGATAGCGGCATCACAACAGCGCTCTATGATATCAATACAGCCGTGCGCCCGACGATTGAAGCCGGCACCATGCCGTTCATCGAATACGATGCCGAACCGATTCTGAAGAAGGTCATCGGTAAGAGCCTCACCATTAGCGATGACATTGCGGATGTCGCGCATGCCTCCAATATCATCATCACGATCGGTACTCCGGTTGACGAATATCTGAGCCCTAAAATGGGTTCTCTCTTCGCGCTGGCTGACAGCCTGATGCCTCATCTTAACGATGACCACTGCCTGATCCTCCGCAGCACGCTGTTTCCGGGTGCGTCGGAAATGCTCCATGAGCATTTCAAAAAACATAAGAAAAACGTTCACATCGCTTTTTGTCCGGAACGGATCGTGCAGGGATATGCCATTCGCGAACTCAGAACGCTGCCGCAGATCGTCTCCGGATTTTCCGATGAGGCGGTTGCCCGTTCCGTGGAGCTCTTCAAGAGCATCGGCGTGGAAACCGTGGAAATAGAGCCTGAAGAAGCCGAGCTTTCCAAGCTCTTCTTAAACGCGTGGAGGTACCTGCAGTTTGCCGCAGCCAACCAGTTTTACATGATCGCCAAGGACAGGAAGCTTGATTACAACCGCATTCTGCATGCCATGAAATACAACTACGACCGTGCGCGGGATTTGCCGGGTCCGGGATTTGCCGCGGGTCCGTGCCTCTTTAAAGATACGATGCAACTTGCCGCCGCAAATCGCAGTCAGTTCCTGCTGGGTCACGCCGCCATGATGGTGAATGAGGGACTGCCCAAGTTCGTCATCGATTCCCTGCGTGAAGACGGCGTAGAACTGCGCGGCAAAACGGTGGGAATCCTGGGCATGGCGTTCAAGTCGGAAATTGACGATACCCGTGACTCGCTCTCTTTTAAGCTCAAAAAGATTCTGGAGTTCCACGGTGCCGACGTTCTGTGCAGCGACGAATATGTCTCCGAGCCGTACATCATCCCGGCGCAGGAACTCATCAAAAAGAGCGATGTCATTATCGTCGGCGTACCGCACAAGGCGTATGCGTCGCTTTCCGTGCCGAAGGGAAAAGTCACCATCGATCTCTGGAACGTGCTTTCCGGCTCCAAATAAGCACTTCTTGGCGCAGGAGAAAGCATTTATGATGACGGTGTGAGCAAAAAGTATCTCGTCACCGGAGGACTCGGCTTTCTTGGTCGTCCGCTCGTGCGAGGGCTCTTGCGTGCCGGTCATGACGTGCGCGTGCTGGACAATGCCTCCAGGGGATCCGTCGCGCTGATCGCAGACATACAAAATGATATTGATCTTATGGAAGGGGACATCCGTGATCCGGAGGTTGTAAAAAAGTGCGTGAAAGGTGTGGACGGCGTATGCCATCTGGCATTCGTGAACGGGACCGAATTTTTTTACAAGCATCCGGCATACGTTCTGGATGTGGGCGTGAAAGGCATGGTGAACGTGCTTGATGCGTGCATTGCGGAACATGTCCGGGACTTTGTCCTGGCATCCAGTTCCGAGGTGTATCAAACGCCGCCGCATGTTCCCACGGACGAAACGGCGCCCCTGTCCGTTCCGGACCCTCTGAATCCGCGCTATTCGTACGGCGGAGGGAAAATCATCAGCGAACTCATGGCATTGCACTACGGACGCGAACACTTTGAACGCTGCACCGTCTTTCGCCCGCACAATGTCTATGGTCCCGCCATGGGATGGGAACACGTGATTCCGCAGTTTGTGCTGCGGCTCAAGGAACTCTCCGCAAACGGAAAGAAGAAAGTATCGTTTCCCATTCAGGGAGACGGAAGTCAAACACGGGCGTTCATCTACATCGATGACTTTACCGACGGTCTGCTGAAAGTGGTGGAGAAAGGCGAGCATCTGTCCATCTACCACATCGGTACGACGGATGAAGTATCCATCGCCGACGTGGCGCGGAATATCGCCGCGCAGATGAATATCGAGATCGATCTACAACCCGGACCGGAAGCACAGGGCGGGACACAGCGGCGTTGCCCCGATATCACCAAGCTCACGGGGCTCGGCTTTCATCCTCGTTTTTCGCTGCAGGAAGGGCTCAAGCCGACCGTTGAGTGGTACACAGCTCATGAACCTCCCGCCCCGGACAAAAAACGATCCGCCCCCTCCCTTTTTCTTCGCTAATCTTCTTTCATGTCTCCCCGCGTCATAGAAAAAGACGGCGTCCGGTATGCAGAGATCATTCCTGCGGATACGGAAGTCGATACAAGCACGTTTTTTTCTCCTGCAGACTCATCGTTCCAGTTTGGGTTACTTGCGCACTCCAAGGGATTCATCGAGCCGGCACATACGCATCATCGACAAGATAGGCATATCACCGACGTGCAGCAGATGTTCGTCGTGCAGAAAGGGAAAGTTGCGGTGGATTTTTTTACGCCGGACGGCACACAATTCGAAAGCGTCACCTTGCATCCGGGTGATGCCATTGTGCTTGTGGACGGTGCACATGCCATTCGGGCATTGGAGGACTTTCAGTGCGTAAGCGTTAAGCAAGGACCGTTTCTGGGTGATGCCAAGGACAAGGACTTTCTGAAAACCGAATAAGCATCCGTTACTTGGCCGTCACGATTTTCGGCCAACGTTCTCCGTGTCTGATGCTCTTCCAAAGAAGGGGGAGATATTCTTTCCACGTGAATCTGGTGAACCAGTACGGACTGAAGCATCGCCAACCCCAGGGAAGACAAAAGTCTTCATGGAAAGGGATCTGCTCCGGCGTCATGGACCTCAATGTGTCGATTTGCCGCTGCGTTAAAGGCTTGAGCATATAGTGCTCCTTTGTTCTGCGCGTTTTTCCGTAACGCTTTCCGCCTGCGTCAACCGGCGGCCACGGCACGAATGCAAGCGTCGGCATGGACAGGGTATACAGCCTGTACCCCCACTCATACCATTGTGTATTGTTTTCCGTTTCGCTCTCTCCGAATGTCCATCGCCTCTCTCGCAGCAGTGACACCGGCATAATGCCGATATCCGCCATCCCGTACGGCATGAGGTGCCACGCATTGATATCGGTATGGGGAATCAGCCTCTTTCTCATCTGCCTGCCGATGATTCCTTTCTGAAAGAGGCAGGAAACCATGGATGCATCGTTTTTTTGCTCGAATACGTTTTGCACGCGCTCCAGAAACGACGCATCTTTCCACATGAACTGCACGTCATCCTGCAGATAAAAAATATGGGTGTAGTCCTTTTGCATCGCGTACTCCGTCGCCAATGTCATGTTCACATACAATCCGCCATGTGATCCGCCCGCATCTTTTTTCCTGATGATCACGGAGGTGCGCGGCTGCTTCCGTACATCGTCCAGATATTTCCGTAGTTCCTTGTCTTCACTTCCGTCATCCACAATCAAAAGATCCGCATCCGGTCCGAATGCAAAGAAAGACTCCACGGCGTTGCGGAGAAGGTACGGTCGTTCGTAGCAGAAAATGACCGCAAGAAGGCGCATAAAGGCAGTCTATTGCCCTTGAGGGGGCCGTGCAAACGGACGGTGTCATGATGAATCTAGGCTATACTCGCCGGGAATGTCTCTTCCGGGCTTTTTCATCAAGGCGTGGCGCAGGAATATGAAGCGCGCACGCGTTCTCCGGCGTTGGATTCTGACCCCGTTCGCATACGTCTATGTGACGTGCGAATTTCTCTTCTTTCTCATTCTTCATCGTCGTGTCATCAAGAATGCAAAGAACATGTATTCATTATGGTTCTGGAGCTTCGGTCATCAGGCAACGGATCTTCACATGCTATCCCTGCGTTTTCCCGAAAAGGATCTTCTGGTGCTCATCAGTGACTATCAAAACTTCAACAGGTCGATTACGGATTCCTTTAAAGATCATTGCACACTCGTCTATTTGCCGCATACGCGCCTTATGTATGCATGCTGGAAGCATGTGCTCGGCATCTGGCCGACCGTGCGCTGGAAGCAAAGACTCATTGTTTTCTTTCTGCGCGTCATCGGCGGGCGGGCAAACCTCATTCGTGACTACCACACGGAGCGCGGTCCGGCCGTGGCCGGAATCTACCTTCCGGAATACATGCGCTTGGTGAATGACCATGCGGACATCGTCATCAGGCCGGATGAGGATTCCCTGAATCGCGCCAGAAATACGATTGCCTCCGTTGCGCCGGATGTCCCGGAAAAGCCGATTGTCGCCTTGTATCTGCGTAAAAAACGTGCCGGCGTTTATGACGTACGGGATACCGATCCGGCTCCGTATGAGGCCGCCGTGCGGATGCTACTGGAGCGAGGGGTGACTATTTTTTGCGGCGGTGATTACGGACCGGCGGATATTCTCCCGCATCCTACAGACGGGGTCTATGGCTATGAGGACTTCCCCTGCACCCGCGGGCTGCTCGATTTTTATTTTCTTACCCAGGCGGACTTCATGCTTGGTGCACATAGCGGCCCGCTTCCGGTTTGCATGGCGTTCGGCGTTCCCGTGCTGATTACCAATAACGCTTTTTACTATCTGACGGGGTATAAGTCCGATCATCGTCTTCTGAACAAGAAGCTCATAGACAAGAAAACAGGAAGGGAACTTTCCGCTAAGCAACTTTTTTCTTATCCCGTGGTTGCATATAACCAAACCGTCTTCTTTGAGAGGGCGGGTCTTCTGCACGTGGACAATACGGCGGAAGAAATTCTTGCCGCTACCAAGGAAATGGCGGAGCTGGTTTTTGACGGAAAGGACGATCTTTCCCCGGAAGATGAGGCTCTTGTCATGAACTATCGGTCTCTGTTGCCGGCGGAATCCGTCGCACATCAGTCGCCCGCACGCCCCGTTCTTTCTTACTTGCGCGGTCTGCGCTGGGAATAGCGGGTATTTTGGCTTGCGGCAGCTTATTTTCCAGTTGAGAATGCCTGACGTGAGCAAGCCGCGTGTTGTCGTGCTTGGCGAAAAGCCCCAGGGTGCGGCATGGCTGCGCGTGTTGCTCGCATCCGATCTCTTCGACGTAGTGGGGGGCGTGGTGCGCGCGGGAGGTCAGAGGTGGTGGGGGTGGGACGCATTCGAGAGCACGCTGAGAGAGCACGGCATTCCGTTGCTCAAGAGAAAAGATCTTGCAACGGTGGAATACGACATTCTCTGGTCGATGATGTATGGATTCATCATCGAAGCCGAACATATCAGGCGCGCGCGATGGTTCGGCCTCAACCTCCATGAATCACCCTTGCCGCGTTACCGCGGTTGCAACGGGTACACCCATGCCATTCTTGAGAAGGCGGACACGTACGGCACGACGTTCCATTTTCTTGCGCCGGAACTGGACGGCGGAGAGATCATCGCCCAGGAAACGTTCCCCATTGATCCCGATGAAACCTCAAAAGAGCTCTACGTACGTACGATGAAGGTATCGGAAACGCTTTTCACCAGAATGTTGCCGCTCGTCGCAAAGAAAGAACTGTCTTCGTACGTGAATGACGTGGGAGATGAACCGATACGCCCGCGTTCTTCATTGCTTGATCTGAAGGAAATCAATATCGAACAAATGAACATGCAGGACGTCTATAGACATGCACGAGCGTTTGATTTTCTCCCGTTTGAACCCGCATTTTTCCTGTATGCCGGCAAGAAGTACTACGCGTATCTTCCCGGCAGCGAGGCACGCGGATCAGGCGCACGAGAACTCTCATTGCCGCATGCATCCGATGAAAAAGAATTGCTTTCGCTCTGCGCAAATGGACCGGGTGCGCTTATCAACTCCATGAAGAGACCGTGTGCCGTTCTGGAAGAAGCCGCATATGCATCAATGTACCCTCTCTTCACCCCGCGTTACTCTTGGGTAAATGCGTCTTCTTCCGTACAATCCTGACTCTTATGATCATCGAATTTTTTCCTACATCGGTGCGAGGCGGAAAAGAGCGCAGGGAACGCTTAGAGCAAGCAGAGGCCGAGCGCACGGTGACGGACGACTACAAACAATTCGGGCGCGACTACTTTGATAATCCGGAGCTGGGCGTGGGATACGGGGAATATGCGTATGACGGACGTTTTGAGGCAACGGTACAAAAGATGATCGATCATTACGGTCTGTTACCCGGAAACCGCGTTCTTGAAGTTGGCTGTGCAAAGGGCTTCGTCCTCGTCGAATTTTTTAAAAAAGGCATGGATGTGGCGGGTATTGATATGAGTTCCTATGCAGTGCAACACGGACACCCGGAGATACGCGAACGATTGCGTGTCGGGGATGTGTGCGATCTTCCTTTTCCCGATGCGTCGTTTGATTTCGTATTCAGCAAGGAAATGCTGCCGCACGTCCCCGCGGATCGTCTTCCGGACGCGATCCGCGAATGCATGCGCGTGTCGAAGGGCAATGTCTTCTTCGAGATCCAGTGTGGCCGCACCCCGAAGGAACTCGACTACATGCAGCGGTGGGACGTGACGCACCAGGCATGCAAAGCGCCCGAAGAATGGGAGGCGTTGTTCGAGGAAATCGGCTATACGGGCGATCGGCATTACAAGGTTCTGATAGAAGAGGCGGATTCCGTTCCGACATGAAGCAAACCGTTCTCGTCACCGGCGGTGCGGGATACGTGGGGAGTGTCCTCGTTCCGAAACTTCTTTCCGAGGGCTATGCGGTCAAGGTCCTCGACCTCTACCTGTACGGGGATGACGTGCTGGCTTCATCGAAGGGCAATCCGGATCTTGAGGAAATCCGCGGAGACATACGGGATCTCCCGCTTCTTGAGAGGGTGCTCCCCGGCTGCGATGCCGTGATTCACCTCGCATGCATCTCCAATGATCCGAGCTTCGAGCTGAATCCCTCGTTGGGAAAGTCCATCAATCTCGACGCGTTCCGTCCTCTTGTCGAATGCTCCAAGAAACACGGCGTCACCCGCTTCGTGTATGCATCGTCTTCCAGCGTGTACGGCGTCAAGGAGGTGCCGAACGTGACGGAGGAGATGTCCCTGGAACCGATGACCGATTACTCGAGGTTCAAGGCGGATTGCGAGCACATTCTTGCGGAGTACGCGTCGCCCGATTTCACGACGGTCACGCTGCGCCCTGCGACCGTCTGCGGATACTCGCCGCGTCAACGCCTCGATGTGATCGTGAACATCCTTACGAATCATGCCGTCCACAACCGTACGATCAAGGTGTTCGGCGGAGAGCAGAAGCGCCCCAACATTCACATTCAGGACATGGTCGACGCCTACCTTCTCGTCCTGGGCCTTTCGCGGGAAAAGGTCGCGGGTAACATCTATAACGTCGGCAGCGAAAATCATACCGTGATGGAACTTGCGAACATGGTGAAAAGCATCGTCGGCGACGACGTAACGCTCGAAGTCGTGCCGACCGATGACAACCGCTCCTACCACATCTCTTCCGCCAAGATCGAGCGGGAACTTGGCTTCCGCTGCACGCGGACGATCCGGGATGCCGTGCGCGACCTTGCGGATGCCTTTTCCACGGGCCTGTTACCCGATTCCATGACGGCTTCGCGCTACTTCAACATCAAGCGTATGCAGGAAGTTCACCTCACGTAATCATGCACGTTCCCTATGTTCATCTCGCGGTGACCGACGACGCGCTCAAGGAGGCGCTACTTCGTGCTGCCGAACGCGTGATGCGTCACGGGCAATTCATTCTCGGTCCGGAAGTGGAATCGTTTGAGAACGAGTTCGCCAAGCTCTGCGGGACGAAGTTTGCAGTCGGAACCGACAATTGCACCAGCGCGCTCACCCTTGTCATGCGCGGACTCGGGATCGGAAACGGCGATGAAGTCATCACGGTGCCGAACTCTTTCCTTGCATCCGCTTCATCAATCGTTCTTGCGGGAGCGCGCCCGGTCTTCGTCGATGTCGGAGAGGATTCCAATATGGATCCCGACGCACTGCGTGATGCCATCACGCCTCGCACGAAGGCGATTCTCCCCGTTCACTGGACGGGGCGCATGGCCGACATGGATGCGATTCTTGCGGTTGCCGATGCTCACGACATCCCCGTGATCGAAGACGCGGCGCAAGCGGTCGGTGCCCGGTACAAGGAACGCTCCGCCGGTTCCATCGGACGCGCCGGTTGCTTCAGCTTTCATCCCCTGAAAAATCTCGGTGCATGTGGAGATGCCGGCATCGTGGTGACGGACGACGAAGAGCTTGCTTCTTTCCTGCGCCTCGCCCGCAACCATGGCTTGCGGGATCGGGACACGTGCGAATTCTGGAGTCCGAATTGCCGTCTCGACGCACTGCACGCGGCGATGCTTTCCGCCAAACTTCCGTTCCTTGACGGATGGAACGACGCCCGCAGAGCGAATGCCGCCTTCTACCGCGAACGTCTCGGGGACATCGTCCGCGTACCGGACGATCCCGCGCATCTCCGGAATGTCTACCATACCTTCATCATTCAGTGTGAGGAGAGAGACGCTCTGAAGGAATTTTTGCATCAACGCGGCATCGAGACCGCCGTCCACTATCCGATTCCGATTCATCTTCAGCATGCCGCGGTGGATCTCGGCTATCGGAAGGGGGATTTTCCGGTCGCCGAGGCACAGGCTGAGCGCATCCTCAGTCTGCCGGTACATCCGGGTCTGAGAAGCGAGCAGCGCGAGGCTGTTGTAGAGGGCATCCGGTCGTTCGTTGCGCGATGACCTCTGCTATCCTGCCCGTATGAACGCGCCTCGCAACGTACTTGTTACCGGAGGAGCCGGATTCATCGGATCGCATCTGGTGGATCGCCTGCTTGCGGACGGTCATGACGTGGCGGTGATCGACAACTTCTCCACCGGACGCCGGGAAAATCTGGCCCACGTTAAGGATCATGATCGATTGCACGTCATCGAAGCGGACATCGCTCACGATGATATTGGTTCGCACTTTGCGGACATCGATTGGGTGTTTCACGTTGCCGCACTCGCGGACATCGTTCCGTCCATTCAACAGCCGGAAGCGTATTTCCACGCCAATGTGGACGGCACGTTTGCCGTTCTGGAAGCGGCACGCAACGCACATGTGAAGCGTTTCGTCTATGCCGCGTCTTCCTCGTGCTACGGCATGCCCGATTCCTTCCCCACGTCGGAACGCGCGGAGATTCGCTGCATGTATCCCTATGCCCTCACGAAGAACATGGGAGAACAATTGGTCTTGCACTGGGCGCGGCTCTACAAACTCCCCGCGGTTTCACTCAGACTTTTCAACGTGTACGGAACACGCTCGCGGACGTCGGGTACCTACGGTGCGGTCTTCGGTACTTTTTTGGCGCAAAAACTCGCGGGAAAACCTTTTACCGTCGTCGGTGACGGAACGCAGACCCGTGACTTCACCTACGTCACGGATGTCGTCGATGCTTTCGTGAAGGCCGCTGCATCAACCGTCGTCGGAGAGACATTTAATGTGGGCACGGGGAAACCTCAGAGCATTCTGAGGCTTGTCTCATTGCTTGGCGGGGAGATCGTGCATATTCCCAAGCGCCCGGGAGAACCCGATTGCACGCATGCGGACATTGCCAAGATTACAAAAACCCTCGGATGGAAATCAGTCGTACCCTTTGAAGAGGGTGTTTCCAAGATGCTCGATGCCATCGACTATTGGCGCGATGCCCCCGTGTGGACTCCCGATACCATCGCCGACGCGACCAAGGAGTGGTTTGACGCTCTGCAGTGAGGTACCATGACATTCCCCGGCGGCAAGCCGGGTGCTATGGCACGTCTTCTTGCGCTCCAGGAACTGGCAAAGGAACTGGCCGCCCTTCGGAAGAAGGGGAAGACCGTGGTGCACTGTCACGGAGTATTTGACTTGCTCCATCCCGGCCACGTACGCCATCTGCAAATCGCCAAGAAGGAAGGGGACGTGCTCGTCGTCACCTTGACGCCGGATCGTTACGTGAACAAAGGTCCCGGACGCCCAGTGTTCCCTGAAGAGTTGCGAGCGGACACTCTGGCATCACTTGCCATGGTTGATTTTGTCGCCGTCAATGAATGGCCGACTGCAACGGAAACTATTCGTCTTCTTCAGCCGAACGTGTATGTGAAAGGAGAAGAGTATGAAAAAGCGGAGGACGATCTGACGGGGAAAATTCAGGAAGAGGTCGATGCCGTTCGGTCCGTGGGAGGCCGCGTCCATTTCACGCGGGATATCACTTTCAGCTCTACGAAAATACTGAATGAGCACTTTCCCCTGGTTCCTGCGGATGCGAAGACCTATCTCACGTCCTTCCGTGAAAAGTATGATGCCAAGACCGTCATTGATCGCCTCAAATCTCTCCATGGCATGAAGGTCCTTGTGATCGGCGATGCCATCATCGATGAGTATCATTTCTGCTCGGTACTGGGTCGCGCGTCGAAAGCTCCCTCTCTCAACGCGAGGTATGTTGCGGAGGAGGCGCACGCGGGAGGAGCCGTAGCGGTCGCCAATCATCTTGCAGGCGTCTGCGACAAAGTCGACGTCATTACGTGTTTGGGAGCGAAGAATGACCGCAAGGATTTTTTTACGGAAAAGCTTTTGCCGAATGTCACGCCGACGTTTCTCTCCCGTCCGGACGGGCCCACTACCGTGAAGCGCCGTTTCCTTCACACATTCGGCAACCAGAGGTTATTTGAAGTAACGTTCGTGGAAGACACGCCTTTGCCCGACAGCACGGATCGTGAGCTGCAAAAAATATTGCAAGAAACATTGCAGAAGTACGACATGGTCCTCGTCGCCGACTTCGGGCACGGCCTCTTGAACGCGGAGGCTGTTTCTCTCCTTTCTCAAAAAGCAGCGTTCCTTGCCTTGAACGTACAAGTGAACAGTACGAACATGGGCTTCAGTCGCATTACCAAGTATCCGAAAGCCGATTATCTCTGCATTGATCAGGAAGAAATGCGCTTTGCGTATGAAGATCGTTTCGGGCCGCTCAAAGAGTTGATCAGGTCCGCCGCCGGCCAGTTCCATGCCTCCACCGTTACCGTTACGTGCGGCGATGCCGGCTCCGTGACCTACCAACCGGATGCCGGTTTTGCGCAGACGCCGGTTTTCTCGCGGCAGTTGGTGGATGCCACCGGAGCGGGAGACGCATACCTTGCGCTTACCGCCCCGTGCGCGGCCGCAGGTTTTCCTGCCGAACTCATCGGCTTCGTGGGAAACGCCACGGGTGCACTCGCGGTCCAAGTCTTGGGCAACAAAGAGCCCGTCGCTTCCGTTTCGCTT
>CAYWPP010000003.1:60601-103168 GCA_964460475.1 uncultured Candidatus Peribacteria bacterium
TTCGCTTTTCAAGTACATTGATGCTCTTCTGAAGTAGTCATGCCTTCCGATGCCGAACGCACCGCCTTCGCACGACGTTACCTGCAGTCCCTGCAGGGGATTCTCAATGCAATCCCCCTGGAGGACTTCGTGAAGGTCATGGGCCGTCTCGAAGATGCGCTCCGCGAGAAAAAACAGGTATTTCTCGCCGGAAACGGCGGGAGCGCGGCAACGGCGTCGCACATGGCGAATGATCTTATGAAGACCGTCGCCAAGAAACACGGCAACGGCATGCGTGTCATTGCCCTTTCCGACAATGTGCCGCTCCTGACGGCGATAGGCAACGACGAGGGATACGACGAAATTTTTTCGGGACAACTGCTCGCCCTCGGCAACGAAGGCGACGTTCTCATCGTCATTTCCGGAAGCGGCAATTCCCCCAACCTTTTGCGTGCCGTCGAAGAAGCAAAGCGCATGGGAATGATCACGATCGGATTCCTGGGCATGGACGGCGGCAAGCTCACGTCCATGACGGATGTCGCCGTCGTCGTTCCCTCCAACGACTATGGGCCGATTGAGGACGTGCACATGATTTTCAATCACTTGATTACCGCATATCTCAGCTGAAAAATCCTTGTGATAGAGTGTGTGCGCCATGTCCCGGAACTCCTCTCCATTGCGTCTCGTCGTCTGTTCGACGGGCATTCCGCATGCGCATTGGTATAAAGGATTGAGCGCGAGCCTGATCACCCTCTATCACTACGTCGCCGAGATGAAATCCGCGGGCGTGCGCCTCTGCCACGTCTTGATTCTCGACAAGAAGAACGATGACCCCGATCTTCTTGCCGCCTACAAGGCGGCCATGGAGGAGAAAGATGTTCTTGATCTTCTCGTCTGGCGGACGCCGTCATTCATTGAACCGCGGGGGCACTCGTATCATCCGATCGTTCCGCGCCGTCTCCCCGACGAATTCGTCGCCGACGTCAGACAGTTCAAGCCCGACGCGCTCTTCATGCTTGACGCATACGCCACGGCATCGCTGCAACATGAACGTATCGCCCCGGTCGTGGTGCAGGTGCACGATCCGAAATTTCAGACGTTGTGGCATCATTCCCTCTTCGCTTTACGCGAGCGCCCGTCCCGTTTCCCTCACGTGGCCGCCGATCTCGTGCAGTGCTGGCGCTGGCGCCAGTACTACCAGCGCGCATTGCGAGACGTCGACAGCGTGCTCACGGTCGCATCCTCTGCGGAACGTCTTCTGCGCAGAGCGGGAATTTCCGCGAAGCATTTTCCGATGGGCTGGCCGGAAATCGCCCCGTACGATGAGCATCGTCCGCCTTCGTCCGGTACGCCGACGTTTCTGTTCCAGGGGAATCTTGCCGGTCTGGGCTCGCGTTCTGCGCTGCACTTCCTCTTCGAGAAGGCCTATCCGCACATGCGACGTCAGTGGGGAAAAGGCGGTTTCGTCATCAACCTCTGCGGCTCCAGATCGCTGCCCTCCTGGGCCGAGCGCATGATAGGTAATCTGCCGGAGGTTCGGTTTCTCGGTTTCGTTGATGATTTGGCGGCGTTGATGCGTTCTTCACATGCGGTGCTGGCGCCCATCGACGTGCCCGTCGGCAACAGAACCCGTATTCTGACCGCGATGTCGCTCGGCGTTCTGACGATCGCTCACCGCGTCATCGCGGACGGGAATCCTCATCTCGTCGATGACGTCACTTGTTACCTTGCCGATGATCCCGCCGCCTTCGTGGAGCGCATGGTGCGGGCGTATACGCGTCCCGAAGACGCCAGGCGCATCACTAGGGAGGCGCGCGCGGTGTATGAGCGGCAGTTCCATCCGCGTCCGGCTACCGAGGCTCTTCTGGCAGAAATTGAACGGGTCGCTCAACCGTCCTGATCTTCCTCTTTCATTGCCGTGAGGATGTTTCGGGCAATGAACAGGTCCGTCGCTTTACGCGCTTCGACGGTCATGCCTCCGATGTGAGGGGTAATGAGCACGTTCGCGTTTGTTCGCGCGTAGGCGACCAGAGGATGAGTCGAGACGTCTCCCGCCATCTCCGTCTCGCCCACGAGCACGTCCGCCGCGTAGCCGGCTACCTTTCCCTCTTTGAGAGCGGCCAGAAGATCGATTTCGTTCATGATGCCTCCCCGCGCGGTGTTGACGATGATCGCGGATGTTTTCATCTTGGCGAAAGCTTTCGCGTCGAAAAGCGATTCGGTTTCCGCCGTCAGCGGCAGATGAATGGAGAGCACATCGCTCTGTTCCAAAAGCTCTTCGAATGACACAAGGGGGCATGCAGTCTTCGAAACGTCTGTATCGAAACCGATGACGTTCATGCCGAACGCGTTCCCGTATGCTGCGACCATTGTGCCGAGTCGTCCCACTCCCGCAATTCCGAGTGTTTGTCCGGCCAGTGAATGCCCCTGCCATTTTTGGCGATGCCAGTCGCCCCGCAGAACGTCTCCGCTGGCGGGCGCTATCTTTCGGACGAGACTCAATAGAAGTCCCCATGTGAGCTCCGCCGTAGCCGTCACGCCGCGGAGAAATTCCGTTTCGCCCCGAAGACTGACGACGCGGATACCTTTGGCATGCGCGTACTCCATGTCGAGATGGTCGGTGCCGGTCGTCGGTGTGGCGAGAATCCGCAGATTCGGCGCGGCGTCGATGATCTCCTTATCAATACGGCGTGAGAGACCTGTCAGCAGGACGGTCGCGTCACCGAGACGTTGCATCAGGTCTTCTCCGGAGGCGGGATCGACATCGATGATCTTTGCCGTCTGCTCCAGCATTTTCCGCGCCTCGGAATCGAGTCCTTTGCCCAGCACATTGACGATATGATGCGTCATGACGAAGCGGAGGAGGAGAGAAGGAATTCCGCATACGCGAAATCTTCTTCGGTATTGATATCCAGGGAACGTTCGGGTGGCATCACGTAGGGACGGCATACGTTTCCGAACAGATCGTGTTCGCGTACGCACCTCGTCGAGGTCAGGTAGACGGCGGCGTTGCGCTTATATACTTTCTCTCCTTCGTCCCGCCGCGCGGATTCTTTCCCTTCATTCGTGAAGAGGGGGAGAAGCACGTCATTCTTGATGATTTTCAGTTTCTGCGGAGAGAAGTCGATGACTTCCACGACGCTCATAACCGAATCCGCTCCGGAATCCGCGAATTTGCGGATGCAGGCATCGATGTCCTCCGCGGTGCGGAACGGCGATGTGGGTTGCAGGATCATTGCAGCGTCGTAGCGTTCCCCGGCTTCATTTGTGAGCCAATCGAGCGCGTGATTGACGGCTTCGAGCGACGTACTTCTCTCCGTCGCGAGCGCGGCCGGTCGCAGGAACGGCGCGTCTGCTCCTGTTTGTCGCGCGATTGCGGCGATTTCCTCATCGTCCGTCGACACGATGCAGCGCGTGAGAAGCCCACTTCGTTTCGCGGCCTCAATGGTGTATGTGATGAGAGGCTTGCCGCCAAGAGGTCGGATGTTTTTCCCGGGCACGCTCCGCGATCCTCCCCGTGCGGTGATGATGCCGACGACGCGAATCTCCTTATCCGTCATGATTCATGAAGAACGTCTTCTGCACGTACAGATCGACGGTCGCGAGCGTGTCGGCAATCGTTTTGCCGCAATGCTTCTTATAGTAGAGAGAGCTGGGTGCGAAGCGTCCATGGGTGATCTGCTTACGGACTGCACGGACGACCGCATCCGTCTGCTCTGCCGTATCCATCACGTTTTCCCCCCTCAGTCTTCCGTGTTGCCGTGAGCCGACGTTCACAACCGGCGTGCCGAGGAAGGACGCTTCCTTGATGCCTGCCGAGGAGTTGCCGACGAGGCACGCACATTGTTTCAGAAGGGCGATGAACTCGTTCCAGTCGACGTACTTCGCAAAACGAATGTGCTTTGCATCGTCATGTTCCCGGAAGACGCGGATGGCTTTCGATATCTGATCGGTTCCGGCGTCGACGTTCGGCCAGAACCAGATGGTTTGCATCTTCATCTTCCCGATGGCTCTGAGCAGAGCTTCCGCATGCTTTCGGTTGACATCGACCTGCGTGGTGACGGGATGGTAGATCACGAGAATGAAGGGCTTGCGTATGTCGATCGGATCGCCGACTCCATGGCGATTGATCATCGCCGACGTAATCGTCTTGTCGTGACTTGCAAGCGGTTCCAGCTCGGAGCAACCCACGTTGAAGACGTAGCGGGGATCTTCTCCCATGCGCAGCAGACGCTTCTCGGCGAGCTCGTTGGTGGGAAAATGAATGTGCGCGAGTTTGGTGACGGCATGACGGACGCTCTCGTCGATGCTCCCCGTGCTGTCTCCGCCTTCGATGTGCGCGACGGGGATGTTCATATATGCCGCTGCCGCCGCGGCTGCAAGAACCTCATAACGATCGCCGCGCACGACCACGACGTCGGGTTGCAGATTTTCGAACGCGGTCGCGAATTCCGTGATGCCGATTCCCGTTGTCTTCGCCATTGCCACGGGATCGCCGCCCGCGAGAGTCATGGTGATTTTTGCATGGTGTGTAAATCCGTCTCGTTTCATGTCGGCAAGAACATTGCCGTACTGCGGGAGAATGGCCGATGCGCCGACTACGATCTGCAACTCCACGTCCTTGCGTGCCTTCAGACGGCGCAGGATCACGCGGCTTCGCCCATAGTGGATATGGGACGTGATCACGAAGCAGATTTTGCGTCTCTTGCTCATGAGTCGGTGAGTATAGCGGAAGAAATCGGTTCGTGCTTGCGCACCGCCCGGGTCAAGGTTTTGCCGATCACGTCATCGGCGAGATGAGAAGGCAGTCCGCCTGCGAGTTTGGCGGGCCGCAACGCGACGATCGATTCCCGTGAGAGAACCGCGCCCGCGGGCAGATCGGATGCAGCCATCAGAGCTTTGTGGAAGTACGGCCGGAACGAATTCGTTGCTCCTTCCAGTTCCGCCTTTCCCGATCCATGGTATGGGGAGGCATCTACGGAAAGCCACTCCTTTTGTCGTATTGCCTTGATCATCCGGCTCATTTCATCCGGTGTCATGGAAACCTTGTGATCCGGACCCCAGCTTTCGCGTGATAATGAGAAGTGCTTCTCGATGATTTTTGCTCCGGTCTTGATGGCGGCGAGTGCGACCTCGTGTCCGAGAGAGTGATCGGAGAATCCGATGAGTGCGTCGGGGTAGTCTTCCTGCAAGTCGGCCATGGTCGCCAGATTGAAGTGTGAAGGCGGACAGGGATACATACTGATGCAGTAGAGGATGCAGAGGGGATTCTGCCCCTCCTTGAGATAATCCATCGTTTCCCTCAGCTCTTTTTTGCTCACCATGCCCGTGGAGAGCACGATCGGCTTCTTCGTGTGCATGAGTTCATGGAGCAACAACCTGTCGAGCACGTCCCCCGATGCCACTTTCCAGAGCGGCACGTCCAGGTCCATGAGTTTGCGCGCCGCCAGCCTGCTCATCGGAGTGGAGAAGAAGAGAA
The DNA here is from genome assembly GCA_964460475.1 of uncultured Candidatus Peribacteria bacterium. Classification (GTDB taxonomy): domain Bacteria; phylum Patescibacteriota; class Gracilibacteria; order Peribacterales; family Peribacteraceae; genus CAYWPP01. The sequence continues at coordinate 66,060 of CAYWPP010000003.1, forward strand.
CACCCTTCTTCCTCGCATGCGCCGCGATCTCCCGCCAAAACTCGGGCGGTGTGGCGAGCGTGTTTCGCATCACCCATCGGTACCGGTCGCTGCCGTCAAAGTGCGGAGCATGTATGGGTACATCCAGTTGCTCATCTTCCACTTCGTGCGTTTGAAACTTGACGGCGTCCGCTCCGGCTCTCGCAGCCTCATCAATCAGCTTCTTTGCGTTTCGTATGTATTCCTCCATCGGCCTCTCCTCCTCGGTGACGATGAAATTCTTGCCGATTTCAGCGATGACGAAAATCTCCTCTCCGCCGAGGGTCTTTGCGCCGCCCGCCAACGGAATCGGTCGGATCGCCATGTACGGCCGATACGGTACTGGCTTTCCGAATGACTCTCAATGGCCCGTTTGCCGCTTTGCATTCTCCCTCTCTGCTACAATCGCCGCCGCGATGTCGCCTCCCGCGACTTCCACATTCGATCATGACCTCTCTTCCGTCGCTCATGAACGTGCCGACAATCATCCGCGACGCTTGCGCGCTTTGCAGCACATACATCCTGTTCCGCTTGCGTTACGGTTTCCTGCGCGGACTTCCGAAGGTCGCATCGAAGGGCGACGTGCTCCTTGCAAGCCTGACAAATCATCTGCCGCGTATTCTCATGGAATGCGTCATCTGCGCGGGGCTCCGACTGTATGGCTACCGCCCCGTGGTTCTCACGTACCGATCGTTGCGACTGGTACGACTCTTCTTCCGTGCAAGCGGGGTTTCCGACTTCGTCTTTCTCGACGACCTCCTTCGAGAAGCACGCCCCCTTTCCTCCTTTGAACCGCTCCGTGCCTTCGATGACGACATGCGCTTCGCGGACGTATTCCGCTGGCAACATGACGGCATTGATGTGGGACGCCACGTCCTCTCCACGGCGGTCAAACGCATGCGAAAGGGGACCGTGGCGTTCGATGATCCCCAGGTTCAATCCATGATTCGCTCCTTGCTGCGTGAATCGCTGGTCACGGCGAAGGCCGCGGAACTGCTCTTTGCGCGCCGCACGTTTCACACCTTGCTCTTCCTCGAACGAGGATACTCCCCCTACGGCGAGTTTTTCGATGTTGCTCTGAAGCATGGAGTGAACACCGTTCAGTACTGCCACGCTCATCAATCGGATCTGTTGCTCCTTACCCGATATGATGCAGGAAATCGTTTCCGTCATCCGTTCGCCTTCGGCGAGGAAAGCTGGAAGCAAGTGAGAGAGCGCCCCTGGTCGGAAGCGGACGAGCAGGCATTCATGACGAAGCTGAAGGAAAGCTACGAAGGCGGCACGTGGTTCAACAGGAAATTCCTGCTCGATGACAAGAAACTGAAGACGCCCGAGCAGATCCGCGCGCAGCTCGAACTCGATCCGAAGAAGAAGACCGCGATCATCTTCTCGCACGTGCTGTGGGATGCAACGTTCTTCTTCGGAGAAAGCCTGTTTGATGACTACGAAACGTGGCTCATCGAAACGGTGAAGGCCGCGTGCGCGAACACGAACGTGAACTGGATCGTGAAGCTGCACCCCGACTACGTGTGGAAGATGCAGCCGGGGCAGTCGCCGCGCGATGTGTTGGCGCTCGACGACGCATTCGGGGAACTGCCAGATCACATCACGGTCGTCGCTCCGGACACCGACATCAGTACGTACTCGTTCTTCGGTCTCATGGATTACTGCGTCACGGTGCGCGGAACCGTGGGTATCGAAGCGCCATGCTTCGGCGTTCCCGTCTTCACCGCCGGCACCGGACGCTATGCCGGACTCGGTTTCACGAACGATTCCAAGACGCGCGAAGAGTATCTCGACAAGATGCGTCGTATTCAGGAGTTCCCTCCGCTCTCTCCGGAGGAAACGTCGCTCGCGAGGAGGCACGCGCAGGGACTCTTCACGCTGCGGCCGCTTCGCATGAAAACATTCGAGATGCTGCCGGTACAGAAACGAGGTTCCTTCGCTCAGAAACTCGTTATCCGTGCGAAGAATCTTGAGGACCTTCGCAGTGCGGAGGACATGCGTGCGTTCATTCTATGGATCACGGAGTCAGGGGAAGAGGACTACGTACGCTCTGTGCCGTTTGAAGATGGTAAATAAGTGATATTGACATAATATTAAAATAAATTTATAATGATAATATCTTCATTATCTACTACAAGCTTCTATGAGTTCCAGAAAAACCCAAAACACTTCCAATGACTTCTTTTCTGAAAGCCTGGGAGTGCCAGAGCAGACGATTGATGTACGATCAAAAGAATCTCTTCAGAAGTATGCTGAAGAACTTGATGCAGCAATTGAGAGGGTTATTCCGCAACTTCCATCATCGAAATCGCGAGCAAGGAAGAGCGACGATAGAGAGCCTCCAGCTCTTATGGCAGAGCTTGGAGAGACCGATCAGTTTACAAGTATTGAGATTGCACGTTACTTCCCATTTGGCACGAAAAATGTCCCATTTCCGGATAGAACGCAGTCACATCATTTGCAAATTGATCTAGTGATCAAAAACAGAAAAAAATCAGGTACTGATCGTTATGTTTATCTTGATCTGAGGAAGCCCGAGGACGATACAAGCAAGTCCTTTGAGCCTGTACGGTTGAGTATCGGCGGGACCGATATCCCTCTTGATTCTCTTGCTCAAGAAAGCAACATCAGTCCGGAAGCTATCAGCAAGATTCAGAACCTGCTTGCCTCCATGTTACGTGCAGTAGATGAAGAAATTCCACAGAGAGAAGCCGAACGAAAAACAAAGAAAGAAATTGCTCAAAAAAAGGCCGCTGATCGAGAAGAGGAAGACCGACAAAAAGCGATTGAAGAGGAAAGAACGCGCACCTCGCGTTCTATCATCCAATCTCTGGAAGATTTCTAATCAACGAGAAAAGACCGCAAGAATCATGCACTTCGTACGTGCATGCCTCACCCAGCAGAGCTTACTCTTGCAGCCTTTCTGTTTCTTCTGAGGATATATATTTCCTCGGTACTCTTTTGGTTTATTTACGCCGTAGTTTGACAAAAATAAATTTAAGTTTAATATAACCTTATCTATGATCACGCATCCTCTTCGTTTCGGTATGGTGGCTTTTGATAAGGGCGGCGTCGAAGTCTCCGAAGACCTCGCCAAAGCGGCGAAGAGAGCCGGACACAAGGTGCATCGCGCCTTTCCCGAAGAACGGGAAGGCATGAAAGAGCACGAGGAGAAACTCGCCTTTTCCGACGTGCTCGTGATCGGCGGCCCGTCGTCGAATCATCCTGAGGTCGAGATCGAAGCCGCACGACGCGTGCAGTCCATCGCGGCGGAAGAAAAGAGGAAACTCCTCACCGTCGTGCTTGCCGATACGTTCTACTCTCCGAACCGGGCGGGTGCGAAAGAGTTCGCCTCCGAAGTCGACATCGCCTTCGTCGCTTCTCCTGATGAGATCAACGCCGTGAAAGCGTTTGGCTATCCCTCTGTCACGCATATTGCCCCTCCTTCACACTGGCGGCACAAGTATGCGGGCGTCATTGAAGGACGGGCGATGCGACCGCAACGGAAGAAGTGGGGAACGGACGGAAGATCGGCGGCACTTGATGATCAGGACCGCGTCATCGTCCTCGTCGGCGGCAAGAATCTGCCGCACGTGTTCAATGACACGATTATCGGCGTGCGCAGTGCGGCGGAGGCACTCGGACTTCCCGTCGTGCTCGACATTCGTGCGCATCCCCGTGAACGGGGTCGGGATGCCGATGATCCGGTTGGATTTCAAGAGGCAATCAACGTGCGTGAAAAGCTTCTCTCCACGGGGTGGATCATCGAGAACGACCGACGGTCCACCGCGCGCGCCATCGGTTCCGCGGATGCCATGATCGCCGCGGGAGCAGGCGGCCCGACCGACAGCATCGGTGCCGCACTTGCGGGCGTGCGGATGGGTTACGTGCGCACGGACGAAGTGGAAGCGGAGCTCACCCGCCAGATCGGACGCCCGCGGTGGCCGATCGCGGAAATGGGCTTCATGGAAGAAGTGACACACACGGACACGACAAGCATGACCACGCTCCTTCGCTCTCTCTTCGACGTGAAGCATGCGTTCCGTAAGCCGAGGGCTTTCCGTCCCGATTGGACGGGGAAAAATGTGAAGAACATCCTTGCCTCTATTGAGCAGGCCTACGCCGCCAAACGGTCCCCGGGTCTCTAGCCGGCTATCCCGGTCGGGTGGCGCCCGGAAAGAAGCCTCGGTACCCTTGCCTCAGCCTCATCCTGCCCGTTTTTGACAATGACATCCGCTCTCCTCCTTGACCGTGACGGCGTCCTGATTGCCGAGGAGGGACATCAGTACAGTCCTGCATCCATCGCAACGTTGCCCGGCGTCGTCGAGGGACTCGGTCGCTTTCGTGATGCGGGCTACATTTTCTTCATCGTCTCGAATCAGTCCGGTATCGGCCGCGGCCTCACCACCGAGCGGGAGGTGGAAGCATGTAACGCAAAGCTTGTTTCGCTCCTGCAAGAAGAAGGCATCATCATCACGGATACGGCGTACTGCCCGCATCACCCGGATGATCACTGTGGGTGCCGTAAGCCGAAGACGGGCATGTGGAACCTGCTCTCGGCACGACACGGACTGAAGCCCGAGTCATGCATCATGGTCGGAAACCGCGAGAGCGATATTGTCTTCGGTAGAAACATCGGCTGCAGGACCGCGCTCATCGGCCCCGCTCCGTCTTCCATTTCCCCCGACTACACCGCGCACGATCTTCCGACGCTTGCCGATCTCCTTCTTGCTTCGTAACCGCTTATCCCGACTGCCGCCATGCGCATCGCCCTCTTCTCCTCCACTATCGATCGCACGAACGGCTACGGCAACATCACCTATGAGTACTGTCGTGCACTTGCGAAGACCGGGACCGACTTCACGCTCTTCCTGCCGCAGACAGAGAAGGATGTCATGTCGTCCTACGGTTTGCCGTTCCGAGTCGAATGGATTCTGCCCGACTACGTATTCCGCATTTTTGAGAAATCCGGCTGGCGGTACTTCCGTTCGGTCGACGTGTCTTCCTACGATCTTGTCCACTCGCTCTTCGCCTATCCGTATGCCCTGATCGCCGCGCGCTCCGCAAAGAAACACTGTAAGCCGTTCCTGATGGGGGCGCAGGGTACGTACGGCGTGTTGCCGCTGACCCGCTTTCCGGAGAAGCTCCTCCTCAAACGGTGCTATCGCCTCGCGAAATCCATCATCGTACCGAGCGAGTACACAAGAAAGCAGATCATTGCTCATGCCGGCGAAACGTACGACATCGACGTGATCCACAACGGCGTGGATGCGGAACGTTTCATTTATACTTCCGAACCCAATCCCGTTTCTTCGCGTTTCACCGGGAAGAGAATCCTGCTGACAGTCGGAGGCCTCAAAGAGCGCAAGGGACAGGATCTGGTCATTCGCGCCTTACCAGCGATCGTCGCCGAGCATCCCGACGTTCTGTACGTTCTGGTCGGGGAAGGGAACAGGCAGCAGGAATACGAGCAGCTTGCGCGCGAACATGACGTGCAGGAACACGTTCTCTTCGTCGGGAACAAGCAGGGAGACGATCTGGTCGCGCACTTTCACACTGCGAGCGTGTACGTGCACACTCCCAAGGTGGTGAATCTCAATTTCGAAGGATTCGGTATCGTCTACCTCGAGGCCGGCGCCTGCGGTGTTCCGAGTGTCGCGACCGACGCGGGTGGCATCCGGGACGCCGTACTCGACGGTGAAACGGGGCTCGTGGTTCCCGATGGCGATGTGCCTGCAATCGCAGATGCCTGCAATCGTCTGCTTGCCGATGAAGCCCTGCGGACACGGCTCGGGAGCGCCGCGAAAGCCTATGCGGAGCAACACGATTGGAGGTACATTGTGCAGCGGTATCTGGATTGCTATCGACAACATGTCTAAGAGAATGCTCATCACGGGCGGGGCAGGATTCATCGGCGTCAATGCCGCCGCGCGTTTCCTCCGTGACGGATGGCACGTGACCGTGTTCGATGACTTTTCTCGAAGAGGCACCGACATCAACCGGCGCTTTCTGGAATCGACTGACGAAGCGGGCACGCTCTCTATCGTGCGGGGAGACATCCGGAACCCGGAGAATCTGCACGACGCGATGAACGCAGGATTCGACGTGGTCCTGCATCTGGCCGCGCAGGTCGCCGTCACCACCTCCGTCACCGATCCGCGCACCGATTTCGCTATCAACGCGTTCGGGACGTTGAACGTGCTTGAAGCGGCGCGGCAGGCCGATAACAAGCCCTTCCTTCTCTTCGCTTCCACGAACAAAGTCTACGGCGGCCTTGAAGACGTTCCCGTCGAAGAAGGAGAGGACCGCTACCGCTTCGGGGATCGCGACGGCATCGACGAAACGCGTCAGTTGGACTTTCACTCTCCGTACGGATGTAGCAAGGGTGCCGCCGACCAATACGTGCGTGACTACGCGCGTATCTACGATCTGCCGACGGTCGTGTTTCGTCAATCCTGCATCTACGGTCCGCATCAGATGGGCATCGAGGATCAGGGATGGGTCGCGTGGTTCATGATCGCGGGCATGTTCGGGCGCCCCATGACGGTGTACGGAAACGGCAAGCAGGTCCGCGATCTTCTGTACATCGACGATCTTACCGACGCGTTTGCCGCGGCGATTGAGAAGCGGGACACGGCGCGCGGAAAAATCTACAACGTCGGCGGAGGCCCGGAGAACACGTTGTCGCTTCGCGAGTTCCTCGATTTCCTTCGTTCCGAATTGCACATTGATCTGAAGCCCGGACAGGCGGACACGCGCCCGGGTGACCAACCGATCTTCGTGAGCGACAACACGCTCATCGGCAGGGAGCTCGGATGGAAGCCGGTGACTTCCCTGCAGAAAGGCATTCCTCAGCTTCATGCATGGCTGAAGGAGAATCAGGATTCCCTTCGGGAGCTCTACTCATGAACGTCATGCGTGGATTATTGAATCGTCCCTGGCGATTCCTGAAGGGCGAGCTGCCGATGACCCTGTTCTTCTGCCTCTTTCTCGTAGTGTGGACATTCTTGCTTCCATCAAGACTCCACGTCTCGAATGCGACATTCTACCTCGATGATGCACGCTCGTATCACGTTGCCGCGATCCACCTTGCCGATGCAGGCGTCTATTCCCTGAACGGTCGCACGCCGTACGTGGAACGTGAGCCGGGATACAGCGCGTTCCTCGCCGTCCTCTACCATCTGTTCGGGAACGGCAATCGTCTTGCCGTGTTCATCGGTCACCTGCTTGCGTTTGCCGTCTCGGCCGTGTGTTTTCTCTCGGCGTTCCGTCGCGTCGCTCCGCCGCTTGCATCACTACTTGCCGTGTTCCTACTCTTCTTCTCTCCCGCGGTGTTTCACCTTCTCTTCTTCGGGTACCGCGAAGTATTCGCCCTGTCGCTGCTCCTCGCGTTGCTGGCTGCATGCCTCGCATCCGCAAGACATTCATCCGTTCTTACATCCCTGATGACCGGTGCACTTGCCGGCGTATTCGCACTGACGTACATGCCGATGTTCCTGGTGCCTCCGGCCCTTCTCATTCTTCTCGTCGTTGTGTATCGCGTGCCCCTGACGCACGCGGGCATCGCCTTGTCGGTCTTTCTCTCGATGCTCGGCTCGTGGGGCGCACGCAATTATCATGTCACGGACGGTGCATGCATTCTCGGAGGATGCGAGCGATCCGAGCTGGCATGGGCGGTGCGCGCCGAGCAGCTGTCGACGTTCACGTTCGCAGATCCCTTCCGCTGCCTGGTCGCGGAGTACGTGACGAGAAACTTCGATGCGGTACCGCTTGCCTGCCGTTTCGGACCTACCGTTGCCGCCGTCGAGATCGACGGAGCCTTCACGCGCTTTCGCGAGCGCGCGTTCCTCCACCCCGTGCTCTATGCCTGGACATCCGCAATGTGGGCCGTTGAGTATCACTTCCCGTACGTGAACGGATGGGGGAGGACGTACAACGTACTGGAGCTCCTCTGGAGCGCGATGTTGTACGCGGGCATCGCCTGCCTGCTCGTCTTCAGGACATGGAAGAAGGAGTACTGGCTTTTCGTGTTGCCGATTCTCCTGACAACCGCCCTCTTCGCACTCATCGACGTGGAGCCGCGCTACCGCATGCCGATCTACGGATGCTATGCGGCGCTTGCCGCCGCGGGATACGGCGCCGTTTTCTCCCGTCTTCTTCGTCGTTTCCGATGATGCGTGCCTTGCGACGCAACCTCTGGCATATCGCTGTAGCTTCGCTTGCGATCATCTTCGGTATTGTGTGCGTGTTTCCGAACCTTCTCCAGCGACTTGATGCCTCCGCATCATTTCAGGGCGTGGAATTCATGGGTGCCGATCAGGAGCACTACTACGCCGCGCGTGTCCGCGAAATGTACGACGGCTATCCGCAGGCGGGGAACGTGTACCGTGAACCGAAAGAGACGCCGTACATCCAGCCGTCGTTTCCGGAACGTACCATCGCGCTTTTCGGAAGACTCTTTCGCATGGATGCGGCGCGTGCATTCATTGCCGCGAAGGCACTGCTCGGTGCCGCGCTCTTTTTCTGTTTCGCGCTCTTCGCGCGTTCGCTCTCCTCACGACCGTGGTTCGCCCTGGTTTCGGTCACCGCGATACTCTTCGCAGGCTCACTCGTCGCCTCTCCTCAAGCGCTCTTCCGCGCACTTGCGGAGCTCAATGTTCCCGGTGACGTGCTCCGCTTCTCCCGCGGGGTGAATCCGCAATGGAGCGGCGCATGGTTCTTTCTGGCGGTTTTTCTCCTGTCATCGTGGATGCATCGCAGGCGCACGATCGTTGCCGTTGCGGTCGGCTTCTGTGCCGTCGTGCTTCTCTACTCGTACTTCTACGCATGGTCCTACCTCGGTGCAACGATCCTCTTCTTGCTTTTGTGGTGTGCATGGAAACGCGACTGGAATCGCTGTTGTGATCTCCTGCTGATCGGCCTCATCTTCCTGCTGGCGGGCATTCCGTACTTTCTGCATCTACGCGACCTTCTCTCACACGAATGGTATGCGGCGACGTCCGCCAGGCAGGGTCTCGTGCAGTCTCGTGAGTTTGTCTTCGGTTTCTTCGCCTTCTCCCTTCCGCTTCTCGCCATACTTGCCCGTTCCCTGTTCCCGCGCACGATGCCGCTCCTTCTGTCGCTCGGGCTCGGCGGCATCCTGTCGCTGAATCAGCAGTTGCTGACGAGTCAATTCCTCGTGCCGGCGCACTACCACTGGTACTTCATCCATCCGATCGCCGTCGTTGCGTTTCTCCTTGTCTTCCTCCTGCTTCTGGAACGTGTCGAGACGAAGTTCCGATTTCGGTTTCTGCCGCATGCGATTACCTGCCTCATGATCGTCGCCGTGGTCGCGGGCTTTCTGCAGCAGGGAAAGGCGTACGCAAACAACCGTGCGACGTGGGCGGCGTTGCAGCCCGCGATGCCGGCGTATGATTTCCTCTCGTCCTACGGCACGGGCACGGTGCTCGGCAACATGCAGACATCAATCGTCATCGATCTCCTGCCCGTGTACACGCCTCTCGATACGTACGATGCCGACAATGCCAACAACTACGTAACGCCGCTTGAACGCGCGCGACATACGTTCTTCATGACGATGTGGTTGCAGGGCCTCTCCTTCGAGGAAGCATCCGTGCGTTTCTTCGAGGATCTGCGCGCGACCCTCAGCGGCCGGCTCTTCGGTCTCTTCTACCGGGAGGCGGAGGGGCGGTACGAAGACGTGCCGGATGCAATCGTCGCCGAGACGCTTGAGGCATATGAAGCCTTCCTCGTGCTGCCGTTCGTCGACAAGGTGCGTTACCCGCTCGACTTCGCGCTCTTTACGCCGTTTGACGAGAGAACGCCCGCATGGAACGAGTTCTTCGAGAGAGGAACGGTCGTCTTCGAACAAGACGGCTTCGCGATTATCGACCTTCACGATCTCTCGCTTCCCGACTGACGCGCCCTCAGCATGTCCGCATGCACCGCCGCGATGCCGACGGGCAGCAGCGTGATGCGCTCCGGCTTTGCATCGGGCCAGACGCGCGAGCGAAAACGCACGATGCGGACGTACGCTTTCGTCAGCTTGTTCTTCGAACAGATGACGCGCGGCGATCGCTTCGTCAGCCTGCGAAAGATACCGATGATTTCGGCAATGGTGGTCGTTCGCTCCGAAGCGAAGATTTTGAGCGTCACGCGTTCCTCGTCCGCATGATGTGACATCCTTTCAAGGCAGGAGAGCACATGGCGCGCGCAGTCGGGAGCGAAACAGTAATCGCGGATGGTATCGAGCGGGACGTACACATGAAGAGGGATGTTTGTCAGGACCGATCGCGAGAAATGCGAGATCAGCCCCTGTTGCTTGCGCACGTTCTGCCCCGGTCCGTAGAGATTCGAAATGCGACCGATCAGCACCCGAATGTTCGCGTGTCGGTCCGCCCATTCACGGAGCAATGACTCTTGCGCCAACTTTTCCTTGCCGTATGGAGAGGAGGGAGAAGGAGGCGTCTCTTCATCAATCGCCTTGTCGCTCGGATGTGCGTACATCGCGCCGGCCGTGCTCGCGAAGAAGATCGTGCCGGTGCTCTCGGCAAGTCCGCATACATGAATGGCATCGAGGAATGCGCGGAACGATTCCGTTTCCCGTCGCATGGTTCCCTCATCGGTGCCCATGACTCCCGCGCCCGCAGCCCACAAAATGATCCATTGTGTGCCTTTGTGCTGCATGACTCTCTCGGAGAATCCGCGTGCGGCTTCCGCAAATTCCCTGCGCAGCGCCGCTTCGTCCCGCCACGAAAAGCCGTTCGGCACGAAAGGCTGCCATCCGCGACGCAGCGTTTCTTTCTCCAGATGAGATCCGAGCAGACCTCCCCGTCCGATGACCCACGCGACCGATTTCATCGCGTGCGCTTGGGAGGCTTTGAGACGATGAGGTACAGAGGCCGCCCCATGATGATGGCGAGCGATACCGCCAGATACTCCGCGATGATGCCGAGTGCCGACAGAATGCAACCCGAGAAGAACGAGACGACGATGAGGATCGACGCCCATCCCTGGACGGGAATCTGCAAGAAGAATTTGACGTACACGGCGTATGCCATGATGCAGAGCGCCAGGAGAATCGAGAACAATCCCATGAACGTGATGAATCGGAGAGGGCGAGTGCCGGATGTCAGCATCAAGTGCCAGAAATGACGGAACAGACTGCGGAAAGAGTAGCCCGAGCGGCGGCCGCGTTCTTTGCGCAGACGTATCGGGCAGCGGGCGGTGGCACCCGTGACCCAGAGGAGGGCGACGTCGAGGAAGACGTTGCTGCCGCAGTACGCCGCGATGCTGCGAGCGATTTCGCCGTCGATCAGGCGAAAGCTGTTGAACTTCCCGAGTTCGCGATGGCCAAGAACGTGTACCGAGAGGAATTTCGCCGTCGACGACAGGAGATTCCTCCAGAGGCCGTGTGGCGGCTTATTGGTCGGATGCGCGTACACCAGCTGCGCGCCCTGCCGGATTGCGGTGTCGAGAAACTTCGGAATGTCCGCGGGATCCTGCTGGCCGTCCTCGTCCATCGTCACCACCCATTCGGCGCCGGAGCTTGCCATGCCCGCGAGCGTCGCGGGATGCTGGCCGAAGTTCCGCGACAGCCAGACGTTCTGCACGAAAGGGTATTCCTTCTCGAGCGCGAGCATCACGTCGCGTGATGCGTCGACCGCTCCGTCATGCACGAGGACGACTTCCCGGACGATCATCGAGAAGCCCGCCTCTGTCACTTGCTCATTCGTCAGCGGCGCGATTTCCCGCAGGAGAGGCGGGAGCGTCTGCTCTCCCTGATAGACGGGAATGACGATGCCGATGCCATGGATGTGCGGATCCGCCATACGCTCATGCTAGCGTAGCAGCAGGCGTCCCTCTACGCTTTCTTTCTGGCGACCGCGTAGAACTGCCCCGCGGCGTGGATCGACGTGGGGAACCATCCGAAGATGAGGTCGAGGATCTTCAGCGGCGCGAAGAGGACGGCGAAGAAGAGGGAGAGAACGTTGTAGAGCGACGTTGAGCCGAAGGAGAACGCGATAGCCGCCCACGTGGCCAGTGCTCCCGTCAGCGCCGATGTCGGCCCCGCACGGGTCCCGATGTTTTCGATCTCGCCGTGAGAGAGCAGTTCCTTCACGCCGGTTTCAGACCAGCGATAGAAGTCATTGGGGCAGGCGTGGAACGGATACACGAACGGCACCACGATGTAGAGCACACCACCCGGCTTCAGGACACGGAACATCTCCTCCACGATGCGCCTAGGGTCGGGGACATGTTCCAGAAGCGATTCGCAGACGACGACGTCGGCACTGTGGGATGCGAACGGCAGCCGTGCCGCGTCCGCCACGACGTCCACCCGTTCGTAGGCGAAGATGTCGATGTTGATGATTCGCGGATGAGGCCGATGGACGCCGGAACCGACGTTCAGCATGAGGGCGTCTTTTCCGAATCGCTTGAGAAAGGATGATGCCGAGGTGCCCGTGAAACACACCGGACTGACGAGCAGGATCAGCGCGAGGTACACGCGCGGGTATTTCCGCAAAAACGTTTTCAGCGCATTGATGAAATCGGTCCGCTCTTCCCTGGTCGCCGCGATGACATCCGCCGGAAGGAAGTGCGGCACGTCCTTCACGATCGGAAAGGACTCTCCGTTGGCGGACACGTAGGTGTCCCCCTGACGCGTCAGGGGTTCGTGCGTGACCGGATGAACGTAGATCGGTTGTTGCATGGACAGAGCATAGAGGCCGCAAAGGCTCAAAAGAAGCGTATTTTCAGCATTCGCATCATGCCTTTCCAGGCGTCTGAAAACCGGATTTTTTTTCCTTCCCGCAGAGACCGTGGTGCATAGCTGATGGGGACTTCCAGAATGTGCATGCCCCTTTTCAGCGGCAGGCACGTCAGTTCCGCTTCCAGCTCGAACCCCTCCGCCGTCAGCGGCAGTGCCCCGAGCGTCCTCGTCGGGAACAGTTTGTAGCAGGTGTAACTGTCGGTCAGACGGCTTCCAAACAGGATGTTCACCATCGCGGTCAGTGTTTTATTTCCCCACAGGTACCGCTTGTACAGGTTCGGATTCGGCTTGAGGAAGCGCGAGCCGAAGACGATGGCGCCCTCGTGTGCCCGTGCGGTGTGCAGCAGCAGCTCGATTTCCCCCGGATCGTACTCCAGGTCGGCATCCTGGATGATCGTGAAGGGGCGGTTCGCGTGCTCCCTTCCCATCCTGATTGCGGAGCCTTTTCCTCCGTTTTCCTTCGTGAGGATGACGTCCGTGCCGCGCGCCTTCTGCCGGAGAATCTCGAGGGAACGATCGCGCGAGCCGTCATCAATGTAGATGATCTGCGCCTCCCCGCAGCGCAGAGCGAGTGCGTCCATGATGCGCGGAAGGGTGTGCTCCTCATTGAAGACCGGTACGAGAATGCTCACGTCTTTCATGGCGTGATCATGAACGGATGAATGATCAGCGAGAGACCGAGTCCGGTGACAAGACCCAGCATAATCAGCGTTCCCAGCATGACGCGATTCGGCATTGTCGGACGTTCTGCGGTAAAGACGGCGAACAGAGAATAGACGGGAGTAATGACGCGTCCGATGCTCGTCATCGATCCCCAGATGTGGTCGGCCATCAGCAGCATGACCAGCAGAAATGCCGCGAGGCCCGTGGCGACGAACGGCAGGGCTCTCTCACGAAGAAGTTCGCGCAGGCTCAGCAGGAAGGCGGGCACGACGAAGCCGAGGAACAACGCCAGGGCGGACAATCCTTTCATGCCTCCGCCGAAGGCGTCGCGCAGCATGCTGACGATGCCGGAAAACGGCAGGTCGCTCTTTCCGGTGCTGGTGAAAAACGGCAGCTCCCCGAAGGCGGCGAAGATCCACCCGTGCAGGAGGCCGAATGTCGCGAGGGGAATGACCGTGAGGAGAGCCGAGCGCCACTGTCGCCGCAGGAGGGCGTATGCGCCCACGCCGAGTACGAAGAGCAGGTTGATTTCGCGGGTGAGGACCGCGAGCGACAACAGCAACGTGTCGAAGATGCTCATCCGGGCCATCCCCCGTTCTGCGTTGCGGATGAGAAACCATGTCACGAGAAGAAGGCTCAGTGGTTCTGCCAGAGAGAAATGGATGCCAAGGAGAGCAGCCGGACAGAGAGCCAGCGCCCAGGCAGGCAGCGCGCCGTCCCTCGTGAATCGAAGCATCAGCACGGCGCAGCCGAGAAGCGAGGCAAGATTGATCAGAAGGAATGTCCAAGGAAGCAACGGATCGTATCCGAGAGATACCAACGCTGCGAGAACGGGCAGCAGCATGCGTTGATAGCTGTACGAGGTCGTCGGACTCTCGCGCAGCGACGGCCATGCATCCGGCAGAAGCGAGTCCGGGAGCGACTGCGCAATGTTGTAGTACGACATGCCGTCGTATCCGGGGACGGTCAGCACGATAAAGTTCCGCGGGAGCTCGATCGAGGACGCGACGCGTTCATCCATGTGAAAGAGCGCACTCGGGCGCATGCCGTACGGCAGCAGCGTCGCGTACGTGATTGCAACAAGCACCGCCGACAGCGCGAAAAGATGTGCGTGAGCCGATCGGATTCTCATAGGGAGAGATATGTGACGTGATCCGGAATCTCCCCGGGTTTCCAGCGCGACTTCACATCGTAGAGAATCCCGTTCGTTCCGAGTGCCTTCGTGATCGTCGACGGCGTTAACTCCTCATACGCCTTGTGCGTCACGGCGTGAACGATGACATCGTACGGTCCCTCTTCCAGCGAACCCGCCGTGATACCGAGCGCGGTGATCTCTTCCGTATTGAGCAGCGGATCGTGGCCGAACACGTTGCAGCCGTCCGCCTGCAACTTGCGGATGAGATCGTGCACTTTCGCATTGCGCGTGTCGGGGACGTTCTCCTTGAACGTGAGGCCCATCACGAGGACGCGCGCTCCTTTCGGAGCGATGTCGCTTTCCGCCATGGCGCGGAGAATCTGTTTCTCGACGAAGCTTGTTTGCGTGTCATTCATTTTTCGTCCCGCGGAAATCACCTCCGTATGCATGCCCAGTTCCTTCGCTTTGTGCACGAGGTAGTACGGATCCACTCCGATGCAGTGGCCCCCCACGAGACCGGGGGAAAACCGGAGGAAATTCCACTTCGTTCCCGCCGCGTCGAGTACGTCCGCGGTCCGTATGCCGAGCCTGTCACACAGTCGGGCCACTTCGTTCATGAGGGCGATGTTCAAGTCCCGCTGCGTGTTCTCCAACGCTTTCGCGAGCTCGGCAGTTTTGATCGTCGCCGCGCGAAACGTCCCCGCAGCGACGATCTTTCCGTAGACCTTCTCCATCCATGCGCACGTCGCTTCATCCTGCCCCGCGATCACTTTGACGATTTTGTCGATCGTATGCTCCTTGTCGCCGGGATTGATGCGTTCCGGCGAATACCCGACCGTGAAGCCTTCTCCCGCCTTCAGGCCGGATTCCTTCTCCAGAATCGGCAGGCAGATTTCCTCCGTCACTCCCGGGTAGACCGTCGATTCGTAGATGACAACCGTGCCCTCCTTCATGTGTGCGCCGATAGTCTGCGTTGCGCTCTTCACCAGTGACAAATCCGGTACGTTCGTCTTATCGACCGGCGTAGGCACGGCGACGATGACCGTATTCGCCTCGGCGATGACCGACGGATCATCGGAGAAAACGATCGTGGTTGAGGCAAGTTCTTCTTCCGTCAGCTCCCTCGTTCTGTCGCGTCCTCCTTTCAATTCCTCGATGCGCTTCGCATTCACGTCAAAACCGTACGTTGTCCATCCCGTTCTGCCGAATGCGGCTGCGAGCGGAAGGCCGACGTATCCGAGCCCGACGATGACGATGCGCGGTTCGCCCTGCATGGATTCCCAGTGTACGCATTTCCCGCTCTCCTGAGTAGCCCGCTTCTCGTGTCTCTCGCGGGCTGCTACGCTGGAAGCATGTCCATGGATTGGAAGCACAAGCGCGTTCTCGTCACCGGCGGCACGGGCTTCATCGGCAGCTTTCTGGTGGAAGCGCTGCTGGAACGCGGGGCCAAGGTGCGCGTGCCCATGCGCTCGAAGAACTATCGTGACCTTTCCGAGCGTCGAGCGGAGATCGAGTGGATGGAAGGAGACCTGCGCGATTCCGCCTACTGTGAAGCATTGGTGAAGGATGTTGATCACGTGTTTCATCTTGCCGCGCACCGCAGGAACGGGGATTTTCACCGTAAGCGCTGCGGCGACGTCATGGCCGGAAACGTCCAGATGACCCTTGCACTCATCGACGCGCTGAGAGACACGCCGGATGTCGGCGTTACGTTCTTCAGCACCGCGAACGTGCCGTCGTCGTGCGATGTGATTTCCCTCGCACAGCGCGAAGATCTCGACGGCTACGTGCTCGGCAAAGCCGTATGTGAAACGCTGTGGTTCGCGTGTGCCAAGCAGCGCGGGTTTCCGCTCCTCATCATCCGTGCCGTGGGCGCGTACGGCCCGCGTGACACCTTCTCGAAAGACGCGAATGTCATTCCGTCGCTCCTGGTTCGTGCATCGAAGAGTAAGGACGCCCTCACCGTCTGGGGGAGCGGGGATCAGGAGAGAGGCTTCCTCTTCGTGCGGGATCTCATCGCCGCTACCTTTGCGCTCCATGACGCCGGCGCACGCGGCATCCAGTACGTGGTGCCGCCCGACGTCGTCGCCATGCGCGTGCTCGCCAAGAAAATCCGCGACACCGTGAAGCCCGAACTGCAACTTCGCTTCGACACGTCCAAGCCCGAAGGCACGCGCTCGCTCCCGCGTCTTCCGAAACATGACGCGCTCCGGTCGTTCTCTTGGACTCCTCTGGAGGAAGGGCTCGCACAAACGGTGGCGTGGTGGCAGGGAGAACGCTACTCTTAGACTCCATGAAAAGAGCGATGACATCGTTGCGGCGCCGTTCGCCGTGGCTCAAGAAACACGCCAGGCAGATGACGAAATTCGCGGTAAGCGGCGGCATCGGTTCGGTGATCGATCTGGGAAGCCTCGTTCTCTTCGTCGACAGATTGGCCGTGGACGCGCGCATCGCCGTGGTCCTCTCCTCGCTTCTATCGCTCTGTTTCGTCTTTGTTGCAAACAAGCTCTTCACGTTCGGCAACAGGGATCGTTCGGTCGGCGCCCAGATCGCGAAATTCCTGACCGTCTATGGCATTGCCTTCGTGATCAACCTCGGCGTCTCGTGGTTGCTGCTGTGGTTCGGCGTGCACTACTTCCTCGCCAAGGTCGCCGCCATCGGCTCCACGGCGCTTTGGAACTACACACTCCTGCACTCGTTCGTCTTCCGCAAGCAGCACGACGATTCTCTCCCTCTTGATCTATGAGCAAACGCGTTGCGGTCATTGCGGGTGCCGGACCGGCCGGATTGACGGCCGCATACGAACTTCTGAAGCGCACGGACATCGTGCCGATCGTCTGTGAGGCGACCGACGCCATCGGTGGCATCGCGCAAACCTACAATTACAAAGGCAACCGCATCGACATCGGCGGGCACCGCTTCTTCTCGAAGAGCGAGCGCGTGATGAACTGGTGGTTCAACATCCTGCCTCTGCAGGGTGCTCCCGCAGCCGATACGGAGGAGATGAACCACGAAATCGATTACGCGACGCAGTCGGTCATCGATTACCTGTGTCCCGAGTGCGCGGGACCGAATGCCGAAGGAACGCAGCTTCAGCGCCCGGCGCCCGATCCCGAGAAGGAAGACGACGTCATGCTCCAGCGTCCGCGACTCTCGCGCATTTTCTACCGCCACAACTTCTTTCCGTATCCGCTCGCGATCACGCTGTCCGTGGCCCGCCGCCTGGGACTCCTCAATACGTTCCTCATCGGACTCAGTTACATCAAGGCGAAGATCATGCCGCTCAAAAATGAAACCATGCTCGACGCATTCTTCATCAACCGCTTCGGCAAACGACTGTACGCCACGTTCTTCCGCGACTACACCGAGAAAGTCTGGGGCGTTCCCTGCAATCAGATTCGCGCCGACTGGGGCGCGCAGCGCATCAAGGGACTCTCGCTGAAGCGCGCCGTCACCCATGCGATCGCCGATCTCCTGAGCTCCGATTTCAAGAAGAAGCAGCAGGAACGCGAAACCAGTCTCATCACCCGCTTCTACTACCCCAAGTTCGGTCCGGGTCAGATGTGGGAAACCGTGGCGCAGCAGGTTCGTGCCTGCGGCGGAGACGTGCGGATGCGGACGCGCGTGGACGGCGTGCACATGACGGACGGCAAGGTGACCTCGGTGACCGTCGAGGACGTGACGACGGGAAAGCAGGAAAAGCTCCCCTGCGATTTCTTCTTCTCCACCATGCCGATCAAGCACCTCATGGGCATGATGACGCCGCATCCGCCCGCGCGCGTGACGGAAGTCGCGGAGGGACTGCACTATCGCGATTTCCTCACGGTCGGTCTTCTGTTGTCGGAGCTGCATGTGAAGGAAAGAGGGAAAGAACCCGCTCGTCGCGTTCCCGACAACTGGATCTACGTACAGGACGGCGGTGTGCGCGTCGGTCGCATTCAGATCTTCAATAATTGGAGCCCGTACATGGTCGCGGACCGGAAGAACACGGTCTGGATCGGCCTTGAGTACTTCGTGAACGAGGGCGGCGACCTGTGGATCATGGAAGACAAGGACCTGATCGCGCTCGGGACCCGCGAGATGGAAGCCATCGGGTTCCTCAAGAAAGAGGATGTGGTGGACGCGTGCGTACTGCGGATGCCCAAGGCCTATCCCGCGTACATCGGCAGTTACGACCAGCTCCATGTGGTGCGTGAATTCGTTTCCGGCGTTCCGAATCTCTTTTTGATCGGCAGGAACGGCATGCACCGCTACAACAACCAGGATCACAGCATGCTCACGGCCATGACGGCGGTCGACAACATCCTGGAAGGCCGCACCGATCATGCGAATCTGTGGGAGATCAATCTGGAGATGGTTTACCATGAAGAAACAAAGGAGAAGAAAATAAAAAATAAGAAATAAGAAATAAAAAACGTTTCTTATTTTTGATTTCTTATTTCTTATTTTATTCGAGAAAATGCTTTCCAAGCCTGATGCCGCAGATCAGGCATTTTCCAAATACCACTCTACGGACTTCTTCACGCCTTCATCGAGCGTGACCGTCGGTTTGTAGTCGAGCGCTCTCTTTGCCTTCTCAATATCCGCGACGTAGCGAATCACTTCTCCGATGCGTGATTCTCCGATCGTGACGCTGGATGTGCTCTGGGTGAGCGAGATGATCATGTCGGCGAGCTCGACGATCGTCCGTCCTTCGCCGTAGGCCAGGTTGAAGGTTTCGCCTTCGACGTCGGCGAATCTGCGCAGCACGCTCATGATGCCGGCGACGGTATCGTCGATGTACGTGAAGTCGAGGCACTTCTCTTTGCCGAAGATGGTCAGTGGCTCGTTCTTCCGCGCCTGGCGGATGAAGAGGGGAATGACGCGGTTCGAATCGTCGTACATCCCGTACACGTTCGAGAAGCGGAGAATGACCGCCGGCACGTCGTAGCAGCGGCGATATGCATGTACGAACGCTTCACCGCCGACTTTGCTCGCCGTGTACGGACTCTCGCAGTTTTCCACGCGCACCATGTCCTCGGACAGCGTCTCGGCCTTCACGTTGCCGTAGCCCTCCCGCGATGAGGCGAAGACGAAGCCTTTCACCTTCCTTCTTCGGGCGTACTCCAACATATTGAAAAGCGTCAGCATGTTGTCGCGCGCGCGGAGCGGATCTTCCACGAGCTCGTAGACGCGTGCGTTTGCGGCGAGGTGCACGACCATGTCCGCGTCCGGCAGCGTGTCGATGACTTTCTCGTCCCTCAAGTCCGCATTGACGGTGATCGCCTGCACGTCGGGCCGCCATTTGTTTTGAACCCAATCCACGCCCGCGACGTCCATTTTTTCCGCGAGCAGCTTCTCGCAGAGACGGGTACCGATGGTGCCGGATGAGCCCGTGACAAGCAGTTTCATGCGCCGCGCATACTAGCGCATGCGGGTCCTTTTCCCTAGTCTGTTTCCATGCTTTCCCTGGTGCTTCCGACCTTCAACGAAGCCGAGAACATCCGAAGCATCGTGGAGGAGACGATGCGGACGCTCGACGGTGTACCGCACGAGATCATCGTCGTCGACGACAATTCTCCGGACGAAACCTGGAAAGTCGCGCAGGGGCTCGCGGCCGAACACGAACACGTACACGTGGTGAGACGTATCGACAAGCGCGGGCTCAGTTCGGCGGTAATCGACGGTTTCCTTACCGCGAAGGGCGACGTGCTCGCGGTGATGGACGCGGACGGCCAACATGACGTGAAACTTCTGCGTGCCCTGCACGAGGAAATCGAACGCGGTGCCGATATCGCCGTGGGATCGCGCTATGTCGAAGGCGGCAGCGTCGGTGACTGGGACGAAAGGCGCTACGCGCTCAGCCGCCTTGCCACGCGCCTTGCTCTCGCGCTCTGCAAGGTGCGGGTGCACGATCCCATGAGCGGGTTCTTTGCCATCAGGCGCACGACATTCGAACAGGTGCTGCCGAAGCTGAATCCGAAGGGATTTAAAATCCTCCTCGATTTCCTGGTACACGTGCCCCGCGAGACGACGGTGAAGGAGTTGCCGCTGTCGTTCGGAGCGCGGCGCGCGGGGGAAAGCAAGTTGTCGCGTCGCGTGCAGATTGAATTTCTCGAGTATCTGTACGATGCGACGATCGGCACGTACATACCGTTGGTATTCGTAAAGTACTGTCTCGTGGGATCATTGGGCGTCTTCGTGCACCTGGCGACGTACTTCCTGGTATCGCGCACGGTGTTCCTTCCCGAATCCCTGACACTGTTCGGATTCTCCATGTCCGTCATCGCGGCGACCGAGACCGCGATCATCTTTAACTTCCTGCTGAACAATGCCTGGACGTTCGCACATGTGAAGCTACGGGGGGCCGGACTCGTCCGGGGATTCCTGACTTTCAACGTTGCCTGTGCGTTCGGAGCGCTCGCGAATGTCGCCGTGAGCGGATTCCTCTTCTCCCTTGGCTGGCATGAATTGCTGAGCGTGATGACGGGCGCGTTCGTGGGGGTGGTGTGGAACTACACGATGAACAGACTGTTCACTTGGCGGACATGAAGAAGGGCGGGAGAACCGCGTTCCGGCTCTTCTTTCTGCTTTCCGGCGCGCTCGGCATCTGCCTTGCCCTGCGTGCATGGGCGCTTGCGCCGCTCTATCTGTCTCCATCCGTGCGTGACGCCGTTCGTGTTTCGCTGGAGCGCGTCGCCGATGAACGGGGCTGGTTTCTCTCGGATCTGACCGTGCGGTCGATTGAACGGGACCGCATCACGATCATCCATCGGCATCATCATCGCGGCACCGATGCGCGGCTCTGCTTCATCGTGCCTTTTGATTCTTCTCCTTCACGGCTATGCGGCGAATGACGGTCGTGCTCGGCCTGCAGGGATACGCCTTGCTTCTGGCGCTCAGACAGTATGCGTTCGGCGTACGCACGGATGAGGCGAAGTACCTCCTCGATATTCCGTATCCTCATCCTCCGGCGCTGCGTTTCCTTCTGGGAAGTACGGACGGCTTCTCTTTTCACGAGTTATTCTGGCGTCTTGTTCTCGCCACGCTCGTCGTGCAGGCGGTATGGTTCGTCTGGAAGATGGCGGCTCCTCTCCGGAACGGCGTGCGTCTCTTTGTCTGCGCGTCATGGCTTCTGTCCGCGTCCGTCGTCTTGCAGGCGGGGACGGTGATGATGGCGCCCGTGACCGCGGTGCAGACGCTCTTCTTTCTCTTCCTCCTCTCGCGTGATCGTTCCCGCTGGCGCGAGACGCACTACGTGCTCGCGGCATGTGCGTGGCTATTGTCCCTCTTCACGGCGTATCAGATCGTGCTGGTGCTTCCTCTGGTTCTCAGCCTCTTTCTCTCCTCCCGATTACCGCGTTCCCATGCGCTTTCTTATGTGTTCGTCCCCGTTCTCCTCCTGGCGCTCTACACGCTGACGAACCCTCTGGCCGTCGCGAGCATGTTGAACGTCGCCGGGAAGGACGCAGCGCTGCCGATGTTCTTGCGTGTGTCGGCCGTCCTCTCGCTCTGGACGATCGGCGGAAGCTTCCTTCTGAGCGTGTTCGGGACGATCGGCATTCTGCTCTCCCGCCGTTGGGAGCTGTGGTCGTCCTTCCTCCTCGTCTGTGTATACGTCTTCCTCTCACATCACTCCTACTACGCCATTCTCTTCACGCCCCTCTTTATCGCCGGCCTTCCCTCTCTCTCATCTTTGTTGCGACGGAAGGTCGTCACCATTCCCTCGGTACTCGTGATGGCTGCCCTCGGCATGTTCTTCCTGTCCGCGAACGTCGTTCCTCCGCCGAATATCGCCCGTGACGTGGCTCATGCCATTCCGTCGAATGCGCACGGCATAGCCATTCACGGTTCCTTCGGTCACGAATGGCAGTACTACTCGCCGGTACCGGTGCTTCGCCTCACGCAGGATGCCGTCGCCGACAAGGCGGACGTCGTCGTGTGCCTCGATCCGTGCAGCGAAGCAGTGACGCAACATCGTCAGCGTCTCTCCGATCTTCCCGTGGAGGCGTACTACACGCCGTAGTATCCGCGGTACCATTCTACGAATCGCGGCACTCCTTCCCCGATCATCGTTTTCGGATCGTATCCGAGCATCTTCTTCGCTTTGCTCACGTCCGCGAGGCTTGCACGCACGTCGCCGGGTTGCATGGGAAGGAACTCCTTGTTGGCTTCCTTGCCGCAGGATGCTTCGATCGTCTTCACGAAATCCATGAGTTCTTCTTGGCGTCCCGAACCGAGGTTGAACACTTCTTCCTCATGATTCTTGTCGATGGATGCGACGATTCCGTCGGCGATGTCGTCGACGTACGTGAAATCGCGCTGCATCTTTCCTTCCCCGAAAATTTTCAACGGGCGGTCGTGAAGCAGTGCGTCGGTGAAGAGGAACAGCGCCATGTCGGGTCGGCCGTACGGCCCGTAGACGGTGAAGAAACGAAGGCCCGTGACGGGAATGCCGTAGAGCGTGTGAAACGTGTGCGCCATCAGCTCGTTGTCCTTCTTGTTCATGCCGTAGAGCGAGACCTGATCGTCGGTACGGTCGGTTTCCTTGGAAGGGAACGACTCGTTGCCGCCGTACACGGAACTGCTCGACGCGTAGACGAAGCCCTTCACCTCCTGTCGCACCGCCTCGTTGAGCACGTTGAAGAACCCCGTGATGTTGATGTCGATGTACTCTTCCGGATGGTCGAATGCGTAGCGCACTCCCGCGAGCGCCGCCAGATGACAGACGCGGTCCGCTCCCTTCATCGCGCGCGTCACCGTTTCGCGGTCGAGAATGTCGCCCTTCAGGAACGTGAATCCCTTGTGCTGTTTCAGAAGCGCGAGCCTCGCTTCCTTTAGCGTCGGGTCGTAGTACGGATTCATGTTGTCGAGCCCGACGACCTCATCGCCCCGTTCAAGAAGGCGAAGTGCCGTATGGTAGCCGATGAAGCCCGCCGATCCGGTCAGGAGCACTTTCATGATCCTATGGTAGCAGAACACGCCGTGCGTTTCGGAGCGTGTCAGGCGATGCCCATGCCGATGTAGGTCAGCCCTGCCTCCGCGATATCTTGCGGTTCGTAGATGTTACGGCCGTCGAAGAGCAGGTTGCCCTTCATCAGGCTCTTCACTTTCTGCATATCGGCTCCGCGGAATTCATCCCACTCCGTCAGAACGAGAAGCGCGTCGGCATCCTTCGCCGCGGCTTCATGATCCGTGCAATACGCGAGTTCCTTGGGCATCACCCGCTTTGCCTGTTCCATTCCTGCCGGATCGAACGCGCGCACCGCGTGACCCGCTTTCAGGATTTCCGTGACGATTTCGATGCTGGGAGCGTCGCGCATGTCGTCGGTCTTCGGTTTGAAGCTCAGGCCCCAGACGGCCACGGTCGATTGTTTCGGCAGCTTCCCCAGAACCTTCTCCAGGAATCTGCGACGCTGCCTTTCGTTCACGCGTTCCGTCGCCTCCACGATGTCCGTCGCGATGTCCGTCTCTTTCCCCGTCGCGATGAGCGCTTTCACGTCTTTCGGGAAGCAGCTGCCGCCGTAGCCGATGCCGGCATGCAGGAAGCGCGGTCCGATGCGCGAATCGAGTCCCATCCCGCGCGCGATGTCGCGTACGTCGCCTCCGGTCTTCTCGGCCAGCTCGGCAATCATGTTGATGAAACTGATCTTCGTCGCGAGGAAGGCGTTACTTGCGTACTTCACGATCTCCGCACTCTCCCTGCTCATGAAGAGCAGCGGTTTGCCGACGCGCGTGATGGGGTCGTAGAGTTTTTCCATCAACGTTCTTGCGCTTTCGTTGCCGTTGATGCCGACGATGATGCGTTCCGGCATCAGCGTGTCCGTGACCGCCATGCCTTCGCGCAGGAATTCGGGATTGCTGACGACGGAAATCGTGATGTTTGTTTTGCGTTCTTTCAGAATCGCAGCGATACGTTCCTCGCACGCTTGCCCCGTGCCGACGGGAACCGTCGACTTGTTCACGAAGAGCAGATCATGATCGGCGTGCGTCGCGACCGTATCGGCGACGGCGAACACCGCTTTCAGATCGGCGCGGGAATCCTTGTCGGGCGGCGTCGCGACCGCGGAGAAAACGATCGATACCGACGGCAGGACTTCGGTGATATCGGTCGTGAACGAGAGGCGACTCCGCTCCATGTTGCGCTTCAGCAGTTCTTCCAGTCCGGGTTCGTAGATAGGGCTCTTGCCGCTTTCGAGCATCTTCACTTTCGCCTCGTCGATATCCACGCCGACGACCGTATGACCGAGTTCCGCGAAGCACGCGGCCGAAACGAGGCCGACGTAGCCGGTGCCGATTACGGCGATCTTCATGGGCAGGAAGGATAACGGAAAAAAGATCGCGAGGGAACGCCGTCGCACCGCTTCGATCCGAGTGTTTCCGCTCCTCCCCGGGAAGCGCTAAGCTGGGCACGTGCGTTTCCTCGTCCACGGTTCCATCGCCTACGATCTCCTGCTGCAGCATGACGGGTCCTTCCTCGACGGGCTCGATGCCGGGCATCTGCAGGAATTGTCCGTGTCGTACTTCATGCCGCATTTCGCGAAGCACCACGGAGGCACGGGAGCGAACATCGCGTGGAATCTCCGGTTGCTCGGGCAGGAACCTCACCTGATCGGTACCGTCGGTCATGACGGCGCGGAGTACCTCGCGCTCCTGCGGGAACGCGGCGTTTCCACGGAATTTGTCGAAACGCTCCCCGAGCATGCCACCGCCACCGCCGTCATCGGCACCGATCATGAGGAACGCCAGATCACCTTCTTCCATCCCGGCGCGGATGCGCACGGTTCGTTGCCATCCTTCAACGGCAACGCACCCGAGGCGCAGTTTGCCATCGTCGGTGCCCGCAATAGAACGCTCATGATTGCAGGGGCACATCAATGCCATACGCTCGGCATTCCCTATCTGTTCGATCCGGGGCAGGCGGCGCCGTTCCTTCCGCGCGATGATTTCCGCCGCGCCGTGAAAGAGAGCGCTGGCATGATCGTGAATGAGTATGAGTGGAGCCTCGCGAGCGAGGCGCTCGGGTGGAGCGAGGCGGACGTCATGGAGGCGTGCGGACTGCTCGTCGTGACGCGTGGCGAGGAAGGACTGACGCTGCAGACGCGCGACGGCACTATCGAGGTTCCTGCCTGCAAGGCGGAGAACGTCGTGAATCCCACGGGAGCAGGCGATGCGCTTCGCGCCGGCATCCTCGTCGGTCTTGCGTCGGATGCGAGATTGGAAGATGCAGGCAGACTCGGCGCCGTGATGGGATCATTCGTCGTGGAGCAGGAGGGGACGCTTCTCGATGCACTCGATGCACAGGACATTGCGTCGAGGTACCAGGAAAACTACGGGGAGGAGTTGCGGATGAATGTCCGGGGAAAATAAGAAATAAAAAATAAGAAATAAGAAACGTTTTTTTATTTTTTATTTCTTATTTTTCATTTCGCTCCGGTACTAGAAAATCTTTCTTCCGCCCTGTACGCTGTCGCCCCGATGTCCTACGTGAAAGATCCGTCACTCGCCGAGCAGGGAAGGCTCAATCTTGAGATCGCCGAAAAGCGCATGGGTGCGCTCCTTGCGCTGCGCGAGGAATTCAAGAAGACCCAGCCCTTCAAGAACTTGCGCATCGGCATGGCGCTGCACGTGACGAAGGAAACCGGCGTGCTCGTTCGCACGCTCACCGCGGGCGGTGCCAGCGTCGCCATCACCGGCTGCAATCCCTTAAGCACGCAGGACGACATCGTCGCAGCGCTCGCCGAAGAGAAGGACGTACTCGTGTGGGCGTACAAGGGCGAGAGCAACGAGGACTACTACAAATTCCTGAACGCGGTCATCGAAACCGAGCCGCAGATCATCATCGACGACGGGTGTGATCTCGTGACTGAGATCCACACGAAGCATCCTGGCCTCCTGCCGAACATGCTCGGCGGTTGCGAGGAGACGACGACCGGCATCATCCGCCTGAAGGCGATGAAGAACGACGGCGAACTGAAACTGCCGATGATCGCGGTGAACGACAACAAGACGAAGCATCTCATGGACAACTACTACGGCACGGGTCAGTCGACGTTCGACGGCATCCTGCGTGCGTCGAACATCCTCGTCGCGGGCAAGACGGTCGTGGTGCTCGGGTACGGAAGCTGCGGGAAAGGCGTGGCACTCCGCGCAAAGGGTCTCGGCGCCGACGTCATCGTCACGGAAGTCGATGCATTCACGGCGCTGCAGGCGCGCATGGACGGACATCGCGTGATGCCGATGAAGGAGGCTTCGCCCCTCGGCGACATCTTCGTGACGGTCACGGGAAACACCCACGTCATCTGCACGGAGCACACCGATGCGATGAAGGACGGCGCCGTCCTTGCGAACTCGGGTCACTTCAATAACGAGATTGATCTGACGGCTCTGGAGAAGGCCGCCAAGCGCAAGAGGCGCGTCCGGCCGTTCCTCGACGAGTACCTGCTCAAGAGCGGGCGCATCCTCTACGTCGCCGGCGAAGGCCGCCTCGTGAACCTCGCTGCCGCGGAGGGGCATCCCAGCGAAGTCATGAGTTTGTCCTTCTGCGGGCAGGCGCTGGCGTGCAAGCATCTTGCGGATCATAAGGGCACGCTTCCCGCGGACGTCATCACGCTTCCCCCGGAGATTGATGACGCCATCTCACGTCTGCAGCTCACTGCGATGGATATTGAGATCGACACGCTCACGGAGGAGCAGAAGAAGTACCTCGCAAGCTGGAGGGAGGGGACGTAAAAAAACCGCTCCCGGGGACGAGCCCCGGAAGCGGAGTAAGCGTGATGTGACCGCAACGGTATTTAACCGTTACGGCGATACCAGCCACGCTTCGAACGTTTGCCTTTCCTCTTCCTGTTTGCCAGGTTCCTTGCGGCGTAACCGCCGCCCTGTTTCTGCTCTTTACGAGCTTTCATCGGAAATCCTCCAAAAGAAAGGCAAAGCTCCCCCCAACTCCATGTTGGAGAGCAGCGGAAGACATTCTCAGGAGAACCTCTTCCGTCGATCTCACATCTTCGGCAAGGAAAAGAACTTCTTCTATCGTACTCCAAAAATGTGATTTGACAAGTATGTTTTTTGTTTTCCAAAAAAACGTTTGTTTTCAGCTGAAAAATCAATGATATGCCTGGCGGAGCATGTGGGTCTCCTACCCTTCTTTGTGCCTCGTAGCGTTCGAACATGACTGGGTTCATAGCGATAGCTTTCTTAAGAGTATTTTGATTTCAAACCGAACGCGAAGTGGTATGGGGGTATGTGAATTGGACAGAATTGGACAGTACTTTGGGGGTTAAAATGAGACAAATGAGACACTATAAAAAGGGAGAAATGGAACAAATGGGACACTATAAAAAGGGCCGAAACTGTCCCATTTGACATTTCTACAAAATATCAATTTATGCGATAAACCACCTAGCCTAAGGAGTTTAGTTGCGACATTCATTGAGTACATGGAAAAGATCACCTATTGCCTCTATGCCCGTAAGTCGTCAGAATCAGATGAACGCCAAGCTCTTTCCATTGGTTCGCAAATAGCGGAGATGCAGAAGATTGCAGACAAGAAGGGGCTTAAAGTTGTAGAGACGATTCAGGAGAGTAAATCGGCAAAAGAATCTGGTGGAAGAATTGGATACCAGAACTTACTGATAGGACTGCAGGAGCGGAGGTTTAATGCGATCCTGACGTGGGCACCGGATCGCCTGAGTCGAAACGCCGGTGATCTTGGGAAACTCGTTGATCTGATGGATCAAGGAGTACTTCTTCAAATACAAACAAGCGGGCAGACGTTTACCAATACGCCCGATGAAAAGTTCCTCCTCATGATACTCTGCAGCCAAGCGAAGCTGGAGAATGACAACCGAAGTAAAAATGTGAAGCGTGGACTCCGAACGAAATGTGAAATGGGTGTGCGTCCCGGTCGACCGCCAATCGGATACAAGATGGTGCGGTCGGAACGATTCGGAGAACCGAGCACCATTAAGGTCGATGATCAGCGAGCGCCGTATATCAAGAAGCTCTTCACGTACATAGCCGAGAAAGGAATGACGGGCAGAGAAGCGAAGGAGAGATTACAGAAAGAGGGGTTTCGAAATATCAGCGGTGGCATAGTGGGATACAGTCGCATCTTTAACATCCTGCAAGAACCTTTCTACTACGGAGAATTCGTGTACGGTGGTATTCGGTACCAAGGCAACCACACACCAATAATCACCAAGGAGTTGTTTCACGAGGCGCAGAGCAAACTACGGTGTACGCCAAAAGGAAAATGGGGACGGAAGCAATTCTACTTCAATCAGATACTGAAGTGTGCCGAGTGTGGATCGGGTATCAGTGGCACCGAGCATACAAATAGGCATGGAAAAACCTACATGTATTACAAGTGTAATAAGTACGGTGGCACGAGAGTATGTAAATGTAAGTATATTCGAGAAGAAGCACTGTTTGAACAAGCAGCTGCCATTATTGCCAAGACTAAAGAACGGCACATCCGGTTGGATCGGAGAATTCAGGAAGATCTGGCAAAGATCAATCGGTTTCGACCGCAGGAAGATCCTATAAGTACTGAAGAGTACTTGATTGGGATTTTTCGAGAGGGATCCAGTTTGGAGAAGAGTAACGTGCTGAGGTGCTTTAAGGAGAGATTGGTGTTGAAGGAGGGGAAAATATTACTGAAAAGATAAGGTTGTAAGAAGAATTGTGTAAATGAATAGGCCCCCCAGCCAATTTGCCAGATTTCATTGATATAGCCACATTTTACCTCTATAATGGTCTAAATTGTAGCCTTATGCTTCGCACGGCATACCTCGCCCTCTTCGGCATCTTCTCCTTCATAGTTGTATGCCCCATCACCATGGGGGCAATGCCGATGGATATGGGAAACATGTCTGAAATGTCCCACATGATGCAGAGTGATGATGAGGACAGCGGAGCACTGCCCTGTGAGCAGTGCAAAAAGGACAAGGAGGAAATTGTTGCATCATTCGGTTCTCAAGCCGAAGCAACGGCATCGGTTAGTGTTCCAGTGACATTCCTTGTATTCTGGGAACTTGCGGAACCAATTAACAGTGCAATTCAGAAGATGCCGATCCTCGCGAATGGACCACCAATACCGACGGAAACACTCGTTGGCACGGTGATTTTGCGAACGTAAATCCACTCCATTTTAGCAGGTAATACGGCAAGTTTGTCGTTTACTTTTTTTCATATCTTTTCCCATTTTCCCCATGAGGAAACTCCTTTCCACACTTACCCTTTTATCCATTGTCTTCCTTGCAGGATGCGCTTCCAATGCACCACTCACAGAAGAACAGCAGGCAGAGCAATACGGTATGACCGTTGAACGATACCGTGAAGAGAAGCAGGCTGCTGCTCGCATGAACATGAGCTGGGATGAGCATGTGAAGATGCTCAAGATGGAGGGCAAGCTCAAATAGTCCTATGAAATACCTCCATCAACTATCACAGGGATTCCGATCACTCTGGAATCATAAACGCTCACGTATGGCCGTGCTCGGGATCGGAGTGTTGTGCCTGACGGCTGTTCTCTCATTCAGCGTCTATGCAACAATGCAAGGATCAAACGTGCCTCCGACACTGGCGCAAACAGGCAACACGGAGGAAGAAAGCACAACCGGCACGGGACTCACAACGATCACCCCGACACTTGTCAGTGGTTCATCCTCCGTTATTCTGCTCGGCTCAGTTCTCTCCCATGAAACGGCGAATATCTATCCACGCCGCGACGGCATCGTGGAAGACATTTATGTAGACATCGGTGACACCATAAAGAAAAACCAAGTTGTCGCACTGCTTCTTCCGAAAGGTGTCGAGGGGCAGAGTGCCGCGATGATCGCCGAAAAAGCAGCTCGGAAGAAACAGGCCGAATCCGATTTAAGCACCACAGAACAAGTTGCCGAGGAAACTATCATCAACACGCGTCAGAAAATCAATGAAAAAGAAACGGAACTGATGGTCGCTAAACGTGAACAGGAAGCACTGATACAGAAGTTTGCAGAATCCGAAGCAAACATTGCGCAGATGCGTGAACAGGCATTCACCTCAGTACAGAATGCCCGCCAACTTATTGAATGGATCACATTAGGAAGCAACACCCGCAACGGTATCGACATGCGTGATGGTGATGTTCTCAGAAACCTTGGTATTCATGACAGTAGCAACGCATCAAGGTACGACATCGTCTATAGATTCAACTCTCTGTATGCTGCTGAGCAGGAGTACGCCAGTGCTTCGGATTCGCAGAAACCAGCAATTATAGATCGTTTGCTTCCACTCGCTCTCGATGCTCTGAGTACCACAAATACACTGCTCCAATACACACCGACACAACCATCGGGTAATGGTATTAACCAGCTTTCTCATGCGCAACTTACCGATCGCCTGAGCAAGGTGGTATCGGCTCAGGACATGATCTACAAGGCAAAAGAGAAGCTTGAAGATGCACGACTCAGCTTCCAAACGCTTACCTCCGGAGAGCCGGAACTCTACCGTGCCTATCGCAGTGGAAACCATGAAGGAGCAAACAGCAACAAAGTACGTATGCTCGAAGAGCAGATTCGTACGGCGCACAACTCGCTGGCGCTCACGGAAGCCAATCAAGAGCAAATGGTCGAAATGAAACGCAGACAGGTGGATATCGCTGCTGCCATGCTCCAATCAGAATATGCAACCAGCGGAAATCGTCAGGTGCTCTCACCATTCTCTGGCATAGTTTCCAAGCGTTTCATCGACGTCGGGCAGATCGTAATGCCTTCCATGTCCGCGTTTGAACTGACAGATGTGCCGACGAGCCTTGCAAAGCGAGCAAAGACAGAGATTCAATTCGGTTTGCCTGAGCAGTTCATCGGTGCGCTTGATATCGGCGACTCCGTCTCGTTCTTTCTACAAACCGATGAAACGACTCCTTATAGCGCAGAAATAACACGTAAAAGCCCGCAGGTGGATACGCAGACGCACACGATCACCGTGCAGGCAAAAGTGCCTGATGATCTCTCGCTGCCACATGGTTCTAGTATCCGCGTTCGTCTTATTGATGAGAAAAAACCTGTCTTCCGCATTCCTTCTTCTGCCGTAAAACGCGAAGCAGAGAGAAACTATGTCTGGATTCTTGATCCGGAGACGCAGAAACCCATGCAAAGTGTAGTATCTGTTATCGCAGAAGATGGTGAATTTGCAGAGGTTACGGGAGCCATCACCGCAGAAAGTAGCGTGATTCTCGACCCTCCAAGTTTGTTTGTTACGAGTGAAGAAGATTCCACTGTCATGCCATGATCAACTATCTCATTACTAAAGCGCTTGAGAATCGCTTCCTGACCCTGATCACTTTCGGAGTTATTGCCGTTGTCGGTGTCGTCGCCACATTGCAAACACCCGTCGATGCCATTCCCGATCTCTCGGAAAACCAGGTCGTCGTCATGACCGAATGGACGGGGCAGAGTCCGAAGAATATTGAAGATCAGATTACGTATCCCATCACGGTCAGTATGCAGGGGCTTGCGGGTGTTCATGACATCCGCGCCTCCTCCATGCTCGGTGTTTCCATGGTGACAGTCATTTTCCACGATAACATCGGTATTTACTTCGCCCGTGATCGCGTCTCTGAACGGCTGAATCTTGTGCAAGCACAGCTCCCTGAAGGAGTCATCCCCGTTCTCGGACCCGATGCGACGGGTGTGGGACACATCTACATGTACACGCTCGAAAGCGATACGCAAACACTCACGGAATTGCGCTCTTTGCAGGACTTCGATGTGCGCTACGCACTGCAAAGCGTTCCGGGGGTTGCGGAAGTTGCATCCGTTGGTGGCTACAAGAAAATCTATCAAGTCATCCTCGACCCCCAAAAACTCCAACAGTTCCGCGTGACGATCAAGCAGGTCATGGATGCAATTAAAATGGCGAACAACAACGTATCGGGTAAAGTTATAGATACGGGAGGACGGGAAGTTGCTATTCAGGGAATTGGTTTCTTTGAGAGCCAAGATGATATTGCTAATACCGTCATTGGTATGAAGGCAGACGGCATGCCACTGACGGTGACTGATGTCGGTGAAGTACGCGAATCGGGTTTGTTCCGTAGGGCAATTTTAGCCAATCAAGAAGAAGAAAAAGTCGGTGGTGTGGTGGTGATGCGCTACGGAGAGAATCCGCTCGC
The DNA here is from genome assembly GCA_964460475.1 of uncultured Candidatus Peribacteria bacterium. Classification (GTDB taxonomy): domain Bacteria; phylum Patescibacteriota; class Gracilibacteria; order Peribacterales; family Peribacteraceae; genus CAYWPP01. The sequence goes on from CAYWPP010000003.1 coordinate 98,793, forward strand.
GGTTATTGACGCTGTCAAAGAGCGTCTTGCTTCTATTGAACAGAGTCTGCCGGATGGAGTGCGTATCGTTCCTTTCTACGACAGAACAAACCTCATTCTTTCGGCAGTCCGGACGCTTAGAGACGTACTGACACAGGAACTCATTATCACAGCGATCATCCTCGGACTCTTCCTCTGGCATTTCGGTTCCACTGTTATCACCGCCATTGCGCTTGTCATGGGAGTACTCATAACATTCATTTTCATGCGGCTGTTTGGCATACCGAGCAACATCATGAGTCTCGGTGGCATCGCTATAGCCATTGGAACAATGGTGGATGCTGCCATTGTGATATCGGAAAACGCCTATCGTAAGCTCTTGGAACAGCCGCCGAAGAATGCCCTGGAACGAATACGCAGAATCAAAGAAGCCACGCTGGAAGTCGGTAAACCCATCGTCTTTGCCATTTTCATCATCATTCTTTCCTTCACACCGATCTTCACGCTCACGGGACAGGAAGGAAAACTTTTCACGCCTCTTGCGTATACAAATCTCTTTGCAATGTTCGGTGCGCTGATTGCCTCACTCTTTCTTGTGCCGACACTGGCGGTGTACTTTTTGCGAGGAAAATTGAAACGGGATGATGAGATTCCCGTTGTACGTTTTTTACAGCGAAAATATGAGCCCCTTCTTCTAAAAGCTCTCGCACACCGAAAAATCACGCTGGCAACTGCGGGTGTGCTCGCAGTGCTTGGTATTGGTGCGATGACACAGATTGGTTCTGAATTCATGCCTCCACTCGATGAAGGAACGCTCTGGTATATGCCAATCACACTACCCGATGTTTCCGAAGAACGGGCGCAGGAACTTCTCATTGCAAGTAACAGCATCATTGCCAAATTTCCCGAAGTGGAAAAGGTTGTCGGAAAAGCAGGTCGTGCTGACACAGCCACAGACCCTGCACCTCTGGCGATGTTTGAAACGTTCATTACACTCAAGCCAAAACATGAATGGCGTAAGGGTATGACAAAAGAGAAGCTCATTGTAGAAATGAATCGAGCAATCAAGTTCGATAATGTTTGGAATTCATTCACACAGCCGATCATCGGACGTATAGATATGCTCTCTACGGGCATCCGAACGCAGCTTGGCATCAACATCTTCGGGGATGACCCCATTAAACTGGAAGCATTGGCAATTGAAGTCGAAGGGTTGTTAAATCAAGTTCCGGGTGCAGCAGACACGGTAGCCATTCGCACAACAGGACTGCGATATCTTGATATAGAACTACGGGATGATCTACTTGCTCAACACGGCATTATGAAGATGGATGCACTGCAAACAATTGCCGCTGGAGTGGGAGGGGCAATGGTCACACGCACAATCGAGGGACGGGAGCAGTACGGCGTACAGGTGCGTCTTAAACAGGCGTTCCGACAGGATATCGAAGATATCAAATCATTGCCTGTCACGGGCATGAACGGAACGCAGGTTCTCCTCGGAAGTGTTGCTGATATCAAGCTTGTGAACGGACCCGCGATGATTGCCAGTGAAAATGGCAGGATGAAAGCAGTAGTACAGTCCAATGTACGCGGAACGGACATGGCTTCCTTTGTGAAAGCTGCTGATAGGCACCTTTCGGAAAATCTTGAGCTTCCGACCGGGTATGCCTATGAATGGGCAGGCCAGTATGAGAATCAGCTGCGAGCAAAGAAACGCCTCTCCATCGTTATTCCATCGGTGCTCTTCATCATCTTCCTGCTTCTGTATCTAACCTACAAAGACTTAAGCCTTGTGTCCATCGTGATGCTGACGATTCCGCTGAGTCTCGTGGGAGGAGTCATTGCGCTCTTCCTCGCACAGTACAACATGTCTGTTGCCGTGTGGGTGGGATTCATTTCCCTCTTTGGAAACGCGGTAGAAACGGGCGTTGTGATCGTCGTGTACCTCGAAAACGCCTTCCGTGCACAGTTCGGTCTTCCTTCGATGGAAGAAGCTGCCGGATACATTCCTGATCCTGAACAGGCCATTACGAAAGAAGGCATCCATGCAGCTGTCATTGAAGGCGCTTCCCTGCGTCTCCGACCCATTCTCATGACGGCGTTCACATCCGTGATCGGTCTGATTCCAATGATCTGGTCCACGGGAACGGGTGCAGAAGTGCAGAAGCCACTGGCGCTAGTTGTGATGTCAGGACTCACGACATCCGTCATGCTCACACTGATCGTCCTACCTGTGCTATTTGCCATGCTCCGTGAACGACATATCCAACCGGAACTTGCTCCTTCTCCATAACCCTTTCTCTCCATGAAAAATCCATTCGCATGCCTCACCATTGGCCTTGTCATCCTCATGGTCGGATTCCTTTCCTTTCAAGCAGGAAAACAGAAGGATTCAACGGAACGAGATGACAATCCCATTGTTGCAACGTACAAAAAACTCTCACCACAAGCACAGGCGCTCTATTACAAGCAAAGTGACAAACTCACGAAGCCCGTACCCGATCGTCTTGTCGAACTCGATGAGAAGACTATCGGCTGCTTCGGACCGACGCAGGTGCTCGCAATGTCCACCACTGAAGATAACCTTGGTGGCCAATGTTGTGGTGCACTGACGAACTTTGAAGCATATGAACTACAACTGAAAGCCATTGAACGCTTTGTAGATGAAAATGGTGGTGGCGATCTGATTCCGCCTGACCCGTACGACGTTCCTGTAGATGTTGCGCAGAAACTCACACAGTTTGATAACGACATAGTGCTCTCACCGGAGCAACAGGTCACATTCGATGATGCGGTCTCTATGTCCCATCATGGAGGACCATGCTGTTGTAAGTGCTGGAAGTGGTACGTAATGTCGGGATTGGCGAAGAAGCTTATCGTGGATGAGGGATGGGATGCTCATCAAGTAGCAGAGTTGTGGGATATCTCCAGTTCGTGTGGTCATAGCGAAGATACCGATATGTTCAAGCACTATGAAACAGGTGATAGCCACGGGCACTGACGCTATTTTTCAATTACTTATGAGAGCGAGTACAAAGCTCCGCAAACTGCCCTTAGTGCTCTACTAACCTATGTGAGCAGGATTGGTATCCCTTTAGCAGTCCTAAGAGAAAAAATGGAGGTCTAAGAGGATAAGATCCGAAGTCCACTCTCCACAGTGAAGCATTTCAGGGTGCCATTAGTGTAATGCATGGCGGAGAGGGAGGGATTCGAACCCTCGATCCCCGGAGGGGGATACACGATTTCGAGTCGTGCGCTTTCGACCACTCAGCCACCTCTCCGTGGCGGAAGGTGACTATAGTGCGTTTGAGCCGTGATGGACAAGGGAAGAAAACTACTCCCGCGCCGACCGCTTCAGCTCCGCTTCCACGAAGTGATCCAGATCACCGTCGAGCACGCCTTCCGTGTCGCTCGTTTCCACGTGCGTGCGCAAGTCCTTCACCATCTGGTACGGATGCAGCACGTAGCTCCGGATCTGACTGCCGAAGTCCGCGCTCTTCGTCGCTCCCTTCAGCCTGTCCCTCTCCTGCTTCGCTTCCAGTTCGTCGCGTTCGTGGAGCTTCGCTTTCAGAAGCGCCATCGCGCGCTCGCGGTTCTGCAGTTGGCTCCGCTCGTTCTGGCATGCCACGACGAGTCCCGTCGGCAGGTGCGTGATGCGTACGGCGCTGTCGGTCTTGTTCACGTGTTGTCCTCCCGCGCCACCCGCGCGGAACGTGTCGATGCGCAAGTCTTCCGGCTTCAGCACGTACTCATGATGATGGGGCGCCATGTCGGGCAGCACTTCCACGAGTGCGAAGGAAGTCTGGCGCAGATTCTTCGCGTTGAAGGGTGAGAGCCGCACGAGACGATGAGTCCCGCGCTCGTTCTTCAAGAGGCCGTACGCGCTGTCGCCCTTCACGTGCACCGTTGCGGACTTGATGCCCGCTTCCTGTCCGTCCGTCTTCTCGATGAGATCGGTCTTCCAGCCCTTCCTCTCTGCATAGCGCAGGTACATGCGCATGAGCATTGCGGCCCAGTCCTGTGCTTCCGTTCCTCCCGCGCCGCTCGTGATGCTCAGGTACGCGTCGCCGAGATCATACTTTCCGCCGAGGTACAGCGCTTGTTCCAGTTCAAGCCACGTCTTCCACAGGCGTTCGTAGGCCGCTTCCAGTTCGCTTTTTTCCTCCTCCGTCTCGGCGATGTCCGCGAGCGACACGTACTCGCTCACTTCCTTCTTCAGCTCAAGCAGCGGCTCCCACTGCTTCCTGAGACCCCGCATTTCCCCGAAGACGGCCGTTGCCAGCTTCTGGTCTTCCCAAATTTCCCCCTCCGCCTGCTTTTCGAGTTCGGCGATGCGTTCTGGTACCTTTCGTGCCTCAAAGAGAGTCCTTGCCCGTGTTTACGGCCTTCAGGAG
>CAYWPP010000004.1:0-3846 GCA_964460475.1 uncultured Candidatus Peribacteria bacterium
CGGGATGCGATCATCCGGCATACGGACTTTGCGGAGGCACATACGGCTTCGGAGCAGATAGAAACCAGGCTGAGTTCGGCATGCGCGGATCTGGAAATGACGTCGATTGACGAATGGTACGCGGACCTTCGCGGAGTGCCCGGAGGCGTTCCGACGGATCTGTACGAGTGGGCAAAGCGAACGCAGGATGATGTGCTGCACTCTACGGGCCTGGATGTGTCCTTCGGCATCGCACCGACCAAGCTGCTCGCCAAGATGGCGAGCCCCTACAGAAAACCGAAAGGAATCACCGTGGTGATGCACGAGGGGGACGGACACGAGCGATTATCCGAGCACACGGCGATCATCAAGCGGGAAACATTCCTGCAAAGTCTGAAAGCGGACGATATTCCGGGAATTGGCTGGAGACGGTCCGTACACGTGGAATCCTTGGGTTTGAAGACGGCATGGGACGTCGCGCACATGGACCGGGAGACGAGTGTCCACCTCTTCGGGCGTCCGGGGCTGGAAATGGTGAGCGAGCTGCAGGGCGTGCCCGTGCATCGGGTGGTGACGGAAGAAGTACCTCCCAAGTCCGTCTCACGCTGCAGAAGTTTCCCGCGAACGCGTGACATCGCATCCATCCGCAGCCACCTGCTCACGCATCTTTCGTACATGGTGCTGAAGATGCGCAGACTGGAATTGGGATGTGAGGACATCGGCATCTGGCTGCGAAACGGCGAGTATCAATACCACGATACACATACGCGTCTCCCCCAAACGATGACCACGGAAGAGCAACTCATGCCGTATGTGAATGATCTTCTGAAGAGACTGCTGCGCACTGTGACACTCTTCACGCAGGCGGGCCTCGTGCTCGGGGGACTTAAGAGCACGCGCACGGTACAGTACTCGCTCTTCGAAGCGACGGAAGAGACCAACAAGGCGGAGGGCTTGCAAAAGGCACTGGACACGCTGCGTACGCAATTCGGCAGAGATGCCGTGCGGCGCGGCGGCGCCGTCGGAACGAAGAAACTGACACGACGTCTTCTTACGCGGGAAGGCTCGTAAGACGATCGTTCACCTTCGCAAGTTTCTCCTGTGCGGCGGAGAGTTTCTCCCTCTCCTTTTCCACCACCACCGCAGGCGCACCTTCCACGAATTGCTTGTTACCGAGCTTCTTTTCAATGCCGGAGACAAAGCGTGAAAGCTCGTCACGTTCTTTCGTAAGCCTGGTCCGTTCCTTGGGAATATCAATGAGTCCGGCAAGGTGCAGATGGATTTCCATGTCCTTCAGAAAGCCGCTCGCGCATTCTTTGGGCGTTTCCGCCTTCGGCTGTATGTCCAGATTCTCCAGGCGCCCAAGCTGCATGATGTGCTCTTGTTGCGACGTGAGAAGTTCCGCATGTTTCGTGCTGACGATCGTCACATGCACTTTCTTCGCGGGCTCAACGCCGCTGTCCGTACGCAATTGCCGAATGAGGGAGATCACGTCAATGAGGCTGGAGAACTGCATCTGTGCATCTGCATCACGATGTTTTTTCTCCGCCGTCGGCCACGGCTGAACGATGAGCGCTCCTGCGTCCTGCGGCTTGAGAGCCGACCACAATTCTTCCGTCACAAACGGACAGTAGGGATGCAGAAGGGTAAGCAGGGTGCGGAGCGCATGAACGAGAACCTCGATATTTGCATTGCCTTTACTGAGCTCCAAGTACCAGTCGCAGAAGAAGTTCCAGGTAAATCCGTAGAGCCGCTCCCCTACTTCACTGAGGCGATATTCTTCGATGCCTTTTGTCACATCGGCGATGAGTTCCTGAAGGGCGGAAAGCAGAGCACGATCTGCGAGAGAAAGATCCCGAGTCTCTGAAAGAGTGCCGACGTTCAGCGGATCAACCTTCGCCTGCTCACACTGCATCAGGACGAAGCGCGAGGCGTTCCAAAGCTTGTTCACGAAGTTCCTGTACCCCGCGATCTTCTCTTCGTACAACTTGGAATCATTGCCGGGACTCTGCCCCACGATCATGGAGAGGCGCAAGGCGTCGGCACCGTATGTGCCGATCATATCCAGCGGGTCAATCATCGTTTCAGGATGACTCTTACTCATCTTCTTTCCGTCGCGCGTGCGGATGAGGCCGTGCAGGTACACGGTATGGAACGGAATCTGTCCCGTGGCGTACGTGGTCATCAGAATCATGCGTGCCACCCAAAAGAAGATGATGTCGTAGCCCGTTTCCATGACGCTCGTCGGATGGAATTTCCGGAAGTCGGGGCTGCGCTTGAGGAGTTCTGCGAGATCAATGTCATGATTCTCCGCAAGGGAGGGATCGATGAGCGTGCTCCAGGTCCACAGCGCCGAGCTGAACCAGGTGTCGAGCGTATCCTCGTCCTGCCGCCAGCCCTCGCCTTCGGGAGGGAGAACACCGACGTGCGTATCAAGGCCGCTCTTTCCATCCCGGTACCACACGGGCACACGGTGCCCCCACCAGATCTGGCGGCTGATGCACCAGTCTTTCAGATTGTCGATCCAGTTGAAGTACGTCTTCTCGAAACGCTCGGGGACTATCGTAATGTCTTTTTTGTGCACCACATCCTGCAGAATCTGCTTCAAGCTCATCTTTTTTCCCTTCCAGGGAACGATCTTCTTCTGCACGTCCACGAACCACTGCTCTTTGATCTGCGGCTCGATGATGCCGCCGCCTCTGTAGCTCAGGGCGACCGCGTGGACGTAGTCTTCCTTCACGGAGACCAGAAGCCCTTTCTCCTTCAGCTTCTCGACGATCAGCGGACGCGCCTTCCCGATCGGCATGCCGGCGAATTCTCCGGCGATGGGCAGAAGATTTCCGTCAAAATCGATCACCTGTTCCTTGTCCAGATCGTGACGCTCGGCGATCTCGAAGTCCGTCGCGTCATGCCACGGGGTAATGGTCATCACGCCGGTGCCGAATGCGGGGTCCACGGCCTTGTCTTTGATAACCGTCGCCGTGACGGTGCCGTTGATCCACTCCGCTTCGAACGTGTCTCCGTGCTTGTACTTCTTGTACCGCTTGTCATCCGGATGCATGACCACGTACTTGTCGCCGAATTTGGTCTCGGGGCGCGCGGTGCTGATCTGAAAGGGACCGTACTGGAACGTGTAGAACGGCGCCTTCTCTTCTTTACGCTCGATCTCGTCATCGGACACCGTCGTGTGCATCTTCGGGTCCCAGTTGACGATGCGGTGCCCGCGGTAGATGAGTCCGTCACGGTACATCTTCACGAACACTTCATTCACGCAGCGGTTGAGCACGGGATCCATGGTGTAGCGTTCGCGCGTCCAGTCACATGAACTTCCCATCTTCCGTATCTGGCTGCGAATGGTTCCCTGGCTCTTGTCGACAAAGTCCGCGATACGCCGGAGCACCTCCTCCCGACCGAGACTGGCGCGGGGATCGGGGATCTTCTCCTCCTTCTGGATCTGCTTGATGACCACCGCCTCCGTGGCGATGGCCGCGTGATCCGTGCCCGGCACCCAGAGCGCTTCCTTTCCGTTCATCCGCTGGAAACGGATGAAGATGTCCTCAAGCGCAAGCATCACCGCATGACCCAGGTGCAACTGCCCGGTCGCGTTTGGCGGCGGCATGCTGATCGTGAACGGCTCCTTCGTGCTGGCATGATCGGCCGTGAAGGCGCCGCTCTCCTCCCACATCGCGTAGATGCGATCCTCAACGGTCGACGGATCGTACGCTTTCGGTAAGGAAGAGGCCTGAAGATCGTCGTCTTGTGACGGCATGGTGCGCCTATCGTACAGCAAATCGAAGGGATTTCACCCGACGGGAAGTCGAAGGGAATTTTTGACAGAATTTGTTGAATTTGTTACCATTTTTCTCT
>CAYWPP010000004.1:3946-12741 GCA_964460475.1 uncultured Candidatus Peribacteria bacterium
TTTCTGGAGTCGACGATTCCGGGGACCTCCATCAACGTCGCGACGGGCCTTGCGTACGGCATCGTCGCCGTCATCGCCTACGCCGTGCTCAGGCCGAAGTTCCGCGCCGCCCTGCAAAGCAACTGAGGCGCCCCGAAGAAAGCGGAAAGTCCTCTCCAAAAAAGGGAGGAAATGAGGTATAATGAGAGGAAATGCGAAAACCAAAACTCCAGTTCTTCGATTTCATCACGGGCTTGTCGTACCGCGGGCTGCTGCTGCTGTGGGTGACGCTCGTCATCTTCTTCGCGCTTGCCTACACGGGCTTGCACTACGTCGATCACCACGGTCCGACGCCGTTCGTACCGAAGACGCAGGAGATGCCCATCGCGGCGCCGGATGTCATCTACATCTTCCTCAACAACGTCTACTTCAGCATCATCACGGCAACGTCGACCGGCTACGGCGATATCGTGCCGCACGGATTCTCGAAAATCCTCGCGAGCATCCAGAGCATCATCTCGCTCATGGTCTTCGCCGTGTTCGTGACGAAGCTGGTGTCGAACCGGCAGGAAATCGCCCTGCGGGAAGTGCACAAGCTCACGTTCGAGGACATCTTCCACAACACGCGCGAGGAGCTCTACATCGCGCGCAAGGATTTCGACCACATCATGCAGAAAGTACACGCCGAAGGCGAAATCGACGCCGAGGATTGGGCGAACCTGACGATTGCCTACCGGCAGGTGACGAGCATTCTGCAGGAGATTCCCGACTTCTACGACGGCATCAACAATCTCTACACCATCGACGCGCGGCGCGAGGAACTGCTGCAGGAATCGGTCCACCGCACGTTGCACCGCATCAACCAGTTGCTCGACTGCATGAGTAAGAACGGCATCGACTGGATTTCACGGGAGGCGAGCATCACCGAACTGCGCGAGCTGCTGACAACGTCCGCGAAGGTCACGAAGTTGTGGCGCCGGAAGTCCCCGTACCAGAAGCAGGAAGCCTTCGAGCAGATCCTGCACCTTACGGAGAGCGTGCACGCCCGCATGCGGGAAGCATTCCCGGTGGAAGGAAACGATTGAGGGGTACGGGTTGGCGGGATAGAGAGTTTCGGGTTGGCGGGATACGGGATTGAACGATCTCGTAAACCCTCGTAACCCGCAACCCGTGTAACCCGCCAAGCCGTAACTCGACCCCCTACCGAAACTATCTTCGGGGAGGCCCTCTGCGCGGACCGCCGCCGCGGCGTCCGCCCCCGAATCCACCGCCGCTGCGAGGAGGTGGCGGAACGTAGCCCTCCGGAGGAGCCGACATCTGCTTGAGCGAGAGACGCGTCTTGCCGTCCATGGGATCGTACTCGACGCACTTCACCTCGACCTCTTCACCGACGTTCACGACGTCCTCCACGTTCTCGGTGCGCTGCCACTGGAGCTCCGAAATGTGGATCATGCCGTCCTTGCCGCGCAGGAATTCCGCGATGGCGCCGACGCCCGGAATGATGCGGACGACCTTCGCTTTGTAGACCTTGCCGACTTCCGGCTTCGCCACGATGCCCTCGATCCATTCGCGGGCGAGTTGCATCTTCTCGCCGTTCGGCGCAGTGACGAACACGAGTCCGCTGTCCTCGATGTCGATTTCGACGCCGAGTTCCTTGGTGATCTTCTGGATCGTCTCGCCGCCTTTGCCGATCACGAGGCGAATGTCATCGGGATCGATGGTGATCGTCTCGATACGCGGCGCCTTCGGACTGAGTTCCTTGCGCACTTCCGGAATCGCACTGAGCATCTCTTTCAGAATGTGCAGACGGCCGGTGCGCGCACGTTCCAGCGCCTCTTTGAAGACTTCGTCGGGCAGGCCCTTGATCTTGATGTCCATCTGGATGGCCGTGACTCCTTTCTCCGTGCCGGTGACCTTGAAGTCCATGTCGCCGCCGAAGTCCTCCTCATCCTGCAGGTCGGAGAGCACCACGTACTGGCCTTTCTCCTCGTCGGACACGAGTCCGAGCGCGATGCCAGAGACGGGCGCGGAGATCGGCACGCCCGCCGCCATGAGCGCGAGCGTGGAGCCGCAGGTCGCGGCCATGGAAGAGGAACCGTTACTCTCCAGAATCTCCGTCACCGTGCGGATGGTGTACGGGAAGTTGTCGACCGGGGGAAGCACGGGTTCGATACCGCGCTGCGCGAGATTCCCGTGGCCGATTTCGCGGTTGCCCACGAAGAGCCTGTTGCTCGTCTCCCCGACCGAGAACGGCGGGAAGTTGTAGTGATGCATGTAGCGGAGTTCGCGCTCCCCTTCCATGCCTTCCGAAAGCTGCTTGTCGCCCGGCGACCCGAGCGTGCAGGTGGTGAGCCCCTGCGTTTCACCGCGCTGGAAGAGCGCGGAACCGTGTACCTGCGACGGCAGGATGTCGACGATCGCGCCGATCGGGCGGATTTCCTCGACCTTGCGTCCGCTCATGCGGGTGCCTTCCTCCAGAATGAGGCGACGGACCTCGGTTTTGATGACCTTGTCGGTGAGCGCGGCGCCCTGCGCGGCAAGCGCATCCAGCTCTTCTTCGGGAAGCGAGGAGAATTTCTCCTTCAGCTTCTCCTCCGCCTGGCTCATAAGATCGTTGAAGATCGCACGGCGCTCCAGCTTGGGGAGAGGATCCTTGATCGCCTTCGTGACGGTCGGAAGAGCCCATTCCTTGAGGAATGCGTACGCTTCGTCATGCGTGAAGGGCTCCGCAACCTCGAACTTCTTCTTGCCTGCCTTCTTCTGGAGATCCGCGAAGAAGCGCGCGATTTTCTGCGCCCATTTCTTGCCGAATTCGATGGCGCGCAGCACCTCGGCCTCGGGAACCTGATTGGCTCCGGCCTCGATCATGACCACGCGTTCCTGCGACGCCGTCACGAACATTTCCAGATCGCACTTCAGACGTGCCTCACGGGACGGATTCAGGACGAGTTCGCCGCCGATGAGACCGACGGACACGGTACCCAGAGGGCCGTCCGCGGGGCAGTCGGAGAGAGCGACCGCAAGGTTCGCCGCATTCGCGGACGCAATGCTGTGCTCGTTCTCGAAGTCGTACGACAGGACGGTGCAGAAGACCTGGATATCGTTACGAATCTGCTTTGGGAACATCGGACGCAGACCACGGTCGACGACGCGTGCGAGGAGCACATACTCGTCGGCGGGACGGCCTTCGCGCTTGCGGAAACGGCTTCCGGCGATCTTGCCGCCGGCGTAATACTTCTCCTGATACACGACCTGCAGCGGCAGGAAGTCGACGCCGTCGCGCGCCCTGGAACTGACGGTGCAGTTCCCCATGGAGACGGTATCCCCCATGCGACAGAGGACGCTTGCATTCGCCTGATTGGCGATGAGACCCGTCTGGAAGACGAGTTTCTGGTCACCCAGTTCGAGGGTGAATTCGCGCTTTTCGCTGAAAGCGCTCTGCGATGATGACATAAAAGAAAGAGGAAAAAGGTACGATTCCCGTCATGGAGACGGGAGTCCCTTTCCTCGCGGACGTTGACACAAACTCCGGTGGATTCACATGCGAAGATCTTCGGAAGACCCTCAAACGTAAACCCAGAGAGCGGTGCGACGATGGAGAAAAGAGCATTCCTACGGTACCACAACCGTAGGGGAACGCAAGCATTCTCCGCTGCCGCCTACTTCTTGAGCTTGTTCTTCTCCAGCACCCTGTCGTACTCGGCGGGCTGATTCATGCGCAGGTAGTTGAGCAGCTTCCTGCGACGTGCGACCTTCGCGAGAAGACCGCGGCGCGCGGAGTGGTCTTTCTTATGATCCTGCAAATGCTTCGTGATCAAATCGATCTCCTTCGTGAGGATCGCCACCTGCACATGAGGGGAACCCGTGTCCTTGTCGTGCATGCGATGCTTGCTGATAATCGTCTTCTTTGCCTTGCGCTTGAGTGCCATGGGATGAACGTGAAGAAAACAAAAGGAAGCTCTGCCGCGCCCTCCGTGACTCAGATGCGAGTGGGGGAAGGCCGGACTGTGGCAGTGTACGCATCGATGGAAAGTTGTCAATACTTACCGCAGGAAAAAGCCAAAAATCACGCACAAAGTGCACACTTGTACACCCGTTCCCTCCTCTGCTATCATCGCGCCATGCTCACGAATATCCTGCTTGGGATTCTCGCCATCGGTATGGCAGGCGCCGTCGCCATGCTCTTCCTGCTCCTCACGAAGAAGCAGGAAACGGGCGACACGGAAGCATCGCTCCGCTTCAAAGCGGAACTTGATCAGGCGAAGAAGGAACTCGGCAAGCTGGAGCGTGAGCTGGAAGCGGTGAAGGAGAAGAACGGCGAACTCACCGGCAAGAACAAGGAACTCTGGGCACAGAACGAGCGACTGGAAGCGAAGAGCAAGGCCGCCGAGCGCGAGCGGGACCAGCTGCAACGCACCATCGCGAAGTACGAGGAGAACGAGGTGCATGAGCGCGAGAAGGCGGATGAACGTCTAAGCAGACTCGCGAAAGCCGAAGCGTCCCTCGTCGAGGAGCGGCGACGCATCATCAAGGAAGACGAAGAACGCCTGGCGCGTGAGCAGGCCGAGCGTGATCGTATTTGGAACGATCATGAACGGACGGTCGTCAATCTCCTCACCGAGATCTGTTCCCGGGAAGAATCGAAGTTCGACTTCTACGACAATACGTCGCTACCGAAAGGATTCGACGGCAGCCTGAAACCGGACTTTCTCGTCGAGTTCCTCGGTCAGTACATCATCTTCGATGCCAAGACGTCGAAATCGAACGATCTGCGCACGTACCTGCGCGACACCATCAAAAAGACGGCGCAGAAGATCAAGAAGAAGACCGATATCTACCACACGGTTTTCCTCGTCGTGCCCACGGAAGCCGTCTGCTCCCTGAAGGAACTGACCCACTATGAGCAGAACATCACGTTCCACATCGTCTCGCCCGAGTCACTGCAGCCGATTCTGGCTACCTTCAAACGCATGACGGAATACGAATTCGCGGATCAGTTCAATCCCGAAGACCGCGAGAACATCGTGAACGCATTCGCCAGCCTCAGTCACCACATCAAGTCACGCAACGCCTACGACGTGATCCTCGCACATCTGGGCGTGAAGGCCCTGGAGGACATTGATGCGCTGCCGGAGGACCTGGTGAAAGACATCGCCACGAAGACGGAGAAGACGAAGACGCTCATCCCGACGAAGACCGAGGTGCAGAAACTCACCGCAAGCAACGACAGCGTGAAGAAGGTCATCGGGGAACTGGTGTCGCCCAAGGAGAAGGTCTCCAAGAAGCTCATTCGCGACGCGGCGAACGCGCACGACATTCCGATGGAACTGGAAAGCTGACTTCCCTACACTGCATCGGTGCCCGTGAAAGAAGATCTCATCCTCGGCGGCCTGAATGCCGAGCAGCGGGAAGCCGTGGAAACGACGGAGGGGCCGGTGCTGATTCTGGCGGGAGCCGGTTCGGGGAAGACGCGCGCGCTCACGCATCGGATTGCGTACCTCATCGACCGCGGCGTGCCTCCGTGGCAGATTCTGGCGGTCACCTTTACGAACAAAGCGGCACACGAAATGAAGGAACGCATCATGAGTCTGCTCAAGCTCACCGACGGATCGGGAAAGGTTCCCGCGGAGCTTCCCATGGTCGGCACGTTCCACTCGGTCTGCGTGCGCATGTTACGACGCGACATCGAGAAGATCGGACGCGAGCGCAGCTTCGTCATCTACGACGCCGACGATCAGCAGAAAGTGATGAAGGAAGTTCTCAGGGAGCTGCACATCGCGGAAGAAGACCTGAAACCGAAGGCCGCCATGGGGCACATCGGGCGTTTCAAGTGCGAAGCAATGGCCCCGCGCGACGTCGCAGCCCAGGCATCGACGCACTTCACGGAACAGATTGCAAACGCCTATAAGCTCTATCAGGAAAAACTGAGGGACGCGAACGCGATGGATTTCGACGATCTGATTCTGGAGACCATCCGCATGTTGCGGGAAGTGCCGGAGGTACTCGCGCGCTACCAGAACACCTGGAAGTTCCTGCACGTCGACGAGTATCAGGACACGAATCACGCGCAGTACCTGCTGGTGAGCCTGCTTGCCGGCAAGCATCGCAACATCTGCGTCATCGGCGATCCGGACCAGTCGATCTACGCCTTTCGCGGCGCCGACATCCGGAACATCCTGGAATTCAGGAACGAGTATAAGAACGCGAAGAGCATCAAGTTGGAGCACAACTACCGTTCCACGCAGGTCGTGCTGGACGCGGCCGACGCGGTGATCAGCGCGAATCCCCGTCGACCGCAGAAGAAGATGTGGACGGAGCGAAAGGAAGGACCGCGGTTGACGCTCTTCGAAACGCGGGACGAGAAGGCGGAAGCGGAGGAAGCGATGCGACGCGTGCTGCATCTGCGGAGCGAAGGCGTGCCGCTCGACGAGCAGGTCATCCTCTACCGCACGAACGCCCAGTCGCGCCTGTTCGAGGAAGCATGCCTCCGCCACGGCATCCCCTACCGCATCGTCGGCGGCGTGAAGTTCTACGCCCGGCGCGAGGTGAAGGATGTTCTCGCGTATCTGCTCACGATCCTCAACCCGAACGACACCGTGTCACTGCTGCGCATTCTCAATGTGCCGTCGCGCAAAATCGGCAAGACGACGCTCGCGAAGCTGCAGAATCACGCGAACGAACGGCAGATCAACCTGTGGCAGACCCTGCTGCACATCGAGATGGTCGAAGGTATTCCCGACGCCATGAAGAAAAGACTCGCGTCGTTCACCGAGATGATTCTGTCGTTTCAGAAAGACGCGGAAACCATGCCGGTGAGCGAGCTTGCCGCGGGGGTGTTATTGCGCACGGGCATGGAAGCCTGGGTGAAAGACGGTACCGACGAGGGAGAATCACGCTGGCAGAACATCCTGGAACTGAAGAGTGTGACCCGGAAATACGACGCGCTGGAGCCGAAGACGTCGTTGGAGCGTTTCCTAGAGGAAGTCGCGCTCGTCTCGGAGGTTGATGCACTCATCAAGGAGGAAGAGCGGACGGAAGCGCTGACGCTGATGACGGTGCACCTGTGCAAGGGACTCGAGTTCTCCTCCGTGGTGATCGGCGGGTGCGAGGAGAATCTGTTTCCGCACGGCTCGGCGCTCCTCGACCGCGACCAGATGGAGGAAGAACGGCGTCTGATGTACGTGGCGATGACGAGGGCGAAGACGCACCTGATGCTGCTCCATGCACAGAGCAGGATGCTCTGGGGCAACACGCAGCACAATCACCGCAGCAGGTTTCTCGACGACATTCCGCATACGCTCCTCGAGGCAAAGAGTGACGACCGGTGGAGCGCGAACGCATGGCATCCCGGCGGCGGACGGCGGACGGCGGAGTGGACGGAAGGAGAGAAGGAGGATGAATGGGGATTCAATCAGGACATCCCCGAGCTCGAAGAAGGAGCACGCGTCTCGCATCCGCACTTCGGCACGGGAACTTTCCTCTCGCAGGAGGGTGACATCGCGGAAATCCTGTTCGATTCGGGGCAGCGCAAGAAGCTCGCCCTGAACATCGCGCCACTTACCCTTCTTGGGAAGGAGTAGGGAACGACATCGCGGCGCTTACCGCACGTAGAGCGTGCCGCGGGCGATGGGACTGTCGAACGGCACCCAAGAGAAGGTCGTCGTGCCGTCCGTCCACTCGACGGCGCCCGGCGTCGTGATCGACCCCGGAGAACCGAGGCTGAGCATAAGCTGCGTCTGACCCTCGGGAACGGGACTCGGCAACGTCACGTCGGCGCGGATTTCCAGAATCTTCGCACCGCTCTTCAGAGAGCCGTAGAGCGCATCGATGGAAGAGCAGATGATCTGCGAACCGGAAACCGTGCAGTCCATCCGTTCCGGGAATCCGCGGAGTCCCAACTTCACGTTGGAGAGAGTCACGCCCGCGGTCTTCGTGACGTCGAACGTGAGCTTCGTGATGTCCGCGTCCGCGGAAGCGTCGGACTTGCGCGCCTCGAAGCGGAATGCGCCGATCACCCGGTCGGTACCCGCGACGAGGAACGATTCCTGCTGGTCGGCGTTCGTGATCGAGGTCGGCACGGAGCGGGCCGTTTGGAACTCGGGGAAGTCGTCGGCCGAGGCCTTGGCATACTGATCGTTGCTCCACACGCCGACGCCCGCGACGATGAAGTTGTTCACTTCGACGATGTCACCCGACGTTCCGCCGTTCGGTTCGCTGCGCATATCCGCGCGTACGTAGAGGGTCGTGGACTCGCGCCGGGGAACGATGAAGGTATCCGGCTGCACGTTGAGCACGTACTGGGCACCGCTCGACAGGGATGCCCTCCCGAGGTAACGCGTGTCTTCATCGAACACGAGCAGCGCCGACACGCTCGGCGTGGCCGTCATGAGGTTGACGGTAACCGTACGTACATCAAGCGCCTCCTCTTCCAGGAAAATATCCGCGGCACCGATCACCGGCGACACCTCGCCAAGCAGCAGGAACTGCGGACGGATAGTCGTATCACCGTACGTGTCGTGAGTCGCAACGGAGGAAGAAGATGAGGAAGACGAAGGGGAGGAAACAGAGGATGAAGAGGAAACAGAAGATACAGAAGAAGAGGATGAAGAGGAGGTCACGCCGTTCTGCGCCGCGCGCAGTGCGGCAAGCTCGCCGTTCTCAAAGGCCAGGAAGCCGACGGTGAGTCGGGCCATGGCGGCGCGCGACAAGACATCACCGAGAAGAGTATCAGGCAGATCGATTCCTCTCGCCTGCGCGGCCGCGATGTATCCCTCGTACCAGACGGTCGTGGGCGTGAACGGAATGTCGTAGAGCTC
>CAYWPP010000004.1:12841-16116 GCA_964460475.1 uncultured Candidatus Peribacteria bacterium
CGGTTGAGCGAGCGGGAAGGACGGAAGGTGCCGTCGGGATTTCCCTGCAGCACTCCTTCATCGGTCAGCACACTGATGGCGACGTCGGTCGCGCGATCGAGCCCGGCCGTATCGGAGTACGGAAGGGACATCGGCTCGTAGCTCCGCGCGAACGCGAAGAGCGGAAGCGCAAACAGAACGGGGAGGAGGAAGAGTTTTCTCATGGGCGAATCAGTATAACACGGGGCAAAAAAAATTTCATCTCCACGTGCGCCATGCGCCGCCGACGGCTCTGGCAGAGCGCGGAGGTGATCGGAGAGCAGACGTGTCGTCGGGAATCCGGCGCTCGTCGAGGATTTGCGTGAGAAGCGCCGCGCACGCCGCTCTCCGTTCATCGGTCATGGATCGCAGCCGCTCCAGACATGCCCCAGCTGAGACAAAGCGTCCGTACGTACCGAGATCCAAGAGCACGCCTCGCGTACTGAAGAGGTGCGGGAGCCTCGCTTCGAGGCGGTGAAGCTCATCGGGAGCCTCGTCGGGGAGGGACGGAGAAGAGAGGGGACGGGACATGGTAAGGAGGGAGAAAAAAACAAAAAACCCGCGTCAGGAGAGAGCGGGGAGAGTGCGCCGGCCGAACGAATCATCAGGCTACGCCGCGTCCTCCCCGTCCGTAAACGGGAAAGCGTAGGCGAAGCCGAAGACAAGCGAAGCGACGATCACTGCGCTCAGTGTACACTCTCGCACGAGACGTCTGTCAACATGCCCTCTCTCTCCGATGAAGTCCGGCGATTCTGCTCAGCACACGGACTGAGGCTGAACCGCGATCTCGGTCAGCACTACCTCGTCGACGACGCGGTCCTCTCCGCGATCATCGACGCCGCGAACGTCACCCGAAACGATCACGTCGTGGAAATCGGCGCGGGCATCGGCGTGCTGACGCGGGAGCTCCGCACGCGGGCGAAGCACGTCACGGCGATCGAACTGGACCCCCGGGTCATCCCTTTACTGCATCGGTTTACGAAAGTGGACGGAGAGGACGATTCCCTTACAGTGATCGAAGGCAATGCCCTCACGACGCCTCTGCCTTCCGACCCGTACATGATCGTCGCCAACATCCCGTACCACATCACCTCTCCCCTGCTCCGCCACGTCTTCCTGGAATCCGCGGTGCAACCGCGCTCGCTGACGCTCCTCATCCAGCGGGAGGTCGCCGAGAAAATCTGCGCCGTGAAGGACGCGGGACTGCTCACGATTCTCGTCGGTATCTTCGGCACTCCGCGCATCGTGACGCGCGTTCCGGCGTCATCGTTCCTGCCGCCGCCCAAGGTGGAATCCGCCGTGCTCCACGTGGACTGCTTCGCAGAACCCCGCATTCGCCCGAGTCTCCTCGACCGCGTGTTCACGCTCACGAAGATCGCCTTCGGACAGAAGCGAAAGATGCTCAGAAATACCCTCGGTTCCATGGCGGGCGGAGCGGATGCCATGGCGAAGACGGCGATTGATCCGGCCCGCAGACCGCAAACGCTCTCCATCGAGGAATGGGCGGCACTAGCAGAATGCCTGGAACACGCCGGATGAAGCCGTCCGTCGCCGCATCCGCCCTCCTGCTCGGCTTCCTCGGAACCCTCTTCTGCCTGCGCATGTTCGATATGCCGGAAGCGAGGACGACGCTTCTCCTGCTCGGACTCACGGGGAGCATCGCAACCGCGCTCGCCGCGGCGCAAGGACCTCACCCCTCGTTCCCCCTCCCCTTTCTCCTCGCAGGAGTGTCGGCCGCGTGCGTCGCCGGTGCGCTCGCCATCGACGTGCCCGATGAACGATCGATCGGGCGGTTCGCGAACGGCGACAGCATACGTCTCACGGGGTACGTCGCGAAGCATCCCGACAGACGCCCGATGAAGACGCACTACGTCGTGCAGGTCGAGAGCATCACGACCGACGAAGGGAAGACGCTGCCCGTCGAAGGACGCGTACTCGCCATCGATAGGAACGGCTGGCCCGAATTCGCGCAGGGCGAACGCGTGCGGGTGCACGGCGCGTTGGAACGACCGTGGAACGACGGCACGTTCGCATACGACGCGTACCTGAGCATCGGCGGCATCACGGCGCTTCTCGACTACGCGTCGCTGGAATCGCTGGAACCGGGCACGGCCTTTCCCGTGACGCGGCTGCTCAACACGGTTCGTGACGGCATGGAAGCGCGAATCAACCGCATCTTTCCCGAACCGCACGCGTCGCTGCTCGCGGGATTGCTCACGGGTTCGCGGCGCGGCATTCCTCCCGCACTGACCGAGGCGTTCAACGTCACGGGTCTCACGCACATCATCGCCATCAGCGGCTACAACATCACGATCATCACGGCCATCGTCTCGTCATTACTCTTCTTCCTGCCCATCCGCTGGAGAGTGGCGCCCGTCATTCTCATGATCGGCGCCTTCACGCTCTTCGTTGGCGCGGGGCCGCCCGTCGTGCGCGCGGCGATCATGGGATCACTCGGACTGCTCGCCGTCGTTCTCGAACGCCAGGCGCACACGCGCCTGCTCATCCTGTGGAGCGCCGCCGCAATGAGCGTCTGGAATCCGCGGCTGCTGTGGTACGACGCGGGATTCCAGCTGTCGTTCGCCGCGGTCATCGGGCTCAATGAACTCAGTCCGCTGCTGCATCGCGCGTTCGCGCGCGTCCCGACGGCGTTCGGTATCCGCACCGGACTGGAGGCGACCATGGCGGCGCAAATCGCGACGCTGCCGCTGATCATCGTGCTGTTTCGCAGAATCTCGCTCATCGCGCCCGTGGCGAACATCCTCGTCGCGCCGCTCGTTCCTCTCGCGATGCTCTTCGGATTCCTCGGCGTCAGCGCAAGTTACGTGCTCTTCCCTCTTGGACAAGTCATCGGCTTCGTCGCGTGGGGATTCCTGCAGGTGATCATTCTCTGCGCGATCGTGCTTGCGAAGGTGCCGTTCGCGGCGGTGGAGGTGTGAGGGGGGGATGAGCTTGTAGGAAGTAGGTTGTAGGAAGTAGGTTCTTTAAGAAGGAGTGACTGAGGAGGGACGCTTTTGCCAGCGGTAGCTGTAGATGGTGCCCAGCTTCTCGGTACGCGGGAACGCCACGCGGATCGTTTCATCGGCATCGCGGTCGCGGAACGGAAAGGCATGCGACAGCACGCGCGTGCCGGGCCGAAGCTCGCGGTCGAACTTCGGTGCCAGATGATCCATCCAACGCGGCGACAGGTAGAGGAAGATGACGTCGGCATTCCGCAGGTCGGCCTTCATGAAGTTTCCGAGCTTCAGCTCGATCGC
>CAYWPP010000004.1:16216-87691 GCA_964460475.1 uncultured Candidatus Peribacteria bacterium
CGTCGGCATTCCGCAGGTCGGCCTTCATGAAGTTTCCGAGCTTCAGCTCGATCGCGGTCCCGCTGCGCCATGCGCTGAGAACGGCGAGCAGCCAGATGACGGACGTCGCTTCGTAGCCGATGGCGCGAATGCCCGGCTCGCGTTTCTTCGCTTCGATGAGCGTGCGCGCATCGCCGGCGCCAAGGTCGTAGACGACGTTGCCCGGCTTCAAATCGGCCAGATTGAGCATCTTCACGATGACGGGATTTCCCGTCGGGATGAAGGGCACGTACCACACGATCTGCACGATCATCGTGACGATGACGAGCAGGACGATGACGAGAAGCAACCCGATGAGGAGGATGCCGAAGAATGCGCCGGTCACGTCAGCGGAGGGAACATCAGAAGTTCGTGACGTCCAGCACGAAGCCGAGGTACGTGAGCAGCGCGCCCCACACCACGGCGAGGAAGCCGTAGAGCAGTTCCAAGCGATGCTTGGTCAGCACGTGGAGCGAGAGCTTCGCGTACTCCTTCGGTTGCCAGGCGATAAAGAGACCCTTCACAAGCGCGACCCATGCCACGAGCGTCACGAGTCCTTCGGCGTCGGAGGTCACGCGCCAGTTCTCCTTGAGCGTGAGTACGGCGACCAGGAAGAGCACCGCACCGACGATGGCGACGAGCGGGTCGTTCCCTTTCAGGTAGGACTTGAGCCACGCGAGCGCCTTCTTTTCGGTCAGCAAAAGCGGCAGGCCGACCAGGTAGCACGACAGACCGGCAAGAAGAGAAAAGGTAGAAAGTTCCATTGGAGGGGTTGGGGGAGGTTTTCCGTACTCTACCAAAGCCTCTTTCCTCTGTCACATGACATCCGTACAATACGGTCCCGATCATTCATGTCGGGATCTGACATTCGTCAGTCGTACGCTCATTGCACATCCACGGCCCCACTTGCCCAGCGTAGCTCCGGACCTGTCCTCCATAGCCTTGGCGAAGGGGGAAGGAGCGGAGTCGGGTCGCCCGCCCGTCCGAAGCCCGAGTGGAACGAGGGCGAAGGAGGGTCTAACATCGTCCCGAAGGGACGAAAAAGCTGAAAGGAACGGCAGTTGCTCATTTCACATCCACGGCCCCATCGTCTAACGGTTAGGACAGCGGGTTTTCAATCCGTCAATCGGGGTTCGATTCCCCGTGGGGCTGCCATTACGAGCACCTGACCGTGGTGGTTTCAGGCCACAGGGTTGCTCAAAGTTCAATTATTGATCAGTCGTTTCATTATTCGCAGAAACAGCATTTATCGGATACAATTCACATAAATATTTAACTCAGAATGTCACAAATTCTACGTTCCTATCTGGCAAGTCAACTTACGCGTAAGCGTGCTCAAAATGATCCTGAAAAACTTAACTCTTCTATTCGTTCAGCGAATGTCACACTCAATCCGCATCAGGTAGACGCAGCGGTCTTTGCGTTCAACAGTCCGCTTTCGAGGGGGGCAATTCTTGCGGACGAGGTGGGACTGGGAAAAACCATTGAAACGGGTCTGATTATTAACCAACTCTGGGTGGAAGGCAGAAACAGGATTCTCATCCTTGTGCCTGCTTCACTTCGTACGCAGTGGATGGAAGAATTACAGGACAGGTTTGGCTTGGAATCCACGTTGATTGATGGACCAAAACTGAACAAGTTGATCAATGAATCTGCAGCACAAGGTATGTTTAATCCGTTTGAAGCAGGTAGCATCTTCATTGCCTCTCACCACTTCGGAGCTGCTGAAAAGTACAAAGCATATGTAAAAAACACGAAATGGGATTTGGTAGTCGTGGACGAAGCGCACCGAATGCGAAACGTGTATAGGAAAAGTAACAAAGTAGCGAAGCGTCTGCGGGATCATATCGAGGGAAGACCAAAGGTTTTGCTTACTGCCACCCCTTTGCAGAATAACCTGATGGAGCTTTATGGCTTGGTGAGCTTCATTGATGACAAAATTCTAGGTACATCGTATTCATTCAAGGTTTTGTATCAAAACAGAGGCAAGACACAGGGCGACTTGGATAACCTGCGACTGCGTCTTATGGGAACGATTAATGAAGAGGGTGAAACGGAAGGAGGGGTGTTAACACGGACGCTACGGAAACAGGTACGTGACATCGTGCGCTTCACCAACAGACATTGCGTAACAGAGGATTTCGAGCCGGAGCAGGTGGAGATTGCCCTCTATAACGGAATTAGCGACTACCTAGCCCGACCGTTCCTTGCGTCCACAAGAGCCACGCAGAGGAACATGATGGAACTTGTATACAGAAAAATCCTTGCCAGCTCGTCATTTGCCATTGCCGGAACACTGGAGAATGTGGCGCAGGGTCTTGCAAAGCAGCTACAGCAGGATTTCAAAAACACCCTCGAAGAGTTGCAGGATTCGTCTGATCGCATCAACGCAGCCGTAAGCCAGCAACGCAAAAATGAAATAGAAAAACTTGTTGTTTTGAAAGCTGAGCCTAAAAAGAAGGAAGAAGGCGAACAGCTGCAAATGCTTATCGGCGACCTAGAGCTAGATGAAGAAAAACTGTCCGAAGAGGCGGGAGATTTTATTCTGGATGAGGAGACGGAATCCGCTGATGATCTGGGAGAGGACGAAGACTTGGACGAAAATGGCAATGACGCACCCGAAGCAAAACCCGAACGGGAAATAGACCATGAATTTACCAAAGAAGAAGTCCTTGAAGAATTTGAATACATTCTCAGGTATTTGTTCCTTGCGCGGTCTATTCAGAAGAATGAAAAAGGACAAGCTCTTATAAAAGCCCTGACACGAGTGTTCGAGGTAAATAAGAAGCATGGATGGCCGAATAAGGCAGTAATCTTTACTGAATCCAGACGAACGCAGGATTACCTTGAGGAACTGCTTTCCCAAAATGGGTATGCAGGGAGCATAGTCCTCTTTAACGGGACAAACGCTTCCAAGAAGGCAAAAGAAACGTATGCAGAATGGTGTGAGTACTTCCCAAAGGAAGCGGAACAGAACAGCAAGGCTGTTAACCAACGCCGTGCATTGGTGTGGAAATTTAAGCAGTCTGAAAGTCAGATACTGATTACGACAGAAGCAGGCGCAGAAGGTTTGAACCTGCAATTTGCGAATGTTGTCATCAACTTCGATCTGCCATGGAACCCACAGCGACTAGAACAGCGTATCGGCCGTTGTCATCGTTACGGACAGGAGCATGACGTACTGGTCGTGAACTTCTTAAATCAAAGCAACTACGCCGACCGCCGCGTCTATGAACTATTGCAGGAGAAAATACGACTGTTCGGTAATCTGTTTAATTTCAGCGACAAGATTCTTGGCACCGAAGTGCAGACTGATGATGGCTACGAAGTACGTGAAGTAGCACTGGGATCACTGGACAGCGGTGTCGGCTTCGAGATGAAAATACTGGAAATCCTTCGAAAGTTCCGAACGGAAGAAGAGATTAAAGCCGAGTTCGACAAGCTGCAGAAGCAGCTGCAGGACGAAATCCTAGAAAAGCTTGAAAACGCAAAAATGAAAGTCATTCAGCATTTCGACGAAGAAGTACGGCAGAAATTAAAGCTCCGTAATGCCAACATTGCTGATGCCCTTACCCGCTATGATCAACAGATTAAAACGTATGCCTTTGCTGTTATTGGGGATGCCTTCAAAGAAGTTTCAGATAACCGTTTCGAAATTGAAGCAGGGAAATGGCAGGAAGCTCCGCAGGTTGCGGACAAATTCTTCCATGCTGTATACGGCATCGGAAATATTCCCATAGAGGAGCAGGATGCTGGTGTGATTCCGTTGTCAGCAAGGGCGGAGATTTTGAAAGAAGTACTGCATGCGGATAAAGCACGAACAAATCTTTCTGGTCGTATTGAGTTGAAAGCTGTAAATCAGCAGGGGAAGCGCGTTACCGAGCAACTTGGCGGTAAAGAAGGACACCTTGTGATTCATCGTCTCAACTGTGAGCATCAAAGCGTCATAGGCGAGGATCACAATGAACAGTTCGAAGTTTTTGTGTATTCAGGCATCGTGCAGAAGAAGGACGGGTGGGAAATTATTAAGAACCCGAAAGTTATTGAAAAATTGCTCGACCCTTCTGTTATGGAATGGAAAACGTCTGAAGAGGGTGATTTCAGGATTCGGGATGATCTGGCAGACCAGGTTCCGAAGGACGTTGAAAAGGCGAAGCAGAGCGTGGTGGATAAGAACGAGGAGTTCGTAGACCGTCAGAGAGCCATGTTGCAGCAGTACGCAAAGGATTCACTTATGAAGACCCAGAAGAAGCTGGATGATAAGAGAGAAGAAATTGAAGCATTGGAACGGCAGTTAAAGACCTCCCGAACCATGGGAGCGCATGAACGCCGCGAGATTCGTGACGACGTGGAAAAAAAGATGAAAGAGTACCGGAAGATTCGCCAAGAGTTGCTTCGGGCAGAAGATGAAGCATTCTCGTTGCAGGAGGAAGAGTTAAAGACCCTTAAAACAAAGCTGGAACTGAAGATGCAGGAAGAAAAACTCCTTACACTTCACTTCACTATCGTCTGATGTCAGCAGCCACCGACAAGCTCCGGCAACAACTCCCGCGTCTTCTCAAGGACGGCACGGAACGGACGCTGTACAAGCCGCTTTGCAACTGGCTTGAAGAATTAGCTGTTGAAGAACCGTTAAAGCTGAGGGGTGTGGAAGCCAGTGCCGAAGAAAGCGCACAGGATTCCGAAGTCGGATTCCCTGATATGACTGTAAGGCATGGTGGGGAAATAATGGGTTGGTTTGAGGTGAAGCTTCCAGATAAGCCACTAAGTCATCAGAGCTACAAAAAGCAGTTCGGACGTTACCAAGAATCACTGGAAAATCTGATTATAACTAACCTGAGAGAATGGGAGTTATGGCAATGGGATCGAGAGCATGATCAAAAGCCTAAACGCATGAAAACAGTACTTTTCGACTTACAGGAAGAATCCGACCCCGCCGAGCTGCTGAATCTACTGGCAATATATTTTGAATACACACCTGTATTAGCGAGAACTCCCAAGCAACTTGCTTTAGCATTGGCACGTAAGGCACGTTTTCTTTCCAAGCAAGTGGAAGAGGCTTTGTCTGCAGCCGTGCAGTCCAAAGACAAAGACAATGAATTAATACGGTTGCGTACAACCTTTGAAAAGACACTCATTGCCGACATAGCGGATCATCAGTTTTCGAATATGGTTGCAGAGACGATTGCTTACTCACTTTTCCTTGCATACTTAGAACATGACGAACGAGGGAACGATGAATCCCTGACATTAACAACAGCAATAGATTATCTTCCGAAGAACGTTCCGATTCTTTCAGATCTCTTCGGGTTGATTGCTCGTATAGCAAAGAAAGTTCCTAATGCGCATCATGCAGCCACTGCTCTTTTGGAACAATTGAATCGAGCAGATATACACCGCATTCGTCAGAAGCTTGTTGAACATAAGCCAGGTGAAGACCCAGTACTGCAGTTCTATGAACCGTTTCTAGAAGCCTACGATGCCAAGGAAAAGGTCTCTCGTGGAGTTTTCTACACTCCCAAGCCCGTGGTGGACTACATTATTCGTAGTATTGATGAATTACTTACCTCCAAGTTTTCTAATTGCCCCGAAGGACTGGCGAGCAAGGATGTGCTTCTGCTCGATCCGGCTGCGGGTTCGGGAACGTTCCTGATGTCCGCTATTCAGCAAGTCAATGCGAAAGTAAGTGTAAAGAACGCAGCTCTCGGCACAGATGTCCTAATGCAGGAATTCAGAAAGGTAACAAAGCAGCACATTTTGCCAAATTTCTATGGTTTTGAACTTATGGTTGCTCCGTATGCAATCTCCCATCTTAAACTCACGCTTGAAGCCGAGCGACTAGGCTATGTGTTTGATCAGGACACAGAAGAAGGTAATGAACGATTTAAGGTGTATTTGGCTAACACACTTGATGACCCGCATCAAAAGGCAACACAAGGAAAAGCATCAGATGACTTCGGTTCATTGGCATTCCCTGCCATTGCTGAGGAAAGCGAAAAAGCAAGAGCTGTTAAAGAGAAGGAACCAATTCTTGTAATAACAGGTAACCCGCCATACAGCAATTTTGGTCAAATGAATAACGGCAAATGGATTATGAATCTTATTGAGGATTACAAAAAAGGAGTGAATGAAACGAAGTTTAACTGGGATGACTATGTGAAGTTCATACGGTTTGCTCAATGGAAGCTGGAACAAACAGGACAAGGTCTTTTTGCCATGATCACGAACCACACCTTTTTAGATGCAATCACGTTACGTGGTATGCGGGGGAGCCTATTGAAGTCTTTTGACGAAATATACATTTACAATTTACACGGCAACCTCCTGAGAGGAGAAGTGCATCCAGACGGGATGGAAAAAGACGAAAATGTATTTCCGATTAGGATTGGTGTCTCTATAAATTTCTTTGTAAAGCACCCCGAACCTTCAGGAAAGCCACGAGTATTTTACCAAGATTTATGGGGTACGAAGAAACACAAATATGGTGTATTGCTTGATAATACGATTGCCTCCACACAATGGGAGGAAGTTGATATTGAGAATGTAAACAAGCGATTTATGCAAACCAGATGGGGCAAATCAGTAGGAAGCTTAAATTCCTTTGTTTCCACGCCAGCGTTAAATGATTTATTTGAATACGGTAATTACTGGAGTGTGGCAGAAATATTTGAAAACTACGGTTCAGGAATTCAGACAAAGCGAGATCATTTAACAATTCAGTACAGTGAGGATGATCTTAATAAAATACGTACTGACTTCACGAGTCTTCCAGCAAAAGAAATACGAATGAAGTATGATTTGCCAGAAGATGGAAGAGACTGGAAAATAGAACTAGCCCAAAAAGATTTGCAGCAAAATAATCCAATAGTTACAAGTATTACTTATCGGCTCTTTGATAAAAGAAAAACATTTTTTTCAGGAAAAACAAAGGGGTTCCTTGCTTACCCCCGGAGAGAAACGATGCAGCATATGTTGCAAAAAAATGTAGGTCTAATTTTCAAAAGACAGGCGAAAGAAAGTGAAATTGAATATACACATGCATTGGTCAGTGCAGACCCAATATCTGAGGGTGTATTCGTTATTGATCCGAAGGGCAGAGAATTTATTGCGCCTCTATACCTTTATAGTAAGAATACTCAGCAAACCTCTGTATTTGAGGGACAGGCAAAACTAGAAATTGAAGGCGAACAAATGGAATTGCATGGTGAAAGTGAAAAAATACTTAGAAAACCAAACTTCAATGCTGAGTTTATATCGTCAGTTATATCAGGAGTTGGTAATGGTAGATTTGATCCTACAGAAGTCTTCTTCTATATCTACGCAATTTTGCATTCTCCTTCCTACAGAAAACGATTCAATGACCTACTAAAAATTGATTTCCCACGCATTCCAGTAACAACCCAGTCCAAGCTTTTCAAGGCACTGGGAGTCCTTGGAAGAAGTCTGGTTAATTTACATTTACTAGGTGAGAATCCGCTAGACAATGAACCCTCAATTTTTGAAGAAAGTGACCAGTGGAATATCCAAACAGGAAAGGTAGTGGGGGCTAAAATTGATGACTGGAAGGTGCAAAAAATGAATGCGCAGGAGAGATACAACAAAGAACAGCAGCGAGTATTTGTGAATGAATCTCAGTACTTTGATGGCATAGAGTCAGAGGTCTGGGATTTCTTTATCGGCGGTTATCAAGTACTGGATAAATGGTTGTCCGAACGTGCTAAGGCAGGAAGATCAATTAAAGACGAGCTAAAACACTTCATGAAAATAGCTGTGGCTTTGCGCGAGACCATCCGCCTTATGAAAGAAATTGATACTGCCATTGAGACACACGGAGGTTGGCCAATTAAGTAATTCTAAATAACCATGCCTGATTCCTACCACATTCGCAGCACTTCCAGACAGTCAGCCGTCATACAAGACCGGGTGCTATCCGAAAACTCGACTACGCGCAAAGTGTTGCGTCCGGAAGTTGTTAACAATCCGGGTGACGCATCTGCGAGTGTCAAAATTACTCTTGTATACCAAAGAAAGAGCCAGAGTGGAGAATGGGAAGACACACAGGCTATCAGAATGAATACACTACGTGCTGGTGAAGGCGTGAAGCTACATCTGGACACGCGGGAAACGAAGAAGCTGCATGAAGAACTTCAAAACTTATATGCCATTGGCGATGGTGGTGTACAGCTTGGAGAGCGTCGTTTGGTAGTAGCGGCAGAAGACCAAGTGATACTTGACGATCCGCAAAGGGCAGAAGCTATCAGAAAGTTGCTGGCACAGAGATATCCCGAAGAGGTATGGGATGATTTGATTGAAACTGATCCTGACCTTGTAACGAGACTTGCTTACGCACGGGTTCACACTAAAAGAAGCGAAGCACTGCAAGAGTTTGAACAAAGCTTGCAGTCTGAACAGCCCGAAGGTTACTGGCAGGAATTCTTTGAAAAGAATACGTGGATTTTCGGTTATGGGCTTGATTATCGGTTTTTAAACCATATACAAAGTCAGCCTAATTACGGAGGTGGAGATGTTGCTGGCAGAACAGGACACGAAGGCGACTTTTTACATCATTCGGACGGTAACATAAAATTCACCGTACTTGTTGAGATCAAAAAGCCTGATTCGCAGCTTGTTTCCGAATACAGAAGTGGCATTAACAAGCCCAGTGCTGAGCTATCAGGCGGCGTTTCACAGTTGCAAGTTTGCTGTAGGCAATGGGAGTTGGAAGGTGCGCCGAGCCAACATAACCGAGAAATGGAATCGAGCCAGATATATACAATCAGCCCTCAGGGCATCCTGATCGTAGGCAACCTGGATCAGTTGAGTGATATTTCAGCCAGAAACTCGTTCGAGCTCTTTCGCCGCAGCCTTGCCAATCCTGAAATTCTGACATTCGACGAGTTGCTGCAAAGAGCCCGTTTTATTGTGGAGCATGGCAATGCACAGGAAGAATCTAGCAATACTACATCAGTTGCTGAAGAATCAGTAACGCCAGAAATAAACGTGGAAAAATTACCGTTTTAGGCATCTTTTCATTTATTGAAACTAGCAAAGTGTAATGTTTCCGTTTTTGAGCAGTATTCTACTTTTAACATCTTCCAGCAAAGCCCGATTCTTCACCATAGTCCCATTCCTCAACAGATACTCCACGTACTTCCGCTGACTGACCTTCTTCTCTTTTTGTGAAATCACCATACACGCATCGCACAAATCAACATTCTTCACGGAGAAGGACACCTCCTCCCTGAGAGTCAACAACTTTTCCTGACAAGCGCAGGAGCGGAGAGTAGAATGAATCGTTGTTTTCTCCCCTCCCCCCAACATGGCACGCGCATCTCTCCTCTCCCTCGGCACGGCATCCTTGCTCCTTCTGGCAGCCTGCACGGCAAACGCACCGGACAACGGTGAGGAACCTGTCTCCACGGCGACGGGAGGCGAACAGACCGATACGAGCGGCGAGATGATGGACGGAGAAGAGACGAACGGAGACGTCATCATCCGCTACACCGACGACGGCTACTCGCCCTCCGCAGTCACGGTGGACACGGGCACGACGGTCATCTTCGAAAACGAATCCGAAAACGCCATGTGGACGGCATCGGACGTGCATCCGACGCACCGGGACTATGCGGGAACGGAGCTCTCGGAACACTGCGGCGATGCAAACAGCGACGCCTTCGACGCATGCGAAGCGATTGCACCGGGAGACTCCTGGTCATTCGAGTTCGGCAAAGCGGGCACGTGGGGCTACCACAATCACCGTCTCCCCGCGCATACCGGCACCGTCACCGTCCGCTAACGTTTCGATCATGCTGCGAGTTCCCCTCCACCTTCTTCGGATCGGCCTCGGCATCATGTTCGTGTGGATCGGCGTGATGATCGTCCGGGCACCCGTGGCCTTCGGCGGCTACATGCAACCGTGGGCGGCG
Organism: uncultured Candidatus Peribacteria bacterium; assembly: GCA_964460475.1. Classification (GTDB taxonomy): domain Bacteria; phylum Patescibacteriota; class Gracilibacteria; order Peribacterales; family Peribacteraceae; genus CAYWPP01. The sequence continues at coordinate 26,161 of CAYWPP010000004.1, forward strand.
GACCTGCTCCCCGTGTCCATGGAACGGGCGATGCTCGGCACCGGCGCGCTCGACATCGTGATCGGACTGGCGCTTCTGCTCGGCTGGAAGCTTTGGATCACGGCGCTCGTCGCTTCCGTACACCTGCTGCTGATCCTCATCGTCAGCGGCGTCACGGACATCACCGTGCGCGATATCGGGCTTCTCGGCGGCACCATGGCGCTCTTCGTCGCGGATGCACCGATGCTGCGCACCTGGCGGCAATCTCCCCCTTCCCACTAAGAAGCCACGGAAGTGCTACACTCTCCCGCATGAACGAATCCAGTCTCCGCACGGCATTCTTCTTCGTGCTCCTCACGGGAGTCCTCATCCTGACGTTCTTCCTGTTCCGGCCGTTTCTGGTGATGTTCGCCATCGCCGCCACGGCGGTGGTCATCCTGCACCCCGTGCATGACAGAATCCTGAAGCGTGTCGGCAAGCGGCCGAGAACGGCTGCCTTCCTGACGGTCGCAATCACGATCCTGCTCGTCCTGATTCCGCTCACGCTCATCGGCACTCAAATTGCGACGGAGGCGGCGGATTTGTACGCGGACCTGCGCGACGGCACGGCGTCCCTGCCGACCGACGCACTGGGCGCACTGGAAGATGTTGTCCAGCGGTACGTGCCGGGCATGGAGCTCGATGTGAACCGCTACGCGAGCCAGGGACTCAACTGGATCACCGATAATCTGCAGGCGCTCTTCGCGGGAACGTTCCATACTCTCTTCCTCATCTTCCTCGGCATCATCACCTACTACTACCTGCTCAAGGACGGCAAGACCTTCGTCCGGTCGCTTATGGACTTAAGTCCGCTGAAGGAAGAGGAGAACCGCAAGCTGGTGCAGCGCCTGCATCTGGCGGTCAATTCCGTCATCCGGGGTTCGCTCATCATCGCCATGCTCCAGGGAATCGCGACGGGCGTCGGCCTCTTGATCTTCGGCGTTCCGAGCGCCTTCCTGCTCGGCAGCATCGCGGGCGTCGGCGCACTGATCCCCACGGTGGGAACGAGCATCGTCATCGGTCCCGTCGTCCTGTACCTCGCGTTCATCGGCGAGTACGTCTCCGCGGCAGGATTCCTGGCGTGGGGCATCGTCGCGGTCGGACTCATCGACAATTTCCTCCACCCCATTCTCGTCGGCCGTGGCATGAAGATGCATCCGCTCTTCATCTTCTTCGCGGTCATCGGCGGCGTGAGCCTCTTCGGCATGGCGGGATTCATCTTGGGCCCGCTCGTCATCAGCCTGCTCTTCGGACTCCTGGACATCTTCCGGAAAGAGAAGAGTCACACGTCCTGACATACAGCGGGGCAAGACGTAACGCGTTGTCCTCACTCTTTGGACGGGAGCAGGGCGCTTTTCGTTGAATAGAGAAGAGGCACTACGCCTCGACACCCGAGAACGTATTGCCCGCCTCTTCCCAGCCCGCCAGACCTCCGGGAAAGTGCCGGACACGACGGTAACCCATCTCGACGAGTTGCTCTGCGGCCTGCGGCGACGCGTTGCAGTTCTCATCCGCGCAGTACACGATGAGCTCGGTGTCTTTGGAGGGCACTTCTCTCTCGATGCGCTCTCGTAGTTCATCCAAGGGAATATTCACGGAACCCGGAATGTGCATCGCATCGAACTTTTCCTTGGAGAGAACGTTGAGAACCACGGTGTCACCGCCGACTTCGAGTCGGTTCTTCACGTCGGCGGCGGACACGGTCTGAATCATGGAGGTGGCGGGCATAATAAGGAGGGGGAAAGGGGAAGGGCACGTAACTTATGCATGAGCATGCAACGTGCGTGCGCGGTGTGCGCTCGGCGCGTGCGCCCATGCGGACGCGATGTACAGGCCGAGGACCGTACCGAAGAAGAACGTGTGGTACACGAACTGCGAGAGCGGCGTCGTGCGGGTCGCGAACCACTCCACGTTCAGAATGGGCGCGAAGACGTAGAAATTCACGAGCCAGAGCGCGAAGCCGAAGAGAGTCATCGAGAAGATGACGCCGGCGTACGAGTGCAGCAAACCCATGGAACGGACGAGGAATGCGGCGAGAACGCCGAACGCGACCGAAGCGACGACGTGGAACGCCGTGCCTGCAAGAAGCGCTTCCGTCAGTGAAATGCCGACGGGATCGGTCTGGAGCGGCACGCTTGCGATCATGCGCAGCGGACCGAAGAATTCTCCGCCGAGCCAGACGGCTCCGAGCATTGCGGCAAGCGCGAAGACGACGCCTGCGATGAGGCCTCCGAGAGCCCCGTGCTTCCATGCCGACGATGCGGTGTGGGAGGTGTCCATACGAAAGAGGGGGAAGGGATACGCAGGAGTGATGACGCGCGAACACCTCAAACCTTACGAAACAATCAACGCGATTCCCGCCGCATCGGTACCGATGTCCGGTGTATGGCGGCGATCAGGCTTTCCCCGCCCTCTTGCGTTCGTTCTCGTTGAGCAGCTTCTTGCGGAGCCGAATACTCGACGGCGTGATTTCGACGAGTTCGTCGTCGGCAACGTACTCCAGCGCCTGTTCCAATGTCATCTTCGCGATCGGCGTCAGCGTCAGCGCTTCATCGGTACCGGAGGCACGCACGTTCGTCAGCTTCTTGTTCTTCGACGGATTCACGACGAGATCGTCGCTCTTCGCGCTCTCGCCGATGATCATGCCTTCGTACACTTTCGTCTGGGGTTCGATGAAGAGCCTGCCGCGATCCTGCAGATTCCAGAGCGAGTACGCCATCGCCTCGCCGCCGACCATGGAAATCATCGATCCGCGGGTGCGTCCGGGAAGCGGACCTTTGAAGGGTTCGTAACGGACGAACGAATGGGTCAGAATCCCCTCCCCGCGCGTTTCGATGACGAAGTCCCCGCGCAATCCGAGCAGACCACGCGTCGGGACGATGAACTCGACACGCGTGTGTCCTTCGTTCGTGCGCATGTCGACCATCTCGCCCTTGCGGCGCGACAGCATCTCGATGATGCCTCCCGCGTAGGCTTCCGGAACGTCCACGATCACCTGTTCCATCGGTTCCATCTTCTGACCGTTCTCCTCGCGCATGATCACTTGCGGACGCGATACCTGCAGTTCGAATCCTTCGCGGCGCATCTGCTCGATGAGGACCGACAGGTGAAGCTCGCCGCGGCCGGAAACCTTGTAGGAATCCGTGCCGGGAATGTCCTCGACTTTCAGACCGACGTTCGTCTCCTTCTCTTTCTCCAGTCGCGCCTTGATGTGGCGGGTGGTGAGGAGTTTTCCTTCGCGCCCCGCGAACGGCGAATCGTTCACGAGGAAGTTCATGGAAATCGTCGGCGGATCGATGGTGATCGCCGGAAGCGGCTCCGCATCGGGTGCGGTCGCGATGGTTTCGCCGACGTAGATGTCGGGGATGCCCGCGAGCACGACGATGTCGCCTGCACCGGCCTTCGGAACTTCGACGCGTCTCACGCCCTGAAACGCGAAGATCTTCGTGATTTTGCCGGAACGATCTTTGCCGTCGTGCGTCTTCACGTAGACGGTTTGCCCGACGGAGACGGTTCCCTCGTACACGCGACCGATGGCGAGGCGACCGACGTAGTTGTCGTAACCCAGGCTGCTCGGCTGCATGCGGAATTCCGTGTCTTCGCGCTGCGCCGCGGCCGGCACCTTCTCCATGATGGTCTCGAAGAGCGGCGTCAGGTCGGTCGCATCGTCCTCGAGAGACTTCTTCGCGATGCCCTCACGCGCGACGGCGAAGAGGTATGGGAAATCAAGCTGCTCATCGGTCGCGCCGAGCGAGGAGAAGAGGTCGAACACCATGTCGACGACCTCGGTCGGGCGGGCCGCGGGCTTGTCGATCTTGTTGATGACGACGATGGGCTTGAGTCCCAGTTCGAGCGACTTCTTCAGCACGAACTTCGTCTGGGGCATGGGGCCCTCCTGCGCATCGACGAGCAGGAGCACGCTGTCGATGGTCCGCAGAATACGCTCGACCTCGCTGCCGAAGTCGGCATGGCCGGGCGTATCGACGATGTTGATCTTGCAGTCCTTGTAGGTGATGGAGGCATTCTTCGCGTAGATCGTGATGCCGCGCTCTTTCTCCTGGTCGTTGCTGTCCATAACGAGCTCTTCCACTTCCTCATGTGCGGCAAACGCACCTCCCTGCTTCAGGAGCGCGTCCACGAGCGTGGTTTTGCCGTGGTCGACGTGCGCGATGATGGCGATGTTACGGATTGTCATAAGGGAAAGAGGAAGCCGTGTGTTCGCCTCTACGCATCGCGAAGCGAAACCGTGCGGCGCGGAAGTGTAGCTGGTTTTTGAGGCCTTGGCCATGGTCTCTCCGCCATGGCGGATGAGAGACACAAAAAAAGAAGGAGGGCGAGATGCCGCTCCTTCCTTCTTGTTGAGTGTCGCGGACGACTTTAGCAGCCGCAACCGCAGTTACCACCACCGGACATGGGATGTGGAAGGAAAAGAAGTAAGACGGACACATGATAGTTTACTACTAAACTACCTGTCAAGAGGAAGACATACACAGCATGACATAAAAAAAGAGGGGATGTCTCCCCTCTTTTCACACATGAGCGAGCGAATTACATCGCACCGCCCTGAGCCGGAGCAGCCGGAGCGTCGCCACCCTCGGGAGCGGCAGGCGCATCGGTCGCGGGAGCGGCCGGAGAAGCTGCGGGCTCAGCCGGTGGCGTTCCCTCCGTGGGAGTCGTCGGTTCATCAAACATACGAATGGGGGAAAGAAACAGATACCTTGCGATCCTACGGACTGAGCAGGTGAGGTCAACCCTAAAATTCGTGTTTTTTTCCGAGATCGTCGCGATGGTAGCGGCCGAATTCCTCGATCTGTACGCAGAGGTCGTTCTTCACGACCGGGCCTTCCGTGCACAGGCGGATACCGAGCGGATCAACGGTACAGTTCCCGCAGATGCCGTACCCGCACTTCATGTAGCGTTCCAAGGAGAGCTGACTCGGAATCTTGTGCTGCGCGGTGATCTCGGAAATGCGCTTGAGCATTCTCTCCGGTCCGCAGCCGAACACCTGGTCAATCGGCGAACATCCGTCCGCACCCACGGGGCAAGCCTCCAGCAGTTTCTCGAGCATCTGGGTGTTGTACCCCTTGAATCCCACGGAACCGTCGTCGGTCGTAATGTGGAGCGAGACGTGCGGAAGCGCCTCCAGTTCCTTCAGGTAGAGGAGGTGTTCCTTGGAGCGCGCGCCGACGATCACTTCCAACGTACAGCCGTGATCCACGGTCTCACTCGCCACGAAGTACATGGGCGCGGCGCCGTAGCCGCCCGCGACGAGCGCGATGTGCTGGCCGGGTTTCCACTCGTAGCAGGTGCCGAACGGTCCGCGCAGTCCCACGAGATCTCCGACACCGCGACGCGCAAGCTCTTGGGTCATATCACCGACGGCGAAGAAGGTGATCTTCGTCACGGCACCGTCGTCGTATGCGACGCTCATCGGCACTTCGTCGACGCCGGGAAGCCACACCATCACGAACTGGCCCGGTCGTGCACCCAGCGATCCATCGAAGGTGTACGTTCGTACCATGTCGGTTTCCTGCTGCACATGCTTGATGCGGTAGGTCTTCGGGAGCCTGCTTTGGAGGGCGATGCGCGTCATTGTATTGAGGAGGAGTTAGGGATGAGGGATGAGGGATTAGGGATTAGAGACTAGGGATTAGAGATGAGGAAGTATGGAGTATGGAGTAGGTGATAACGCAGCCTTCATTCGTAATTCATGATTCATACTTCACGATTCATTAGGAGCAGTATCTGCTCTCTTCAAGAGCTCCCGATGCATTCCCCCGACGAGCTCGTCGAGCGTTTCCACTCCTTCATTCGTGCACCAGAGCTGCATCTCGTCACAGATCTTCCGGAACACGTCGATCCCCCGCTCCCACACGGCCGTGCCGATGCCGATGAGGCTTGCGCCTGCAAGAATCAATTCGAGGGCATCTTCCCCCGTCGAAACGCCGCCCGTGCCGATGATGGGCAGCGCGCCGTCGGTCGCGGCATACACGTCGGCGATGCACTTCACCGCGAGAGGCTTGATCGCTTTGCCGGACAGGCCCCCGACCTTGTTCGCCAGAATCGGCATGCGGCTCCTCAGGTCGATCGCCATGCCGGGGCCGACCGTGTTGATGACCGTGAAGCCATCCGCGCCTTCCGCGGCGCACGCCTCGGCGATGGCGGCGATGCTGTCGACGTTCGGGGAGAGCTTGATGAAGACGGGAATCTTCTTGACGGCATTCTTCACCGCTTTCGTGACGGCGGCGGCATCGGGTGCCGAGCACGCGAAGGGCCGTCCGAATTCATCCTCCACATTCGGACAACTGATGTTCACTTCCAGAAAATCCGGCTTGAGCGCACTGATCTTCTCCGCGGTCTTTCCGAAGTTCTCGATCGATTCCGCGATGACGTTCGCGATGAGCGGTACGGGTTTCTCGTTCATGTAGAGGCCGATCTCCTCCTTCGCTTTCTCCGGCCCCGCATCGGGCACCCCGACGGCATTGAGCGTCCACTCGGGCGTTGAGATGATGGTGGGATTGCGGTGGCCCTTATGCTCCTTGAGCCACAGGGACTTCGTGGTGATGCCTCCGGCACCGTTCTGCGCGACGAACTTCCAGCTGCTTGCGGTGATTCCCATGATGCCCGAGGCCAGGACCGTCGGATTTTTGAAGGTGACGCCGAGGACCTTTCGGGAGAGATTCACGGTGAAATGATAGGGAAGGGAGTGGGAGAGTGCTAGGGGGGTTAGGGATTAGAGACTAGGGACTAGGAATTAGGGATTAGGGAGGAGAAGAGGAGGGAGAACGGACGTTGTGCTTACTCACACGTATCAGGCCGGAGAGCATTTTTCCCGTTTCATCCGTGGAACGAAGCAAGGGCCTGGCCTCTTCCTTTCCGGCAAGTTGCAATCTCAAAGCAATAAGGAGGAGCGCCTTCAGTTCGGTACATTCACCTCTCGCAATCGTGTAGACACGTGCTTTGTCACGATACGTAAATCTTCCGAAGCCTTCAGCGATGTTCGCGACAATGCTCACCGCTGATCTTCTCATCTGCGATGTAAGTCCAAAACGCTCATCGGGTGGAAATTTTTTTTTGAGAGCATAGATTCCCTCGACTACATTCATTGCCATACGCCACACATGGAGATCTTCAAATGAGGCCATAGGGAGATACTACAAAAAATCGACCGATCCACATGCTTTCCTACGCCGGTGTAATGCATTTCCATCCTCACAAAACCCCACATACCTAGTCTCTACTCTCTCATCCCTAGTATCTAATCTCTCATCCCTAACATCTAATCCCTACCCCCCCTAAACCGCCCTCTGCTAAGGTGTCACATCCTTAACTGACCGTCTCCGGCAAACAAGAAAAGAAATGGCGAAGGAAAACGGACGTATGTATCATGACAGAAATGCTCAGGAGGACATTCTTCGCCGCCATACTCACGATTGTTGCACTCTGCGTGCTGACGGCTGGAGTGCTCCGTCTTTTTACCCGTGATTCCGATGGAGGAACATCGGCATTCGTCGGCTCTCTCCTGTTCCGTCCTGATCCGGGGAAAATGTCCGGACATGCATTCGTGGTTGCCTCTCTTGCGCGGGATGATCAATTGGATCTTCTTTCGGAGGAGCATGGCATTGTTAAATGTCCGGCTTTTCTGCAGGAGGGATATCGATGGAGTACTCCGCAAGACATTCTTGAAGAAGGCATGCGTTTGTACGAGTTCAGCGAAAACTACACGGAAAAAAGCGGGGTATGGACAGGAAAGCGATATGGATACGGAGAGCCTTCGCAACAGACCATTTCGCGCTTTCAACCGGGAAAAACCTACTATGTGTCAGGAGCTGCCGGTTCTTCCTTCAATTGCCAGACCGAAGATAACGAATCGGGCGGCTCTTCATCGTCTCTCTCATCACCCTCTTCATCTTCCTCTTCCTCTTCCCACTCTTCATCGACTCCTTCTTCTCCACCACCATTGTCAACGGAATGCATCATTGTGTCCGCCGCTTCCGACGACGGGAAAATGCCTCCGCTCTTCACCGATATCCCCTGCGAGAACCAAGCGATAAGCGGTACGCAATTTTCCTTCCAATTCACAAGCGAAAACGCGGGCGGCGAAGAAGTCGCATTCCACGTCTTTCCCCTCGATCCGTTTCTTGACGTAAACAAAGACGGATATGTGACGATAGCCGATATACGATTCATCTTTTCACGCATAAACATACCTGGTGCATACCATCCTGCCGCCGATCTCAATATCGAAGGACCTGACGGGTACATTTCGCCCATTGATGCATTGATATGGAGTAACTATGCACGCAGCGCTCTTCCGACAGGCATGGTGCTGCATCCCTCTTCAGGCCTTCTGACATGGACACCCACCACCGAACAAGAAGGCACACACTATGTTGCCGTCAATATGTACACTCCCGCTCCGGATTATCGCAGTCCGTATTCCTCGGCGGTAATCAGGATTGCCGTCGCGGAAAATGACGGTACAACGATTCCGCCGGCATCATCGTCGTCTTCGTCTTTCTCACTCTCCTCCTTCTCCTCGTCTTTCTCCTCTTCCTCCTCAGCACCGGCTCTCTGTGGAAACGGAATGATCGAAGCGGGCGAGGAATGCGATGACGGAAACGCCGTCGACGGAGACGGCTGTTTCTCCACCTGCGTTTTCATGTTGCCTCCCACGCAACCATGATGTCCACGCAAGTCCGCTCCCGGCTGCCTTTCATTGTCATATCGATCGCCATCGGACTGACAATCTTGCTTGCATTGAGCGTGTTCCCACAACAGGGAACGAATATTCTCGGCACCCTCACCGCTCCTCCAAATCCGCATATCGTACGCACCGTAAACAACGAAAACTTCCTGCCAAACATGGTGCTGTCACACGGAGAAAGTCGCTATATTCCCAAGAATATTCATACGTTTATCACATGTCCCGCCTCGCCGTTGCCACCCGGATACCGTTGGAGCACTCCGCAAGAATATGCGTCATCGCATCTTCTCATGTATGAATTTTCTCCGGATGCCGATCAGGAAAAAAGCATAATGAATCAGGATTGGCCCGGTTTGCGCTACGGCTACGCGTCTTTCGAAGATACGCTCGGTTCGTTGCGGTCTGACCGCACATACTACGTATATGCATCGGAAGAAATCTTCTCTTTCCAGTGCAGCAGGCAAGTGAATGACTCGTGTACGAACATCTATTTCGCAGATGCATTGAATAACGCTCTGCATGTGATTGGTACCGATGGAATCACGGTGCAAGACATCCCTCTGGAAATACCCGCGACGGAAAGACTCTCAGCGAGCGCCGTCGATTTGGAACGGAATACTCTGTATTGGGGCCATAAGAACACGGTATACAAATCTTCATTACTCACAGGAGAGACTGCATTCGTAGCATTATTGCCAAACGCCGCTGTCATCAGGGAAATACATGCGGACCCGCGCCTTGATATGCTGCATATCCATGCAGCGGAAGTCGATCCGAGCGGAAGTCCAACCGGCAATGAATTGGCATACGAAATACGGAATGCATCCGCGTCTGCAACTGCACATGAAATGGGACAAGGCTTCCGCGCGGTTGATGCAAAAAACCGCATCGGTTACATGCTGACAAAAAATGCCAATAGCATGGAACTGCGGGCCGTGCACTTGGATACATTTACCGAGAACGTTCTTTACTCTTTAAGCGAGACAACCGGTCTGACCGTGCAGAGGGTCGCGGCATCGGAAGGAAAAGTGTATTGGCTCAACGTGCCGCTTATCGAGCCTTCGGCATTAAAGCCCACATTTTGGCGCATGGATAGTGAAGGAGGTGATCCGGAACAATTGTTTGCAATTCATTCCCCGAAAAATGCCATTCGTTCCTTCACGACGGACGGCATCAACGAAAAAGTGTACTGGACTCAACAACAGTCGAATATCTCTCGAGTATACCGTGCGAACATGGACGGCTCGGAAGCGGAACAAGTCTTTTCGGGACAATCGTGGATCTTCTCGGTTCAGGCGATCGACTCTTGTTGGTCTTCTGCCGTCAACCCCGTTGTGCATGCCGACGAAATATGGGCAAGATTTAGCGGAACGACGATAATGCTGGGCTCGGCATCGGATCCTTCGATGAGGAAGTATGATTTCTCGGATCTTATGGGCGGATTTGCGGTGAAAGAGTTGACCATTGATACGTTGAATCAACGCATGTTCTGGCTTTCGGAAAATGATTATCTCTTCGGAGCATATCTGGACGGTTCCGACGCCTTTGTCATAAGCCACGGCCCGTTGATTCAAGAAACATCGATCACGGTAGATCCGGTCGGCAAGCGACTGTACTCTACTCAAAGAGATACACGCATCGTAAGCAGGGCATACGATGCAACCGAATTCCGTGTCGAGTATGAAACGGGCAATGCTCTTCTTTTTGTTTCCGAACTCGTCGCTGACGGACCGGGTCGTAAGATATTTTTCATCGAAGCACTCCCTCCTCCGGGTAGGCAGGAAGCAATTGGCATTCTGGATTTGAACGGAGGAAGCAAGCGTACGCTTCCCGGATCGGCATCCAACTTCCCCCTCTCTTACTTGACCGTCGATAGTGAGGAGGAAAGGCTCTATTGGAAGAACGGAAGACTTGCAACGTATGTGGATCTTGCGACTGAATCACCGATAGAAACTCTGGATATTCCGGACGGAGCGGCCTTTGCCGTTCGTGGCGATCTTTTCCATTGGCTGGACTGGCATTATCGCCTGTGGCAGGGAAAAATCCTTGCCGGAAAGGTTCTAGAAAGAATAATGGTGCTCGACGAATCGTTTGCACGATTCCCTGCCGTGGCTATAGGCCAAGTACAACATGTGTCAAGGAGTACGGAATTATCGGTCGAACTGTCAGCTCCGGACTTCACCGTTCCGACACGATCCGATGAGTACAGGATAATACTGAAGAATACGGGGGACTACGTTGCGCTGAATCCGAAAATCACCTTGGAAATTCCCGATACAGTTACCCCAATCAACCCGTGTCCATCGACACAGAATGCTCAGGGGAGAACGCAGATGACTTGCGACCTATCGATCCTCGGCGCCCAGCAGGAATCAGTGATCACATTCATAATGAATGCATCGGCCGACACGTCCTGTGATTCCCCTCTCTCTTTCCTTCTTCGTGCCGAAGCCGACAATGCCACGACTCAATCTTCGGTCGTGGAAGTTCCAATGGAATGCCAGCAACTGGAACTTGCCGTGAACGGTCCATCTCAACTGACTCACGAAACAAACATTTTGTATTCTTTCTCGCTCAGGAATAACGGACCGAAAACGACAAATGAGACTCGCGTCGTCAACTACATTCCGGATCAACTTGAATTCCTTCCGGAAGAAAGTGCTGCGGAATGCGTCGTCGGATCTTTAGCTGGAAGCAGGGTTCTGACATGCACTTATGACAGTCTTTCACCTCTTGAGCAAATCACGAGCGTGCTGCATTTTCGGGTGCGTTATCATCGCGATGTGTATCCATGCGGGGAAATACAGAATCCTTTCGTGGCCGAAGCGGCAGATGCCCCTCCCGTGGAATCGGTGCATATCACGAATCTTCTCTGTCCGGCGGAACCTGATTTGCGTATCAGCGCATTTCAAGGACCTGCACTGCAAGGTCTCAACCAACTCGAAACATATTCTTACACCATCGAAAACAGGGGCGGCAGAGTTGCGAACAATGTAATCGTGTCCGTTTCCTATCCTGCTGACGGCGTTACAAGAGTGCTGCCTGCTCATTGCAAAGGAGTGAACTGGATGGGACAGGGTCCTCGCAAAATTGAGTGCACGATCGGCGATGTGTTTCCGGCTCAACCCAGAAGCGGTACCATCGAATTTGAACTGCTCTACTGTGCCTCGCCTTGGAACAATAGTTCAGTGTTTCCCTTGCACATACAGGTAGCTTCGGATGAAGCGTACCCATTGCAGGGTGTATCAACTCGCAGAATTCATGATGGAAGACAACTATCGGGGACTGAGTGGGTATGCAATGGGCAATAGCAAAGCAGACCTCCGATTTGAGATCGCCCTCTTACACATCCCTTTGCTTCGGAAAGAGCCTGTCCCTCCGCAAGAACACGACCGCAGAGAGAATCACTCCATAGAGCAGCAGACGAACGGGGCCGAGAATGTCGGGCGGCAGATCGACGAACCGGAGTCCTTCACGCAGGAAGACGAGCACGATCGTGGAAACCGTGACCCCGAGCACGCGCCCCGGACCTCCGGCAAGGACGCACATGATGAAGAAAATCATCACCGGAAAGTTGTAATTGCCCGGACTGAGCAGGTGAATGTACGGCGGAAAGAGAATCGCGGAGACCACGGAGCCGAATCCGGCGATGAGAAAGGCAATCGTATGGAGTTTCCTGCGGGAGACGCCGAGTGATTCCGCATGCCACTCGTGCTCGGAGAGCGCCGCCATGCCGCGGCCGAACGAACTGCGATCAAGAAGGACAAGCGCGGTGATCCACAGGAGAACGAGAACGATGACGAGGGCTGCAAACGCCTCCGTACTTGCGGGGAGGAAAAGCCGGGGCACCCGCGGAATGCCGAGTGCACCGCGCGTGACGGACTGCCAGTTCAAGACGACGGCGAGCACGGCAAGGTGTACGGCGATGGAGAGCACGCCGAGGCCGTCGGGGTCCAGCCGGAACGAGAGCCACGCGAAGAAGAGCGCGCAGAGCGCAGTCGCGGCTATGCAGAGCGCGAGAGACGGAATGAACGCGTACCCGTAACGCATGAGCGGCACCCAGAGCGCGTACGCCGCGATGATCGAAAACGCCTCCTGTCCGAAGTGCAGGATTTTCCCTTTTCCGAAGACGACGTTGTACCCGAGCACCGGGAACAGCGTGATGCCCGCCAGAATCGTGGTGTGCAGGAGAAACTGCGTCATGCGGTACGGGAGGATGATGCGAACATGCCGGCAGGTTTCAGGAGCAGGAAGAAGATAATGAAGAGGAGCGCGACGGTATTCTGGTATCCCGCAGGCACGTAGAACAGCCGGAACCAGTGAATGCCGATGACAAGTTGCTCCAGAAGGGCGATCAGGTAGGCGGCGGCGATGGCTCCCCAGAAGTTCCCCTTCCCTCCCGCGATGATCGCCGCGTATGCCTTGATGGTAATGGAGAACGCGAGCGTCGGTGTCAGGCTCTGATCGATGCCGATGAAGATGCCGCCGCACGCCGCAAGCACACCGCTCAGAATGAAGATGATGCGATGGAGCATCGGCGCGTGGATACCGAGGCTCATGGCCGCGTGATCGTGCTGCACGACTGCACGGATACGGCGTCCGAGGAACGTGGAGTGCAGAACGTACGCGAAGAGGACGAGCAGCAACAGCGTGAAACCGATCAGTGCGATCTGTTCGGAAGAGATGCGCGCGCCGAGAAGAGTCATCGTCTGCTTCGTTCCGGACAGAATGCCGCGGGGACGTTCTTCAAAGAGGAGCAGAATAACCGCATCGAGGATCATGCTGAGTGCGATCGTCGTGACGAGCGGCAAGAAGCGGTGGTGCTTGTAGAACGGACGAATGAAGAATTCAAACGTCATCCATGCGATGAGTGCACCCGTCACAAGTCCGCCGAGAAGACTCAGGGCGAACGGAAGCTCGAGGACGCTTGCGAGCCACCACGTCGCGTAGCCGCCGATGAGCACCATCTGGCCAAGCGCGAGGTTAAAGACGCCGAGGGTGCCATACACCAACGACAGGCCCCCCGCGATCAGAGCCGCAAGGGAGCCTGCGATGAGCGCATTTGCGAGGAGCTGCATCCCGTTCAGTCTACGTCAATATCCCGGAGCGTCACGAATGCACCGTCCTGTACCTCCTTGAGTACGTACGGAATACCGACGACGTCCCCGTTCTCATCAAACCGGAACGAACCGACGACGCCGTCGTATTCCGGAAGCGCGTACAGGGCATCGCGGATGGCCGTGCCGTTCGTCCCGACGTCCTCCATGACCTGAGCGAGCACGTTCATCGCATCGTATGCGTGAGCCGCAAAGGCGAGCGCCTGCTGCGGTGTTCCGTAGGCCGCCGTGAACGCGGTTTCGAAGGAGCCTCCCTCGCCCGCCGACGGAACGTTGATCACGCGCAGTCCCTCCACGGCCTCTCCCGCGATGGAAATGAGGTCGAGCGAATCGGCGACGTCATGGCTGATTGCCGGCTGCGTGAATCCCTGCTCGCGGAACTGCTGCATCATCGCCGCGATGGTCGCCGGTGCCTGCCCGTTCGGGAAGAAGATATCGAACTCGGCATCCTGCAACCGCGTGAGAAGGGTTCGGAAATCCTTGGTGCCGGGCTCCACGACTTCATCAAGCACGAGTGCGTCGTCGCCGAGCGTTTCGCGAAGTGCATCGCGGAACGCGACCGCGAAATCCGTGTTCTCCGTGATCACGGCGACGGTTGCGATGCCCTCATCCTCGAAGTGCCTGCCCATGGCTACGGTCTTGAGCGCGTCGCTGGGGTAGTCACGGAAGATGAAGTCGCCGGCGTCGGTCACGTCGGGACTGCTGGAAAGCGGCGAGATCATCACGACCTCCGCCGCATCGGCGATGGGAGCGGCTGCAAGCGTTTCGCCGCTGCACTGTCCGCCGATGATCGCCACCACGCTATCGACATTCACGAGCTTCTGTGCGGCGCTCGCGGCGTCCGTTCCCGTGCAGCGCGCATCTTCGGAGATGATGCGGATCATGCGGCCGTCGATGCCGCCGGCGTCGTTGATTTCCTGCGCAGCGAGCAGGACGCCGTTGAGCGTATCGATGCCGTAGGCGGCGGCGTCTCCGGTCAACGGGCCGATGTAGCCGATGGCGATGTCATCATCGACAGACGGTTCCGCGGCCTGCTGGCACGCCGCAAGGAACAGAGAAGAGAGGAGGAACAGCGAGAGCTTCTTCATAGGAAGGATGAGGAAGAGAGTGAGAAATCTCATGCATCATCCAATAATCCTGCCAGAGGCGCAAGTTTCTACGTCGTCGGATCGGCACCGAAGTAAATCTGCTGCAGCTCGCGCGATTTCTGCACGTCTTGGGGCTTACCGGTCAGCACGACCTCCCCCACGTCGAGGACGATGACGCGGTCGCAGATCTTCGCGATGAACGGCAGATCATGTTCGATGATGAGTACGGTCTTCCCCTCCTCCTTCAGGGAGGCGATGAGATCCGCCACTTGATGCGTCATCTTCGGAGAGACGCCGGCGGTCGGTTCATCGAGGAGGAAGAGTTCCTTGCCTGCCTTCAGCGTCCGTGCGATTTCCAGAAGCCGCATCTGCCCGCCGGAGAGCGAGCCCGCCTTCTTCTTCGCATGTGCGGTGAGCCCGACCATGTCGAGCGTGCCCGCAACCGCCTCCTGCATGTTTCCAAGGAGGTCGCGCTGATCCTTTGGAAGAGATTCGAGCGCGACGAGCACGTTTTCTTCCAGTGTCATCTCGCGGAAAATGCCGAAGTTCTGGAACACGCGTCCGATGCCGAGCTGCGCGCGCTTCGCGGGTGACAGCTGCGTGATGTCATGACCGTGAAACAGAATCCTCCCGCTCTGAGGACGCAAGAAGCCCGAGAGCACATTGAAGAGCGTCGTCTTGCCCGATCCGTTCGGACCGATGATGCCGATTACGTCGCCTTTGGGAATGTCGCAGGTGATCTCCTTGAGAATCCGGTGTTCCCCGATGGAGAAGCTGACGTGCGAGAGTGAGAGCAGAGCCATTGGGGGAGAGAATAAACTGTTTGAAGAGAAAGAAACACCTTCAGGTGAAAATACGAGAATACTAAAATGCGAAAATACTAAAAAAAACATGTGGAGGCGCTTTAAAGCACTAATGTGCAAAAGCAGACAACACACATGGCGCAGGATACCGTGACTCCATGCCTGCACCGTACAAGTACGAAGCATTGGAAGAGCGCACGCTGGCGTTTGCCGCAGCCGTCCGTAAGTTTGCGAAGAATATTCCTCTCCATCACTACTCGGATGATTTGAGACAGCTACTCCGTTCCTCCGGTTCCGTGGGTGCAAACTACATCGAGGCGAATGAATCGTTGGGAAGAAAGGACTTCGTCATGCGTATACGGCTATGCAAAAAGGGGGCAAAGGAAAGCGCATACTGGCTCCGGCTTCTCGCTTTAGATGACACACATGGCAGTGCATACAGAAAACTGCGAAAGGAAGCACGCGAGCTGATGCTTATTTTTGCGGCCATTCTTCGGAAATGCGATAAGAAGAAATGAGTTTTCCCCTCTTTTGATGTTTCGCATGTTTTTTTAGTATTTTCGCATTTTAGTATTCTCGTATTTTCATCTTCGTTCTTCTCATTCCTCAAAAGAACTACTTCTTTCTCGTGCAGGCCTTCATAAATGCATTAAATAACGGATGCGGTCTGTGCGGTCTGCTCTTGAATTCGGGGTGGAACTGCGACCCGAGCATGAAGGGATGATTCTTGACCTCCACGATTTCCATGATGCCGGTTCCGGGCCACTCGCCGGAGAAGACGAGTCCTTTCTCTTCCAGCTTCTTCTTGAGGGCGTTGTTGAACTCATAGCGATGGCGATGGCGCTCGGAGATCGTCTTCGTACCGTATGCCTCGTGAGCCTTCGTGCCGGGCTTCAGTTCGCACTCGTACGCACCGAGCCTGAGCGTGCCTCCTTTCGCTTTGCCTTTGTGCTGATCGGGGAGGAAGTGCACCACGTACTTCGAACGTGAACGCTCGCCGTCTTCATCGAATTCCTCGCTCGTGAGTGCCGGGTCCTTGAGCATGGCGCGTGCGAATTCAATGGCGAGAATCTGCGAACCCAGGCAGAGGCCGAGGTACGGAATCTTATGAGTACGGGCATGGCGGGCGGCTGCGATCTTTCCCTCGATACCGCGGATGCCGAATCCGCCCGGCACGAGGATGCCGTCGCAAGACCTGAGCGCATCCCATGTCTCTTTGTCGTTCTCTTCGAGCTTCTCGCTGCTCACCCAGACGATTTCGGCTTTGCGTCCGTAGTGGACGGCCGCCGACTTCAGCGCCTCGATCACGCTCAGGTACGCATCATCAAGTCCGGTGTACTTGCCGACGAGCGCAATCTTCACATCGCCATCCGCATCCTCGTACCGACCCCTGCCCTTCTCCCACTCCGACATATCGGGCGCAATGTGGCCGAGCGCAAGCCGTGACCCGATGATCTGCGCGATGTCGTACTTCTGAAGATTGAGCGGCACATCGTAAATCGAGTTCACGGTCTGGGCGGGAATGACCGCACGACGGTCCACGTCGCAGAACCGGGCGATCTTGTCGAGGAGTTCGGCGGGAATCTTGTAGTCCGCACGCGCGAGGATCATGTCGGGTTGCAGGCCGATGCGCCGAAGTTCACGCACGGAAAGCTGCGTCGGCTTCGTCTTCAGTTCCTTGGAACCCTTCAGGTACGGCAGGAGCGTCAGATGCACGTGGAAGATGCGATCGTTGCCGAGATCGGAACGCATTTGCCGGATCGCCTCCAGAAACGGCTCGCCTTCGATGTCGCCGACCGTGCCACCGACCTCCACCATCATAATGTCGGCTCCGTTCTTCTCGGCTGCCTGCATGATGGAACGCTTGATGGCATCCGTGATGTGCGGCACCACCTGAATCGTCCCGCCGAGGAAGTCGCCTTTCCTCTCGCGCGCGAGCACGTCGGTGTAGATCTTTCCCGTGGTCACCGTGGAGAGTTTGCTCATCGGTTCGTCGATGAACCGTTCGTAGTGCCCCAGGTCGAGGTCGGTTTCCGCGCCGTCGTCCGTGACGAAGACTTCGCCGTGTTGGAACGGACTCATGGTACCGGGGTCGACGTTCAGGTACGGATCGAGCTTCTGCACGAACACTTTGAACCCGCAGGCCTTCATGATCGCACCGATACTGGCGGTCGCGATACCTTTTCCGAGCGAACTGCACACCCCGCCCGTCACGATGATGTAGCGCGAAGAGGCGGGAGCGCGTCCCGCGGCCGGAGTCTTCTTCTCGTTCTTCCCTTGCGGGATCTCTGGGGGTGTCCGTGTCTTCTGCTTCGGTGGAATCATAGAAAACCTGGGCAATCCTTCCGGGGGAGTGGTTCGACCTCGTTCACCACAAGAGGAGCCCGCCGAGAATTATACGGAGGAAAACGCCAAAATCAAGTTGAAACAGGTGTTGCGCCGGGCGGCGAATTTCCTATGATGGAACCACAAGAAAGAACATGATGTTCCTTCTTGTACAGGGTCTCTTCGTTCTAGCACCACCGGGTATCATCCATTCATTGGAATCACCAGGTGCTAGGCGTAAGAGACTCTCTTTTTGCGTGTTGCGAGAGAGTCTCCACGCACCGGCATATCCGTCATTATGAGTACAACCCCACCGTCAGGAGCGAGATGATCGTCATCAGCTTGATGAGGATGTTGATGGACGGTCCCGACGTGTCCTTGAAGGGATCGCCCACCGTGTCGCCCACGACCGCGGCTTTGTGCTCGTCGCTTCCCTTCCCGCCGTGATGTCCGGCCTCAATGTACTTCTTCGCGTTGTCCCACGCACCGCCGCTGTTCGCCATGGAAATCGCAAGCAGCACGCCCGCAAGAAGCGAACCTGCAAGCAATCCGCCGAGCGCTTCCGCGCCGAGCGTCAGGCCCGTGAGGACCGGAGCGGCCACGGCCAGAAGACCGGGCAGCACCATCTCGCGAATCGCCGCACCCGTCGCGATAGATACGCAACGAGCGGGATCGCCTTCCGCCTTGCCTTCCATGAGGCCTTTGATCGTTTTGAACTGGTGGCGCACCTCCTCGATCATGGCGAACGCCGCGCGTCCGACCGCGTTCATGGTCATGGCGGTGAAGACGAACGGCAACATGCCGCCGATGAAGAAGCCGATCAGCACGAACGGACTCGAGATGTCGATACTTTCAAGCTGTGCGCTTCCCGTGTACGCCGAGAAGAGCGCAAGCGCGGTGAGCGCCGCGGAGCCGATGGCGAAGCCCTTGCCGATCGCCGCGGTGGTATTGCCCGCCGAATCCAGTTCGTCCGTGCGGGCGCGCACCTGCTTCGGCAGCTTGCTCATTTCGGCGATGCCGCCGGCGTTGTCCGCGACGGGACCGTACGCATCGATGGCAAGCGATATGCCGAGCGTCGAGAGCATGCCGACCGCGCTGATGGCGATGCCGTAGAGCCCCGCCTGCATGAAGGCGATGGCGATGGCGATACAGATGAAGATGATGGGCAGGGCGGTGGACATGTAGCCGAGCGCCAGTCCGCTGATGATGATGGTCGCGGCGCCGGTTTTGGAGGCTGCGGCGAGTTTCTTCACGGGTCCGTACTCGGCGGACGTGTAGTACTCGGTGAGCCAGCCGATAATCACGCCGACCACGAGGCCCGAGACGAAAGCGGTGAAGACGGAGAAAGCGATGATGGAGCTGTCGAAGACACGCTGACTCAGCACGTACGCCGCGATGACGACGAGGAAGGAGCTGATCAGGAGCCCGCGCTTCAGGGCGCCGTGCACGTTCTTGCTGCCCTTGCGGGTGCGAACGAAGAACGTACCGATGATGCTGCAGATGATGCCGATGCCGGCCATGAGCAGCGGGAAGATCACGGCACCGTTCTCTACGGTGTTGCCCGGGAACGTGAGCCCGAGAATCATGGCCGCGATGAGCGAGCCGACGTAGCTCTCGAACAGGTCCGCGCCCATGCCCGACACGTCACCGACGTTGTCACCGACGTTGTCGGCGATGACCGCCGGATTCCTGGGATCATCTTCGGGAATGTTTTTCTCCACTTTTCCGACGAGGTCCGCACCCACGTCCGCCGCCTTCGTGTAGATGCCGCCGCCCACGCGGGCGAAGAGCGCGACCGACGACGCGCCGAAGCTGAAGCCGGTCATCACGCGAAGCGCATCCTCAAGAAGAAGTCCGTACCGCTGCATGAGGATCATCAAGCATCCGACGAGGCCGAGCAGACCGAGACCGACGACGGAGAGCCCCATGTTGGCCCCCGAGAGGAACGCGACCCGAAGCGCCGCGCTAAGGCTCGAACGTGCCGCGTTCGTCGTCCTGACGTTGGCGGCGGTTGCGGTGCGCATGCCGATGAAGCCCGCAAGGACCGAGAGGAGCGCGCCCGCGATGAAGCTGCACATGGTGAGCGGCAGCTGCCATGCGCCGTTCTGCACTCCCTCGAAACCGGTATCGATAAAGAGGTAAAGCAGTCCTCCGACAACGAGGATGAAGAGCATGATCACCTGGTACTCCTTCCACAGGAACGCCATGGCTCCCGCGCGGATGGCCGACGCGATAGTGCGCATCTTCTCCGTTCCCGCATCCATCAAACCGATCTGAATGCGGAAGACGAACGCGGTGAAGAGCGCCAGCACGCCGCAGGCAAGAACGGCGACGAGCAGGGAAGAGAACGGATCGACGGCGAAAGCGTACATGTGAAAAAGTGGAAGAAGTAAGAAGAATTCCCGCCTATCCTACCGAAGAGGAAGGAAGGCGGGGAAGGGAAAATCGTCGGAAAGATGCCGTTTACTTCGCGGAACCCACTACGCGCACCTTGGACGTGATCTTTCTCTTGGCTTTGCGCGCCGTGGACTTGGCGGCCGTGGCTCCTTCGGAACCGAGCTTCTTGATTTCGGTCTTCGCCTTCTTGTACTGATCATTGGCGTACTTCTTCGCATTCTTGATGCCGCCCTGCACGGTATCGCTCTCGACGAACTCCTTCACGTCTTTCGCGATGCGTTCGCCGTCTTTGGCAAGATGCTTGCCGAGGATCTGTGCCGCGGCTTTCGCGTCTTTCGTCTTCGCAAGTTGATCGCGAAGCGGCTTATTCGAGAACAGGTATCCTGCAAGACCGCCGCCGAGCGCACCAAGGAGGAGAGGAAGTTTTTTCATAGTGAGGAGTGGGAAAAGTGAGGGAGAAAACAGACAATTATCTTATGCCGCCTCGGTGAGTGACGCAACAAATCCGTCTTGCACGCAGGCAGCAGACGGTCGTCCCGTAGGGGAAACATCACGGTCGCTCTTCCTCATGCCGCAACGCGACGTGCAGGGCAGAAAGTTGCGCCGCGGAGAGAATCGTCAGGAGCGACTCGTCATCGGCATTCCGGAGGGAAGAGATCGTAGGATGCATCTTCTGCAACTTCTTCTTCGTCGCGGGACCGATACCGGGGATCGTATCGAGCACCGACCGGCGACCCGCGGCAAGACCCTTCTTCTCGCGGAGCGAGTTCGCGAAACGATGCGCTTCGTCACGCAGACGACGAAGCAGGAAGAGCGCCGGCGCGTCCTTGGGGAAATCGACGGGGTGACTGTTCCCCGGCACGAAGAGCTCCTCTTCCCTCTTCGCGAGCGCCGCGACGGGAATGGAGAGCGACAGGTAATCGAGAACCTCGACGGCGACGCCGAGTTGGCCCTTTCCCCCGTCGATCAGCAGAAGATCGGGGCGCTGCGTGAAGGAAGGGTCCGGGGCATTGGACTTCGCTTGGTACATCATGGCGAGGCCGCGCGGTTGTGCCGCATCGGCTTTATGATGCGTATCCAACCGCTCGCGAAGCACGGACGGCTCGGTGATAACGTGTTGAAAACCGAGCGACGCGTAGTACTGTTCCGACGCAACGTCGATCGTGACGTACACTTTCCCCTTCTTGACGCGGCGCAGCATGAGGCGCGCGAGCAATCTGCCGAGTCCCTTGCCCCTGAGGGAAGCATGAACCCACAGGGATGTGAGCTCGGTGACACTCTTGGGATGCGCAAAGAGACGGACGCACCCGACGATCTCGTCGCCTCTGCGCGCGACGAGAAGATCCGCCGGCTTCAAATCGGCGGCCTCGAATATCTTCTCCTCTTTCAGAATTTCCTTCACGCGGGCAACGTCCGCCTTGCGCGCCTTGCCGATGACGACTCCTTCATCTTTCCATCGTTGCTGCTCGGTTTTCAGATCGAGGGACAGGTACGCGAGTCTGCGTCGGAGTACCTCCCGCAAGGAGGCGTAGTCATCGATGTCCCCTTCCTTCAGGGACCGGATCGTGAACGAACGGTAGTGGTCGCGACGCGGCTTACCGTCGATCATCACGGTCATGCTTCCAACGGTCTCGGTGCCGCCGAGATGCGAGATGTCGTACCCCTCGATGCGACGCGGCGGGGCCGACAGTTCGAGAGCCTCCTGCAGTCCGGTGAGCGCGGCATCGACGCGGCGGGCATCCGCCTCCCACTTCGCCTCGCTCTGCTCGGCCTTCCACCGTGCGTTCTTTTCCGCAAGAAGAAGGAGAGAGGATTTTTTGCCGCGCTGCGGAACGCGGATGGTCGTTTTCTTCCCGCGCCTTTCGTTCAGAAGTCGCACGAGAGCGTCGGCTTCGCCGGGTTCATCCGAGAGAATGATCTGATCGGGAAGATCCGAAGCGGCGAGATAGTACTGCGGCAGAAACTGATCGAGCACTTCGGCGACGCTGTCGGCATTTCCTTGCAGGGAAAAATTCTCCTCGGCGAGGAGTTTGCCGTCGCGCTGGCGAAACAGGACGACCGTCGCGCGGTTCGTATGCAGCGCGACGCCGATGATGTCGGCGTCATCGCCGGACGTATCGGACGCGAGCTGCTTTTCGTTCATGGCACGCAGCGATTGCAGCTGATTGCGCAGCTCCGCGGCCCGCTCGAATTTTCTCTCTTCCGCGGCTTGCTTCATCTTCGCCTCCAGCATTCTCTCGGCATCGTCACGTTTGCCGGACAGAAACGCAATGACGCCGTCGATGGCACGCTCGCGATACTGTGCCGGAGTCACTTTGCCGACGCACGGCGCACAGCACTGCTTGATGTGGTGATCGAGGCACGGCGTCGGACGGTCGCGGTGCAGGCAGGTAACGGCCAGAGGAATCGTCGCCTCGGATGAGGGTTCCTTCGGCATGATCTCCATGGTGCACGTGCGAAACGGAAAAAGTTTGCGGAGGAACCCCAGCGTCGACCGCGCCTGCTCTGCGCTCGTCTTCGGACCGAAGTACAGCGCGCCGTCGTCTTCCATTTTCCTGACGATATCGATCCGTGGATACGGATCCTTCATCGTGATGCGTACGTACACGTAGTGCTTGTCGTCCTTCATCATGATGTTGTACTTGGGTTTGAGTTCTTTGATGAGATTGGTTTCGAGGACGATTGCTTCCAGATCGGAATTCACCACGGTCGTATCCACGTCGCGGATTTGGCGCACCATCATGTCTTTCCATGGCGAGTGTTTCTGCCCCGGCTGTACGTAACTCCTGAGCCTGTTGCGCAGATTCTTCGCCTTGCCGACGTAGAGCACCGCGCCGTCCTTATCGAGCCACTTGTAGATGCCGGGGCTCTGCGGAGCCTGCGCGATGCGTTGACGGAGAATCGCAAGCGCATCCTCCTGCTTCTTGCCGACACGTTTCTTTTTGGAAACCATCAGAGAGAAAAATGCTAAAATGCTAGAGCACTAAAATGCTAGAGCACTAAAATACTAGAGAAAGGGGGAAAGAACGAAAGGCAGAAAGGGCGAAAGAAGCTTCTCAATATGGGAAAAGAATGAAAAACAAAAAAATATTTGTTTCTTCTCTCATATAGCTGTTTCGCATCTTTTTTCGTCTATCTCGGACTTTCGAACGTCTTTTTAGTATTCTAGTACTTTAGTATTTTAGTATTTTTTACCTCTAGCATTCTCCTGTATCTGTATCATAGCAGCCGTGAACCCCAGCGTTTCCGCCATTGTCCTCAACTATCGTTCGCCGAAGGACACCCTGACGTGCGTGCGTGCCCTGCTCCGGCAAACGATGGCAGACGAACTGGAAATCATCGTGGTGGACAATCACTCGGACGATGAGTCCATCGGAGTATTTCGCGCCGCATGGAAGGATGAGCCGCGGGTGCGCGTCGTCGAGTGCGGGCGCAACGTCGGGTATGCGCGCGGCAACGCCGTCGGTATGCGCGCGGCACGAGGCCGGTATGTACTCTTCATCAACCCGGACAATACTCCGCCCGAGACTGCGGTACGGGATCTTGCGGACATACTGCAAGGCCATCCGGACATCGGCATCGTGGCCCCTGCACTCCTCTATCCGGACGGAACCGTCCGCCCGTCCGCCCGCTCGTTTCCGACCGTGCTCGAGCTCTTCATGAAGCGCATCGCGGCAAAAACGTGGCACGAAAGACACAAGAACACTCCGGTCTCCGGCGGCATGTCCGCGATGCAGGACGTCGACTGGGTGGCCGGAGCATGCCTCATGATCGAAAAGTCGTTCTTCGAGCAGCTGGGCGGATTCGACGGGCGCTTCTTCCTGTTCTTCGAGGACATCGACCTCTGCCGACGCGTGTGGCAAGCGGGCAAACGCGTCGTGTACGCACCGGGCATACATGTCTCCGATAAACCGCGGCGCTTGAGCGAAGGAGGCATTCTCTCCCTCCTCTGGAAGAAAACGGGCAGGATTCACCTGCGAAGCGGCATCCGGTACTTCCGGAAATGGCCGCGAGCGCAGGAAGAACGCCGTAAAGCCCTTACCGGGTCTTGACCGGAATGAGGCGTTCGCCTAGGCTGCATGAACCTTTATGGCCGATGTACTCACCCTGACCGTACAAGAGCGCAAGACCGATGCGCGCGCGAAGCAGCTTCGAGCGCAGAACATCGTGCCGTGCGTGGTGTACGGAAACGTGAAGAATACGCTCCTGCAGTGTCGCGAGCAGGATGTGCACCGCGTGTACGCCAAGGCGGGGGAAAACACCATCGTGGAGCTGGAATTCGACGGAAAGAACATTCCCGTGCTCTTCCACAGTATCGAGTGGAATCCGATCTCCGACCGGTACGACCACATCGATTTCCTCGCCGTCGATATGAGCAAGGAAGTCACCACGCATGTGCCCGTGCGCTTCATCGACGAATCCCCCGCCGTGAAGAACCTCGGGGCGATCTTCGTGACGGTCCTCGGCGAACTGACCGTGACGTGTCTGCCAAAGGATATCCCTCACGATTTCCAGGTCAGCATCGCGAAGCTGGAGAATTTCCACGACAGCATCACCGTCGCCGACATCGCCGTGCCGCAGGGCGTGACGGTCAAGGAATCCACGGACAAGGTCGTCGCGACCGTACAGGAACCGCGTGCGATTGAAGAGGAGCCGAAGCCCGCCGCGGAGGGAGAAGAAGGAGCCGGCGAGAAAGCCGAAGGCGAAGGTGGAGAGAAGCAGACCGAAGAGGGCGAGAAGGAAGGAGCGACGGAGAAGAGCGACAAAAAGGAGTAGCGACTCACATCAGCGCTTGCGCATGCGCCTGTTCCCCGCTCTTGCCATTGGCATTGCGACCGCGGTCACCGCATTGATCGTAGCTGCGCACGTGCGATTCGCGGGTTCGGTGCCACGCGAAGATCTGTCGTCGGAAACGCGGCAAGAACAGCGCCTTTCCATCAGGAACGTTCTTTCGAAGCTCAGCCTCTTTCCTCCCGGTCGGTCGGAACGCGCGCTCGTCGCCGTCATCGTCGAGAACCAGGAAGATGCCCGCCCGCATCAGGAAGGATTGGCGGATGCACTGCTCATCGAGGAGATGGTCGTGGAAGGAGGCATCACGCGATTCGCGGTCTTCTTCGACATCAACCGTCTTCCCTCGTCCGTCGGACCGATACGCTCGTTGCGACCGTACTTCGTGAGCGGCGCGCTCCCCTACGCGGGCACGATCATCCATGCCGGCGGCAGTCCGGAAGCCTTCGAGAAAGCCCGGCTGTACGGGGAGGAATTGACGACGGTTAATCTTCTGTCCTTCGGCGGCGGTCGCGCCAATTATCGCCGCAGCGACATTCCCGCTCCCCACAACGTCTTCCTCTCCGAGGAACAGCTCTCCCTGGCGCTTCCGGAGGAATCGCCGACGTCGGCATGGCCGCTCTTCGAGGAGGGATCACGGCGGGGATCGCAGGAAGACGCGCGGAACATCGACGTGAATTTCTTCAGCAGCCTGCACAACGTCTCCTTCTCCTTCGACGCGAGGAAGCAAACCTACACCCGCACGAACGGAGGGATCGTGACCGATGCGCGACCCGCGAATGTTTTGATCCTCGAATCCCCCATTACCGGCGTGGGGGAATTCGGGCGCTTGACGATCCCCCTACGGGGAAGCGGGGAAGCGCTTCTCTTCCGCAACGGTAACGTCATTCGCGCCACGTGGGAGAAAGAGGATGACGCGGGACGCTTTCGGATTCTCGACAAACAGGGGGAGAACGTGAGATTCGCAAAAGGGCAGACATGGATGCTGGTTCTGCCGGAACTCGACAGAGTGTCGTGGAGCGGGGAGGAGAACTGATCACTCGGCGTTGCAGGAAGCTCCGATCGTCAGATCGGGGACGCATGTGTCCTCATGATCTCGGCAAATCTTTCGAATGCCACGATCGTGAAGGCAGGAGGGCTTCACTTCTTACGCTCGTTCTTCTTGCGCTCTTTCGGCCGCAGGAAGTCGGGTAGCAGAATGGGCGGAACGATGCCGGGGAGCGATTCGATGACGGGAAGATCGTTGAGCGCAAGACGTCCCACGTACAGACGCCGCAAATCCCCGCCGCTGTCGGCAAACGCGGCGATATCCCGGTATCCACGGAAGTACGCAACGTCCTTGGTGAAGGCGCCGGGCTGCGCGGTGTCGCCCATTCCCCGCTTGAGCGTCCAGGCTTTCCGCAAAGCTTTCTCCGGAGAGAAGCCGAGTTCTTCCAGATATTCCCGCGTCTCCCGGAAACCGTGGTGGAGCGCGTACTCGACGCCGAGCGTGCCGCGGGGGGCCCAGTATCGCTTATCATGCGAATCGGGAAGCACGCGATTCTGCAGATACACCGCAAGCCCCTCTTGCGTATCGAGGTATCCGGCACAACCGACCTGCAGCAATTGGTAGGGCTGATGCCCGGCATTCTCCGATGTCAGGACGTGCGCTTCGATCTCGTGCGCGATGAGGGCGTCGACGTGCACCGGCTCGAACATCGCGTCCTCCCGCAGAAAGACGCTGCGGCCTCCCACCGCACAATCCGCGGAAAGCTGCGCTTTGATCCGCACCTCCCAGTCATGCAATCCGTAGCGTTCCAGCACCGCGGCGAATCGTTTCTGCACTTTCTGTGCCGAGAGGAGATCTTTCTCGCGCGGAGGCAGATCGCATGCGTCGCGATGTCGGAGCGCGCGCTCCGCCTCTCCGATAAGATCGGGAGTAGGAACGCCGTACAGATCCGTCGAGAAATGCGTGAATGCGTCATTATTGCCGCGTGACTCCAGGAGATCGAGACGCAGCAGCAGCTCTCGCTTCTTCTTACCGAGCAGAGTGCCGAGCGGCGTGTCATCGGTACGGACTGCGCGCACTCTCTCGCGTGTTTCCGGGAAATCGAGTTCCGTCGGCGCGTAGGAGAAGTGGGGCTCATAGGCGCAATCCGTGCGAAGGCGCGCGAGGTGTGTCGACGCTTCCAGCGGGCGCAACGCTTTCAGGAGCGGAATTTCACGATGCAACTCGGCAAGCTGCCTGTCCGCGCTGTGCAGATCGGCTTTGATTTTCGTTCTCGGTCCGGCGATGCTCCGGGGCTCCCGCCTGTTCGGATCGATGAGGAATCCCTTCAGATCGCGCCTGCCGAGCGACACGCGCACCGGCGAATCGATGTGCTTGCTGACGATAATCGTCTGGATTTTCTTGCCGCCAAGCAGGAACCGCACGCGATACGTGCCCTCCGTTTCGTTCTCCGGTTCCAGAACGCCGCGCTCCAGAAGCTCATCCACGAGATCGGGGGCGAAAGCCGTTCGCTCATGTTTGGCATGGATGTGGCAGGCGATTTCGATGTTCTCATCCTCATCGGGAATGGTGATGGTTTCCGTCAGTCCCAGCGTGGGCATGTCGACCTGCGATGCGCGCGGCGCGGACGTCTGGCCGAAGAGTTCCTTGCCGAGCAGCACGCCTTTCTCCGGAGTCGGCACACTGAGGCCTGCAACACGTTCCAGACGGGAGCGGAGCGGAGCGAGATTCGCAATCTGCACGCTGAGTCCAGCACGGGCATTGACCTCCAGAAGCTTGGGGCCACCCTCTTCATCAATCGTCATGTCCACCGCGAGATACCCGATATTCGTCACCTGCTGAATACGGGAACATGCGAGGAGGATGTCGTCCCAGAAGGGAATCTTCATGCCGGCGAACTCTCCGCCGTGCGGCAGCGCCTGAATGGTCTTGTTCCGCTGCGCCGCGAACGTGGTGGCGCCCTTCGCGAGATCGATGCCGATGCCGATACCGCCCAAATGCATGTTTGCCTTGCCGCCGCTCTCGGCCGTGGGAATACGCAGCATGGCCATAATCGGCACGAGGTTGAAGACCACGATGCGAAGGTCCGGCAATCCGGCGGGGCGGAAACGCGCGAAGCAGGAGTGGGGAATGAGAAGTTCCTCGAAGAACGCCGTATCGTTGCGTCCGTTCACGGAAAATTTTCCGTCGAGAATATCCTCGATGTGCTCGAAGAGGTTTTGCCGCGTCACCGGATGTTTTCCCTTCTCAAGAAACATTCCTTTCTTCTTTCCGCGCAGGATACGAATCCCCTCGCCGCCGTACCCGTAGTTCGGCTTCAGCACGCACTCGTCGGGCAGCTTGGAAAAATCGAACGCGCGGAGTTCGTCGCGCGAGGAGATGGTCGCATACACCTTCGGCACGGGGATGCCGCGCGTCGCCAAAAACAGCTTCGTACGCAACTTGTCATCGGCGAACGCCGTCACCGAACGCGGATTGAAGGGTTTGACGTAGAGGAGATTGCGGGCGTTGAGACCGAGGACGCCGCGCGTGGAGAGGAACGGGAGAACGGCCATGAGGGATCAGTATAGCAGAGAAAAAGTGCTTTCCTCGGAACCCTACAAGCTCACAACGTTGCAGGCGGTAGCGTGCAGGCGACGAGTCATTCCTGGAGATGCGAGAACACTTCGCGGAAGCGGAAGTACTCGATGAGTCGCAGACCGGAGTAGCGGCCGAGGAGGAAGTTGAGCGGCAGCGTCATGAGGATGCTCTCGGGGTACGCGAGGATGAACGACTGCAACATGGGAAGACGCACGATGAAGACGCAGAGCAGCGCGGCGAGAACGGTTTCGACGATGCCGTAGAGAGCGGACAGCATGCCCTCGGTCCCTTCGAGCGTCAGGAAGCTTTCCGAGAGCGTCGACATGATGAGCAGGACGAAAATCGTATCCGGCGCCAGCACGATGCCGAATGACGCACCGAGCGCAAGCGCGAGAAGGAGGATGATGCTCACGACGCTCAGGACGATGGCGATTTTGGGGATGTAGAGAATACGCCACCGCTTCATGACTTTGCGGGAGACGTAACTGCCGAAGAGAATGAAGGAGAGGAACACGATGCCGATGGGCCAGCCGAGCGCCAAGAAGCTGAGTGCGATGATCGACGGCGTGTAGAGACCGAAGGTCGTCACGCCGATCACCTGCTTTAAGAACGCGAGGATCGTCGCGATGACGGGAAGCATGAGCAGAAGAATCACGGTCTGACTGGAAATGCCGTGCATCAACATGTAGTTCACGAGGAGCGACAGCACGTTCCACGGACGCACGGAGAGCGAAGACGCATCGAGCGCCACCGTCTCGATGTCGCGCTGCTGCAGCGTGTCGATGAAGTTCGTGATGTCGGTCGCCGAGAGGAGCGGATTGATCGATTCGTTGCGCGTCAGCAGGAGATTCGCGGGCTGCATGACGGAAAACGGACCGCGCACGGCACGGCCCAACGTGTGCAGACTCCCCTCGCTGATGACGACGAGCGAGAGATTCTGCAGCGTCTGCAGGCGCTCGGCATCGCTACGCGAGGCGCGCATGAGCGCCTGCATGCCTGCGATGGGATCGCCCGTCCACAGCACGACCGCGTCGGCGTTCGCAAGCCTGTCGAACTGATCGCCCAGAAGCTGCACCAGAGACTCTTCGACACCGAGCGGAATGGCCGACACGGGAGGCTTGAGTACCTGCAGGAAGACGCCTTGCTCCGCGGCGGTTTCCTGATGCACGGAGAGCTTGTCCGACGAGACGCTCTGGTCGGCGATGACGACGATTTTGCGCGTGAAAACGGTAATCGTGCGCTCCGTCTCGGACTCGAACGTTTCCCCGTCGATCTCCTGTCTGACGACGAGGCGGATGACGAACTCGCCCGGTTCCTCGGGCGTGAACAGCGCTTCCACGGAACGGCTGATCGACTGGGTAAACTGGTCCTGATGCCATTCGTACGTGATTGCTCCGCTTGCGGTTCTACTCGCCGACGCGTCGAGAACGATCGTGCGTCCCACCTGCACTTCGGACGGTCCCGAGATAACTGCGCGCGGCACGTCCGGCGGCGCATCTTGCGCCACGGCAAGAAAAGACGGAACAAGGAACGTTCCGAGCGTGCCCGCGAGAACGGCAAGCGAGCGCGTCACGAGCGGCGGAACGCGGAACGAAGTTTCTGCATTCGACCCCGTTGTGTGTGCGATTCCTTGTACCGTTTGATCTGCGGTTCGAGCTTCTCGATACAGCGATCAAGAGCATCGAGCGCACGCGGCTTCCTGGATTCCGCGCGGAGAATCTTCTTCGGAAGGTGAACCGTCACCATCACTTTCACCTGGTCGTTCTGCTTCTTCGTGTTCCTGCTTTCGGATTCCACGCGGATCTTCGATCCCTCGTCCTTCAGACGACGGCAGTAGGTGGCGAGCTTGCCGAGCTTCTTGGCAAGCAGCAGAAGGTCTTTATCGGTGTATCGGACGCCTTTTTCGTAGTGTTCGACATGCATGGGAAAACGCGGGGGAAGAACGCGCGATATCCTAGCAAAAAGAATGGTGAAGGAATAGTGAAGAAGGGCCGACATGCGCCGATGTAGTCGTACTGCGACTGACTCTCTTTGCCGTTCGGGAAGTCCTTTTAAAAGAGAGAAAAATCATGTATAATACTAAGAAATTCACATCCACTCCTATGCCTGAAGGTTTTGAGTCCTTATCGGAACACGCCGGTGACGTGCGTGACGAACTGGAGCGTCTGCGCGCGCAGATAGCTGCGAACGAGGCGGCGGACGCACTGCAGGAAGAAGAGAGCGATGAGCCTCGGGAGACTGACGAAGCGTCAACGGAGAGCGACGAACAGGTCCGCAAGATTCTCACGGAAGGCCTGACGCCCGCGGTTAAGAAGTACGTCGAAGCCGTACAGGGCATTGAGGTGGAATCTTCGCATCTTGCGCGGAACGAGAGGTTCGCGAAGTTTCTGGAGATCAAAAATGCGCTCGTTGACGAAGCATTGTCGGGCATTGATCTCGATCCCGCTGCACTCGTAAGTGGCCTCACCGAAGGAAGAGTGACGCTGGACAGCCTGCGGCAGATGACCGTCACGGACACGAATGACGAGAAGGAAGCACTGCGATCGGTGATGACGCTCGGCGAAAAAGTTCGCGAAGGCCTCGGTTCCTTCCTGGAAAAAAGCGGCCTCGGCAGAATGGCGGAAGGATTCGGCATGGATGTCTCTTCCCTCTTCCCGTTGCTTATCCCCCTTCTGGCCGGAAAGCTGGATGCAATGGGCG
This sequence comes from uncultured Candidatus Peribacteria bacterium, assembly GCA_964460475.1. GTDB lineage: Bacteria > Patescibacteriota > Gracilibacteria > Peribacterales > Peribacteraceae > CAYWPP01. The sequence goes on from CAYWPP010000004.1 coordinate 57,672, forward strand.
CCACACCCGGCATGACCTTCTTCCGCAATGCTGCGTTCAAGATGCGCGCATACGAAGCTCGTGAACAGGCGAAAGCCGAAGGGTACGATCGTGAGACGATCAGCGCGGCAATGCCCGCGTGGGAAACGGCGTACAAAGAGTGGATGAAGAATCCGCCGGAATCCGCAGGGCCGCCGCCGGACTTTTCCTCGATGATCGCACAGCAGGCAGCGGAGACGGCACAGCAGGAACAGGAACGCGTACAGACGGAAGCACGCGAAGAGCTTGCCTCCGCATTCAGGGAATACGCGACGACGCACGGACTCCTTCCCGGCACATCCGCCATCGAAGTTACCGAGAGCGAAGCGACTCTGGAACGGAAGGACGGAGGTATCACGGCACGTCTGCCGGAAGCCGCATTCGCAAAGCAGGAAGACGGAAGCTTCACGCTCACGGCGCAGGGCGAAGCGCTCCGAAATCTGTTGCCCGTCATCGCGGAACACGAGAACGTGAAAACGATCACGCCGTCGGACACATTGGAAGTGTCGGGAGGTGAACAGGGCATCGACGTGAAGGCTTCGATCGACGGTACGAACATGACGCAAGAACGTCTGGCACACGCCCTTACGTTCCTGCCGAGCACGCGCATCCGCTCGGTGAAACTCGACGCGCTGAATGCCGGCACGAACGCCGGCTTCGCGAAGCTGGAAAACGGAACGCTCTTCGTGAACTACAAAGCGCTCGACGGTGATATGAATCAGGCGGCGCTGAAAGAGAAGGTGGAGAATTTCGCCGTGATCAGCGAAACCGACGTGCATCTGTGGGAGCACGACGGAAGAGAATGGAATGAACATTCCCCCGCCCAAGCATGACGCATGAGCGATTGCCAACGTCAGAAGTGCCGGCATCGGACGTCGTGGAGACAGCCTCGATGCGCACACGCGACAAAATCTTTCGCGCTATCGGTAATACCGTGGAAATCACGACGGACACGGCCGTCTTCGGAGCGAAAGCGACGGGCTACTCCCTTGGGAAAACACTCCAGGGAATAGGTCAGAGCATCTACGGCCTTCTCAAAGGCATCACGGACAAGGAATTCCCCCACTCCCGATGAGAAACAATCCTGCGGCACAACAGGAAGCGGCCGTGTTCCTGGAAGCGCTCCGCGCCGAGGAACCGGTGAATGCGCGCGATCTTCTTGATAAGCACAAAGATGCGCCCGACATTCTCGATGCGGTCGGCGAAGAACTTTCGAAGCTCGACAAAAAGCAGCAGGAGTTGATCTCTCTCAATCTGCGGAACCTGGAAAAGCAGATCAGCGCGACGGAACAAAATGAAGAGACATCGCGATTGAAGGCACAGGTGGAAACATGGAGAAAGTCATTGGAGACGGCACACGTATCGGTATCGGCCGAAGCACGTGCGAGCGAAACGACACAGACGGAAGAAACCAACGAGGAATTACCGAGCACGCCTCCTCAAGGATTCGTTGACACCATGAAAGTGTACGCGTCGAAAACGAAGGAATGGGCCAAGGAACAGCTCGATGTCACAAAGTGGTCATCCACAAAGAAGGCAACGGTTGCGACTCTGACATTGGGAGCGGCGGCACTGCTTGCCTATCTTGCCTTCCGTAAATCAAAGGCAGAAGGAGGAGAACGAGAAAAAGAACGCAACGGTTTTCCAAAATGGCTCCTGTGGGTACCGGTACTTGGCATTGCGAGTTGGGGAGCATATAAGCTCTATCAGCACTCGCAATCCATCAATGACATCACTGAGAACCTCCAAAGCACATCAGAGAATATTGCAGGCGGTGCAGGTGCAATAAGGGACATAGCAACTGGAGCTGGTACAGAACTCGCATCTACCGGCGCAGAAGTGGCTGACACTCTCTACCGAGATGGAAAATTTTGGATTGATCTTTTCAGCAAAGACGATCTATCAGAAGCGATGCAACACTTCATCGTATCTGGCGCCATTCTTGCAGTAGAAAATGGCATGACTGTTCTTCATGTTGCTAGCAGAACAATTGTCCTTCCAGGGCTCTCGATAGAAAAATTCCTCAAGTGGGGTGCAACGGGAGAAAAAGACGAGGACATATGGCTTGTGTATGGGCAGGCAGGAGCTGCTTACTTTATGGGAAAAACCGCCTTTAATCTTCTCGCAAGAGGTCATTTGCAAATCCCACTTACCAGGAAAGACGCACTTTTCACTGCATTAAAAATTGGAAGCGGGCCTCTTGATATGGTTGCAGATGCTCTCAGCATCGGTGGGACTGCCGCTAGGGGAGCTCATGGAAGAGAGGCGGTATACATTCGATATGCTCGACAAAACATTGTCGCCAAAGGAATGAGGAAATATCGAATGTGGAGATTAAGTGGTAAGCCAGAAGGTATTCAAAGAGGTCTCAAGTATTGGAAGAGCCTTATGCGAGACTGCGACATCATGCAAATGTTCAAAGGCGAAGGTAAGCTCTTTTCAGAGCAGGAGTATGAAAAAGCAGTCAATGCAAGGAAGGCATTGGCAAATAAGATTGCAAAGGCTCTCAACAGACTTAGCCCGAAAGACTTGGAAAAATCAGGTCTAAAAGAATTAAAAAAATACAGCAATTTGGAGGTTGCCGAATTTGAAAAATGGACCGATAAGTACATCAATGATCTCATTCCTTCCCAAGCCAAAAACACTGTCACTACAAGTGCTGCTACATCTCCCCATATTCCCGGGGAATTGACTGAAGCATCTCCAGTCCGCAAGGCCGCAGGTGCGGAACGCATGACTCCGGAGCCTGCTCCACGTACGTCCGCTCCATCCTCGGAAGGTCCGCGGCTGTATGATCCCGACAATCTGCTGGATAAAGAAGCGCGAACAGCTTCGGATGCCGTGACGGAAAGTGCCGACGCCATGCCCCGGACGACAGATGAACTCTTCAGTGCCATTGCGGATGCACGCAACGCGGGCGACGATGCAAGGCTCGCGAAGTTGATGGAAAGTCCGCTCCTCCGGGAAACGGCAAAAAACGGAAACAAGGAAGCACAGGCATTGCTGCGAGCCAGGACGTTCGCGGCGCGCGCTCTCTCCAGAGGAAAGGAAACCGCAAGAATCGCGGGGAAAGTGGCGGGACCCGCACTCGCGGGATTCGGCATCCTGCTCGATACGTATCTGGTCATCGATAACGAAGTGCAGCTGGCGGAAGCCCGAAAGAAGCAAGATGCCCTTGAAATCGACAGGCTGGAAGCAAGAGGACGGAGCTTGAAAGCCGCGGGTATCGGCGGCGTCGCCACTCTTGCGCTTGCCGGTCCTGCCGGACTCGTCGTCGGGGCGGCGGTAGCTGCCGCATCCGTCTACACCGAAGCCGTCTACGCATCCGTGGAAGAATGGAACAGAACCGCCGAATCGTGGAAGAAACTCGATACCGCCACGCTCCTGCAGGAAATCGAACGGTACGTCGGCGAAGTGAGTGCGGCGAACGTCACCGCATCGCCCGGGGTGCTCGCGGGAAATCTGGAAGGAGTGAACGCGGTGAACAGCGATGTCCGCTCCGAGATCTATGCCGCCTATCTCGTCAGATCCACATTGCTTCCGAAAATGCATGCCGAAACGGACGCGCAGTACGCGGACCGCGTGAAGCTCGCGGTGAGAAGTAAGCTCGCCTACATCAGCAACGTGACGGGCCGATCATTCGACAGAGTCACGACGGACACGTTACGCAATGCGGATGCCTACGCGGAGCTCGTTGCCCTCAAGGAAAAACGCAGGAGCATGAATCTCCCCCTGACCGTCACGTTCCCGTCGATCGGCGGCGACATGACCATCGATCTGGAGAAAGTCGACGTCACGCGAACCGAGCGGGGCGAACTCTGGAAGATGCTCAATGAGTACGAGAAATCCATCAAGCCGATGATGACGGCAATCGAGATGCAAGCCGCGTTCGAAGCGGGCCGGGATGCCGGAATCGACTATCGTGAAAAGACGAAAGCCGCCCTGCACGAAGCGGTACTTGCGGAAATCCGCCATGATGTTCATCGTGCGGAACAATCGCTGAGAAACGTGAATTTCAGCGGCATCGCCGACGAGCACGAACGTACGGTTGTACGCATGCTCATCGCGGCCGAGCAGGAGAAAAGCGTCGCAACACTGACGGAGCTTGTGGGAACTGAAACATTCACGGGGGAACAATTTGCGAAGACGATCGATACGCTGCGATCGAACATTCAAGGCATGACGGCCAATGCGCAAACGACATACGACAATGCTCCCGATTCCATGAAGAAACAAACATACGGAGAAGAGCAGTCCAACATCCTGATCGCGTTGACGTCCTAGACGGCGCTCGGGCGGCTATACTGTCCCCGTGCCCCTCTCCTACTCCCAGCTGCAGACGTACAGGCGCTGCCCGCGGCAGTATGAGTATGCATACGTGAAGAAGTTGCCTGCGCCGCTGTCGGCGGGTGAGAGCTTCGGCTCCAGCATTCATAACACGCTCAAGAAGTGGGGCGAATTAGAATTGATGGAGAGTTCCGCGTTACGGGTTGATTCCACAAATCAACTGGCATTGTTTATTGAAAAAAACGATCAACCCGTAACGCGCAACGCGCTGACCGAAGAAACATTATTACGCCTCTGGCACCAATCGTTCATTGTCGAAGGATATGCGACGCGCGTGGAGGCGGATTTCCAGAGGAGCATCGGCGAGAACATCCTGCGCGATTTCTTCGCCTGGTGGAGCACCGAACCGCACGAGGTCGTCGTGATCGAGAAGGGATTCACCTGCACGCTCGAAGGCGGCGAAACGCTGAGCGGAAGATTCGACCGCGTCGAGAGGACGGAACACGGCCTTCGCATCATCGACTTCAAGACCGGCGATCCCCGCCCGCAGGAGAGCGTGGATGCGGACCTGCAGCTCTCCATCTACGCGCTCGCCGCGCGGGATCTCTGGGAAGAGCCCGTGGAAGAACTGGTGTTTCTGTTTCTGAATCGTGACGGAATCACGGCTCTCTCAACCACGCGCAACGCATCGCAACTGCATGATGCGGCAAAGAGCATTCGCGTTCTTGCCGAGAGAATCACGGAAAAGGACTTCCGGCCGACACCGGCCCTTGAGAAGTGCAGACGCTGTCCGTACAGACGCGTGTGTGATGTGGCAGCTGTGTAAAAATAAAATAAAAAATAAGAAATAAGAAAATAAAAAACGTTTCTTATTTCTTATTTCTAATTTTTTATTTCTCTTTAGAGAGCAACTCCCACGATCCCCTTCAGTCCCACTCCGATGGCGTACGCGATGATCGCGCCGATCGCGCCCACGCCAACGATCTCCACGGCACCGCGGATGAGCCGTTCACGCGTCACGTAACTTCGCGCCAAGCCGAGCAGGGCGAGTGCGAAGAAGGTCGAGGCGATCGCCACGGGGAAGCGTCGTTCTTCGGGAAGATTGAAGAGGTAGGGAATGAGCGGAATCGCGCCGAAGAAGACGAACGAACAGAACGTACTGACCGCGTGCAGCAGCGGCTTCTCATCGGTATCGGACACGATCCCGTGTTCCTCGATGAGCATCGTATCGGCCCAGACGTCCTTATCGGAGGTGATCACCGAAACAACCCGGTCGAGATTCTCGCCTTCGAATCCTTTCTTGCCGTAAGCCCGCTTGATCTCCAGTTTCTCGGCTTCCGGTTCCGCGTCGATCTCGGCAAGTTCCTCCTTGCGCAATCGCGCGCGCTGGTCAACTTCGGATTTGAGCGAGAGAAACGCGCCCGTTGCCATCGACGAGGCATCCGCAAACAGGTTCGCGAGACCGAGGATGATCACCACGTACCGTTCCATGCCCGCGCCGACGGTGCCGGCGACGACCGCGAACGTCGTGACGATACCGTCGTTCCCTCCGTACACGATGTCGTGAATGATGGGACCGAGGCGGTGGCCGTGCGACATCCGGGATTCATGTTCCCGGAGCAGCTGCTTTTCCTGTGGCGTCAGAGGCATGTCGAAGAGTATAGCAGAGTATCTTTTCAGGCGCCGTCTTGCGTTCTATACTCTGCGTCCGTCGCTCATTGCGTCTTTAACGGCCTCATCGTCTAACGGTTAGGACAGCAGGTTCTCATCCTGCAAATCGGGGTTCGATTCCCCGTGAGGCTGCCAGTCATCTCCACTCACCTCAATTCAATCAAAATGTCCGCGGGGCGCGGCGCAGTTCGGCAAAGCCGAACGAAGACGGCCCCGTGAGGCTGCCAGTTTCTGTGGACATTGACGACTGCAAGTATATGATTTGCGCATGAGTTTCACATCCGAGCAAAACGATCGAATCGAACAAGAGCCTGATTTCAATGCATTGGTGCGACAAGTTCGCGACTCACTCAAAGCCAAAGAAGAAGACTTCAGATTTCGAATGGCTGTAAGAGTTGCATGTCCGGATAAACGATCTTGAGGGTAGTAAACGAATGCATGATTTCGGTAATCAAAGAGTTCTCGTGGAGAACCCCAAGGACTGCCATAACAAATAAGCAAACACCGAAGGTGCCGGCATGAGAGAATCTATAAATCATCCTAATTCTTGGCCTTGCAACAACGCTACGATTGACTTTCATCCACGATAGTTCGCGTCTTCATACTCCTCACTCCCCCTGACACGGAGCAAATTCACAGTTGGGAAGCGTCCGTCCGACATAGGAACCGTCGGGGCATAACTTCGCTTCCATAGTGCACGCTATCGGAGACGATGCATCCGAGGAAGAGGAAGAGCTCACAGGCGAGGAGACGGACGAAGACGACGAGGACGAGACGTTCCCGTTCGTGTCCGGCCCCGGCGCACAGCCGACGACAAGAAGAGCAGCGACGACCAGAGGAAGACAACGCATGAGAAGAAGCGAAGCGGCAGAAACAAAAGGCGCGCGAGGAGACGGAAGAATGACGCCATACTACAGAGGACGGATGACGGATCGAAATCTTGCAGCGCAGACACGCAAAAGATGCACACAGAACGACGGGGAAGCTTCGATTGAACTGACGGACGCGATGCCCTACCCTCGTCACCCGAAACATTGCCGCTTTCACTCATGCCTTACCACTTTCCGCGTCGCACCAAACACACGTTCCGCGTGAAAAAATCGAGAGCGGGCTTGGGGCTCTTCGCACAAACCCCCGTCAAACGCGGCGAATTCGTCATCGAGTACTTCGGACCCATCCTCACGGATGAGGAAGCGGAGAGAAAGGGCGGGAAATACTTGATAGACATTGCGGGGACGAAGCTGAACATCGACGGCAGCACGAGGGAGAATCTCGCGCGCTACATCAACCATTCCTGCAAGCCGAACTGCGAAGCGGTGGCGGAGGGAAAGCGGGTGTTCATCTACGCGATTCGCAGCATCAAGGTCGGCGATGAGCTGAGCTACGATTACGGCAAAGACTACTACGACGACATGATCAAGCCGCGCGGCTGCAAGTGCGGGAATCACTGAGTCATAGACCGGGCGGGCACACGATCGCAGGAGCATGATGACGCACGGATTTCGGGAAAGAATCCTTGAGGGTGAAACATCGGAGTACTTGTGGTACGGTAGGATTTTGACACTTCCCTTCTCCCGTATGCTCACGTTTCTCGGTTCGTATCCCGACATCGGCGTCATCGCCCTTCGCATCGCGCTCTGTGCGATCTTCCTCGCGCACGGACCGAAGAAGCTCAATGGTTCGATGGGCACATTCATGTTAGCAATCGGCGTCATCGAAACCGCCGGAGCCGCCGCGGTGCTCATGGGTATTGTGACCCGATGGGCGGCCGTCGCGCTGGGTATCGTGATGATCGGCGCCATCTACAAGAAGGTCGTCGAGTGGCACGTGCCGTTTGCCGCCATGGACAAGAACGGCTGGGAATTCGATCTTATGATCCTCGCGGGCTGCATCGCGCTTGCGGTGTTCGGAGCCGGCACGTTCTCCCTGGACGCGGTCTGGTTCGCGTAATCATGTTTTCTCTCTTCATCCTCGAACGCTCTTCATGTCTCACGTTGCTCACCGCCTTGCCCTTGCACTGATCCTGTCTCTCGCCATGGCGGGATGCGCCACGCCCGCCGTTCCTTCCGAGGAGCCCGAGCGCGACACGGAATCCGCAGGGGAATCCTCGGAGTCGGTGCAGGAGGTGGTGAAGGGAGAGCAGCTCATCGTCGGAAATCTTGTCGTGCCCTGGGACATCGCCTTCCTCCCCTCCGGCGATCTGCTCGTGACCGAGAGACCGGGCAGGCTCGTGCGCATCGGGGAAGGTCGCCGCGTCTATGAGATCGAAGGAGTGCTGCATCGCGGGGAGGGTGGACTGCTCGGCGTCGCGCTCCATCCGGACTTTGAAGACAACCGATGGCTCTACCTCTACCTGACGACGCAGGGCGAGAACGGAACAGTGAACCGCGTGGAACGCTACCGATACGCGGATGATGCGCTGACGGATCGGACGGACATTCTCACGGGCATTCCGGGCGCGCTGTACCACGACGGAGGGCAGATCGCCTTCGGGCCGGACGGATTCCTGTACGTGACGACGGGCGACGCGGGCAATCCTGACGCGGCGCAGAACGTCGACTCTCTGGCCGGGAAAATCCTGCGCCTGCGCGACGACGGCTCCGTGCCGGACGAGAATCCCTTCGGGAACGCCGTCTACTCCTACGGTCACCGCAATCCGCAGGGACTCGCATGGGATGACGGCGGGCGGCTGTGGAGCACGGAGCACGGCAGGAGCGGACTCTCCTCCGGATACGACGAGTTGAACCTGATCGAAGCGGGAGGAAATTACGGCTGGCCCGTCATCCAAGGTGACGAAACGCGCGACGGAATGATCGCTCCCGTGATGCATTCCGGACCGCGCACGACGTGGGCGCCGGCATCCGCTGCGTACGCGCGCGGATCGATCTTCTTCGGCGGACTGAGAGGCGAAACGCTCTACGAAGCCGTATTGAGCGGCGACGGCGTCGCAGAGCTGCGCACGCATCTTGCGGGAGAGTACGGCAGACTGCGCGCTATAGTGACGGATCCCGACGGAATGCTCTTCCTCACGACGAGCAACACGGACGGTCGCGGCTCGCCGGACGGCACCGATGACAGAGTCCTGCGTCTTGATCCGTCGCGACTGGAACGCGCGGAATGAATACGATCGGATATGATCCGTATGCCCATGCCGCACTTCTTCTACCTCGCCCGCTGCAGCGACGGATCGCTGTATGCCGGCACATGCGTCGACCTCGCCGCGCGCGAGGCGAAGCACAACGACGGGACGGGCGCCAAGTACACGCGATCACGGAGGCCGGTGCGGATCGTGCATCACGAAGCGTTCGCCTCCCTGGCGGAAGCCCGCAGTCGCGAAGCCAAGGTCAAGCGAATGAAGAAAGCCGAGAAAGAGCGTTTGGCGGAGACACGACACGGCAGATGATCCGCTCCTCGCCGGGTCCGTGCCGTAGTATCATACGGACATGATGAAGAACGTCCCTGCTCTGTTCCTCGCATCGGCTTTGCTCGCTGCCTGCGGATTCCTCGGAGCCGAGCCCGCCGTGAATCCCGATCCGAACCACACGCATGCCGATTTCCTCATGGTGATCGAGGGGCGCATGATCGACTTCTCGGACGAGAAGTACATGTCCGAAGCGGTCACGGACGAAACGGAACCGCATGAGCACGAAGAGGGATACCTGCATCAGTACCTCCATCTGCATGACGGCGTCGGTCATGTCATTCACCGACATAAACCGGGGCTGACGATCGGAGAATTTTTCGACTCTATCGGCGTCACCATGACGGAGAACTGCGTCACGCTCGATAACGGAGCCTCCTACTGCAACGATGCCGAGAACCGATGGCGGATGCTCGTGAACGGAGAGGAGAGAGCGCTCGATCCCGCGTATACCTTCGAGGATCTGGACCGGCTGCTCTTCGTCTACGGAGCCGATGACGCAACGCTGACACGACTGACGGAAGAAGTGTCCGATGATGCGTGTCTCTTCTCCCGCACCTGTCCAGAACGAGGCGATCCTCCCGCGGAAAACTGCGTGGCCGATCCGTCGGTACCGTGCGTTGTTCCGCCGGAGGAACTGTAGAAAATACTAAAATACTAGAATACTATGCGAAAGAAACGCATAAACATGCGAAAGAACGAGAGATGAAACATGTTTATTGCTTTTCTCCCTTCGTTGTTTTGCATCTTTTTTTAGTATTTTAGTATTTTAGTATTCTAGTATTTTTACTGAAAAAGCCGACGATAGACTCGTCGGCCCTTTCGAAACACCTTTCGATGTTCTGCATTTAGCTGCGCTTCGCCATGAAGCACGGCTTGCAGAGGATGGGCTTGCCTCCTTCCTCGACGGGGCGAGGCTTGAAGGGAACCTGGCAGGCGGCACCGCACTCCGCGCAAACCGCGTCGTGCATTTCACCGCTGCCCCGCTGCTGCTTTCGCTGCGCGCGGCAATCCTTGCAGCGCTGAGGTGCGCTCAAACCCTTGGAGTTGTAGAACTCCTGTTCGCCTTCCGTGAAGGTGAACGTGGCACCGCAGTCGCGGCATGTGATCTCCTGATCGGCCATAATGGGAATAAGGATGAAGGAAATAAAGTGACAGTAATTCCTTCTCCCAGTTTCTCGGTTCTAGACGATAGGACGTGTTCGAAGGGCACTGCGCTCTCATGATCGCAACGATTGCCATCTTTGTCAAGAAGACGCGCGCAGGAGCGAGCGGAGAATGCGCCTGCTTCGCGCGTGCCTGCACGCCGAGAGCCATTCCTTGGCGACCGTCCGCGTGCGTGCGTAGAAAGGCTCGACCGTGTCGCCGTCGTGGAGGGGTGCGTGCAACACCGACATGCGACCGTTCACTCGGACGCCCTTCAGCCGGGGCAGGCGCCTGTCCTTTGCAAGACACAGGAAGTCGAGCACGGTTGCCGGACGCTTCAGATGAAAGAGATTGTTCTGCACATCGAACACGGGCACATGATCGTCCCGAAAGTACTGTCGAAGCGCCACTGCGAACTGCTGCGGCGACCGCGATTCTTCCCGGAGACTCTCCAGATTCCGAAACAGATGTACGCGGGCCGGCGGGCAGTGCAGGGAGTAGAGAAAATGCTTGTAATCGCAGTGCGACGCTACCCCGTGTTCGGCGCGGTCATGCATGTCGCGCGTACGGATCTGAATTTCGAGCGGCTGCTCGGTCACGCCGGGGAGCGGAAACACGACGGTATGGATCGAGCGGTAGCCGTTCTCCTTCGGCGCACCGATGTAGTCCTTCAGCTTTCCCGGAATCGGATGCATGCGCGCATGCACGATGGACAGGGCTAGGTAACATTCGTCGAGGGAAGACACGATGATGCGCAATGCAAGGCGATCGGTAATCTCCTCAAAACTCCGGCGCTTGAGCGACATTTTCCGGTAGGTGGAGTAGAGCCCCTTGATGCGCGAATCGATGTCGCAGTCAATCCCCTTCTCGCGAAGATGACGAAGGAGAAACGTACGCGCATGACGCAGGCAGACGTCATCAAGCTTCTTCATCCGCAGAAATTTTCCGCGCAGGTGTTTCGAGATCGTAGGATAGAGGTAAGAGAAGCACAGGTCTTCCATCTCGTAGCGCCACGCGTACATGCCGAGCCTGCCTGCGATGGCGGTGTACATGTGCAGCGTTTCACGGGCGATGGCACGCCGCAGGCCGGGAGCAAATCGGGCGAGGTGACGCACGTCATTCAGGCGATGCGCCATGCGCAGCGGCAGCAATCGCTCATCGGAAGAAAAGGCCGCGATGACGGTATCAAGATCCTTCGTTTTCTCATCAATGTGGAGCCGGCGCAGCGTGTGCATCCGCCGCACGAGTTCTCTCTCTCCGGCGGTGAGCGGGGAAGTACGCAGGAGCCGTTCACCCTCGGGATGGATGAGAACGTCATGCAAATGCGCGACGGCGCGGAGCGATGCATCGTCGGTAATTTCGGAGAGCGCCCGGGCAATCTCTTCGCCGTGCGCGGCGTATGATTCTCCGCTGCGCCGCAGCAGGGAAGAGAGATGCGTACGCGCAAAAGAACGCGCGCGACGTACGTGATCCGTTGCCGCGGATGCCGTCCTTCCTGCGGGCACGATGCAAGTATACCAGCACATGCACGCGGGAAGCGGAACGAAAATTCTTGCCTTCACGCGAAAAGTCGCAGCAGGCATAACTGGCTCTTTTCTCAAGGAAAATCCGTCTGCCCGCACGACGGCGAGACGAACGAAACGCGCGGCATATTGACAGTCGACGCGCGAGGAGTAGCGTGAATCCTAACCTATGGAACATCACATCTCACATCATCGGCAGGACATGCAGGAAGCACGAGCCGAGAGAGCGGAACAAATGGAAGGAACGCCAAAACAAATCGCGCCGAGGGGAAGAATCACGAGGACGGCACTCGCCGCCATCGCGGGGTTGGGAGTGCTCGGCACGGGGAATGACGCATGCGCCGATGAGAAGCAAAATACTGCGCCGGTAGAAAAGCGCACTGCAGAGAATACAAATAGATCGCTTCCCGATCACGCGGTGAGCAATGAGCACACGATACAGTGGACCGCACCTGTTTCCTCCGAAGAAGAGGAACGCTTTCAGAGCGCCGTGCTGACCTTCGTCAGGCTGCGTGCCCGCGCACATGCCGAGTGGAAGGCGGAGGTGGAGGAAGCGAAGCTTGCCGAGCGTGCATTGGGAAAGGACGGAAACCTGCAAGCGCTGCACACATTGGTTGCTCGTCACATTGAGGAGAACGCATACGGCGAGAGGCTGAAACCCTTGCGCGCAGCCGCCAAGAAGGGAGACGTAGAGGCGATTGCGGCGGAAGGGAAGGTGGACGACTGGCTTGCGGAACAAGCGAACAGGACCGTCGGCAATACTATTAAAAAAGCTGTTGCAATCAGACTGATAGAGGACAGATACAGAAAAGGGCTCACCATACGAGCGGAACAACTCTCGGAACGCATCGGGAAGAGAGAGGTGACGGTCGAAGACTTGCGCCGCGCAATCCGCACGCTCATCCGAGAGGAAGACACACGGAGAGAGTCACTCCTCGTGCAGGACGCTCCCGTCGTCGCACAACCTGTCTCGGCCACCGTGCAGAGCGAAGCCGGCAACTGACGTTCCTGTTGCCTCACGATCCCCCGTGGTATGATCGGCGCATGCGTCGCATGATCGCCGCCACCGTGGTCAGTCTCGGACTGTTGCCCGCCCTCGCGCTTGCAACCGAAACAACGGAACGGCGCGGAGCCGTGAGGCGGCCCCCGACAACGATTCGTCATGTCCCGAACCTCGTTCCGCACGATGCCGATGCGGCCGAGGAGACGAGACGGGCGCTGGATTCGTTCTGGATGCTCAAGAAAGGAATCACCTCTCCCGACAACCCCGTCATCAGGCAACGTACGCGGGAGATCGCTCCGTCACGCGTGCGCGCACCCGCAACCGAGGTACGCTCACTCACAAACCCGCTGCTGGAACGGTTCTGGCTCCTGAAGAAAGGCGAAGCTCAGCGCGAGCCGGGAAGTCCGCGCACGGCACCGGGCATTCCGCGTTCCGTTCCGCCGGCGACGAAACGGGGTGATGCGAACGAACGGCAGCGTGATGCGCTGCATGAGTTGTGGCTGAAGAAGAAAAACGGTTCCCTCGACGTGTCGACCTTCCGGCGGCGACGGGATTAATGGTGGTAGCCGCTGCCCGCGAGAATCGCATGGGCGCGATAGAGTTGTTCCGTGAACACGAGTTGCGCAAGTTCGTGCGGGAACGTCATGGAGGAAAGTGAGAGGAGCAGATCCGCCGCCTTTCTGACATCGTCGGAAAACCCATACGCACCGCCGATTGCGAACACGAGCGGCAGTCCCCCGTCCCGCTCCCGACCGACGAATGCGGCAAGATCCGCCGAGGTCATGGCCTTGCCGGTTTCATCGAGGACGATCTTCGTGCCTTCGCGCTTCGTCATCGCCTCCGTCATGCGCGCGGACTCTTCCTCAGGAGCACCCGGACGCAACACGACACGCTCGAAGCGTGCGAGCGGTGCGAGACGTGACAAGTAAAAGTCGATGCCATCCGCGATCCACGGCGTCTTTACCTTGCCGACGGAGAGCAGCGTGATCGACTGCATGATCACTTCCTGCTGAGCGACGCGACGAGCTCGATGTGTGCGGTGTGCGGGAACATGTCCACGGGTTGCACTGCGCGCAGGTCGTAGCCGCCCTTCAGGAGTTGGCCCAGATCGCGCGCGAACGTCGCGGGATTGCAGGAAACGTACACCACTTTTTCCGGACGATGCGCGAGGATCGCATCGAGCGCGCGGGGATGAAGACCGGCACGGGGCGGATCGACGACCATCGTGTTGAACGCGTACTTCCCGCCGGGCTTCAGCTGCAGGTGCAGCACCTGTTCGGCGCGTCCCTTGTAGAAACTGATGTTGCCGATCTTGTTCTTTCCGGCGCTCTTGAGCGCATCGTCGATGGCCGCAGGATGCGATTCGATTCCCACGACTTTCTCGCAGTAGCGCGCGAGGTACTGTCCGATGGTTCCCATGCCGCAGTACGCATCCAGCACCGTATCGCGCGGCGACAAATCCGCGGCATCACGTATGGCCTGATAGAGCTTCTCCGCACCGAGCGTGTTGGTCTGGAAAAACGAGAACGGATGAATCTCGAACGTAAGGTCAAAGAGGCGCTCGCGGACGAAGGGATCGCCCGTCAGCGTGTGTATCTTCGGATTCTCCGGCTTGTCGTTGAGGCCGAAGTGCTCCACGAGCAGGAGGGACGTGAGATGCGGCCTCCCCGCGAAACGCATGAAGTGCTGCATGAGCGGTTCCAGCTCCTTCTTCCGCGCCTGCACGATGAAACAAATCATGTGTTCGCCGGTGTTCACGCCCCGCCGGAGGAGCAGGTGTCGCAACATGCCCTTGTGCGTCTTCGGATTGTAGACGGGAAGGTTCTTCTCCTTCATGAATTTGCGTACGTCCGACAGAAGTGAGGGAAGCTGCTCATCGTAGAGATGGCATTCATGCACCGGAAGGATGGTCGACCATTGTCCGGGACGATGGAAACCGATATCCGGATTCTCGTCGAAGTAGACGCGTTTCGTCTTGCCGCCCTGCATCTCGCGGTCCTCATGTCGCATGTTCGCGTATCCGAACGTCAGCTCCAACTTATTTCGGTAGTTGAAGACCTGGGGACTCGGAATGATTTTCACCACGCGTTTGCCGAGCGTCTTACGAATCGCGTCGTCGACCGGCGTCAGGTGTTCCAGCGTCTCGCGCACGATGTTCTCCTTGTACTCGACCTGCTTCACGTAGTGCAGGTTCTGCCACGTGCAACCGCCGCACTCACCGAAGTGCGGACACTTCGCGGCGATTTCGTCTTTGGAACGCTTGAGCACTTTCTCCACCGTGGCCTCTGCGAAGGTCCCTTTTCGCTTTCGAATCACGACCGACACCTTCTGCCCCGGAATGGCCCCGGCCACGAAGACCGGAAACCCGTTTACCCGACCCAATCCGGCTCCGCCGTGGGTCAGTGCTTCAATAGTGAGTTCAAGCCGCTCACCGGGCGCTGGAAGACCGTCTGTTGACATTATATAAGATATATAGTATAAATAACAACTTTCTGACCCACTCATGCGAGAAACCCGCGTCCTCCTCTCCGCTCTCACCATCGGTATCGTAAGCCTCGCGGCGGCTCACGCGAGCAGTGTGACAGAAACGGCACCGGTTTCACAAGTCAAAATCGAGGCGATACCTGCGGAGCCACAACCTTCCGCACAAGAACGCCTGGCGGTAGAAAGGGGGCAGAAGGCGACGACTCCGACGCTCTCACTCTCCGTTGACGATCACGCCTCCCTCCACATTCATGCCGCCGACGTTCGTGAGGAGAGCACGCTCCTCAGCGCGGTGGATCATGAGGATATTCAGGAACGACACCGGATCATCGCCGACGAAACGTTGCGGGTGATCGACGCGCGATGCAGGGAACACCTCACGGATTTCTACGTTCGGTACGACAATCCGAAGAGTCGGGGTCTTGGCGGAGGCAGCACGATCATTCTGTCGGGCAACGTGTCGGATGACGAATTCCGCGCCCTTCTGATTCACGAGTGCGCGCACGTGATCGACACGGGATCATGGAACGGCACGGCGGCTGCCGGAGTCTCCGCATTCACCGACCACGGCAATCCGATTTACGAGGATGATCCCAGCCTCGGTTTCTACCGCATCAGCTGGATCGACGAGGAGACCAAGAAGGAAGGATCGAAGAAGGAAGATTTCGCCTCGGGATACGGTGCATGGAATCCCTTCGAGGACTTTGCCGAAAGCTTCGCGCTCTTTACTCTCCATAAAGGTGAATTCCTGCGTCGCGCGCAGGCGAACGACGTCATGATGCAGAAGTACCTATGGTTGTCCGGATACGTCGGACAGGAAGAAGAAGTAAGTGTGCTCAGCGGTTACGCCTGGGACGGCACGGTGCCGTGGGACATCACGAAGCTCGCCTATCGATGGATGGCCGAAGCGGTGACCGCGCGCTGAAGCGGTCTGCTATCATGCCGTCATGCGACGGACCATCCTGCTCCTCGTCTGGCTTACGGCCGATCTGTGTCTGTTCATCGGCGCGTACTTGGCGGCGTACTTACTGAGGGTCGGCCCGATCAACTCCACGGATTATCCTCTGCCGCCGTACGTACGCACCGTCCTGATCATCGCTCCTCTGTGGCTTGCGGTTATGATGACGCTGCGCATTTACGGACTGACGAGAATCCAAACCTCTGCCAGGAACATTCTGCATATCCTGTTTGCCTGTGCGATGGGACTTGCGATGTTCAATCTCACTCATTACTTCCTCACGCAGTTGATTTCCAGCAGGTTGCTCCTCGTCATCGCGGGATCGATGCACACCGTGACGGTCGTGGTCTGGCATTTGGCATTCGATCAGTGGCAGCGACGCATCCTCCGCAGGTCCCCGCCTGCCTATCCGATGCTCATCATCGGGGCGAACAGGGAAGCGGAGAGGCTGATCGCGTTGACGCGGGAGAAGAATTCCGTGTTCACGCCCGTCGCCGTCTTGGACAGCAGCGGCACGCAGAAAGCTGATATAGACGGCGTGCCCGTTCTGGGGAAACTCAACAAGCTGGAAGACGTGATCCGCACGAAGAAGATCACGCATCTCGCACAGTGCGCCGATCTGGAACACACGTTGAATCTCCTCGGCGCCTGTCGGCAGCACGGCATTACGTACTTCCTGCTGCCGTCGGTACTCGGCATCGTGGAAGGCGACGAGAAGACGGAATCGCTGGAAGGCGTGCAGCCGGTCACGATGGTGTCGCAGTCGCCGAAGTGGATGTGGATGTTTCAATAGATAGGAACCTCCTGTCAGATCGGTTACTCTGAACCCATGCAGTGCCTCATTCTCGCCGGCGGTTTCGCCACGCGCCTGTGGCCGATCACGGAGAAACGCGCGAAGCCGCTCCTGCCGCTTGCCGGAGCGCCGATCCTCACGCATCTCGTCGGGAAGATCCCGGCGACGATTCCGGTAACCGTGAGCACGAACGCCGTCTTCGGCAAAGATATGCAGGCATGGGCGAAAACGATCGAAGGACGCGGCATCACGGTGTACATCGAGGACGCGGGACACGAAGAGGAAAAGCTCGGTGCGCTCGGTGCAATCCGGCGGTGGATGAAGGACGAGAATATCGATGACGATCTGTTGTTGGTGGCGGGTGACAACGTCGTCGGCTTCGGGCTCGACGCGCTGCTCGCTTCCTACCGCGGCACCACGCTGATCGCGGCGCATGACGTGGGCGATACCGAACAGGCGAAGCGATTCGGCACCATCGTCGTGCGCAAAGACGATACCGGGGACGCTAAAAGCGTCGTGACATTCGAGGAGAAGCCGGAACGCCCCTCTTCCACGCTCATCTCGACGGGATGCTCCGTCCTGCCGCGCGAGACGTTGCCGATTCTCGCCGAGTATGCGGAAGAACACCCCGACAACATCGGTGGAATTTTCGAAGAGCTCTTGAAGCGCGGCGTGGGCGTCGATTGCAAGGTCTTCACGGAACCGTGGCGGGATATCGGTTCGTTCGAGGCGTACTTGCAATCCCACAAGGACCTGGTGGGAGAGAACACGATGCTCGACGAAACGTCGGCCGTGGATGAGCGGAGCACGCTTGAAGGGAGCGTCGCGATCGGTCCGAAGTGCAAGGTGAGCGACAGCTCGATCAAGAACTGCGTTCTCTTCGGCAACACCGTGGTCGACGACTGCATCCTGGAAGACTGCGTGATCGACGTCGGGTGCGTACTGAGGGGAATCGACGCCAGGGGAAAGATGCTGCGCGCCGGAACGGTGCTGCAGAGGCGGTGACCGGACGGTCGCATTGCTTCACATCGGCCTGTTCCCTACACTGCGGATCATGCGCAGAACATCGATCATGATCGCCTCTCTCCTCTCCGTGACCGTCGTCGCATGCGGCGGCACGTGGCAGAGACAAACGTATGACGTCGCGCTGGATACGGATACCGCCGCACGGCGCGTGGAGCTGCTCATGGCATTGGAACAAGTGGCGACCCGCCGTCTGCTCTCCCGCGGCATCGAGGCCGTGGCGCTGACCTCACCGAAAGGAAACGGCGGCACGCTCACGATCAGCAACATCGCCACGGAGGAAGCCGGGGAGGAGATACGCGCGTTGCTCGCGGAACCCTTCACGTTCGACGTGCGCTACGAGGTGATTCCCGAAGCGACAGAAGAAGACGCGGAGCAGCCTGTGCCTGCTTGGGAATCGACGCCGCTCAACGGATCGCACCTCACGTGGATAGAAGTTCTTCCGCAGGAAGACGGTACGGCATCGGCCGAGCTGCAGTTTAACGAGGAGGGCAGAAGAATCTTCAACGAGCTGCTTGCCGAAGAAGATAAAGACACGCTCGGCATCTTCGTCCGCGATTTCCTCGTCTCGAAAGTCACCATCAGCGCTTCGCAGTTGCAGGAGAGAATTTTGATCTCCGGCATCCCTTCCGTGGGGATGGCAACGGTCTTTGCGGAAGACGTCAATGTGGGTTTGCATGTCAAACTCACTCCCCGCTAAGCTAGAGCGCCATGGCGGAACGCTCCCACTCTTTCTGGCCTGCCGTCACGCTCTGCGTGGCCGGCGTCAGCGTACTGCTCGCTCTTCCCGAAAGCTGGAAGCAGTGGGCGCCCTCCTTCGCGCGACCGGCATTGCACCTAGGGCTTGATTTGGCCGGCGGCACGCAACTTGATTTCCGCATCTCGGAGCGTGAGATCGCCGAGCGTATTCAGGCACTCGAAACGGAAATTGATGCCCTGGAACGAAGCGGCGCCACGAATGACCTCATCGCCAAACAGAATGAGCTTCTCAGCCTGCAGGAACAGGAGCGAAATCTGACGGAAGCCATTCGTACCGTGCTGGAGAGGCGCATCAACGCACTGGGCGTGAGCGAAGCGACCATCACTCCTTCCTACTTCGGAGAGGAGAAGCATCTGCTCGTGGACTGTCCGGGTGTGATCGACACGCAGGAATGCATCGATACGGTCGGCAAGACGATTCGGCTCGAATTTAAAGAAGAATTCACGGAAGCGACGGACGAGTATAAAGCGACGGTCCGCACGCGGGCGGAGCAGACCTTCGCAGCCATCCAGAGCGGTTCGGGTACGTTGCAGACCCACGGAGAAGATTTGAGCGGCCAGCTGGGGATCGGCTACCAGGACGAAGCGAAGTACTTCCAAAACGAACTGCCCGATGCAATTGCCGACTTGTGGACACGGGCCCCGGGTTCTCCCGCGGTCATAAGGGACGGCACTCTTGAGACGCCGCGCCCCGACGCAGAGGGCCAGTACCAGCTCGTGGAGATCGAAGGCATCTTCATCGCGGAAGTGGTCGATTCGCCCGTCCCCGTCGAACGGACGATTCTCAATCCGCCGGACGCCTTGCAGGAACTGCAGACGCGTGCCGCGGGCTCACGCTACCAATCATTCCTGCAGGAACCCCTCACCTCTCTGTCGGGTCCGCTCGCACAGGAGCTTCTCACGGCGACCATCGGCAACATCTTCATCAGCACCGCGACCGATGCCCCTTCGCTCATCTACTTGGCGGGAAGGACGGAAGGAACCGCGCGCATGGACGTCAGTCACATCCTCGTCTCGTACGCGGGAGCCTCGCAGGCGGAAGCCTCCGTCACCCGCACGCGCGAGGAAGCGCTGGAACGCGCCGATAATCTGAAGATCAGGCTGACGAACGGCGAGAACTTCGCAAACCTCGCGCGCGGCGAATCCGACGGTCCGTCGGCGGCACAGGGCGGCAGCCTGGGCACGATCGCACGCGGCGACGTGGCGCCGGCGTTCGAGACGGCGGCTTTCGGCCTCCAGCAAGGGGGAATCAGCGACGTCGTCGAAACCGAGTTCGGCTTCCACATCATCCGCGCCGATTCGTCGCCGCGGCTGGAGGGCGCCGCGGTGTCGTACGATATTCTGACCCTCGCGGGAGCGGATGCCGAAACGCAGGCGCAGAACTTCCTCACGCTGCTCGTCAACGATGCCGTACAGGTCACGGAAGATCAGATCACCCTGCGGGTCGTCTTCTTCTCGATGGAACCGACGGGATGGAAAGATACGGAGCTGACGGGCGAGTACTTCCGCTCCGCATCCGTTACGGTGGATACGTTCACGAACGTGCCCGTCGTGCAGATTCAATTCGACAGCGAGGGTGCAAGAATCTTCGAAGAGCTCACGGCGCGGAACATCGGCAAGAGCATCGCCATCTTCGTCGGTGGAGAGCTCATCTCCGCACCGACGGTGCAGCAGCGCATTGCGGGCGGCACGGCGGTCATCACGGGCGTGGGATCGTTTGAGGAAGCGAAACTGCTGGCACAGGACCTGAATACCGGCGCCATCCCCGCCCCTATTCATCTCTCCGGCCAACGCACGATCGAGGCGACGCTCGGAGCGGATGCCCTCCGCAGTTCCGTCACGGCGGGAATGATCGGCATCGTCCTCCTCATTCTCTTCATGATCTCGGTGTACAGAATCCTCGGGGCCGTGGCGGGTGTCACGCTGCTCTTCTACCTGGTGCTGCTCGTGACCCTGATGAAGCTGCCGCTGTTCCTCGTTACCGACCAGTACATCGTTCTCACGCTCGCGGGCATCGCGGGCATCATTCTGAGCCTCGGCATGGCGGTGGACGCGAACGTGCTCATCTTCGAGCGTATGAAGGAAGAATTGCGAAAAGGAAAGCCGCTGTCCATTGCGGCGGAAACGGGCTTCAAACGAGCCTGGCCCAGCATCCGCGACGGGAACGTGTCCACGCTCATCACCTGCGCCATCCTCTTCATGATCGGCACCAGCATCGTGCGCGGCTTCGCCATCACGCTGTCGCTCGGTATCGTGCTCTCGCTCTTCACTGCCATCGTAGTCACGCGCTGGCTCATCGAGAGAATCGCACAGTCCCCCCTCGCGCAGCGGACGGAGTTGTTCGCCGGCGGGAAGAGGGAGTAATCCGTCGTCATGGACATGATCACCATCAACGAAGCGGAATGCAGAACGCACATCGGCGTGACCGAGGACGAACGTTCGCGGGAACAGCGGGTGACGGTTTCCGTATCATTCCTGCTCAATACGAGAGAAGCGGCGCGTGCGGATGACGTCGCAAAGACCATCGACTACGAGGCGGCACTCAGCCTGATTCGCTCGCTCATGCAGGAGGAGCGTCGGACCATCGAACGGCTTGCGGAAGACATTGCCGCGGCGCTGTTGCGGCGCTTTACGCCCGACGCGGTGGAAGTGACGGTACGGAAGTTCGTGCTGCCGGAGACGAAAGACGTATCCGTTACAATCACGCGGCCATAGCGCACGCGTACATCGGCATCGGCTCCAACATCGATCCGGAAGAGAATCTGAGCGCTTGCGCCGGGCTCCTGCGGAAGGCATGGCCGGACGTACGCTTCTCCGCAATCTATCGCACCGCGCCCCGCGAAGCGGTCGAGCAGGACGAATTTCTGAACGCCGCGGCGACGGTGGAGACAGAAGAGACGCCTATGGAGATCATGGAGAAACTTGGCGCCATCGAGGCGGAACGAAAGAAGAGTCCGCCGTACCGCTTCGGTCCCCGCACCATCGACCTCGATCTCCTGCTCTACGACGACCTCGTCCTTCCCTCGCGAGAGGAGTGGCTCAGGCTGAGGGAAGACGTGAGGCGCGGAAGAGAAGAAGGTCTGGTGATCCCCCACCCGCGCATGCACGAACGTCGCTTCGTGCTGGAGCCGCTCTGCGAACTCCTGGATTACCGGGCAAGCCATCCGGTCCTGGGACCGTCGTGGGAAACGTTCCTCCGGGAGACTCGCGACCAGCATGTGGAGAAGACGGCGATGACGCTGTAGAGCGGAGCGCTTGCCGCATGCCGCCTTCCCATGCACAATCGCCCTCCATGGAAGACGTCATCACGGAACTGCTACAGACTCTCGATGAGAACCCGAATCGGGAGGGACTCGCGCACACGCCGAAGCGGGTCGCGGAGGCGTACCGTTTCCTGACGTCGGGACGACAGATGAAGCTCAATGACATCGTGAACGGCGCGCTCTTCGACGCCGACACGAACGGCATGATCATCGTGAAGGACATCGAATGCTACTCACTCTGTGAGCATCACCTGTTGCCGTTCATCGGCAACATCCACGTGGCGTACGTCCCGGACAGGAAGATGATCGGGCTGAGCAAAATCGCACGGATCGTCGACATGTTCGCACGCCGCCTGCAGGTGCAGGAGCGCCTCGGTCAGCAGGTATGCGACGCGCTCCATGAAGTTCTCGCGCCGAAGGGTGTCGGCGTGGTGATCGAGGCGAACCACCTCTGCATGATGATGCGTGGGGTGGAGAAGCAGCATTCCAAGGCCATCACGAGTCACGTGACGGGCCTCTTTAAGGAGGATGCGAAGACGCGCGAGGAATTTCTCTCGCTCATCCGGTCTTAGCGCAGAGCGGCATCCGCGGATGCCTGTTCATCAAGAATCTTCTGCAGCGCCTGCAGGTCTCCCGTACGCAGCGCCTGGCGAAGTCTCGCCTCGCCGACATGGCCCGCGAGCGCATCGCCGATTTCCCGGTGCCGGACGTACGCGGCGGTCAGATCGCCATCGGGCTGACGCGCAGTCGTGATGGCGTACCACTCGACGAGATTCGTGATCGTCGCGAACGTTTCGCCGAAGCGGATGCCCGGCGCATTGAACGAAGCGGCGTGCGTGCCGTGGCCCTCTTCTTCATGCGCCTTCACGCGGGTCCAGTATCCGCGATCGGCGTCGAGCATCACGGCGCCTTCGGCAAGAGCGGATTGCCTTGATCCCATCTGGTGCTCGCCCGCGTTGCCGCGATCCTCCATGGAAGCATCAATGAGCGTGTCGTCGCTCAGGGAGAGCGAGTCTTTCCATGCACGCAGCACGGCATCCGTCGCCTCCGCAGGAACGTTCTCTGCGCCGTCGGATCCGGCGTTCTCGAACAGGTCGTGTACGCGCCGTTCGACGCCCGCCTTGATCGTACCGACGGTTTTCCTCTTTGTGCCTTCCGAGACTTCTTCTTCGATGCGTTCCGCCAGGAATTCTCTCACGGCTTCCATGAAATCATCATGAGGGAAAACGGTTGAGTAGTCAACCAGTGTGACCGTTCATCGCCAGCTTCTCCATCTTCTTCTTGCGACGCAGCGCCTCCTGCTCCTTCGCGATGCGGTCGACGTTCACGCGATAGAGATTGTGGTAGTCTTCCAGCTCGTTCGGCGCGGCGACCTTCAGCACGTCGAGTTCCGGCGCGAACATCTCGCCGAACCGTTCGCGGCGGCGCACCAGCCGCGTCTGGGCATTCGGTCCCACCATGATCATCGAGGCGCGCTTGATCGTGTTGAAGTTACTCGCCATGACGGACGCGTACGCGCCGATGTCCATGATCGCGAGCAAGTCCCCCGCTTCCAGTTTCGGCATTTCCAGGGCCTTCACGATCAGGTCCCAGCAGTCGCAGGTGTTGCCGGCAATGGTGACTTTGTGGATACGAGGGCGTTTGAGCTTGTTCGCGGGCAACACGTCGTAGTGGACTTCCTGCACCAGCGCGTCGGGGACGAAGTTGTAGGAAGAACCGTCCGCGATGACGACGCGGTTGTTGCGCCCCAGCCGCTTCTTCGAAATCACGCGCACCAGACCGATGCCGGCGTTCAGAACGATACTCTTGCCGGGCTCGAAGATGAGCGTGATGTCCGGCAAGTCGTACTGGCGGAGCAGGCGCTCGAAGTACTGGTTGAAGCCGCGCATTCTCTCGATGGGAAACGCGGTCTCGTCGCCGATGGCCGCGGGAAATCCCCCGCCGAGGGAGAGTGTTTTCGGCTTCAGGCCACGGTCGTAGCATTTCTTGATGAGCTTCACGAGGGACCGCGCCGCCATCTTGTAGACGCGCGGATTGTGAACGTACCCGCCCATGAAGTGGAAGCCGCGGAAATCGACGTACGGACTCTTCGCGACCATGTCGAGCGCATGATCGATGTAGTTGATGGGAATCCCGTACTTGTTTCCTTTCGTGGAGTACGCGCCGAGTTCAAGCATGGGATTCACGCGAATCACGGTGCGGATCTGCTGCTTGAGTTTCTTTGCGGTCTTCGCAATGGCTTCGATGTCTTCATAGCTGTCGGTGGTGATCGACTGGATGCCGACCTTGGCGGCAAAGTGAATATCCTGTTCCGACTTGTAGAGGTTCGTGAACGAGATCTGCTTCGGCTTAAAGTCGGAAAGCAGTCCCAGAATGATTTCACCGACGCTGGAGCAGTCGAGCTCGAAGCCTTCCTCACGGACGATGTTGAGAATTTCCAGGTTGCTGTTGCACTTCGCGGCATACTGGAGCGGCACCTTGTCGCCGAACACTTTCTTGAAACGCTTGCAGCGCCTGCGGATCTCGCTCTCAACCATCACATACACGGGCGTTCCGTACTTGGCGACGATGTCATCCGCGCGTACGCCGTCGATCATGAGCATGCCTTCCGCATTCTGCGACAGAAATTTCTTCCACCTGTCGCGCGCGTAACGCGGCGAGAGAGGAAGCAACTTCTCGGTGTTCCCGGCCGGTGTTTTCTTCACGCGCTTCGCGCGTTGCTTGATCATGAATGAAAGACCTCAAGTATGCACAGAGGACGAGTATAACTCTGCATCATCCGTTGTAAACACTTTACCCGACTTCGCGGAAAATTCCGATCTTCAGATCGGGAATGAATGCGCACTCGTGCAGAGAAGGACAGCTACGCCGGGTTTCGCATTCTTGTCTCTGCGAACCCTTGAGATGCCACTGCCTTCAAAGCCGTGGAGCTTCACCGGCCCAAAACGTACGAGAAGATGAGCGGCGCGACGATCGTCGCGTCGGAATTGATCATGAATTTCGGCGTGTCGGGCTCCAGCTTTCCCCACGTGATCTTCTCGTTCGGCACTGCACCGGAGTACGAACCGTACGACGTGGTGGAGTCGCCGATCTGGCAGAAGTATCCCCAGAACGGGCACTTCTTCTTCAGGTCCTGAATGATCATCGGCACGACGCAGATGGGGAAGTCCCCCGCGATGCCGCCGCCGATCTGGAAGAAACCGATCGAGGACTTCGCGCTCTCCTTCACATACCAATCTGCCAGGTAGCGCATCTGTTAGAAGGCGCCCTTGATCACGCCGATAGAGTTGACGTCACCCGCCATGACGCACGCGACGAAGATGTTTCCCGTCGTGCAGTCCTCGAACCCGGGCGTGAAAATAGGAATGTTCTTCTCGCACGCGGCCACGACCCAGGAATCCTTCGGATCGATCTGGTAGAACTTCTCAAGCGCGCCCGTACGGATGAGTTCGTAGATGTACTCGTACGGGAAGTAGCTTTTCTTCTCTTCGGCGGCCTTCTTCCAGAGCGGAATCAGCACGCTCTCGATGCGGCGAAACGCTTCATCCTCCGGAATGCAGGTGTCGGTCACGCGGTTGAATTTGTCGTTGTAGAGCTGCTTCTCTTCCTTCGCGGTCAGGTCACGGTAGCCGGGCAGCATCTTGTAGAAATCATGAGCGACGAGATTGTAAATATCCTCCTCCAGATTGTTCGCGCTGCACGAAACTGCGTGGATTTTGTCCTGACGGATCATCTCCGCAAGCGTGAGTCCGAGTTCGGCGGTGCTCATCGCGCCGCCCATGGCGAGGAACATCTTGCCGCCCTTCTCCAGATGCGCTTTCCACCCTCGCGCGGCGTCGCGGGTTTCGCGCGCGTTGAAGTGACGGAAGTTGTGATCCATGAATGCCGAGACGCTCATGACAGACACGGGGGAAAAGTATCGAGAAGAGCATGCCAAACTTGCGGCGAGTGTCAAAGTTTTTTTCGCTCGTACCGCAGGAACGAGAACGCGTGCGCGTGGCGGTCGTCGCTCTCGTGGAGTTCTTCGGACACCAGATCCCACTCCTCGGAGGGAAGCGCGGGGAAGAACGCGTCGCCGTTGCCGACGGATGCATGGACGCGCGTGAGGAAAACCTGCGCGGCATGCGGAAGCGCTTGAGCATAGATGTCCGCGCCGCCGATCACGAACACGGTCCCGTCCAGGGAACCGCCGAGTGCGAGCGCGTCGTCGAGGGAGTGCACGACGTCGCAGCCCTCCGCACGGTAGGAACGATTACGCGTGACGACGATGTTCCGCCTCTTCGGAAGGGGCCTGCCGATCGACTCGAACGTCTTCCTGCCCATGATGACGGGATGCCCTTTCGTGAGCGTCTTGAAATGCGCAAGGTCATCGGGCAGATGCCACGGCAAACGGTTGTCCGTGCCGATCACGTTCTGTTCATCCGCGGCAGCGACGAGGGCGACGGTCATGACCGTAGCTTATCGCTATAAACAGAATTCTTCGAGGTGTTCCTTCTTTGGTGACGGGTGTGAGGGTTGCGAGTTTGAGGGTTACGGGTTACGGGTTACGTGCTTACTCACAACTCGTCAACTCGCTAACTCGCTAACTCGTCAACTCGCCAACCCGCCAACCCGCTAACAATCAAACAGCGATGGGCGCCTTGATACTCGGATGCGGATCGTAGTGTTCGATGACGAAGTCCTCAAACGCATACGCGAAGATCGAATCTTTCTTCGGCAGCATGAGCGTGGGCAGCGCGCGAGGTTCCCGCGTGAGCTGCTCTTCGGCCTGGTCCAGGTGATTGAGGTACAGGTGTGCATCTCCGAGCGTGTGGACGAAATCCCCGGGTTCCAGATCGGTCACCTTTGCGATCATGTGGGTGAGCAGCGCGTAGGACGCAATGTTGAACGGCACGCCGAGGAAGATGTCGGCGCTGCGCTGGTAGAGCTGGCACGAAAGTCGGCCGTCGGCGACGTAGAACTGAAAGAGGCAGTGACACGGCGGCAAGGCCATCTTCTCGATCTCCGCCACGTTCCACGCCGACACAATGAGCCTGCGTGAATCGGGATTCGTCTTGATCTGCTTGATGAGCGTCGAGATCTGATCGTGCGTTCGGCCGTCCGGCCCGGGCCAACTGCGCCACTGGTAGCCGTACACGGGACCGAGGTTTCCTTCGTCATCCGCCCACTCGTCCCAGATCGTCACTTTGTTCTCTTTCAGGTACCCGATATTCGTCTCGCCTTTCAGGAACCACAGGAGCTCGTGGATGATGGAGCGCGTGTGCAACTTCTTCGTGGTGAGAAGCGGAAAGCCGTCCGCGAGGTTGAAACGCATTTGATACCCGAAGACCGAGAGCGTCCCCGTTCCGGTGCGATCATCTTTCTTCGTGCCGTGCTCCCGCACATGCCGGAGGAGATCCAAGTACTGCTGCACGGGCGCATTCTACGGGGATTTCACATTGAAACAATGGATGCGTTTTTTGAAGATAAGAAGACAAAAAAGGAGCCACCGCACATGGCGGCAGCTCCCATGGAGTAACGAACATTCCGTCACTCAGGCAAGGTCAGGAGGAAATCCACCGGGCAATAGACGACCAAATGTGGTCTTCAGAAACATAATCCCAATTCATATTGCGAATGGAAAGCTCGCCGATAACGAAATTGAGACCGACATGGCGACCGGGAGAGGATTCATCCGGGCAACGAACCCAACCATGTTTGAGCAAATCCTCGCCAGTAGCCTTCTTGTGGACAGCCAACAAGAGGCTATCTACAAGCATCGGCGTGCGATGAAATCCCTCAGGAGCGAAGACGGCAATGTGCTTATCCTGCCCCTGATCAGTTCTTCGATTGGAATTGGGAAAAGGAAGGAGGACTTCCCAGTATCCCGGCTTCGCCGTGTATCCCTTGTGATCATACCAATTTTGATCCTTACATATCGGCGCTTGCGTTCGGCGAAGTTCGGTAGGACCAGTAATGCGGGGAGGAAGGAAAATGATCCTTCCGCCCTTGATAGTCGGCTTGGGCGAGGGAAGATTTTCGACACTGATTCCCAAGAGTTCGCCAACGCGTTTTGCGTTGTACACGAATTCCGAATAGGAAGCAGTGACGGAAACGGAGGGAGCTTGCGGCCATCCGGCCACCAGTGTGTTCATTGCGTCATCCGACGCACCCAACATTGCCAGCCATCTTTCCGGCGTGATGCCAAAGCGCTGAAGTTTGTTCCGGCCTGCGCGGAGCTTCTTTTCAGGCAACCCGGAGAGGCTTGCGGGCGATTGACGTGTCATTGCATGTACCTCAAAAAATGCTACCGGTAACCCGCCGGCTCGGGCTTTCCTCGTTAAGTGAGAGAAGCACGATATTCACCGTCAACAACCGTGAACATCCTGCTTCCCTCAACATGAAACCTTGACGATGCTCTAAAAGAACACTCTGGTATTGTTCTCTGTACTTTGTATTCCGTCAAATAAAGATCAGATACGTCGACATGTACATCATGACGTACATGTTCGAACGGACGCGAAACAGTACAACTCTTTACCTGCTCCCGAACGTGAACGCATACGCTGCGACGCCGCTGCCCTTCAGACGCAGGGTGAGACGGTGTTCACCGTAGTCGCCCGTGAAGAGCACGAAGAGATCGTTGCGATCGATGGTGAACGTCTCCGTGACGTTCCCGTCCATGATGACCTCCGCTTCGACGGGATCGGCACCCTCCTCCAGACCGAGCACGAGATTCGCCTCGGAACCGAGGAATCGCAGGTGGATCGATCCTTCCTCACTGACGAGCACCTGGCGCTCTTCATCATCACTGAGCCGCCACGTCCCCTCCAGACCATACCGATGGAGCGGCAGATCCTCCGGTGCGTCGTACGCGATATCCTCGCCCGGCGAGGGGTCTCCTTCGGCATTGAAAAACGCGGGCCAGCTGCGTTCCCCCACGTAGAGTTCCGGCGTTTGATCGCGGCGTTCACCGTCACGTTGCTCCGTGACGGCGCCGTCTTCGACGCTCACGCCGATTTCCGCAAGCAGAGACGCGATCGCCTCATCGGTTTCCTCGTATGCGCCTTCGCCGAAGTGCCGGTAACGAACGGAGCCCTCGGCGTCGATCAGGTACTTGGCAGGCCAGAAACGGTTCTCAAACGCACGCCACGTTTGATAGTCGTTATCCTGTGCCGTCGGATACGTGAGGCCGTGCCGCTCGATGGCGTCCGCTACGTTGGCCTCGCTCTTCTCGAACACGAACTCCGGCGTGTGCACGCCGAGGAGCACGAACGGCGTGGCGTCCAGATCGATCGTGCCGTCCTCATTCATGACGCCGTACTTCTCCCAGTATCCCTGCAGATACGGCAGCGTGCGGATGCAGTTGATGCAGCTGTAGGTCCAGAAATCCACCAGCACGACTTTTCCCTCGAGCGATGCGAGCGTGAACGGCTCGGCGTTGTGCCACGGGCCGAGACCGACGAACTCCGGCGCGAGAGAGAGCCGCGGGAGCGAAGACGCTTCGCCGTCCATCACGCCGGGCGAGAGCAGCGAGGGGTCTGTCGGCATGACATCTTCCCCTACCTTGTCGCCGAACAGACGCATCTCGATATCGGTGCCGATATTGCCAAGCGGCGTGTTCTGCACGAACCACGTTTCGATTGTGATGAACCAGTGGAAATGGAAGGCGAGTGCGGTGAAGATGAGGAG
>CAYWPP010000004.1:87791-91465 GCA_964460475.1 uncultured Candidatus Peribacteria bacterium
GTCAGCGGGGTATCCGCTCCGAAGCGTTCCCGCGCGGCACCCTGAATTTCGGCGCCCGTCTGCTGAATGCGCGCGGCCACCCGAGCGCCGACCTGCACCGCGACCACGCCGAGTCCCGCCGCAACGGCGACGGCAATCGGACCTTTATCCCAGAAGAAGAGTGACCCGGCAACCGCGCCGATCCAGAGAAGAACGCGATGATGCGTCACGAAGCCCACGCCGAAGAGCAGCAGCACGTAGTACGTGCCGATGCGCAGGTAATCCGCCGCCTCGACGAAGTTGCTGAAGACGACGAAGAGCAGGAACGTAAATCCGACGAAGCTCACGACCATACCCGCGACGGTCAGGAGCGGCCGCCACTTGCTGCGGCCGGCGATGCTCACGCCGAGTACGATCGGAATGAGCGGCAGGATGCACGGCAGCAGGATCGTGAGAACGCCTGCAATGAAGAGGGTGAGGAAGAGCGTCATCGTGGGGTCAGCGAAGCATCGTGCGGAAATCGGACTCACTCGGATGAATGAGCGACTCAAGCTTCTCGCCGTTTCCGTCGACGAGCACCACCGTATCCTGCGTCACGATGCCGTAGCGCGACCGAAGTTCCGTCGCGGTGTCGTAGTCGATCTTGTAGGTTGAGCGGGAGAAATCCTCTCCGTCGTAGAGCGTATGCAGGAGTGCGTCGTTCGCGACGCAGAACGGACACCACGGCGCATGGAAGAAGAGCAGCTTCGTTTCGCCATTGCCCAGAACACCGTCGGAGTACGCCAGGTACGCGCCCGCGGATACTCCCGCATCGTCTTCACTCTCTTCTTCGCCTTCATCCGAGGAAGAGGAAGCATCCTGCGTCGCATCATCCGCATTCCCTTCGTCATTCTCCGACGAGGATGCCGAGCTCGTCGCGTCGGCGGCATCGTCGCCCTCCATCGCTTCCTCATCGTCCTGCTCATCCTGCATCATCGATCCGTCATCCGACATCTCCTGTTCCGTTGCCTCGTCTCCCGTTTCCTGTGGCGGCGGAAAGAGCGTGCAACCCGCAAGCAACAGCACCGGCAGCAGCACGGCGAGACGGAAGGAGAGAGCATTGTACGTCATGATGAGGGACGGGAAATAAAGTGAGAACTCCACAAGAGTACGAATCTTGCAAGATTCTGACAACCCGTCACGACGATTTCCGCTTGCGCACGATCGAACTTGGACAGGTCGTGCGAAAGACACATTCACTGCAACGCGGAGTGGGCGCTTTGCAGACGGCCCTGCCGTGAGCCACCAGAAGATGCGACAGCAGCACCCAATCCTCCTGCGGGGTTTTCTTCATGAGATCCCGTTCGATCTTCGCCTGCGCATGTTCCCGCGTGAGTCCGAGGCGTCTGCTGACGCGCATGACGTGCGTATCGACGGGAATCCCCGCGACGATGCCGTACGCGCTCGACAGGATGATCGACGCCGTCTTCCTGCCGACGCCGCGGAGCGTCAGCAGTTCCTCCATCGTCCGCGGCACGGTGCCTCCGAAGTGATCGATGATGCGCCTGCAGCTCTCGCGGATCGCCTTCGCTTTCATGCGATACGTGCCGCAGGTGAAAATATCGTTCTCAAGTTCCTTCTCCGGGACCGAGAGGTACGCCTCCGGCGTCCGGTACTTTTTGAAGAGCGACTTCGTGACGATGTTCACACGCGCATCCGTGCACTGCGCCGAGAGGATCGTTGCGACGAGCAGTTCGAGCGGCGTCGTAAAATCGAGCGTACAGTCGGCATGCGGATAGAGCGTTTTCAGCGTACGGAGCGCGCTTGTGAGGGGAATGTTCTTCATGGAGAAACGTGAGTATAGCAGGAACGATGACGGGCGCGGGACGTCGGGAACGTTCGCCGGAACCGGAAGGGAAATGATGCTTGCATGCGAACATGCCTCGCACTACGCTCGCCATGATGATCCGCATTCCCCCTCTCACGGTCTTCGACGTCGAGACGACCGGGCTCGATCCCCGCTCGGGGCACAGGATCGTGGAGATCGCGGGCGTACGGGTGGAGAACGGCGTCATCGCCGAAGACGCGCCGTTCATTTCGCTCGTGAATCCGGAACGCGCGATTCCGTGGGAGACGAAACAGATCCATAAAATTTCCGACGAAGACGTAGCGGATGCGCCGACCATCGAAGAAGTGCTGCCGCAGTTCCTCGCGTTCGCGCAGGGATCGATCCTCGTCGCGCACAATGCGTCCTTTGACATGGGATTCCTGCTGAACGAGAAAGAGTTGTGCTGGGGCTACATGGATCTTCCGGAATGTCTCTGCACGATGAAGCTGAGTCAGGCGCTCGTTACGAACGAATTCCGCAACAATCTGGACATCCTGTCGGCACGACTCGGTCTCGCGAAACCCGCGGTACGGCACCGCGCGCTGCCCGATGTCATTCTCACGGCACAGGCACTTCTCACCATGATCGAACGCGGTTCCATCGGTTCCACCGAGGAGCTGAAGCGACTCGCAAGTATCGGGGCGCTTGTCTGAGCACGCTTGCGATTCCGCGTCATTGCGTCAGAATGCAACCGCGATGGTCGTTTTGCCGATTGTCACGGGAAAAGACACGCCGATCCTCCGGCGGAAAACCGTGCGCGTGCCCGCCGTCACGAAGGACATCCAGAAACTGCTCAAGGACATGGAGGAAACGAGGATCTCCGCGAAGGGAGCGGGTATTGCCGCGCCGCAGGTGAACCGCACGGAACGCGTGTGCATCGCGGTGATCGGCGGCAAGTCGACGGCGCTCGTGAATCCCGAAATCGTGAGCAGGAGCGAGGAGACGGAAACCCAGGAAGAAGGCTGCCTGAGCCTGCCTGATTTCTGGACCGAGGTTCCGCGGAGCGTGCACATCGTGGTTCGCTACGTCTCGATGAAGGGCACGGAGCAGGAACTGGCGCTCAGCGGATGGGATGCGCGCGTCGTTCAGCACGAGGTCGATCACCTCGAAGGAAAGCTGATTACGGACTACGCGGGAGAGTAATCGCACTTCAATAGTTTCATTGCTTTATCCATGCGACTCTTCACGGTGCCAACGGGAATCTGGAGCGACGCGGCAATCTGCGCATATTTGCGATGCATAAAGTAGCGCAAGTACACAACATCAAGGTATTTCTTCGGCAATTGGCTCATCTGCGCTCGGCAGAGATGTGCCTCCTCCTCCCGAAGGAGGACGTCCAGAGGACGCTCAAGACGGTCGTCTTGCCACGTGGTCAATCCTGCAGGGATGGCGGAAGCTGCATTTTCAAGGCTGAGGGTGGGGTGCCTCCCGCACTTACGCAGATAATCGATGGCACAATTCCTGACGATGCAGTAGAGCCATGGCTCGAAGTTATGGTTGGCATCAAATCGAAACGGTTTTTTGCAGATATTCAGAAAAGCATTCTGCAGGACATCGTCCGCATCATGGCGAGGAACACCCATTTGAGCGATGTAGCTTGTCAGTGCGCCGTTGTAACGGTGCCAAATCTTCCGCATGGCTTCGTCATCACCCTCTTCGCGAAACTGCAAGAAGAGGACCGTCATCTCTTCCCGGGAGTCGGTGTGTTGCTCATCGGAGGAATCAAGAGAGGAGAGAGGCATTTGCCCCAGCCTAGTCCCGAGAGTTGCGATGTCAATTGCCAAGGATGTCTTCCTGTTTCACGGAAAAACGGCTAGCCTGCGCCCAT
>CAYWPP010000005.1:0-75652 GCA_964460475.1 uncultured Candidatus Peribacteria bacterium
GAAGAAGAGTTTTCCTGGTGCAGAGAGACCCCCGGAATCGTCAGGAAGGCGGTCACCAATTACCCCTCCGATCCCCGCGCGTTCCTTCGCAATGCCATGGAGACCGCAGAGGCAATACTGAGCGAAGAAGAGTTTTCCTGGTGCAGAGAAACGCCCGGATTGGTGAGGTATGCGGTCATCGGGAATCCTTCCGATCCCCGTGCGTTCCTGCGAAAATGGCATCAGGAAAACAGGATCATCAATTCAAGTGATGCTGCCAAGTCTCTAAGCGCAGCCGGGTAGTTCTCAGGCATCAAATGCATCTCACTTCCTCTTGTTTTATTCCTATAATAGTGCATTTACACTAACAAATATTTATGTTATAATAAAATAATGAAAACAACCATCTACTTCGGGCTCGTCGCCGCATTCCTCGCGGCATCCTTCCGCGTTCCCGCGCAGGTCGTGCCGGCGGAAGCCATGGCGGAGAGCGGACAGGGGATGCTCCGGACGATCGAGAGCGGGGGAGACATGCTCGGTTCGCTGGGAAGTTTCCTGAGAGACGCGGCCCCCGTCGACCTCCCCGAGGTCCTCACGGGCGAGAAGGAATTCTTCCGCGCCGTGGAGGACGCCATTCTGCAGAGCGACCCGCTCGGTTGCGGAGAACTCAAGGTTTCATCGGAAGGAGGGGAGAACGCACCGTCGCGCGGCGACTGGATTGCGTACTGCCTCGCACGCGTGACGAAGAACGCACTGCGTTGCGATCAGATTACCCCCGGCATCTCACCCGACTTGCGGCTGTTGTGCCGCGAGGAATCCTGAAGTATCGCAATCGTTCTTCACGCACGCATTCAGTACACTCCCCCTATGCACGGAAGAAAACTCAAAATCGGCGTCATGGGATCGGCCAGCGGTCCGCAAACTGAGGATACGGGTGCGCGTGAGAAAGCGCGGAAGCTCGGTGAGGAAATCGCCAGGCACGACATGATCCTCATCAACGGCGCGTGCCCCGGTCTGCCGAACGACGCCATGCTCTCCGCCAAGGCGGCGGGTGCCATGACCATCGGTATCTCGCCGGCGTACTCGCAGTACGAACATGTGAACGAATATCTGTCCCCGCACGATCACGACATCATCATCTTCACGGGTATGGGTTTCATGGAGCGCGACGTGATCAACATCCGCTCGTGCGACGGCATCGTGATCGTGGGCGGCGGCATCGGCACCCTGAACGAATTCACCATCGCGTATGACGAGGGCCGCCCCATCGGCGTCCTCACCAATTCGGGAGGCATCAGCAATTCCATTCCACACATCGTCGAGGAGCTCTGTCACAGGCACATCCCGCCGAACATGGTGTTCGATGACGACCCCGGCGCGTTACTTGACAAGCTCATCGTCGCGATCAACCATTTTCCGATGCCGATCCATGAGGACGGCCGCGTGAAGGACGTGCCCGAAACCAAGTTGAGGGGCTAACGTCCGCGGGCTTTTTCCTCGCTGTCTTTCTTCTTCGTCACCCACTTCACGGGCGTTCCTTCGAATGCGAAGGACGAGCGGAGCCGGTTTTCCAGAAAGCGCAGTTCGCTCACCGGAATTTTCTTCGGATCTTTCACGAAGAGCGTGAACGTGGGCGGATGCGTTTCGACTTGGGTCACGTAACGGGCGCCTCCGACGCCGGTGTTCGATCTGCCCTGCAACGCATCCTGCAGCCAGGTATTGAGTTGCGACGTCGGGATTCTGCGTGCGCGGTTTTCGGCGATGTGCTCGATCGCCTCAAAAAGACGCGTCAGCCCTTCGCGCGTGTTCGCGGAGCAGGGGATGAGCGGCGCGAAAAGGCAGAACGGGAAGTGAATCGAAAAATCACGCGCCAGCTTCTTCTTCTCTTCCGATGACAGAAGATCGATTTTATTCAGGAGGAAAATCAGTCCGCGTCCTTCCTCGATCGCCATGCGCGCGATGCGTTTGTCCTGCCGCGACACCGGCCGCGAGGCGTCGATCACGACGACGGCGATATCCGCTTGCTCGATCGACTGCAGCGTCCTGAGCTCCGCGTAGTACTCGATGTCGCTTCCGGCTTTCGTTTTCTTCAGTCCGGCCGTATCGGTCAGCACGTAGGGCTTGCCGTGATACCGTATTTCGGTGTCGAGGCTGTCGCGGGTCGTGCCGGGCGTGTCCGAAACGATGATCGTCGATTTCTTCTTCTGCGCTTCCGAGAGAAAGGCGTTCACGATCGAGCTCTTCCCGACGTTCGGCTTCCCGACGATGGCGATGCGGGGCGGATCACCCTCGGTTCGTTCCTCCTGTTTGCCGAAGTGGTTGTTCTGCAGGTGCGATTCGATGACGCTCGTCAGTTCATCGATGCCGATGTGATGAGGTGCGCTCACCGCAACGACGTCTTCTCCGATGCCAAGTTCGTAGAAACGCGGCAGTGTTTCGTCGATGGCGGCGGGGTTGTCCATCTTCGTAACGACGAGTACCACGGGCACATGTCCACGCCGCTTTCTCCGGAGAATTCCCGCGATTTCATAATCGGACGCAGTCAGTTCCTCCCTCCCGTTCACGGCGAACAGGATGAGGTCCGACGATTCCAGCGCAAGCTCCGACTGCTTCTCGACGTTATCCTCAAACTCCTTGTCGTCGCTCCCGCCGCCCATGCCTCCCGTGTCAACGAGAAGATAATCGACGGATTCACCCTCAATCAAATGCGCGATCCTGTCGCGCGTCGTACCCGGTACGTCGCTCACGATGGACTTGCGCTTGCCGATGAGCCTGTTGAACAGGGTGGATTTTCCGGCATTCGGTTTTCCGATGATTGCGACGGTCGGCAGTTTCGCCATGTGTGAGACGGGAGTGTATCACGCATGCGTCGTGAGTGACAGACGTCAGTCCGTGCGACGGGACGATCGGTGGGACGATCTGATGCCGCATTCCATTTGGCCGCACCTGTCCGGCCCGCGTATCGAACCAAGGTTCCGCAGGCTTTCTGCAAGTAACGCTTCCATGATCACGGGATGTTCCGCCGCGGCGTCGATGATCACGAGATCATGGAGCGCGGTTCCTTCCGGCTCACGGACGGGGCAGAACTTTTCGAGCAGGTGCCCCGCGACACGACCGTTCTCCGTCGCCACGCGCCCTCGTACGCCGTGGCGGCTCTGCCTGAGGTACTTCTTGTAGAGGTTTCGGTAGAAGTGCATCATGTCCTCTCTCTCCAGGAAGAGTTTCCTCTCCATGACCATGACGCCGTCCAGGTGCTCGTCGCGCATGTCGGCAACGTGAAATCTGTCCGGCAGATCGTCTTCATCGAAAGATGCCGTGAACTCCATGCATTCGCGGATCGCCCCGACGGTGCACTCGATCTGCGCCAGCAGTACGTCGAACTGTTGTCCTTGCTCCTCTCCCGTCAGGACGCAGGTGGGAATCCTGTCGTAGAACGACGCGCGGAACCGTCGTTGCAGGCCGGAATCCGCATCCAGGCTGCTTCGTACCGCTTCCAGTGCGAAGGACGTTCCGTATGCTCCCCAGTTGAAGGAATATTTCTGCGTATGATGTCGTGCGGATTCTACTCCTTCTTCAACGCGCCGCAGGTAGGGGTCGCAGTCGTACGTTCCGGGGACATCGGACATAGGAGGAGTAGTAAAGTGCGGGTCGGCGCGCCTGTCAAATCGCATCGCTGCGTGCATGGACCGGGCCGTTCCGCTACCATTTGCCCCGATGACATCGCACTACGATCCGACGGCGGTGGAAGCCAAGTGGCGGAAGGAATGGGAAAAGGCAAACGTCTATGAAATTGATCTCAAGAAAGCCAAGAACCCCTTCTACTCACTCGTGATGTTCCCGTACCCGAGCGGAGACAAGCTTCATGTTGGTCACTGGTACAACTTTGCGCCGGCGGACAGCTTTTCACGTTTCATGCGCATGCAGGGCAAGGATGTCTTCGCGCCCATGGGATTCGACTCCTTCGGTCTTCCCGCGGAAAACTACGCGGTCAAAACGGGTGTTCCTCCCGCGGAGTCCACGGCGAAGAACGTGGAAACGATGATCAAGCAGCTGAAGAGAATCGGCTGCATGTACGACTGGGAGAAGACAGTGAGCACGTCAAGCCCGGAGTACTACCGCTGGACGCAGTGGGTGTTTCTGCAGATGTATAAGCACAAGATCGCCTACAAGAAACTGGCGAACGTAAACTGGTGTCCCAAGGATCAAACGGTGCTTGCAAACGAACAGGCACAGGACGGTTTGTGCGAAAGATGCGGAACACCCGTTGTGCAAAAAGCACTCAATCAGTGGTTCTGGAAAATCACGGAGTATGCGCAGCGTTTGCTTGATGGACACGAGGAGCTCGACTGGCCGGAGAAGACGATTCTCATGCAGAGGAACTGGATCGGAAGAAGTGAGGGGGCGGAGATCGATTTCGAGATTGGTGGTCATAAGGACACAATCACCGTCTTCACGACCCGTCCGGATACCCTCTTCGGCGTCACGTACCTCGTGCTGGCGCCTGAGCATCCGCTGGTGACATCCATCACGCCCAAAGATCATCTGGGTACGGTGAATGCCTATCGTGACGAGGTACAAAAGAAAACCGAACTGGAGCGGACGGATCTGGCGAAAGCAAAAACGGGAGTTCCTACCGGAGCGCATGCGCTGCATCCCGTCACGGGAGAAGCGATTCCTATCTGGATTGCCGATTACGTGCTCTCGAGTTACGGAACCGGCGCAATCATGGCCGTGCCCGGTCACGATGAGCGCGACGCGGAGTTCGCGGCACAATTCGATCTTCCCGTGAAGGAAGTAGTGGAAGGCGGGGATGTTGCCAAGGGGGCATTCGTAGGAGAGGGGAGAGCGGTGAACTCGGATTTCCTCGACGGACTCGCGACCCCGGAAGCCAAGAAAAAAATGGTCGCGTGGCTGGAAGATCATGAGAAAGGAAGATTGAAGATCCAGTATCGTTTGCGCGATTGGCTGATCTCGCGCCAGCGCTACTGGGGTGCCCCCATTCCCATCGTCTACGATCCCGAAGGAAACGCTCATCCCGTTCCCGAAGAACATCTGCCGTGGTTGCTTCCCACGGATGTCGAATTTAAGCCGACGGGCGAATCGCCGCTCAAGAAGTCCACGGAATTCAAGGAGCGCACGGAGAAGCTGTTCGGGAAGGGATGGACGCCGGAGTATGACACGATGGATACCTTCGTGTGCAGCAGTTTCTACTACCTTCGCTACCTTGCGAACGGGGACGAGCAGCACCTTCTTGATCCGTCGATCGAAAAAAAGTGGATGCCCGTGAGCATGTACATCGGCGGCCCGGAGCACGCATGCATGCACTTGATCTACGCACGTTTCGTCATGATGGCTCTGAAGGATTTCGGCTTCGTCTCGCATGATGAGCCGTTCAAAAAATTAGTTCATCAAGGACTGATCACGAACAACGGAGCCAAGATGAGCAAGAGCAAAGGGAACGTGGTGAGTCCCGACGCATTCGTGGAGAAGCACGGTTCGGACGTGTTCCGCATGTACCTGATGTTCATGGGACCGTTCACGGACGGGGGAGACTGGAGCGACACCGGCATCAAAGGGATCGACAGATTCGTGAACCGGCTGTGGCGTCTCTTCGAGAAGATGAACGAGAAGGCGGCGGGTGACGGAGACACGGATGCCAAGCTCCATGCCACCGTGAAGAAAGTGACCGAAGACATTGCGGCGCTGCGCTTCAATACGGCCATCAGTGCCATCATGGAGTTCTTAAATCTTGCCGAGGGAAAGGGGATCGACCGCAAGACGGGGCAAGCGCTCGCGCTCATCCTCTCCCCGCTCGCTCCGCACCTCTCCGAAGAA
This sequence comes from uncultured Candidatus Peribacteria bacterium, assembly GCA_964460475.1. GTDB lineage: Bacteria > Patescibacteriota > Gracilibacteria > Peribacterales > Peribacteraceae > CAYWPP01. The sequence goes on from CAYWPP010000005.1 coordinate 5,815, forward strand.
CTCTGGCGGAAATCCGGCGGCGAAGGATTCGCCTGCGTCCAATCGTGGCCGACCTATGACGAGAAGAAGCTCGTGAAAGATACCGTGACGATCGCGGTGCAGGTGAACGGCAAGGTGAGAGGTGAATTGCACATCGATGCAGGAAGCGCCGAGAAGGACGTGATCGCGCAGGCGGTTGCGCTGCCGAACGTGCAAAAATTCCTGGACGGTAAAGAGCCGAAGAAGGCGATCTATGTGAAGGGAAGGCTGGTCAGTTTGGTCATCTGAAGAATTCGCTTGTAAACGCAAATTTTTTGCAATATTATCCGTGCGGTGACACGTAGTCCTTCTGTCATCATGTATTCATTTTCTTACCCACATTTTTTATGCCAACAGGCGCAATCAAGAAAAAAATGGACAAAGGTTTCGGTTTTATTTCCATGGAAGGCTCAGATGACGTCTTCTTTCATATGTCCGAATGTAACGGACAGTTCGACGCTCTGCAGGAAGGACAGGCGGTGCAGTTCGACATTGAAGAAGGTCCAAAAGGAAAGAAAGCGACAAACGTGACTTCCGCGTGATAACGTTGCCGGAACGCCAGAGAAGCCGATGTGAGACACATCGGCTTTTTTTGTTCGCATACTTTCGCCCTCTTCAGGTCGTGGAGGAGCTTCACCCGACTTCGCAGAAAGCTCCGATCGTCAGATCGGGGGTGAATACGCGCTCGTACGGAGAAAGAGCGCTACGTCGCGTTTCGCATCGTTACCCGGCGAACCTTTCAGATGCCACTTCCTTCAAGGCCGCGGAGCTTCGCAACGGCGAAACAGGCGATCTCTGAGCGGTCGCTTGGGAGTCTAGTTGCGTAACGTTTTCTGTTTCTTCAGAAAACGCCATTGCCGCTTATGCGCATCAATCTTCCTGAGCGCACTCTCCACTGATGCTGCAAGTTCCGGCTTCTTCTCGCATAGCAACTGCAGTGCATCTGTATTGCACTGAAGGATGTCGCTTTCCTCCGTCCCCGCGAGGAGCTCCGTCCATGCGTCCCCGGATTTCATGTGCTCCAAATTCCGGACCACGCGCTCCATTTCGCCGTCGTGCCGTGCTCCCTCGGTCAGCTGCTCCCAGAGAGCCTCCCGCAGTTGCTCGCGTTCGGATTGGATTCTCTCGATGCACAATTCCTCCGGAAGAGTGGTGCTGCTTGTCTCCGTGGCCTTCGGGAAGCACTTCGTCAGGCGCAGACGCTCGTACTCCTCATCGATTTCGCAGAGTGACCGGAAGGAGAGGCGATCCATACACTTGCATGTAACGCCTCCGATTTTCCTTTGTCAAACGCGTGCGTCGTCGTGCAGATCCGTTCCCTGGTCGACGGGTTGCGCCTCGATTTTCGTTTCTTCGTACGGACGGGAGAGTGCCACCAGCTTTGGCACCATGTCTCCGACCTTGCGCACATCCTTGGTGATGAGGCCGATTCCCTGGAAGACCATGATCTCGCTGCGGTCGAGCACTTGCTCGGCCACGCGGTACAGCTTGTCGCGTGTGATGCCGAGTTCCTCGAACGTCGTTTCACTCGTGATTTTTTCAGGCATGCGCCTGCCGATGGAGAGCGCAGATTGCGTGACGAGGTCGAAGGCAGCGGATTCGCCGAGAGAGGAAGGATGTTCCATAGGGGAGAAGATGGGAAACGAGTGATGCGAGCATAGAACGCAGGTACCGAGTGTCAACTTCCCGTATGCTTGGTTCGTCATGCCCCATCCGTTCGATCGCTATGCGTCCTTTACGGACCTCCCGGCACTCCTTGAGTTTTCAGAGAGACCTCTTCGCAAGAGCAAGCGCGTCAATCTGCTGAAAAGTTCGATCAAAAAATTTGAACAATATGCGGCGTCCCGGGGGTGGTCGCTCACGCAGGTGCCGTGGTGTCCCGAGGGTTTCTTCATCGAGCGCGATGATCATGCATTCCCGCTCGGCAAGGATCTCCTGCATCTGCTCGGCCACACCTACATGCAGGAGGCCGCGAGCATGCTGCCCGTCGCCCTCCTCGATCCGCAGGAAGGCGACACGGTGCTCGATCTGTCCGCCGCACCGGGCAGCAAGACCACGCATGTCGCTTCCCGCATCGGCACGTCGGGCGTGATCGTCGCGAACGACGCGAGTGAGAAGAGGCTCTGGGCGCTTGCGAGCAACCTGCAACGCTGTGGCGTGATCAATGCGATCATCGTCCGGAAAGTAGGACAGTGGTATGCCAGGCACATGACCGAGCGTTTCACGAAGGTACTGTGTGACGCACCGTGTACCGCGCAGGGGACGTCGCGGAAAGACCGCGACGCTCTGTCCTACTGCTCGGATGACAACATCGCGAAGATGGCGCGGTTGCAGATTCAGCTTCTGGAGTCCGCGATCCATGCCGCGAAAACCGGCGGACGGATCGTCTACTCAACCTGCACGCTCACGCCGGAGGAAAACGAGGAAGTGGTGCGGCATATTTTGAACAAATTTTGTGATCAACTTGCAGTGGTCGATCCTGCGTCCCTCTTTCCTGAACTTGCTCCCGCGGTCCGCGACTCGCAGATCGTGCAGGAGCAACGGGGCTTCGAAACGATGCTGCCCTGCGCGCGCCTGTGGCCGCAGACGTACGACACCGAAGGTTTCTTCTGCGCGGTGTTCGAGAAAACGGCGCCGACTCTGCTGCCCATGGCCGTCTCGGAGCGCGAGCGGCGCGAGACGTTGGTCCCGATTCGCCGCCTGCGCGAGATCTCCCATGCGTTTGAGGAGTGGTACGGTACGCCCTTTGCGAGGAAGGGCGAGATGCTGCTGGAAACGACGAAGCAGATGCTCGTGACGACCGAGGAGGCGTATCGCTTTCCGCTTCCGGTGAAGAACACGCTCATGGGACTGCCGTTCGCCAAGCCCACGACGCACGGATTCCCGCGCCTCTCGCACGAGACGGCGACGCTGCGGGGCATGGAAGCCGCGAAGCAGGTGCTTCCCGTCGCACCGGATGATCTGGCATCGCTGCTGACGGGAGAAACCCTGCGCGTCGGTGAGTCCGCCGATACCGCCGACGGCGACGTGCTGCTGTCGCACGAAGTGGCCGGGTCATCGTTGATCCTCGGACGCGGGCTCCTGAAGAAGGGTGAGGTGCTCAACAGGCTTCCCCGCGAGATCGTGCGGATGCATACCTAGAACGGAACTCCCCGGCGTGTCATGGGAAATTCATCGGCTCTCCGTGCGGTCGGGGTATACTCGATTCCCCATGGATCCGAAGAGCGAGATCAAGATGCGGCTTCCCATCGACGAGCTGGTCGGACAGTACCGGGAGCTCCACCGGAAAGGGCGCAACTTCACCTGCCTCTGTCCGTTTCACAACGACACGCATCCCAGCATGCTCGTGTCCCCCGATAAGGGCATCGCCTATTGCTTCGCGTGCAATTCCGGCGGTGACGTGTTCAGTTTCTATCAGCTCATCGAAGGCGTGGACTTTCCGCAGGCGCTGAAAGACCTTGCCGAGAAAGCGGGCGTCGAACTGCCGAAAGAATCGTTTCGGTCAAGCGGTCCGAAGAAGGAGGAGAAAGACCGTCTGCGCGACTGCCTGTCCGCGGCCGCGGCCTTCTTCCGCGACGAACTTTCCCGCTGCGACGAGGCCGTGACGTACCTGCGCAAGCGCGGCGTCGACGACGAGCTGTGTCGGGCCTTCGACGTCGGGTACGCGCCCGATTCGTTCTCGCGGACGTATGACGCGCTCCTGAAGGAGGGTTTCTCGCGCCGCGAACTTACCGATGCGGGTCTCGCCGTGCCGAAAGACGTGTCCGGCGAGCAATGCTATGACCGTTTCCGTCATCGCATCATGTTTCCGATTCGCGATCATCAGGGACACATCGTCGGATTCGGCGGACGGGCGTTGAAGACGGACGATGCGAAGTACGTGAACAGTCCCGAGGGAAAGCTCTACAGCAAGTCGTCGGTTCTCTACGGTCTTTCCCACGCCAAGGAAGCGATCCGCGAAGCGAAGCAGGTCGTCCTCGTGGAGGGATACTTCGACGTCATCGCATCGGCGAAGGCGGGGATTCTCAACGCCGTCGCGGTGAGCGGCACGGCATTCACACGCGAACACGCGAAGCTCCTCGCGCGCTACGCCGAGACGGCCGTGTTGTGCCTCGACCAGGATCGAGCCGGAGAAGAAGCCCGCCATCGCGCATTCCAGATTCTGAGCAAGGAGGGCGTGCACGTGCATTCCGTCACGCTGCCCGCGAAAGATCCCGACGAGCTCGTGCAGAAAGATCCGGCGTTCTACGCCAAAGCGATACGCGAGATGCCGCTGCCGTACATCGATGCGCTCCTTGCGGCGCTCGCCACGAAAACCGAAACGCCGCTGGAGAAAAAGAGCGCCACCGACAGCCTGTTCCCGCTTCTCGATGCGCTCGCCACGTCGGTGGAGCGCGAGGCATATCTTGAAAAAACGTCACGAACCCTCGGCATTACGACAGGGGCACTGACGGAGGATTTCCGCCGCTGGAAAAACGGCGCGTCGCCGCGTCAGATTTCGTCGCATGACGAGAGCGTCCGCATCGAACGAACGCCGTTCTCGCGCCACGAACTCGTGCTTGGGCTCGGGCTGCTCTATCCCGCACATCGCGATCTGCTTGCCGAGGTTCTGCAGAAGAAGGAGGACGACATCGCCGAAGTGTTCGATGCCGTCTCCACCGCGAAGGAGAACGCGCAGGATGTCATCGCCATGCTCGATCTGCCGGAAGCCGTGCGGGAGAAGCTGTCGATTCTCACGCTCTTCTGCGAGGAGCACTTCTCCCAGTGGTCCGACATGCTTGCCCGGAGAGAAATCAAGAAACTCGTCATGTCCGCGAACAAGGAGGTGCTGCTCGGTAAGCAAAAATCGCTCATCGATATGATCAAGAAGGCGCGGGAGAACGGCCGCAAAGACGAAGAAATTCAGCTGCTGACGCAGTACCAGCAGTCGTTGAAGCTCTTGAAACTCGCGTCATAAAGCCGCGCCGCGCTCGTCATAGAAAACGGAGCGTTCGCGCCGAAACGCTCTCCCTCGTGTTCTCTTGGCATTTTACCCGACACCTCTATACTATCGCCCCATATGGCATCGCATCCGCGAAAATTCATTCACCAGCCGACCGAAGACGATCTGAAGCAGTACCCCGAAGCGGTGAAGCATCTTGTGAAGAAGGGGAGGGAGCAGCGCTACGTCACGCATCAGGAAATTCTGAAGGCGATTCCGAATGCCGAGGAGAACGTCGACCTGCTCGACAACGTCTACACGCTCTTCGTCGATCTCGGCGTCGACGTCATTGACGTGAAGGACGTCTTGATCTGGCATCGGAAGCACGGCGGCGCGGCGCCGCTTGACCAGCAGGAAACCGGACAGGGTGCGCTCACCGCCGCATCGAGTGATGACGATTCCCTCGAGGTCGTCGCCACGGCCGGCATTCACATTGCGCCCAAGGATGAAGAGAAGGAGAAGGCCGCCGCCGAGGGAAAGAAGCGCAAGGAGCGCGAGGTCGACCTGCTGGAAATCAGCAACGACTCGGTGCGGATGTACCTTTCCGAGATCGGACGCGTGCCGCTCATCGATGCGAAGAAGGAAGTCGAACTCGCCCGACGTATCCGCAAAGGCGACGCCTCTGCCAAGCAACAGCTTGCCGAGGCGAACCTGCGTCTCGTCGTAAGCATCGCGAAGAAGTACATGGGGCGTGGTCTTTCGTTCCTCGATCTGATTCAGGAGGGAAACATCGGTCTGTTTCGCGCCGTCGAAAAATTCGATCCGGAACGCGGCTACAAGTTCTCCACGTACGCAACGTGGTGGATTCGCCAGGCGATCACCCGTGCCATCGCGGACCAGGCCAGAACCATCCGCATTCCCGTGCACATGGTCGAGACGATCAACAAGCTGACGCACACGCAGCGCCGCCTGGTGCAGGAACTCGGACGTGAACCGACCGTGGAGGAGCTTGCCGTGGAAATGGACATGGACATCAAGAAAGTCCGTCACATCCAGAAGATCAGTCAGGACATCATCTCGCTCGAGGCGCCGGTCGGTTCGGAGGAAGACAGCAAACTCGGCGACTTCATCGAAGACGAAGACGCGGTGAATCCGTTCGAGGCGACGAACAAGCAGCTGAGGAAGGAGAACGTGCACGCCATGCTCGACTTCCTGACGCCGCGTGAACGCAAAATCATCGAAATGCGCTTCGGTCTTCGCGACGGTATCGGCCACACGCTCGAGGAGGTGGGCAAGGAGTTCAATGTCACCCGCGAGCGCATCCGCCAGATTGAGGCAAAAGTCCTCCAGAAATTGCGCGATCATCCGCGGTCCGCCACGATCCGCGAGAATGCCGCGAATCAGAAAGGCGGAGCGTCACGCGCCGCGAAGGCGGTGACCGGCATGCTCTGTCCGCAGTGCCGCACGGGTACGCTCGTGGAGATTCACCAGGGCGGCCGGACTCATTTCAAGTGCGATCGTTGCGCCTACACGTTGGCCGACGTGAAGAAGAAATGAACTGCGTTTTCGCCAAAGAACCTTGTTCCTGGGCGGGATGAAGGGTATTTTTCCACGCAGGTTTCTTTCCCCCCTTGATGCAGATCACGTTCCCCGAACTCCTGAAGAAAAGCTGGGCGCTTCTGCTTATGAAGCGCAGGCATGTCACGGTCATCGTTCTCGTATCCGCCTGTTGTCTTGCGTCCCTGGACGCCTTGTACTTCAGTCGTGCATCGGTGCTGACGGATGCCATGCCCGCGGACATTCGCTCCATGCTGGAGAATCCCGGCCTTATCGAGCCGACTCCCGAAGGCGATGTCGTCGTGGACGACGCGGAAATCGTCACTGAGTTCTTTCGTTACCTTCCGCTGATTTCCGCGTATCTGCTCGTGCAGTCGCTCCTCATCCTCCTCACGGCGACGGCATTTCTGCTGACGGCACTCGATCTGCTTCGGGGGACAATCGTTGAACAGCTTTCCATCCTCACGCGCGCCGTACCGAAATTCCTCTGGCTCCACGTGTGGATCGTGCTGCGCACGTTCGCATGGGTTCCGCTCATCGGTGTCATTCCCTTGCTCATCATCGGCCCCCGCCTCGTCGCCGCGCCGGTCCTGGCGTTCTCCCGCGGCATGAACGTGCGTGCAGCCGTCAGGGAGAGCCATGCACAGACGAAGGGCCAATGGACAAAGATCATCGGCCTCCTGCTTCTCTCGCTCCTCATGCTCGCGGGCCTCTCTCTCGTCCTGTTTTTTGTGTCTACGACGCTTGGCGTCCTATTCCTCTTCGAATTCCTTGCGCTCTTGCTGCAATCTGCTGTTTCCATGGCGGTCGGAGGGTACGGCATCTTCCTGCTCGTGACGCTTGGCAGAGCATACGCGGGCGGCATCGCGCCGCGGGAAACGGCCGCCGCCGTTCCTCTTCCGCCTCCCGTGGTAGCATAGGCGCATGCCCAAGACAGTCGCGAAAAAGCGCATGTCGCCTTCCCAGAAAGAAGATGATGTTTTTGAGAAGGAGTATGCGCGGCTCAACGTCATGCAGAAGAAAGCCGTGGACCTTCTGGATGGTCCCGTTATGGTCATCGCGGGACCCGGCACGGGCAAAACGCAGGTTCTTGCCATGCGGGTCGCGAACATTCTGAAGAAAACGCACATGCGGCCCGGAAATATCCTCTGCGTCACGTACTCCGTGAGCGGTGCGACGGCGATGCGGGATCGGCTGCGTTCCATCATCGGCGCCGATGCGTACGGCGTGGAAGTCACGACGATTCATGGGTTCTGTAACGACATCATCAGGCGGTACCCGGAAGTCTTCCATGAGTTCTCCTCGCTTTCGCAGGTCAGCGACGTTCGCAGGTTTCAGATCGTGAATGCGATCATCGATGAACTGCCCCCCAAGAGCGTCATCGTGAATCCCAAGGACAGGTACGGACGTACCAAGGACATTCTCGCGCGTATCAGCGAACTCAAGCGAGAGGCCGTGAGCGAGCAGACGATGGAGGAAGCGGCGCGCACGTACAGCGAAGAGATGCAGGGAAAGAGCAGGGAAGGCACGAAAGCGCATGCACGCAACGTGCGGCTGGCCCGTCAGTTCGAGGAATTCCTGGAGATATTCCGGCGGTATGAGGAAACGCTTCGCGACGAGAGGCTCTACGACTACGAAGACATGATCGGCTTCGTCATCACGGCGCTCGCGGAGGAAGAGTGGCTGCGCGCGAATCTGCAGGAGAGATATCAGTACGTGCTCGTCGACGAATTCCAGGATACGAACGGTGCCCAGAACAAAGTGATCGAACTGCTCACCACTTTTCCCTCAGGCATGGATCAGTCGCCGAACCTGTTTGTGGTGGGAGACGACGATCAGGCGATCTACCGTTTTCAGGGAGCGAGCGTGGAGAACATGCTCTCCTTTCGAAAGCGTCATCCCGAGTGCGGCGTCCTCACGCTTACCGAGAACTACCGGTCGACGCAGTCGATTCTCGACGCGGCGGGCACGCTCATCGCGCACAATACGAAGCGGGCGATCACGTCCTTCGGACGTTCGGGCGACGAGCGCCTCAGGGCAGCGGCAGGCGGAGAAGGGCACCCACCCGTGCTCCAGCGACCGGTTTCCGACGCCGTCGAAGCGTTTGCCGTCGGAGAGCGCATCGCAGACATGCTTGCAGACGGTACGGACCCCGGGGAAATCGCGGTCTTCACCCGGACGAACGCGGAGTTGTTCCCGCTGCATGACGCTCTTCTTGCAATGGACATCCCCGTGCAACTTGTCGGGAAGCTCGACGTACTTTCCGATTCCTGTGTGCGCCAATTCTTCACGCTCCTGCGTGCCGCGCACGATCCGAAAAATTCCGTGCTTCTTGCGCAGGCGCTCGCCTGTCCGTGTTTTTCCTGCCATCCGGCCGATATTGCACGGCTGTCGTCGTTGCTCCGCACGCACGAGGCAGACGGACCAAAGCCGCGGCTCTATGATCTTCTCTCCATACTTGAAACACGCGCCGCGGAGTGGGACATCCGTACCGTGCTTCCGCTCTGTCACGCGCGCGATCTCCTCTTCGACGTGCACGAGAACATGCGCACACTTACGCTGCCGGCTCTCTGCGAGAAATTGTTGCGTGACTCCGGGCTCCTGCCCGAAGATGCCGACGGCGTCGACCCTCTGCACTTCACCGCTATCCAGGAATTCTATGCCTACCTGAAGGCCCGCGCCTACGAGTCGTCGTCTTTCGGACTGCCGGAACTGCTGCAGGACATCGACTATCGTGAAACGTACGGACTTGCGCTTCAGTATGCCGTGCCGCATCTGACCGATCGGGGCGTGCAGCTCATGACCGCGCACGGATCGAAAGGACTGGAGTTCGACACTGTCTTCGTGGTGAATTTCCGCGAGAAGCACTGGGATCACAAACGGAAGAATCACGGACTCAGTATTCCTTCGCATTTGCTCTTCCCCGTCTCCGACGAAGAGGGAGCGGATCTCGACGATGAACGCCGCCTTGCCTACGTGGCGTGGACGAGGGCGAGAAAGAACCTCGTGCTTGCCTGTCCGGAGCGCGTGACGAGAGGGGAGCGCGAGCAGGGAGTCTCGCCGTCGCAATTTTTTCCCGAAGGAGGGGAGCATCTACGCGAGGAGCGCTATGAACTTCGCGATCCGTCGCGTGCGAATACGCTCATTCTGCCCAAGCCCGCCGCGGATCTTGACGATCACCTCCGCACGTACATCAGGAGGAAGCTTGAAACCTTCGAGCTGTCGGTCACGGCGCTCAACGTGTTCCTGGAAGATCCTCTCTTGTTCCTTCGCGAGGAACTGCTCGCCATGCCCCGGGCAAAATCGCCCGCGCAATCCTACGGAACAGCGGTACACGCGGCGCTGCGCGAGTGGGCGCTTGCCGCCAAGGCCGGATCGCCGCTCTCCAAGGAGGCGCTGCTTCGCGCATTCGAGTCGGCACTCACGGAGCGTGAGATTCTCGTGCCGGCCGATCGGGACATGCTTCTCGTAACGGGAAGAGACGCGCTCTCCCGCTACTACGATGCCAGACTCACCGATATCCCCGTCATCCATGCCGTCGAGAGAAAGCTGACGGGACGCCTGGGCGATGTTCCTCTCAAAGGTTTCCTCGATCGCATCGACCTCTTTCGTCCCGACGGGGCAAAGACTTCGATCATCGACTACAAAACGGGTGCGCCGAAGACCGAGAAGCAGGTGCGCGAAGAGTACGCGGGAAATCTCTATCGGCAACTTGTCTTCTACAAGATCCTCTCGGAAGTTTCTCCGCAGTTTGCCGGATACGAAGCCGAGGAGTTTCGATTGGACTTCGTCGGGGAGCGCGATGCCGAGCCGCGTCTGCTGACGTTTACCGTCACGCCTGAGGAAGTGCGCGAGCTTTCAGGCGTGATCGTGAAGGTGTGGGACAAGATCACCCGGCTCGACTTCACGCCCATTGACACCTGAGGAGAGTCGGGAGGATATTTTCAGAGATGTCACGCAGGACGAGAGAAGCGGAATGCAGGGAGGCATGCCTGCGCGTGCAGGAGCTCTTCGAACAGCAGAAGTACGCAAAGGAGAGTCGTGCACCATGGGGGAAGGACATCATCGCGGCAGAGACTGCAATGACTGCTTCCAGCGTGATGCTCGCCGGCATACGCGGCGCACTGCTTTCCGCAGGCATTTCTCTCTCGGTCCATATGTTTCGGAAGCTGATGTCTTATCAGCCGGAATCGGACGAGCGTGACGTGGAACTGGCCATGCGGCTGGACCAAATCCGTGCCTGCGCACGCGAAGACTTCGATGCCGCACTTCGCTCGACTGCCGGTACCCGCATCCTGCTGACCCGGGAATCCGAGGAGGTGATCAGGATCGATTTTCGAGGGTAAGAAAGCGCGTGTCAGAGTGACAGTTGCAGGTGCTCTCTCAGGCTGAGCGCCGCTCTGCCGCGGTGACTTGTACTATTTTTTTGTTCAATTGAAAGCGCGGAGAAGACACGATCGAAGCCTTCCGGTCTGAAGCACGCGGAGATCGGCAGACCCGGAAGGTAGTCGGCTTCGAGCGTCTCGGTAATGTGTCCGTCACAGCGACCTTCGAACGAGTGCGCAGCGCCGTTCTCATCGATGTACACGAGGTGGCATTCGAAACGCGCGCGCTTGTTCTTTTCCTTCTTCATCCTGTGCAGGAAATGCGCGATCCACTCTTCGTCGCTCGCCTCCGGCCCCGCTCCCCATCGACGCGTGTGCACGCCGAGCTCTTCTTCCAGGGCTTCCACGACGATGCCGGAATCGTCGGCCACGGTCGGAAGGTTCGATCGTACATGGAAGTGCCGCGCCTTCAGGAGCGCATTCGCACGGTAGGAAGCGCCATGTTCCTCCGGCTCTTCGTGGATGCCGCACTCCTGCGGCGTTGTGATCGTCACGGGCAGATCGGCGAGCACTTCGGTGATTTCGATCACCTTGCCGGGGTTGTTGGTACCGAGGAGAAGCTTCATAGGCAGGTGCAATCCTAAATCCGAAACGCGGAACGCGAAAGCAGGAAGTCCTATGTTGTACGTCGAATTCTCTGTCTTTGCTCTCACTCGTTTCTTCTTTCTTGTTTCTTCATTTTTTTTATTTTTTTTATTTCTTATTTTCTTCCTTCTTCTCTACGCCGCCATCTTCTCAATGAATACTTTCCGCGGCTTCGCCCCTTCCGCGGGCCCGATGAGTCCTTTCTCCTCCATGATGTCGAGGAGCTTCGCCGCGCGCGCATACCCGACGGAGAGACGGCGTTGCAGGAGGCTAGCGGATGCTTTGCCGGTTTCCTGCACGACTTTCACCGCCTCGAAGAACATGTCGTCGCCACCGTTGTCGTCGGCCTCCAGGTCGATCATGCCGGCGATGGCTTCCGGTGATTCCTCGCCTTCCTCGCCCTCGAAGGTGATCTGTTCGGTGAGCTCACCGCCGCCTGCGATCTTCACCGCGTTGATCACGCGTTCCACTTCCTTCGTGGAGACGTAGATGCCCTGGATGCGGACGGGGCGCGGCGTCGCGGCCGTCATGAAGAGCATGTCTCCCTTTCCGAGAAGATCTTCCGAGCCGACCGTGTCCAGAATCGTGCGCGAATCGACCGCGCTCACCGTGCGGAATGCGATGCGCGTGGGAATGTTCGCCTTGATGAGCCCCGTGATGACGTCGACGCTCGGGCGCTGCGTCGCGATGATGAGGTGCATGCCGACCGCACGCGCCATCTGCGCGATGCGCGCGATCATCGTTTCGGTCTCGCGGCGGTGCTGACGCATCATGAGGTCCGCAAGTTCGTCGATGACGATGACGATGCGCGGCAACACGTTCTGTTCCTCCATCTGCTTCTCGTTGTACTCCTGCAGGTTTCGCGCGCCCGCTTCGGCGAAGCGGTGAAGCCTCCTTCCGAGCTCCGCCACCGCCCACCGCAAGGCCTGCAGCGCTTTCTCCGATTCCGTGATGACGGGCGTGAGAAGGTGCGGAATGTTGTTGTACGGCATCAGCTCGACGCGCTTCGGATCGATGAGGATGAATTTGAGTTCGTTTGGCCGGTTCTGGTAGAGCAGGGAAACGAGGAACGTGTTCATGCAGACCGACTTTCCCGCTCCGGTCGCTCCGGCGATCAGGAGGTGCGGCATCTCGTCGATGGCGGCGGTCACGGGTTCTCCCGATACGTCCCTGCCGAGCGGCAGCGTGAGAGGGGAGGTGGCTTCCGTGAACATGTGCGAATCCATGATTTCCCGCAGGTGCACCGTGACGCGCTTCTCGTTCGGCATCTCGATACCCACGAGGGATTTGCCGGGAATCGGTGCTTCGATGCGCAGGCTCTGGGCTGCAAGGGCAAGGGCAAGATCGTCTTTCAGGTTTCCGATTTTGCTCAGCTTCACGCCCTCCGACGGTTCCAGCGTGAACTGCGTGACGGTCGGTCCCGGGTGCGCGTCGCGCATCGTCACGTCGATGTCGAATTCCTGCAGCTTCTCCTTGATGAGAGCCGCCTGCTTCTTCAGCAGGACATCGTCGATGTCGAACTCGCCCTTGGCTCCGTCCAGAAGATCCATGCTCGGGAACTCCCACTCCAGGAAGCGCTTGTCCTTCATCTGCAGCACGTCATCGACCTTCTCCTTCACGATTTTCTTCAGCTGCAGCCCGTCGTCCTGTTTCTTCTTCTTTTTCTGCTCGACCTTCGCCTGCGCGAATGCAGGACGGACGATGTTCAGGTCCGGAGCCGTGCGGTCCTGTTCGATCAGATCTTCGCGCTCCTCCTCTTCGTCTTCCTCCCTATCCTCCTCCCGTGCGGCTTTTGCAGGAGCTCGCTTCGCGGGCTTCCTCTCAACTTTGAGCGATGCGAGGAGACCGGGCAGATCCGGCTCGAATGCGATGAAGAGTCCCGTGACGATCGCCGCCGAGAGCACCACGAATCCGACGGGCTTGCTTAAGAACGTCACGAACGGGAAGGACATCATGAAGCCCACGGCTCCGCCGAGATTGTCACGTTCCGCCGCCAGATCCTCGATCGGCGCACGCAGGTGCACGATGCCCAGGAACGCCACGAGACAGATGAGCAGTCCGTAGGAGCGGGACGACTGCATCTTCACGCCTTCCGTGAAGAGCAGCAGCGCGCCTGACGCAACGAGGAAGAGGGGAAAGAGGATGTTCCAGCCGCCCATGAAGAAGGTGAGCACCGTGGAGACGGCGTTGCCCGCCATACCCGCTTCGTTGCGAAGAGCCAGGAAGATGATCGCCCCGAAGGCGATTTGCACGATCCCCGACAGATGACGCCGCGTGGAATCCTTGATGTCGAGCATCGGTGCGCTGCTCTTGCGGGACTTCCGTCGCGTGTGGCGTCGCTTCTTCTTTGGCATCGGCCGCGATTGTAGCGCAGATCGGAGGATGTTGCATGGTAAAATATCCCCGAAGCTTTGCCAGAGCGCGGCTTCCTCCGTAGGCTGTCGCCGTCCGTCACCCTCCTCGTTTCATGAAGATTCTCCTCCTCGGTTCGCAGGGCTACCTCGGCAGGGCGTTTCTCACGCTCTATCCGGATGCGCAGACGCCGCGTGTCGACATTGCCGATCCGGTCGCGGTTGCGGCCGCTCTCGATGATCTCAAGCCTGACATCGTCATCAATGCCGCGGGCAAAACAGGCAGGCCGAACGTGGACTGGTGCGAGGACCATAAAGAGGAGACGATCCAAAGTAACGTGACGGGCCCCCTCGTGCTGCTCGATGCCTGTGCGAAGCGCGGAGTGTACTGGCTGCAGATGAGTTCCGGTTGCATCTACCGCGGCGACAACGGAGGCAAGGGATGGAGCGAGACGGACCCTCCGAATTTTTCCGGTAGTTTCTACGCCCGCAGCAAGGCGTGGATCGACGTGATGTTGCAGGAATTCCCCGTGCTGCAGCTGAGGCTTCGCATGCCGTTTGACGGCAGCAGCGAGCCGAGGAGCCTCATTCAGAAGCTCGTGAAATACACGCGCGTTCTGGATGCCGAAAATTCCTTCACGTACCTGCCGGACTTCCTCTCCGCCGCGCATGCCCTCATCGACAAGAGAGTGACGGGAACGTTCAACGTGGTCAATCCGGGCGCCATGAGTCCATATGAGATCATGCAGAAATATGCCGAGATCGTCGATCCGTCCCATCGATTCGAGAAGCTTTCCGTGGAGTCCCTGGGCGACGTCGTCGTCGCGGACAGGAGTAACTGCCTGCTGAGTACGGAGAAACTTCGTGAGCAGGGGATTGCGCTGCGCCCCGTAAGCGATGCCGTGGAGGAAGCGATGCAGATGCTCGCCAAGGCTTGACACGAACGCAGTCGGCACGTAAAATTTTGACCCTCGTATTATTTGAAGTTCGAAATGTCTTCCCAACTTCGACGCATTGCCGAGCTTTCCTTTGCGCTCCATCGCATCATGCGGCAACGCGCGTGCCCGCCGATGAAGCACCTGCGGGGCATCGGCATCACGCACCTGCATGCACTCGGATTCCTTGCCGAGAACCACCGGGCTACGATGACGGAGATCGCGCGGCACCTGCAAATCACTCCGTCGTCCGCCACGTCGTTCGTGACGCGCCTGGAAAAGCGCGGCTACGTGAAGCGATCGCGTGACGCGGGCAACAGGAAGCTCGTACGTCTTTCCCTGACGGCAAAAGGAAAAACCCTGCTTTCTACCCTCAAGAAAGGTCACAGGCATCTCGTGGCGGAGATGTTCGGAGGACTCCCTGCAAACGTCCAGAAATCCTTCGCGGAAAGCCTTGCGCAGGTAGTGGCGCATGTTTCGAAAACATGATATAATAGTTTATTCACTCCCTATGGCTATCACTCTCACCATCCCCACCGTCAATCTTGGCTTCCTGAAGCGACATTGGAAGAAAATTCTCCTGATTATCCTGATCGGTTTGCCCGTTGCGGGCATCGCGGCGTTCCTCTTCTCTCCCAAGGAGCCGGAGTACGTCACGGACGTCGTGCGGAGAGGGGGCTTGCTCCAGACGGTGGAAGCCGTCGGCGAAGTCATCTCCGAGCGCGATCTGAAACTGCAATTCCCCGTCACGGGCATCGTCGACAGAGTCTTCGTGCAGGAAGGGGACACGGTCCGTGCCGGACAGGAACTGGCGAGACTCCGCTCGGGTGGTCTCGGGGCCGACGTGAATGCCGCCTCGGCACGCGTCGCTTCCGCGAAGGCCGAGTACGATGAGCTCGTCCGCGGTTCGCGGCCGGAGGAGATCAACATTGCCGAAGCCCAGGTTGCGAACAGCAGGGCATCGTTGGATGCCGCGAAGACGACGCTTGCAACCGCCGAGTCGCAGTTGCGGAATTCGGAAATCAAATTGCAGGTTCTGCGCGCGGAAGCGGACACGGCGCTTCGCGGCGATGTCATTGCCGCGGGCAGTGCCATCAACCAGCAGCTGACATCCGTGCTTACGGCGCTGCGGACCATCGACGACGTTCTCGCCGATAACGACGTGCAGGACGCGCTCATCCGCTCCAACTCGTCGGCGGCGACCGACATCACGAATGCGAAACGGGCCGCAGAGCAGGACGTCATGTCCGCCATGGCGGGCGCATCTTCGCTCGACGGGTATACCGAGGCCATCGCCGCCCTTCAGCGTGCGACTGCCGCGGCGACGTCCGCATCGGCCGCGCTCCAGAGGACCTACGATGAGATCGCGTCGCTCGCGCTAACCTCGTACTTTACGGCTTCTGACCGCGAAGCGCACAAGTCGTCCCTCGCGACGCAGCGCGGTACCGTCCAAACCGCGCTCACCGCCTTGAGCGCCTCGCTCACGAGTCTGCGTACGTCATCCGCCACCTACAGCACGCGCATCGCCGCGGAAGAAGCGAGTCTGTCTTCCGCCATCGGTACCCGCGACAAGGCCCAGGCGGATATCGCCTCCTTCGAGGCGTCGCTCCGCATTCAGGAGGCACAACTCGCGCTGACACGCGCGGGTGCCACGCAGGAAGCGATCGACGCGTCGCGCGGCAGGCTGAATCAGGCGTATGCAGACCTGCAGCGGGCGCGGGAGCGCTACTCCGATACGATTATCCGGGCGCCCATCGCGGGGTCCGTGACGAAAGTCAACCTGAAGGAAGGGGAGTTGCTCTCCACCTCGTTCGCGTCGGATGCGGCCATCACGATGCTCGGCGACGCGCCGTACCGCATCGAGATGTTCATCGCGGAAATCGACATTCCGCGGGTGAGGCTCGGTCAGTCCGGATCGATTCTCCTCGATGCGTTTCCGGGCAATCCTTTCGATCTTCTTCTCACCGAACTTGATCCCGCCGCGACGATCGTGGACGGCGTGCCGAAGTACCGCGCGAAGCTCGACTTCGTGAACCAGGATGAACGCATCCGCATCGGCATGACGGGTGACGCCGAAATCCGCACGGATTTCCGTGAAGATACGCTCATCATTCCGGGTCGTGCGGTGTTCGTGAACGAACAGGGCGAGCGGGTCGTGCGAGTGCTTACCGACGAAGGCATGGTAGAAGAGTTTGAGGTGGAAACGGGCATGGAAGGAACGGGCGGCGATCTGGAAGTCACGGCCGGCCTCAACGAAGGTCAGACGATCGTCGTTCTGGTGAAAGAGTAATCTCTCTCCGTCATGAAGAATTCCTCCGCACCCCTCCTCGAAGCGAAGTCTCTGTACAAGTCGTACTTCAACGACGAGATCGAAACCAAAGTGCTCTTCGATATCAATCTGAAGATCGACCGCGGTGAATTCGTGGCGATCATGGGTCCGTCGGGATCGGGGAAATCCACGCTCATGCACATCCTGGGATTTCTCGATCATCACACGTCCGGCGACTACCTGTTTCAGGGAGAGCCCGCGAAGAAGATGGACGACGACCGGCTTGCCCTCATCCGCGCGACGCGCGTCAGTTTCGTCTTTCAGGCATTCAATCTGCTGCCGCGTACGACCGTCACGGAGAACGTAATGCTGCCGCTCCTCTACCATCCCGACATCGCGGCTTCCGACAGGAAGAAGCGAGTCGACAAGGCGATCGAAACGGTCGGCCTCTCGGAGCGCAGCGGCTTTTTGAGCAGCCAGCTTTCCGGCGGACAGAAACAGCGCGTCGCTATCGCGCGTTCGCTCGTGACCGAGCCGGACGTCATCTTCGCGGACGAACCCACGGGAAACCTCGACTCCCAGTCGGGCGCGCAGGTCATGGAAGCTCTTCAGAAGCTTCACGAGGACGGTCATACGATCATTCTCGTCACGCATGAACGGTCCACCGCGGAACACGCGGAGCGCATCATCAAGATTCACGACGGACGCATCGAATCCGACTCGAAGGGATTCACGAGGAAGTTCGCAAACGGGTCCCTGGAAAAATGAAGCAACTCGATCCTTTCGAACTCGCTCCGTACCGTTCTATGTTCTCCCTCCCGCGTCTCGCCATTCACCCATGCTTGTCACCGACCTCCTCACCGCGGCCTCCAAAGGAATCTCCGTCAACAAGAGTCGGGCGCTTTTAACGATGCTCGGCATCATCATCGGCGTGGGGGCGGTGGTACTGATGACGGGCGTCGGGAAGAGCATGGAAGGCGTCATTCTCGGCCAGATCAGTTCGCTCGGCGCCGAGAGCATGGTGATTTTTCCCGGAAACCAGGGTCCGGAGGCCGGACCCTCCTCCGCCCGTTCGGGATTCGATTCCATCACGTTCGATGACATTGAGGCCCTCAACAAACTGACGACGATCGAGACCGTGGCACCCATCATCTTCGTGCCGGGAGACGTGATGTACGGCAATGAGAGCAGCGATTCCGACATTCAAGGCAACACCCCCGATTACTACCTCAATCAAAATCTTTCCGCGGGAGCGGGAAGACTCCTTGACGAGACGGACGAAGCTGCGTCCCGCTCGGTCGTCGTGATCGGTTCCGATACCGCCGAGGATTTGTTCTACAACCAGAATCCGATCGACAAGCGCATACGCGTGGCGGGCAGGACGTACACGGTCGTCGGGGTGCTGGAGCCCGTCGGCATGCAGTTTTTCCAGAACTTCGACAAGCGCGTCATCATGCCCTTTTCCACCGCAAGGGCCGTGACCGGTCAGAACTTCGTGAACATGGCGACCATGAGGGCGGTCGACGGGTTTGACATCGCGTTTGCCGACGTACGCTCGCTCCTGCGCCAGCGACACGGGATCGTGATTCCGCCGGACCGTTCGACGATTCGTCCCGACGGCAGTTCCGAGGATGATGATTTCCTGGTGCGTTCCTCCGCGCAGGCCGCGGAAATTCTGGGCACGGTGTCGCTCGGTCTGACGCTCTTCATCACGATGGTCGCGGCGATTTCGCTCGTCGTCGGCGGCATCGGCATCATGAACATCATGCTCGTCGCGGTAACCGAGCGGACCCGGGAGATCGGACTGCGCAAGGCGCTCGGTGCGACCCGTCGCGACATTTTGCTGCAGTTCCTCTGTGAGTCTGTGCTCCTCACGTTCATCGGGGGACTCATCGGAACCGCGATCGGCATTATGCTCGCTTTCCTCATCGCCCGCATCGTACAGGGCTTCCTGGGCGCGTACGTGTTCGCGATCTCGTTTCCGGCAGTCATAATCGCGCTTCTGACCGCCGCGGGCGTCGGACTCACGTTCGGCATCTACCCCGCGCGCCGCGCGGCTTCCCTCGATCCCATTGATGCACTCCGCTACGAATAACTTCCTAATCCCTAATCCCTAACCCCTAATCCCTAATCCCTAATCCCTCATCCCTAACTCCTTGCTCCTCTCCGACCTTCTCAAAACGGCTTCCGAAGGACTGAAGCGCAACAAGACGCGCTCGTTCCTGACGACCCTCGGCATTATCATCGGCGTGGGATCGGTGATTCTCATGGTGTCGATCGGCGCGAGTTTCCAGAAGTTCATCGTCGAACAGGTGGAGCAATTCGGCGGCGACACGTTCGAAATTTACGCGAAGGGATTGGAAGGCGGTGCCGCCGTGAACCTCACGATCACGTTCGGAGATTACGAGGCGCTGCAGCGGCTGACGACCGTCACGAGCGTGGCTCCCGTCATCTTCGTGCCGGATACGGTGCGCAGTGACGAGGAGGAAATCGCTCCCATGGTCATCGGCAGCACGAAGGAAATCATCGACAACTGGGCACTGAAGCTTGATCGTGGCAGACTCCTGACCGATGACGACGTCGACGGCGCACGGTCAGTGATCGTGCTCGGCTCCGAGGCGGCGGAGGATCTCTTTCCGACGGAAGACCCGCTCGGCAAACGCGTGAATGTCGGCGCGAGGAAGCTCACCGTGGTGGGAGTGCTCCAGAGTCTGGGTTCCCCGCTCGGGCAGAGCATCGATACGTCGGTGTTCCTGCCGATCAGCCTCGCGAAGGCCATGACGGGAAGATCGCAGTACATCGACTACATCTCGCTGAAATCCGTGGGCTCCATCGAGCTTACGAAGGCGGACATCACCTCCGTGCTGCGCCAGCGGCACCGGATCAACAATCCGGAAAATGATCCGGAGAAGGACGACTTCACGGCAAATTCCGCCCAACAGGCGCTCGACGTGATCACGAGCGTGACGCTTGGTCTTACGATCTTCCTGGGGCTCATCGCCGGGGTATCGCTGCTCGTCGGCGGCATCGGCATCATGAACATCATGCTTGTCTCCGTGACCGAGAGGACGAAGGAAATCGGCCTGCGCAAAGCGGTCGGCGCAAAGAAGCGCGACATCCTCCTTCAATTCCTGCTGGAAGCCGTGGTGCTCACCATGATTGGCGGCGCGACGGGCATCATCCTCGGTGCGTCGTTCGCGTTCGTGCTCTCGCGCATTGCGGCGGCGCTGCTCGGCACGTTCCCGTTTGCTCTCTCCCTGTGGGCGATCCTGCTCTCCGTGACGATGGCTGCGGGAACGGGGCTTGTCTTCGGGCTCTATCCCGCAAAGCGCGCCTCGGATTTGAGTCCGATGGAGGCGCTGCGGTATGAGTGAGAAAGAGTGGAAGAGGCGAATGGTGGGCCGGGCTGGACTCGAACCAGCGAAGGCGTAAGCCACCTGATTTACAGTCAGGCCCGTTTGACCGCTTCGGTACCGACCCACGAATGATGAACGACGATGGAAGAGAATGAGCAGTGAGAGAGTGACTCGTCCCGCACCGGAGCAGAGCGACTGGTGAGGGGCCGACCCACGAATGATGAACGACGATGTGAGGGAGCCGCATTTGCAGCCTGCGCAGTGTATGGCAAAGATTCTGATTCCTCAATCCCTCTTCCTGCCCGCTCAGTCATTCTTCAGCCGTAGGACCGCCACGAGCGCGTCGCGGAAGGTCACGTCGGGGAGCGTCTCGTAGAGACCATGCTCCAGAGGCACCAGGAATTCATCCTCATAGAGGGCGACTGCCGGGGCCAGAAACGGGTCTTCGAATCCCCCCAGAATGACAGGATCATGCGAGAGAAGCTTTTCCGGCATGACGCACTGCACGGTCGTCGCGTGCTGCGGACTGATGCCGTAGCGCGCTGTTTCGACCATCTGCCTCTTGCCGCCGGTGATGGCCGAGAAGAGCACGCGAATGTCAGAGGAAACGTCATGCAGACGTAGAAAGTCATTGATCCGTTCCACCTCATGTTCCGGCGTGATCGAACCGCGCAGATCCACGGTTCCGAAGACACATGCCGGTCGGGGCTTGGAAGAAGGACGCATACGATGGAGCGGAATGATCACTGCCGGTCGCCTGCGGGCGCTTGCGGGAGGGGAGTGGAATAGACGTGCGTCGTGTTGTAGGCGAATTCGATCGTCTCTTCAGCCTCAAACCTGTCCATGATGGCGCGTGAGACGTCGGACATCACCTGCCTGCGTTTGCCGATGGGCACGTCGAAGCGCAGCGTAAACTGGATGCCGCTCGAAGCGATGGTCGTGTAGACCTTCGGCCCCGTGGGGATGAGCGCCATGTAGTAGAGCGAGGTCCTCTGCATGTGTTGTTTACGCTCCTGTTCCGTATGCTCACTCGTCACCTCTTCCAGCACGTCCCGGAGAATTTCCTCCGCCTTGCGCCAGTCGCTCTCGTACGTCACGGTCACGTCCATTTCGGCCTTGATGAAGTCGGACGTCTTGTTGAAGTTCAGGAGCGGATCGGTGAGCAGCCGTGCGTTCGGCACGTAGAGGATGTTGCCCGTGTAAGCCTGCAGATTGACGTTCGAGTCCTTGAGCGGCATGCCGACTTCCATGAGCGTTGTGCGGAAGACCCCGATGTCGAGCACGTCGCCCGTGTGCATGCCGAGCGAGATGCGGTCGCCCGGCGAGAACGGCCGCGTGTTCACGATCACCATCCACCCGACGACGTCCTTCACCACGTCCTGCAAGGCGACGGCCAGACCCGCGCCGACGATGGCGATGGACGAGAGGATTCCGGGATTCTCCGCGATGAGCGACGTGATGAGCCACAGGAATGCGAACGCGTAGATGACGAACGTGATGACCTTCGCGATGACGTAGCGCTTGCTCTGTTCCTTGATTTTGTGCGTGAGAGCGCGTCGGATTTTTCGTTCGATCACGACGATCACGACGAGCGCCAGTATGTAGCGGAGAACGGTCCAGAGAATGGCGACCTGCTCCACGCGCGACTCCAGCCCCAGCCGGCTCAGGCGTTCTCTCTGCACCGGAATGACGGATTCCAGAATGGAGACGTTTTCTTCCAGCACCGCCTTGCGTGAGAGTAAATCGGCGTGACTCTGCGTGAGGGTGAACGGGGTGCCTCCGTCAGTGGGCGGGTTGAGGTAGGCGGTTTGCTCCTCGTTTGTCAGCAGTTCGAGGTCGACTCTGCTCTCATGCAGACGCTCCTCCAAAAGCGCGACCGTTGATCGCTGACGATCGAGTGCTTTCGTGAGGTCCGCATCTTCCAACGTTTCGCTGACCGACGTCTCGCTGACGAGCGTCTTGATCTCCTTCTCGATCGCCGCGCGGATGCGCGTGCGCTCCGTCGCGATCTGGTTCTGCAGATACTCGCTCTGCCTGTCGGCTTGCAGATAGGCGTCGTAGAGCTGCGTCAGCCGCGTGCGGTCGATCTGGGTTCGTGCTTGTTGCGCGCTTGCGGCATGCACCTGCGCGAAGAAAACGAGCAAGAGGAGGCCGATAGTGGAAATCCGCTTCATACGGAGGAAAAGGAGCCGCCATCATACAGGCATTTCGATGGCACGGGAAAGGCCATCTGATCGGCTGCTCTTCCCCGATTGCGGACGTGCATTCGAGGGAGCTTCCGGCTCTGCACGCGCCTCCGGCGTGTCGGGATTGCCCCAAGCGAAGAGCAACGGGAAGGTGCTGTTTGCTACAAGATTCCCGCGAATCTCAGGAGCAGGACGATGGCGATGATACCGATGACGATGTAGCCGATTCTCTTCAGTTGCGCGTCCATGGGAATGAAGTTGAAGATCAACGCGACGACGAGCAGGACGATGAAGGGGGAGAGAGCTCCGAGTGTCATAAGAAAGAAGGGGAGGGGAAAGGGGAGGGGAATCGAAAGAGAAGACGGATGCCATGTCCCAAACTTACGCCGCCGCGCCAAGGTTACGCCTCGACCGCGCAGAACTCGCGGCAGAAGGCAGTCACGAGCTTCTCGAAGAGTTCGCGGAATTCCCCGATGCGCTCGGGGACGAAGTCGTGCGAGTCGGGCTTTATGTAGAGGCCCTGGTTGATTTCGATCTGGATACCCGGCACGAGGAAACCCGGAATGCGCCTGCGGTGACAGTGATGTCCCAGGATGTACTTGCCGGCGTAGGGGAAGTTGACTTCCACCGTGTAGCCGCGCTCCTGGAAGAAGTCGCGGAAGAAGACCGTATGCCTGCGCGAGCAGGAGGAGTAGTTGGCGTTTCCCAGATTGAAGTCCGGCCGCGCCTGACCGCTGTCCTTCTTCAGCTTCGGTCCCACGGGAAGGTACGAGTGACAGTCCATGAGGAACTCCACGTTCGGCATCGCGGAATCGATCGCCTCATGAAACGGATCGTGGTACTTCTTGATGATTTTGTCGACGAGTTCCTGGCTCGGTTCTTTGCGATACACGCTCTTGCCGTCCCACGTCGTATGGACGATGACGCCTTCCGCCGCGAGTTCGTACTCCTTCGAGATGTCGTCGGGCGCGCGGTTCACGTCCACGATGACGCGCGACATCGGCGCTTCCACCAGATGCACGTTCTCGATCGTGAAAATCTTCTCGGTGTGAAGATCGGTGTAGCCGAGCAACTCATCCTTGCTCAGCAGCACGTTCTCCTTCACTTCCTCCGGAATCGCGGAGTGCGCGTGCGGGAGGGAGATGAGGATCGGTCTCTTTGCGGCATCGGTGGTCATGAACGGGTGCGCGTGTAACTGTGCTCCTGAAACAGTCGTGCGGGTAGCAGAACGTCGTGACCGCCGGCATCGAGCACGACCGTGGTGCCGCTCACCGATTTCACTTTCCCGTGGTGATCGAGGATCTTCACCGTATCACCGGGCAGCAGCGACGACTTCACGTTCTGACCGGCGAAGAAGTTTTCGAGTACCGGACGCGAACCCGCGACGAGTCCCGCACCAGCAACAAAGAGACCCACGCCGAGCAGGATGACGAAGTTCGTGGTGATCAGCGACAGGTCGATCTCCAGCTGTTCGAGCGCGGCGATGACCGCGAAGATCACGACGATCACGTTCACGGCCTTTCCCATCGTCCGCTCATAGCCGATGTGCGTGGAACCGAGGGCCTGAATAACCACCGTTTGCAGAAACTTCGCGAGCAGCATGCCGACGACGACGATCAGAAATGCCGCGATGATCTTCGGCAGGTAACCCGTCACGATGCTCAGTGCGTTCGCGACTTGCGTCAGACGGAGCACTTCGGAGGCGAAGACCAAGGTGAAGAGCACGATGAGCCAGAAGAGGAGCGAGCCGAAGATGTGCGACACGCTCTTGCGGATGCCGACGCTCTTGAGCATGGATTCAAGTTGGGTCTTTGCGGCAAGCTTGTCGATGGGGAACAGTGAGAGGAGCTTCAGCAGGAGAAAGCGCGCGACGAGCGCGATGATGAATCCAACAAGGACGATGACGAGCGCCAGGAGCGCCTGCGGAAAAATCTCCACCATACTCTCGGCGGCGCGGGTCCAACTGCGCTCGAGTATCGCGCCGAAGCGTGTCCATGCGTTTTCCATGCAGAAAGAAGTGTAGAAGTGCAGGCAGGAAGACGCAAACCGTAAGACACTGCCTTCATCAGGCATGCATTTCTTCTTCTGCATTCGTTCTGTTTCTTTCTCCGCGTAAGAACCGCCTTATTGAACAATTTTTGTATTCAATTTTCCCACCTTCCAAAAGCCGAATACCGCGGCGGGAGCCGCAAGAATCAGGAAGAGCCACAGGCTCATGCCTGTCTGCGGTTGCGCGCGCGGGCGAGTGGGGAGGAGGGGAGCACCGCCATGAAGATCGTCACTCGCTGGAGGAGCGCGGTGTCGCAGTTCGTTGCCGACCGTGTAGGGATTCGAGGGAATCGCCGTATTCGTGAACGAGGTCGTCTCCGGTGCGGCATCGGGTGCGGCATCATGCAGCGTCAGCACGGGGGACTGTCCGTTCGGCGGGGCGCTTGGAGCGGGCGTGTCCGTGGATGCAACGGGATTCGTTTCGGGAGCGATATCCGACAGATTCGGAATCAGGATGTCGTCGAGCGGAATCATCCCGTCCGTTTCCGCTTCGGTGCCGATGCGTATCGTCAGCGTCTGTTCCGGAGGAAGCGTTTCTGAGAAGAGGACGTACGCGCCCTCCGGCATGCCCGAAGGAATGTCGAGCGTCACGTTCTCGCCCTCAAAGAGAACCTGCGGTTCGATGCCCGTGTTCTCATCGCGTGCTTTGAGCACTTGAGGATTGGGATTCTCGTTCGTGATCCTCAGCGCATCACCGGGGCGAAGCGTGGTTTCCGACGGTTCGAATGTTCCCTCGGCGGTGATGACGACCGAAGCCGTCGCGCTCTGGCCCAGTTCCGCACGGAGGAAATCCGTGCCGACGTAGAAGGTGCCGGCAGCGGCAAGCACGATGCCGATGCCCGTGAGGGCCGCGAGCGTCATGGATGTACGCGGAGGATCGATCCTCACATGGGCTGCTTGAACGGTCCGTATCTGTTTTTTTTGAATGTTCTCCGCTCCTTGTACCGGCGGGGTTTCCGGTTGAGAAGCCGGCGCGGAATGCACCGGCACTTCGGAAGCTTCCCCTCCGTCCGTCGAACGCCAGTGGGAATGCAGGTCATCCGTCATGGCGCGTCGGTGTCGAAGGAAGCAGGAGTTGTCGTCTCCACGCGAGGCCCGTACCGATTATTCCCGCGAGGACGAGCAGAACGATCATCGTTTCCGACATGCCCGTTTCTCCGGTGACCGAGCCGCCGCCGCGTGATTCGACGGGGTTCCCTTCCGGGACGTTTTCCACCTGATTCACCGAAAGCGGAGCGGTCGACGTTTCGGGTCTGCCGATGACGACGCTTGCTTCCTGGCTGAAGGCCGTTTCCTCGTTCTGCGCGCTGAACCCGCGAACCGAGACAAAGTACTGCGTGCCGGTTTCGAGACTCCGGACGACGAGACTCGTCGATTCAGCGGGAAGTCCGCGTCGCTGGATGTAGCGACCGGAAACCGTGCCGTAGTAGACGTTGTATCCGGCGAGCGCACTGCTCTGCAGCGGGTCCCATCCGATGAACAGGCTGTCGCCCTGCGACGTCACCCGTACGTTCTGCACCTGCAGAATCGAGAATGCGGAGGCGCCGGGATCGGTGGGCGACGGAACCGAAGGTTCACCCGGCATCGCGGAGGAAGAAGACGAGGAAGATGAGGTCGATGAAGACGAAGAAGAGGAGGGAACCGGAGATACGTCACCGAACGCCAGTTCGAGCGTTGCCGGTTCCGTGAGGAGCAGGGGATTCTGCGCGTCGTCGATGACGGATGTTTCACCGCTGCCGTCCGGAAAGAAGTTCACGAAGGAGACAACGGCGTTCGGCTGTGCGCTGAGTACGCGGAACGTGACCCGTGCTATCGGCGTTTCAACCGCCGAGAGTCCTCCTTCGGTTCCTCCGCCGATCCTGATCAATCCACGGGACGCATCAATGTCCTGTTCGCCCGGCATCGGCAGGGTCATGGCGTCTGTGAGTTCCACGCTTCTCGCTTCCAGAATGCCGGGATGGTAGGAGAGCCAACTGCGCACCGCCGCGATCTTTCCGGGTTCCGGAGTGCGCAGCACGACGTCGATATCGAGAATGTCTCCCACCGCCAGTGTCGGCGTCACAAGAGTTTGCGGATCTTTCACGTCGAACGGATCGCACAGCGTCCGGTCTTCCTCCGTACAGTGCGGCATCAGCACCAGCATCGGTTCGTTTGTAGGTTGTGCAGCGGCAATCGGCATCGTTCCCAGAAAGAGAGCGAGCAGGCCGGCGAATGCGGTCAGACGTTTCATGGATCAGAGCGAACGCAGCAGCAGAATGGCGTCGTCAATCGTGAGGACGCTGTCGCCGTTCGGATCGGCGGCAAGCTGCCACTGTTCGGGAACTGCGTAGCCGCGGGCGATGTCGAGAATGGCGATGACGTCGTCCGTTGTGACGCTGCCGTCGCCGTTCACATCACCGCGAAGCGTCGTGCTCTCGGCTTCCGTGGTATGAATCGGATGCACTTCACCCGCGCTCTTGATGCCGAGGAAGAACGACGTTCCGACGAACAGAACGGCGATCATGGAGTGGCTGACGAGCCGGGGAAGAGTGACCGTTTTGGTCTTCCTGTTCTTGTGTGTGGGTGTGCGTTTTGCCATCACTCCATGATACCACGGAATGGCTCCGGGCCCAATGCTCTGAGGTTGACAGACAAACGGAGGTGCGGCATCCGATTCTTGGCATCCAGAAGGCATTATTGAGCATTCCGTTTCCTCGGATGAATATTGACTAAAGTCATATAATATTCTATAGTAATTATTACGATCAACCGTTCTTTACATATCAAGAAAGGAGGGAGACATGCGCTCCCATCGCTTCACGATTTTCGTGCTCCTGTGTTCATCCATCATTCCCCGAACGGGGAAGTGTGAAACGAGACTTCTTACGGTGGAAAAAGATCATGTCTGTTCCGCACGCTGCGGGCACGCCGCGCTCGGCGGCAACACCCGGCAGGTCTACGATCTGGAGATCGTCTTCCTGCATGAGCTGATGCATGCACTCAATGTCGGTCACACCTGGGCCGATAGCGTGATGTGGCCGCAGTACCAGGATTTTTTCCTCGATCTGCAGGATGCGGATCGCGGAGCGCTGATGGAGCTCTATGGGCTCCGTCCGGGCGTCACGAAGACGCTCGCGGTCAGCGACCTCTACACCATCGGCCCCGGCACGCCGTGGCCGAAAGATCCGGACGGGATCGCGAGGATTACCTTCGCGCTCGATCCGGAACTGGAGGTGCTGTCCCCTCAGTACCACATCGCGTGGGAACGGGCGCTGACTGCCGTTGAAGCAGTTGCGATGGTCGAGTTCTTCGAACGAGACTATCGCAGTCATCCGTTGGAGGTGGACATCTTCGTCCGTCCCCTGTGGATTGACGGGCCGGGCAATCTGCTCGGCTACTCCTATTACCCCACCGCCGACTTCATCGAGCGGTGGAGCGACGACACGTACGGGGACATCTACATCGATGTCTCGGAACAGTGGGTCGTCGCCGTCCCCGAGCCCGATGCGTTCGTGCTCGGAGGCATCGGAGTCATGACCCTTTTATGTGCTTCCCGCCGCACCGTGCGGCGGATATGCGGTTGATCGATGCCGGATGACGCTTCTGCGTCGTCCGGCTTTTTTTGGTACGATGAATGTCCTCCATGCCGCAGTCGAACGTGTTCTTCTTCACCGGCGAGAACGAGTACCTCCTCACGGAGGAGCTTTCACGCTGGAAGGAGGAATTCAGGAAGAAACACGGAGAGGAAAATCTCCTCTCGCTTCAGGCGAAGCAGCAGACGGCTCTCACGCTCATGGACGTGATCGCAGTCATGCCGTTCCTGGCGGAGAAGAGGCTCGTCGTCTGTGACGGCGTTCCCTCCATGGATAAAGACGACATGAAGAACGTGCTTGCATCCTGCCATCCCCAGACCGTGCTGGTCTTCGTCGCCCCGAAGCCGGACAAGCGTCTCTCCGCGGTCAAATTCCTGCTGAAGGAAGCGACGGTCAAGGAGTCAAAGCCCTTTACGCCGAAGGAATTGCGCGAGTGGATCGAACGCGAATCGCGCGCGCTCGGCATCGCTTTCGGCCCGGGTGCCCTCGATATGTTGCTGGATTGTACCGGCAACGATCCGAGGATGCTTTCGCAGGAACTCCGGAAACTCTCGCTCTATGCCGATGGTGCGGTTACGACGGAGCATGTGCGTCTTCTCTCTCCTCCCTCCGGCGAGCGCGTGTTGTGGGGGCTTACGAACTTGCTCGGACAACGGAAAATCCACGAGGCGCTCCGCTTCTTCCGCGAACAGATCGAGCGCGGCGAAGATCCGTACTCGCTCTGGTCGATCCTTCTCGATATGACGCGCAAAACCCTCTCGGTGTGGGCGGCGCGCAAGGGAGGCATCGGTCCGAATGCCATCGCGTCGGAACTCTCCATGCACCCCATGGCGGTACGCGGCGTGCTGCCGCTTGCCGAAAGCCTCGACGAAGATGCGATTGCCCGTCTTACGGAGCTCGCCGCGGAGAGTGACAAGGCGCTCAAAACCGGCGGCTATAAGTACACCGTGGAATCGCCCGAGGAAGTCATCGCGCTCACCGAGCGGTTGGTGCTCGCGTGCGGCGCGTAATCAATGCTCCTCGATCTTTCGTAGGATCTCTGCTTCTTTCCTGCGTTCTTCACTCTCATGTTGCTCTTCGGTCATCTCCCGCTCCTCTCTCTTCTGCGTGCGCTCTTTTCCCATCGCGGCGACGGCCTGCCGTTCATCGGCCTTCGAGAGTACGTGCGCATACTTCTTGTCGATGGCGGCAAGCTGTTCCTTCTCACGCGTCAGAATATCGGTGAGGGACGTGAGTTGTTCGGGCTTCATCACGGGAAGCGTATTGATCCAGTAGCGGCGCTCCTCCTCATTCATGCTCTGCGAGCCGAGGATGAGTTCCACCAGCGGCCCGAATGCCTTGCGGATCTCTTCGGGAACGGCAATCGTCTGTGCATCGCTCATGGTTCTAGGGTAACGACAAAAACACGCCGACGGAAGGCGTTCGGTTTGCGCGGCTTGATCAGACGATCTTCAGGATTTCGTACTTGAATTCTCCGGCGGGAGCTTTCACCGACACGACGTCGCCCTTCTGCCGGCCGAGAACGGCCTTGCCGATGGGGGATTCGTTGCTGATTTTCTGATTGAGAGGATCGGCTTCCATGGAGCCGACGATGGTGTACGTTTCCGCCTCCTCCTTTTCGGTTTTGTTCTGGACCGTCACCTTCGAGCCGATTTCGATGACCTTTGTCTTCGACTTCGAATCATGTTCCGAGATGATGCGCGCGTTCTTCACCTTCCCTTCCAGCTCCAGAATGCGGCCCTCCACGAATGCCTGCTCGTTCTTGGCCTCTTCGTACTCGGCGTTCTCGGAAAGGTCGCCGTAGGAAATGGCTTCTTTAAGCTTCTCTGCAACCTGTTTTCTGCGGACGTTCTTCAGTTCGTCAAGCTCGTCCTTGAGGGCCTTTAAACCCTCTTTGGTGACGAGTGTTTCCTCGTCCGAAAAACTCTGCGATGCAGCTTTCTGATCGGCCATAGCGGCGGAAGTGTAGGGCAAAGGGGAGGGGAGTGCAAGAACGGAAACGAAGAGTCGGCCCCCGGAAGCGTCGGTACTGCCCGCCTCATCAAGGCAACCTCTCGTCATGTCTTTCATCCATTGATTCGCCTCCTGCGACTCAGTACACTGCATCGGTCATGAGCGCCCAGAAGCAGTCCTACACCGCAGAGAAAATCCAGGTTCTTGAGGGCCTGGAGCCTGTTCGCAAGCGTCCGGGCATGTACATCGGTTCCACCGACGTGCGAGGTCTGCATCACTGCATCTACGAAATCGTCGACAACTCCATCGATGAGGCGATGGCCGGTCACTGCGACCACATCACCGTTACGCTCTGCGAGGACGGTTCGGTCGCCGTGGAAGATAACGGACGCGGTATTCCGGTCGACGTGCATCCCAAGACCAAGAAGTCCGCGCTCGAAACGGTGCTTACCGTGCTGCACGCCGGAGGAAAATTCGGCGGAGACGACAGCGGGTACAAGGTATCGGGAGGTCTGCACGGCGTGGGTTCGTCCGTCGTGAACGCACTCTCCAGTTCCATGCGCGCCGAAGTGTATCGGGACGGCAAAGTGCACGTGCAGGAGTACGTTCGCGGCAAGCCGAAAGGCGACGTCAAGGCGACAGGAAAAACCGACAAGAACGGCACCATGATCCGCTTCATGCCCGATGACGAGATTTTCGATACCCTCGAGTACAGCCTCACGACCCTGCTCGCCCACTTCCGTCAGCAGGCGTACCTGACCCGCGGCATCACCATTTCCGTCATGGACGAGCGCAAGAAGCGTTCGGCCGAGGATGCGGAGCTTCCGCGTCTGTACCGTTTCTCCTTCGAGGGAGGCGTGGCGGCGTACGTCCGTCACTTGAACGAACAGAAGCAGCCGATCGGCGAGGTGATCTGGATCGAGAAGGAGACCGACGACGGATACGTGGAAGTCGCGCTCCAGTACAACCAGGGATACCAGGAGCAGACGATCACGTTCGCGAACAACATTCATACGACGGAAGGCGGCACGCACCTCACCGGTTTCAAGGCCGCGCTCACCCGCACCATCAACGCCTATGCTCGAAAAGAAGGGTTGCTCAAGGAGAAGGAAGATAACCTCACCGCGGACGACGTGCGCGAAGGTCTCGCCGCCATTGTCTCGGTACGTCTGAAGGAGCCGCAGTTCGAAGGCCAGACGAAGAGCAAGCTCGGTAACGCCGAGATGAAGTCGGCGGTGGAAACCGTCCTCAACGAGAAGCTTGCGGAGTACTTGGAGGAACACCCCTCCGACGGCAAGGCGCTCGTCGGAAAGTGTCTGCTCGCCGCCCGCGCACGCCTCGCCGCCCGCGCCGCCCGTGATGCGGTCATCCGAAAGGGCGCATTGGAAGGCATGACGCTTCCGGGAAAGCTTGCCGACTGCAGTTCGCGCGATCCCAGCCGGAGCGAGCTCTACATCGTTGAGGGTGATTCCGCCGGAGGCTCCGCGAAGCAGGGGAGGAATCGCGAGTTCCAGGCGATTCTGCCCCTAAGGGGAAAAATCCTGAACGTGGAGCAGGCCCGACTCGACAAAATGCTCGGCAACAACGAGATCAAATCGCTCGTCATCGCGATGGGCATGGGCATCGGCGAAGTGAAAGATCTCCAGAAACTGCGCTACCACCGCATCGTTATCATGACCGATGCCGACGTGGACGGCGCGCACATCCGCACGCTTCTGCTGACTTTCTTCTACCGTTACTTCCCCGAACTCGTGGAGGGCGGATACGTGTACATCGCGCAACCGCCGCTCTACAAGATTTCACGCGGCAAGGAGTTTGCGTACGTCTTCAGTGACCAGGAGAAGGAGAGAACCCTGCGTGCGTGGGGCGTCACCACCCAGGAAACGGAAGAGGGCGAGGAGTCGGAAGACGAGAGTCAGTCGGAGCAGGAGCAAAACGAGAAGAAAGCCGCGAAGGCGAAGCGCGTGTCGATCCAGCGCTACAAGGGTCTTGGTGAAATGAACCCCGGACAGCTCTGGGATACGACGATGGATCCGGAGAACCGCATCATGCTGCGCGTGACGGTCGAGGATGCGGAAAATGCCGATATGGTCTTCACGACGCTCATGGGATCGGAAGTCCCGCCGCGCAGGAAATTCATCCAGACGCACGCGAAGAGCGTGAAAGATCTGGACATCTAAACAAATCGACTTTCATACACCGGTCCTCCGGAGTACGATTCCTGACTATGGAAATCAAATCATGGCACTTGAGCATCAACGCACACTATGCCGGTTTTGCCGTGCGGGAGCCGTCACATCAGACGCGCATCGGCAGAATGAACGCCTTTTACGGACGCGTGCTGACCTTGATCGCATCTGTGACCACGACGAGGAAGAAGCGGGTCGACTGGCAACATCAGATTAGCATCGAGAGGAGTCAGCCCCGGAATAACTGTGCGGTGCTGCGGGGAACGGAGGAGATGATTCAGAGGGCGCGGGAACTGCTTGGAGAATCGGGATTCATCAGTGAAATAAAGGGAGAGAAGAAATAACAAAGAAAAAAAGAAACGATATGCGCACTCCTCCTACTTCCTACTTCCTAATCCCTAATCCCTAACCCCTCATCCCTAACCCCTAACCCCTCATCCCTACTCCCCCGGGTCCTCCAGTTCCCCGAAGTGATCCGTGATCGAGTACGTGTCGAGATTCTCTTCCCCGATGAGCTTGAGGATGTCGGGAATCGCTTTCTCGAACTTGATGTGCTTCTGCTGGCCCTTCTCCATGTCGCGGAGAATAATCGTGCCCTCCTTCACTTCCAGCTGTCCCAGCACCAGCGCATAACGTGCTTGAAACCTGTCTGCAAGCCGCATTTGGCTCTTTAAACTCGCTTCGCCGAGCGCACCGAGCGTGTGCACGCCGCGGTTGCGGAGTTCGTTCACAAGCTGCAAGCACTTCTTCTTCGCTTCCGGTCCGAGCTGTGCGATGAACACGTCAACTTGGTCCTTGTTCGGCGGCGAGATGCCCGCTTCTTTCATGTGCCAAATGATGCGTTCCATACCCGCCGCGAAGCCGACGCCGGGCGTCGGTTTCCCCCCGAGCATTTCGATGAGCGAATCATACCTGCCGCCTCCGCCGACGGCGTTCTGCGCTCCCGTCGACTCATCCCAGTACTCAAATACCGTCTGGTTGTAGTAATCGAGCCCCCGCACGAGCCCGGTGTTCTCCGTGTACTCGATGCCGAGTTCTTCCAGGTACTCCAGCACGAGTGCGTGGTACTCCTTGCTTCCCTTATCAACGAACTGATCAAGGGTCGGCGCACGCTTGAGCAGGATCTGCGTATCCTCTTCCTTTGAATCGAGAAGGCGCAAGGGATTGTGCTCCAGACGCTTCCTGTCATGTTCCGGAAGGTTTCGCTCTTTTCCGATGAAGTACTCCTTGAGCGCTTGCACATACTCCTTGCGGTTCTCGGCCGTACCGATGTTGTTGACCTGGAGGCGCAGGCGATCGGCTATCTTCAGGTCGTGGAAGATTTTCTCGCAGAGGAGAATGAGCTGCGCGTCGATGCTCGGGTCAGCGAGTCCGATAACTTCGAAGTCGAACTGGTGGAACTGGCGGTAGCGTCCCTTCTGCGGACGGTCGTACCGGAAGCACTGCCCGATGGCGTAGAGTTCCACGGGCTGCGGCAGTTCCTGCATGCCATGCTGGATGAACGCCCGGCAGATGCCTGCGGTTAATTCCGGGCGAAGAGCGTACTCCTTCGTATCCTTCTTATCCTGTTCTTCTCCGGTCTTCCGCCCGACGGCAAAGAGTTCCTTCTCCACCACGTCGGTGTGCGACCCGATGCTTCGCTCAAAGAGCCCTCGTTCCTCGAACATCGGCGGATCGATACGCTTGAATCCCGCCTGCCTTGCGCGGTGTCGCACGGCTTTCTTGATGTACGTCATGTACTGGTGGTCCTTCGGGAGGACATCGTGGGTGCCGCGTGGTGCGCGAAAGAGAGGTTCTGCCATAGACGGGGAATACGATGCCCGATCGTATCAGCTTGTGAGCGGCTTGTCGAGGCACATGTGCGCGGTTGCCTTCCCGAGGAGGCCCGATCCTCGGATTGCGTCGATCATCCTTCCTCACTACAATTCCTCCGCTTCGTGGCGAGCGTAGCTCAGCTGGGGCCGAAGGCCGCCCTTCGGGCTTAGAGCATCTGTGCTCTGCTGCATTGGAGAGGTGAATCATTCTCAGAGAGGGTTTTTCGAGTATGGTGTGAAAATGCCTTGTATATACTTCTTATTTTCGCAGAAAGACTCCCGATGGTACATCGGGCAAACAGAACGCAACATTGAACTTCGACTGCATGAACATCAATCAGGACGTGTGAGATCTACAAGATCAAGAAGGCCTTTGTTACTTGCGTATGTACATGATTGTGAAAGTACTCGAGAAGCAAAGAGACTAGAGTGGCACTTAAAGCACCCGAAGGGATACAATCAGAAGTTGAGAATTCTTAAGAAATTAATGACAAGGAAACACCGTTGGCCGATTCGAAATCTTGAATGGAAAGAGCCGTAAATAAATGTACAATCCCCGCACGCATGGCGAGCGTAGCTCAGCTGGGGCCGAAGGCCGCCCTTCGGGCTTAGAGCGCCTGGTTAATATATGCTTTTCCTAATTGCGATAAACCAATGATTTACCTACAATCCCCGCACGCATGGCGAGCGTAGCTCAGCTGGGGCCGAAGGCCGCCCTTCGGGCTTAGAGCGCCTGGTTAATATATGCTTTTCCTAATTGCGATAAACCAATGATTTACCTACAATCCCCGCACGCATGGCGAGCGTAGCTCAGCTGGTTAGAGCATCTGGTTGTGGTCCAGAGGGTCGTGGGTTCAAGTCCCATCGCTCGCCCCACAAGTTTTAAAAGGTCGTGGGGGCCGAAGGTCGGCCCTTGGCCTTCAAGTCCCATCGCTCGCCCCACAAGTTTTAAAAGGTCGTGGGGGCCGAAGGTCGGCCCTTGGCCTTCAAGTCCCATCGCTCGCCCCAGATATTCAATGACGTGGAGAAGACAAAAAAAATGATGGATGCCTTCTTTCTCTACAAATTTTCCAGCATATACTCCATGTTCGCCAACCTGAATAAATCATCAAAATCTTCCAGTAATTCTGTGCTGCCACCCTCATGCACAAGGCAGATCGTGTGATAGGAAACCATTGGCAATTGAGGATGCTCAATGAATCTGGGCCTTGGCTCTATAGTGAAAGCCATTCCATTCTGAATCTTCAGATCTTCCATGTCTGAAATGAAAACCCGTGCATGACTTATTGTTGATGCAATTGTCTCTTGTTGCTCTTTCATCAATTCCTTCGAGAGCACGGGAACGGTATGACCGATGTTCAGCCTTCCCTCCGAGCTGACGCCTCTTACATTGCTTCTGCACCCCGCTCTGCCCAGAAGAGTTTCGGCATTGTGATATACGTCCGATAATTTCTGTTTCGATGTAATACTATTCTTAATATCTCTGTTGATTTTCAGGGTTGTTTTTAAAAGATTGCAAACGGTTGGATTTGACCCGAAGTAGAGGGTGATTCCAAAGTCACCGATCATGCCGGTTTCCTTGTGCACGGGCGATGCGTAGGCATAGAGAAGGCCCTTGTCACGATCCAAAATATGATCCTCTCTTGGCCATATCTCTTCGGATCTCAGGCTGTCGTAGTTGAGTCTTTCGTTATCTTCATTGCCGAAAAGAACAGCGATGCCATGTGGAGGCGGTACGTACCATCCGTCAGGAAGAATAGCGTTTTCTCTTCGCAAGGCATTCAGCCAGGCATTCCGAAGCGAAACTTCCGATATGAGTTCTGATCCGGAAAGTAAGGTAGAGAGAGCAGTGTACAAGGTTTGTGCTGCAATTTTCCTCGTCAACCTGCAACTCTCAAATGTGTATTCAATGTCCTTGAGCATGCATTTACTATTGCATTTTCACGTCTTCATTTGAAGGAAAATTGTAATACTCGCGCTCAGACGTTGTCTTTCGTTTCTCCCTCTTCGGTCAGGCTCTCCACTCTGATGGTTGCAATGGGCTCATCATCCTCTTTCCGTTCATCGTTCGTTGAAGGCGGAGGATTCTTCTTCTGATCCGTTTGACGTGCGGCTTCCTCCGGTTTCTTGGTTGCGTCCATCGTACCGGTATTCTTCGCTCCGCTCTCGCGCGGTTGCTCCGAAGAAGCTGTCACTTGTTTCCCCGGCACCTGAGATGTCCGTTCGTTCGCAGGTTTCGTTCCGTTTCCCTGTGGTGCCGATGGGGATGCATTCTCTGTCCCTGTTCTCGGCGCGCTCGTCCTCGGCGGTGCGGAAGGAGGGGTCGCGGACTTGTTCCCGTTTTCGGCATTCCGTACAGGTGAAGGAGGAGCAGGAGGAGTCGGTGGAGTCGGATGAGCCTCGTGCGCGCGAGCGGGAGGAGTCACGGGCGCTTGAGCAGCTTGTGTTCGCGGTCGGGTGGGACGGGCGGGAGGAGGCGGTGCGGGGCGATCCGGTGCCGGCGACGGACGAGCAGCCGGTGCGGGAGGTTTCTGCGGAGCAGGGGATTCTGCTTTGCGCTGTGCGTTTTGCAGCCACGCGGGTGCCGGTCCTTCCGTTGGCGCAGGCGTCGGATTCGGGCGTGGAGTCGGCGAAGCATCGTTGCGATTTTCTTCGCGCCGTACCACTTCCGCCCGGCCTTTTTCCTGGTCATTCGTCTGCTTCGGGGCTTTCGGCACTTCGCTTCGGAGCTGAAGATGGGGCGTGGCGGTTTCTTCGGAGACGCCCTGCTTCTCTTTCTCGCCGTCAAACAGCTTCCCTTCGATCGTCTCGATCTTCTGCTGCAGGGAACCCGTCGTGCGATTCTTGAGCATGCGCAGGAGCAGGAAAAGTACGACCGCGAAGGCAATGATGCCGATGAGCGTGAAGAGCACCTTCAGCACGCCGCCTCCGGACCCTCCGTTTGCCGGTTCCTCGCCGCCGGGGTCCGGCTCCGTCGGCTCAGGCAGGACTCCCGTGACGCTCACCGTTGTGCGGGCTGTCGCTACGATGTCTCCGGTCGCGATATTCCGGACGGTCACCTCCACGGCGTAATTGCCTGCTTCTCTGTACGTGTGACTCGCTCGTGCGAGCAGGCTCCTGCCGCGGTCTCCGAAATCCCACTCGTAGAGCAGGAGCGAAGGGTCGAAATCGCCGTTGATCTCCACGGAGAAGACCGCCGTCAGTCCGTCCTGTTCCACCGTGATCTCCCCGGATTCACCGCCGATGCCTCCGGACGGAACGGTTTGCCCTTGAAAGACAACCGGAATCTGGATGCGTTCGGCACGTGCCTCATTCGAATCGAGGGTGACCGTGATGAGGCGGGGAGCCGTGAACGGTCGCAGGAAGTAGCGCAGAGGCGTGCCGTTCCTCTCGCTCAACGTTCCGGCGTTGTCGGCGTCGTTCTGCGGATCGCCGTCGCCGTTTGTATCGACGGTCGGCTGAACATCGATCGCGTACGAGGACACCGGTCCCTGCGATCCGGACGCATCGACGGTGATGACGCCGCCTGCCGGATCAAGCGATACGCTGCCGTCAGCCGATGCCGGAGGGAACGTGGCAATCGACGGAATGATCGTGGTCTGTCCTTCGGTCGTAGTGGAGAGCGAAGAAGTCGGCCCGCGACCCTCTCTCACCCTGAGCAGGAACGAGACGTGTTCGGTACGCGTTTTCGTTGCGTCCTGAATGCTCACGTCGAGGGTGTACTCTCCGGCTGCGGACTGCCTTGTCTGAAAGAAGCGCTCGCGTTGCGCCGCGACGAATTCACGGTCCTTGGTCAGGATCCAGTTGTACGATGGATTCACGAGGGACGTATCGACGCCGAGTTCAAGAAGCTCTCCCTGGTAGAGGTCTACCACTGGTACGCTGCTGCGTTCCTGCGCACGTACCCCGCTTACCGCCCAGAACCCCAGAGTCAGGAGCGCCAGAGCCCGGAGACACATGCCGGCAGACAATGATCCGGAACGCATGAATTACTCAAAGAGGGCATGGTTTACGAATACGACGATGGCGCGGGCAAACAGAATGAGGAGAATGCCCACGATGACGTAGATGACGATCTTCTTCGCTTTCTCTTTGTTGCCTTCGTCACCGAGACTCACGATCAGGTAGAGCCCCGCGATGATGAGCATCAGCATCGAGAGAATCAACACGAAGTCGAGGAAGAACCGGATGATCCTCAGCAGAACATCGGTCACGCTCAGGTTGCTCGGAATGCCCTCAACGTTCGGCTGCTCCACGCCGGAGCCCGAATAGCAGGGGACAGACGGGCATCCCTCGTCAAAGAAGGGCGACGGTTGTGCAAGAGCGTGCATCGGCATCAGCAGACACACGATCCCCGTGGTGAGGGTTGCAACGATGAGCCCGAAGCGGGAGGGGGCTGACATATCATCCTATGATAGCAGAAAGCGTCGATTCTTGCTAGTCTTTATCGCATGCAGAAGGGCTCCCCACCGGTTTCCGCCTCCCGTCTTCTTGCAGATGCGCAGGCGCAGGCTCTGCTCGTGACGAATCTCGTGAATATCCGCTATCTGAGCGGCGTTGCGGTCTCTGCGGGATACATGCTCGTCACATCCTCGGGATACCTCTTGTTTGTTGATGCACGGTATAGCGAGAAAGCCCTCTCTTCGGTCTATCGTGGCATTACCGTTCTGCCGATTACAGAGCTCCATGAGAAACGTCGGGGCCTACTCTCTTGTGCCGTGGAATCACAAAATGTCTCGATTCATGATTTCCTTATGTGGAAGAAGAAATTTAAGAATACAAAATTTGTTCAATCATCCGGTCTGATTGAAGAGTTCCGGAGACGGAAGAAGCCTGAGGAACTTCGCAGCATTCGTCGTGCCTGCAGCATTACACGGTCCGTCCTTCGCACCGTCCCTTCCCTGCTACGCGTCGGCAGAACCGAACGGGAGCTTGCGAGAATGCTGGAGGAGAAGATGTATGAAAAGGGCGCCGACGGCATTGCTTTTCCCTCGATTGTCGCATTCGGGTCGAATACGTCGCGCCCGCATCACGAGCCGACATCGGCGCGACTTCGCAGGGAAGATCTGGTGCAAATTGATTGCGGCTGCTCCTTTCGCGGGTATGCCAGTGATTTCAGCGAGGTCTTCTGCATGGCTGAGATGTCCCCACGGCAGAAGAAGTGTCTGAGAGCCCTGAGAAAAGCGAAAAAGTTGGCATCATCTGCCATCAAATCCGGAGTCACGAATCATAAGCTTGATGCAATTGCGCGTGATTTTCTTCAACAGGAAGGGCTCGAAAAGTATTTCACGCACGCACTTGGTCATGGACTGGGACTGGAAATCCATGAAGGAACGACCCTTTCCCGGGCTGCACCGCTCCAGAAACTTCAAAAAAATGAAGTCATCACCATCGAGCCCGGCGTGTACTTTCCCGGTGAGTGGGGCATGCGCATCGAAGAGACGTACTGCGTGTAGTGGCATTTGGCAGGCAAATATGGTAGAATGGTTCTTATGGCAGGGAAGAATATCCTGATCGCCGAAGATGACCCCGTGTTGCGCGACGTCTACGTGCGCAAATTTTCCAATGAAAATTTCTCGATTCGCACGGCCGAGAACGGAGAGCAGGCCCTGAAGATGCTGCAGGAAAATGAGCCTGACGTACTTCTCCTCGATATCAACATGCCACTCCTCGACGGGTACGGTGTCCTCGATCGCTTTCCCAAGGAGAAGCGCTCATGCAAGGTAATTATTCTCACGAACTTTGAAGACCAGGAGAATCGAAGAAAGGCAGAGAAACATGGCGTCGACGGATACTTCGTGAAGAAGAATATGACCATCAAGTCTCTCTATGAGATGGTTCAGGCGGCACTTGGCGTCGTCGAAGAGAAGGAGTGAGGTTCTTCAGTTTGTCGCTTCGACCCGGAGAAGATCCGTTCGATTCGTTTCCTTGTTGTCATGGTGGTTTACCATGAGCGAGGCCCGAAGGGCCGAGTCGAATGGTGCCGGGGGAGAGACTCGAACTCTCACGACTCTTTCGGGTCAGGGGATTTTAAGTCCCCAGCGTCTACCATTCCGCCACCCCGGCAGCATCCGAAGTGTAGCGGAGAGGCGTGCGAAGAGGGAGCGCGAAGCGAGGGCTGACAGATGGCGCAAAAAAAGCTATAATGAAAGGAATGCATACGATTCTCCATGCGCTCAAATTCCCGTTTCTTTCCACGAAGAAGAACGAGGAATCGCTCGGCGTTACGCTCGCGTTCGGGTCGCTGCTCCTGCAGGGAACCTATGTCGCTCTTGCGAAGGGGCTCACTGATGTCTTGTCGCCTATCTCGCTGCTTATCATAAGTGAAGCTCTCGTGGCCTGTTTCGTCATCGTGACGATCGGCCTTCTTCCTCTGATGAGGATTCTGTTTCGTGCAAGGGGAAAGGAGCTGTTCTGGGCGTTTTCCGTCGGTGTCATCAGTTCCGGCATCGCGCCTTTCCTCTGGTACAAGGGTCTGCAGGAAACGACCGCCGTCAACGCTTCCATCTTGAGCGCAGCGAAAATCGTCTTCGCACTCATGCTGTGTCACGTCATTCTCAAAGAGGGAATGAAGAAGTACCAGATCGTCGGTTC
The DNA here is from genome assembly GCA_964460475.1 of uncultured Candidatus Peribacteria bacterium. GTDB lineage: Bacteria > Patescibacteriota > Gracilibacteria > Peribacterales > Peribacteraceae > CAYWPP01. The sequence goes on from CAYWPP010000005.1 coordinate 46,549, forward strand.
GGCGATCGTGTTTCTCGGCATCATCTTCTCCGCAGTTGCAAACACCAGTTTCGGTCTTTTCGTCGGCGACATCTACATCATCGCCGCATCATTCGTGTTCGCCTTCGGAACGGTTCTCTTCAAGAAACACTTACACAGTCTTGATCCGGAAGCGGCTCTCTTCGTGCGTGCGATGAGCGGCGTCTTCTTCGGCATCGTGCTCAGCGCGTTCATCGCGCATCCCTACATCGTCGAAGTGAGAGCGTTCCCCATGGAGAAATTCGTCTTCCTCCTCTCGTTCGTCTTCTTCGCACGCTTCCTCAACCTGACGTTCTTCTACGCAGCTCTCGACAGGACGTCCGCCGTAAAAGTCTCGCTCATCACGGAAGCGACGCCTCTCTCCAGCATGGTCTTTGCATTCCTTCTTCTTGGAGAGAGCATCGAAGTCCACCACATCATCGGAGGGCTTCTGATCGTCTTCGGTCTTATCCTGGAGGAAGTGTCCGCAAAGAGGCAGGCGAAAGTGGTCACCGAGCTGATGCGCTCACGGGTCAACGAACATCATCACGCCTGATTCTTAAATCGGCAGAGAGTCGATTTTCGGCGCCAGAATGGGCTCAACCGAGTGCTCTCCGACCTTCAGTTTCTTTCCTGTCACAGGATCGATCTCTTGTGCGATAATGACGAGACGACGGAGCGTCGTGCCGATAGGTGTACAGGTCATAAGCGTTGCGATACGCGCATCGGTCGGTTGGTCGAGTACCGAGACGTCCGTCGGTCTCACTTCTTTCTTGTCGGTGACGCGGTAGGCATGGAGATCGCCGCCGTAGTAGACCGAGTACGTATCGCCGGGCTCAAGCTCATGCAGCCTTGCAAACACGTCTTTGTACTTGCCGGGGTCCCACGGATAGTAGGAACTGTGTCCCGTGACGAAAAAGTTTCCCGCCTGTCCAGGTCGTGCGGTTCCGGGGTAATGCACCACGCCGTCGCGCAGGGAGTGCTGAATATCTTTCTCAAACTGCACCCAATCCTCGCGAATCAGGGAGTCCATCGCAGGGATGGCGATCGGAATATTTTTACCGAGCTTCGGAATGACGAGCCTGTTTTCCGGCGGTCCGACGGGTGGCAGAAACGAAAGCAGGCTGCCATCGTGGGCTTCTTCGACAGCAAGATTCCGTACGCCAGTCTCGCCGATGCCGGTCAGTGTTGCGAGCGCATGACTCGTGTCGAGATCTTCCTGAAATGCGAGTTCCGCCTTGGCGATGTTCCAGAAGCTTTGGTAGTTGATGGCAACGAAGAGTCCCGCGAAGATGGCGGCGAAGGTGACTCCGAATCGAATCGAATCCAGCATGAAGAGCGTCGCGCGTGATCGCGGGACCGGTTTTCTTCCGTAGGTGACCTTTGCGGTTGCGCACGAGATCAAAAACTCAGGCGCTCTCTTCATGCGTGCATACAGAGAGCGTGTTTCTTCTGCTGCACGACGGCACTCGTCCCTCACGTCTTTGGTCGTGGCCGAAAATTGTCTTCGTCCCTCTTCAAGGGCAGGGTGCGAGACCGTCTGCCTCTCTTCTCTCTGCTCCTGCGAAACGTCCTCAGACCGTTTGTGATCTGCAGCATGATGTACGTTCAGTTCATCCTTTGATGGCGCAAGAAAGGGCTCAAAAGCTCCGATGACGACATTTCCATCGGCATCATAGTGACAGCCGTGCCCGGATCCGTTCTGAGACATAGACAGTACTGTATTTTAGCATAAAAAAGGGCTCTTTTCCACTTTTCATCATGCAATCACACCGCCTCCGAGCACCTCTTCCCCTCGCGAAAAGACGAGAGACTGCCCTTTTGCTTGCGGGGGAAGCGGTGAATTTGGCTTCCAGATGGTCTTGTTTCCCTCAACGAAGACAGTGCCTGTATGCTTTCGGGAAAGCGAACGAGTGCGACATTCCATGGCGGTTCGTCTTCTCTCTTCGGGTTTCCAGCTGATCCAGCTGGTGTTCACGATTTCGACCTCATCAACGGATTCAGCCCCTTTTGTAGCCACGATGAGGGTGTTTGAAGGAACATCCTTCTCCACCACCTCCAGTGGTACGCGTAAACCGCCGATGCCAAGTCCGCGTCTCTGTCCGATGGTATAGAGCGGAAGACCGCCGTGTCTTCCAACGATGCTGCCGTCACGACGGACGATAGTGCCGGGATGTATTGAGTCCTTCAAATGCCTTTTGAGAAATTCCTCGGGAGTTTTTTCCGGGAAGAAACAGAGATCCTGGCTTTCGGTGTAGTGCTTGGGAAGGGGAATTCCGTACCGTCTTGCAAGGTGCATCACCTCATGCTTCTTCATGCCGCCCAGCGGAAAGAGCACCCGTGCCAGTTGATGCTGATGAAGGCCGTAGAGGTAGTAACTCTGATCTTTCGTTTCATCCACGGCTTCAAGCAGAAGATGTCTCTCGCTGCCGTCCGCGCATCGTTCCTTCGCAACGCGGGCGTAGTGTCCCGTGGCGAGCCTGTCACAGTTGAAATCATCCATCATGTCGAGAAGTTTGCCGAACTTGATGGTGCGATTGCAGCCGATGCAGGGATTCGGAGTGAGGCCTGCACGATGATCATTCAAGAAGGGGTCTACGACGTTCTTCTTGAATTCTTCAGACAGATCGATGACATGGAGCGCTATGCCAAGGGCTCGACAGACTTCACGTGCCCGCGACGACGTCTCCGTATTGCAGCATTTTTTCGGCAAAATTTGCGCGAGCGCGGGTGCGAGAGGATCACTCCACAGCGTGAAGCGCACGCCGATCACTTCATGCCCCTGTTCGACGAGCATGTGTGCAAGCGTCGATGAATCGACGCCGCCGGACATGGCAAGTAGGATGCGCATATTCCCAGTATAGGACGAAACTTCGTGTTTTATGAAGTCCGTGGAGCGTATGTTTCCGTGGCAATTTCCCCTCCATTATTCCGGTTCCATGCTGCATACTTTCGACATGATTGAGAAACTGCGCTCCCTTCTCGCCGAATATGAAGCACTTCAGAAGCAGGCACAGGATCCGGAGACCTACGGTGATCCGAAGAAAATGTCTCGCATCGGAAAGAGAATGAGAGAACTCGAGCCTTTGCTTCCGCTGATGCAACGCTACGAAGCTGCAGAGCGCTCCATTGCCGATGCGGAAGCGATCACTGATCCCGATCTACAAGCGCTCGCTCAAGAGGAGGCTGCCGAGGCAAAGAGAAACATTCCCGTGCTCCTTGAGCAGATGAAGAAATTCCTCATCCCGAGGAATCCGGATGATGACAAGGATGTGATTCTCGAAGTGCGTGCCGGAACGGGAGGTGAGGAAGCGGCGCTCTTTGCCGCCGAACAACTCCGCATGTATCTGCGCTATGCAGATGCGAAGGGTTGGAAAGCGGAACTTCTGCGCAAGAGTGACGCCGATGCGGGCGGCATCAAAGAAGCCGTTGTGCGTATTGAAGGCGACGGCGCCTACGGTGATTTGAAATTCGAGTCGGGCGTGCATCGCGTACAGCGCATTCCCGCAACCGAGAACAAGGGGCGCGTTCACACATCCACCACCACCGTCGCAATTTTGCCGGAGGCCGAAGATGTGGATATCACGGTGCGTCCGGAAGATTTGCGCATTGATACGTTTCGCGCCGGAGGAGCCGGCGGGCAGCACGTGAACAAGACCGAAAGCGCGGTGCGCATCACGCATGTTCCGACGGGCGTCGTCGTGGAGTGTCAGTCCGAGCGCAGTCAGCTTAGGAACCGTGAACTTGCCATGCGCGTGCTTCGAAGCCGCCTCTATGTGGCAGAGCAGGAGCGCAAAGCGAAGGAGAGGGGAGATCTCCGCGCGAACCAGGTGGGATCGGGTGGTCGAAGTGAGAAAATCCGTACGTATAACTTCCCGCAGGACCGCATTACGGATCATCGGGCCAATGCGAACTTCAGTAACATTCCCGCGGTGATGGAAGGTGACCTTGGCTCCCTCCTGGAGTCTCTGAAAGAATGGGAGGCATCGGAACGGCTGAAAGCCCTTTGAGAGAAGAAAATGTTTGATCAAAAAATATGTTCAATATATTTCGGATAGTAGTAGACAATTCAACGAATTTCGATAACAATACGCCGGTTTTTGTGACTGAACGGAACCCCGTGGAGAAGGGGGCCGGGTCATGGAGACTCGGCGATCTGTTCTTTCATATTGTTGGAGGGAATGTCATGAGTGATGTTGCAACGGCGAAAAAGTGGCTGCGAATCAATGGCGCTGTCATTTCGATTGAAATGGCAAACAGTGCTCTCGAACTTCTTTCTGCCGTCCGAAGGAACGGCAACCTTCTTTGGGTGCTTCGAGATATGCTTGATGCGCCCGCGCTCACGTGTGACGTGAGCAATGCAATCCAAAGGCAACATAAGGGCATCGACTATGCCCTTGTCTCTGTACTTTTTCACATTGTACGGGCAAGAGTGACGAATAAGGAAAGGCTCCTGTTCGACATGACTCCCTACTAACAGATCGCCTTCGCCCGTTCCCTCACAAGGGGAGCGGGCATTTTTATGTACGCAACGATGTCATGAGATCGATCCTCTTCCGAATGAGGTCTTCCGTGCCGATATCGGACCGGAAACGTATCGGACCCTCCACTTGTTGGCACAGGTTTTCCGCAATCTCTTGGGCTTCCTGAATCGTTGCTCCAATGCCGACGATGCCCGCGGTGCGTGAAGTTCCAAGCGTCAGAGCTCCGCTCTCTTCATTGACATCACCGTAGAAGATGCGTGCATTTTCCGGAATGTCCTTCGGGAAGAGTACGCTCTCTCCCTGTTGATCCTTCGTTTCAGGATAGCCCTTCGGTGTCACGTACTTACAGACCGTTGCCTTCTTTGCGAACGTGACCATGCTCTCATCAAGTTCACCGCCGATGATGCCCTGGCAGACGTCGACGAAGTCGCTTTCCAAAAGCGGTAACACGTTGAGCGCTTCGGGATCGCCGAATCGGGCATTGAATTCGATCACTTTCACGCCGTTTTTCGTGGCCATGAATCCTCCGTAGAGGATGCCCTTGAACGGTTCGCCACATTCTTTCATCAATGCTTCGGCGACCGCGCGGTTCAGCTCCGCGGCGCTATCCAGTTCGAAGGGAGTGAGAAAGGGGAGGGAGTGATCGGCATCGCTGTAAGTTCCCATGCCTCCGGTGTTGGGACCGGTGTCTCCTTCGTATGCCCGCTTGTGATCCTGCACGGCCGGCATGTTCACGACGCGGTCACCGGATACGAAGGCAAGGAGGCTGAATTCCACCCCGACGAGTTTTTCCTCCAGTACCACGCGTCCGCCCTGCTCGATGCACGAGAGCGCGTACGCTACTCCGTCTTCGACGGAAGCGAGATGTTCGCCGCTCACCTTCACGCCCTTGCCGCCAAGGAGACCGTCGTACTTCACCACGAAATTGCCGCGCAGTTCTTCTTCCATGAATCGACGTATGGCATCGGCATCGGCAGACGTGAATACGCGGAAAAGCGGGGAAGCGTCATCGAGTCCGTGCGCATTCATCAGGTCGCGTGCGAACCCTTTGCTCGATTCGATGCGGGCGAGTGATGCCTTCGGCGCGACGGAAGGAATGCCGATGTCTTCCAGTGCGTCCGCGAGACCCGCGCCGATCGGATCATCGGGGCCGATGAAGGCGAAGTCGGGGGAACTCTTTCTGGCAATCTCAAGAATCCCGTGGAAATCCATGATGTTTCCCACATGTTGCTCACTCGCAAGCGCGGCGATGCCAGGATTTCTCTTGGGACAGATCGAGATAATTTCGGGCTTCCGCGGACTGCGGGACAACGCATCGGCGATGGCATGGCCACGGGCGGATGACGAGATGAGCAGAACGCGCATGATGGGTGGATTGTAGGGGAAGGACGCGAAGAGCGTCACGTGAAAAAAAGAGCCCAAGGATCATGCACGATCGTATCGGATCTTAGAGCAGGTTCAGCGCCGGCTGCTCCTCGTACTCATGCATCGATTCCGGATCGGGTTCGCAGCCGCGGCAGGCATTCCGGTGTGCGCCGAGCTTTCGCAGCCCCTTCAGCGTGACGTCGGGCGTGGGGTACTTTCCGGTGAAGCAACCCTCGCTGAAACGTTTCAACTTCTTGTTGCCATAGCTCACGGCCCAGCGCAGATCCTCAATGGTTCCGTAGAAGAGGTCGTCGGCACCGATCTTCTTCTTGATTTCCTTGATCGAATGATCCGCCGCGATGAGCTCGCCGAAGGTCGGCAAATCGATGCCGTAGGGATCGGGTGCGACGATCGGCGGAGCCGCCGACGCGAAGTACACTTTTTTGGCGCCGGATTCACGCGCCATCTCGATGATCTTCTTGCTCGTGTTGCCGCGAACGATGGAGTCATCGACCAGCAGAACGTTCTGGCCGCGGAATTCCAGCTCGATCGGATGGAGCTTGAATCGCAGGCTGCGTTGTCGGACGCTCTGCCCCGGCATGATGAACGTGCGGGCGATGTAGCGATTCTTCACGAAGCCCTCGCGGTAGCGGATTTTCAGCTTATCGGCGAGTCCGGCAGCCGCGGCACGGGCGGTATCCGGAATGGGGATCACCGAGTCGACCTTGATGCCCGCCTTCTTGATCTGCTTTGCCAGTGCCTCGCCCATTCTGACGCGCGCCTTATAGACGTTGACGCCGTCCAGGAGAGAATCCGGAGCGGCGAGGTAGACCCACTCGAACAGGCACGGCGCGTGATGACTGCTTCGCACGATGCGGCTGTGAAGCTTGTTGTGCTTGTCGATGAAGATCACTTCTCCCGGGCGCACGTCGCGCACGAACTCGAAGCCGATTGCTTTGAAGACGGTGTTCTCCGACGCGATGATGTATTCCTCTTTCATGCCGTACTTTCTCTTTCCAAGAACCAGCGGCCGGATGCCGTACGGATCACGGAAGGCGACAATGCCGTGACCTCCGATCATGGCGACGGCGGAGTACGCCCCTTTGCATCTGCGGTATACCGTCTTCATCGCGCGGAAGATATCGTCGGGCTTCAGCTTCTTCGGACGTTGTCTGTGAAGTGCGAGCGCAAAGACGTTGAGCAGGACTTCGGAATCCGAATTCGTGCTCAAGTGCCGGTACTCATGTTCGAGCAGCTCTTTCGCGAGCGTGGGATAGTTCGTCAGGTTGCCGTTGTGTGCGAGCGCGATGCCGAACGGCACGTTCACGAAGAACGGCTGCGCGTCGAACTCGCTCGATGAACCCGCCGTGGGGTAGCGCACGTGACCGATGCCCATGTTCCCCGTAAGCCGTGCGAGCGACTTCGCATGGAAGACATCGCGTACCATGCCGTTACTCTTCTTCAGATGAAACTGCGTATCGTAGGTCATGATGCCCGCCGCGTCCTGCCCGCGGTGTTGCAGCACGATGAGGCCGTCATACAAATCCTGAATGACGTCACGAAAGCCGGAGACGGCGATTATTCCGCACATGACAACTGCGAACAGGCGCTGCCCCCGTCTCGACGGCGAAAGCGCGAAAGGGAGCGAAACGGCTGTTTCATGTTCCCATTGTAGAGAGGTTTCTCTCGAGTGCAAGAAGCCGTGCTACACTCATCCTCTATGGAATCTGCAGACGACAGGAATCCCACGGAGGGGGCAGTACACCGCTACAGCTTCGTGCAGAGCACGCTCCTGCACTGCTCCTTTCGGGTTGAGGAGGAAGACAAAGATGTCCTCGTTGGAGAACGGGATGCACTCAGTCTCATCATCCAGGGGAATGAGGGTTGGGCATCCGGATTACTCAACGTCCGGGACGGCATCACGAGAAGCGTGTGGATACGACGCGCCGAACTGGAGAGACTCCTTCGAGAGGGAATCGTGAAGCACGATGCACCGCGTTGAATTCTTCCGATGCATCCCGTACGTCAGGCATTCTCCGTCTGTTCCTGCATCTGCCGTTCCTTCGCACGAACGCAGTTTCTGATGAGGCTTGCCACGGTTAAGGGTCCGACCCCCCCCGGGACGGGCGTGATGGCGGATGCGATGCGTGCTACTTCCTCGAAGTCGACGTCTCCGCGCAAACCTTCCTCGGTGCGGTTCACGCCGACGTCGATCACAACCGCTCCTTCTTTCACCATGTCGGCGGTTACGAGTTTCGGCTTCCCGACCGCTGCGACGAGGATGTCCGCCGTCTTCGTAACGGACGGCAGATCTGGCGTTCTGCTGTGGCAGACAGTGACGGTTGCGTCACGATTGAGCAGCATGACGGCGAGCGGTTTTCCCACGATGTTGCTGCGCCCGATGATGACGCAGCGGGTTCCGGCGATCGGAATCTTATAGAAGGACAGCATTTCCAGAATTCCCGCCGGCGTCGCGGGCGGCAGATGCTCGAAATCCTTGCTCAGGAACATCTTGCCGAGGTTGTAGGCACCGAAACCGTCGATGTCTTTCTTCGGATCAATCGCCCGAATGATGTCCGGCACGTGCGGTTGCAGATGATCGGGAAGCGGCAGCTGCACGATGAATCCCGCCACGTCGGGATCATTGTTCAGCGTGCCGACGGCATGGAGCACGTCTTCGAAGGTCGCGTTCTCCTGCAGGTGCACGTGATCATGGCGCATGCCGACGGCATCGCAGCTTTTGAGCTTCTGCTTGATGTAGCTCGCGCTTGCGGGATCGTTTCCCACCTGCACCACGACGAGTTTCGGATCAAGTTCTTTCACTTTCTCTTTCAACGAGGCGAGGAGTGCTTCCGCAACCGGTTTGCCTGCGAGGAGCTTCGCCGTCATGTGCCAATGGTAGCAGATCGGCGTCGCGCTTTCAGCGTATGCGCTCCCGCATTGCCCGTGCGACGTCCGTTTTCTCGCCGGAGGTATCGATGACCGTCACGCCCCGCTCCTCGGCATACCGGGCGTAGGCGCCGTGGATTTTCTCGACGAATTCGCGCTTCTCGAACGCGTCGTGCGCCTGCCTTCTCGCGATGCGTTCATGCAGAACTTCAACCGGAGGGAGCGCAAGGAGAAGCGTATCTTCTCGTATAAAATTTTTGTTCAATTCTTCGAGCCAAGCCCTGTCCACGCCCGATGCCTCGCCGTAGAGCAGGGTGGAGGGAATGTACCGGTCGCAGATCACCGTCTTGCCCGCTTTGAGCGCGGGGAGGATGACGTCCGACAGATGCTGCGCCCGGTCCGCGCAGAACAGGAGTTGCAGTGCGGCGGGGGAGAGGGGAGTCGCGCTCTCCTTGAGCGCAAGGCGCACGATCGAGCCGATCACACCCTCCGTCGGTTCGGCGGTCCGCACGACCTCGCGCCCTTCGCGTTCCAGGGTGTCGGCGAGCAGGCCGCTATGCAGCGTGGTTCCCGCTCCGTCCGGTCCCTCCACGACGATGAAGGTGCCTCGTGCCATGGGAGATCAGGAACGGCCGGCGGCTTTCTTCACTTCGTTCGTCAGTTCGTTCATGTCGAGCGTGTACTTCGACGAATCCGGTTCCGTGAACTGCCAGAGGATGTCGCCGTCCTTCATCACGCTGTAACTCCTGCGGATCAGTTCGCCGAGCGCGGGAGAGAGATTGCTCTTTCCGTCTTCCTCGCTGAGCTTCCCGACAATCGAGCGCATTTCGAATTTCCCGAAGTCGGACGCGAACGACAGGTTGCTCTCGTGATTCCAGTTCGCACTCTCCACCCACTGACGGATGGCATGCGGCTGATCGCAGCTGACGACGACGATCAGGTCGGCGCCGGCTTCGCGCAGTGCGGGCGCGGCTTTCACGAGTTCGGGCACGCAGATGGTGGTGCACGTGCCGGAGAACGCGGCGGGAACGGTGACGATGACCGTGACGCCCTTGAGCGTGCGGAGATCGACTTCCAGATTATCGGCGATGGTGTGGATGGTTGCTGGCATGACGGTGACGAGTATAGAGGACGGAGAGAGTGATGACGAATGTGTCTGGCAGATTGTTGTCTCTGCATGTTGCGATCAGCGAAAGCCTGATGGTGGAGCCAGGGGGAATCGAACCCCAATCAAAGAATGTCGAGTCTTTGATGCTCACCTAGCCTGGCCCCAAACATCGGCGTTCTCACAGTAGTCATTCAATGGAGAAAAATCTGCTTTTGCTCACTGGAGCAGTACATCTTGAAGAAATGTACATTCTGGAATACAATAAGAATGTCGAGTCTTTGATGTCCCCTGATGCAGGGGAGAGAACCCCGCCCTCCGTGGCGGGTTTTTGCGAAAGCAATGCACGCGCTCACAAAGAAAGCCCTCAGGTGAGGGCTCTCTCTTTTTCTTTAGTGATGAAGGGAACTCTACATCATCCCGTCCATGCCGCCCGGGGAAGGCATCTGCGGTTCCTCCTTCTTCGGAATCTCCGTGATGGCGACGGACAGCGTGAGGAACATCGACGCGACGGACGCGGCGTTCTCCAGCGCCGACCGCGTGACCTTCTTCGGATCGATGACCATGGCCTTCACGAGATCTTCGTACTTCTCCGTCGAGACGTTGAACCCGACGTCGCCCTTGGCGCTCCTCACCTTCTCGACGACGACCTTGCCTTCGATACCCGCGTTATTGGCGATGTGCTCGGCGGGCGCGACGAGCGCTCCCTTCACGATGTCGATGCCGACCTGCTCGTCTTCGTTGTCGGTCTTCAGTTTCTCCAGGCTTTCCAGGCAGCGGATGTAGGCCGTGCCTCCCCCCGCGACGATGCCTTCTTCGGCCGCCGCGCGCGTGGCGGAGAGCGCGTCTTCCACGCGGTGCTGCTTCTCCTTCTGTTCAACCTCGGTCGCAGCGCCGACTTTGATGACGGCGACGCCGCCCGACATCTTCGCCAGGCGTTCCTGCAGCTTCTCGCGGTCGAAGTCGGACTTCGTCGTCTCGAGCGCCGACTTGAGCTGATTCACTCTTGCTTCGATCTCGGACTTCTTGCCGCCGCCGTCGACGATGAGCGTGGCGTCCTTCGTCGAGACGACTCTGCGGGCGGTGCCGAGGTCATCGAGCGTCGCGTTCTCCAGCTTCAGGCCGACTTCCTCCGAGATGACGCGTCCTCCCGTGAGTGATGCGATGTCCTTGAGGATTTCCTTCCTGCGGTCGCCGAAAGCGGGAGCCTTCACGGCGAGTGCGGAGAACGTGCCGCGCAACTTGTTCACGACGAGGGTTGCGAGGGCTTCGCCTTCGATGTTCTCGGCGATGATGACGATTTCCTTGCGGCCTTTCTGCGCGACCTGTTCCAGAAGCGGCAGAATTTCCTGGATCGAACCGATCTTCTTATCGGTGATGAGGATGTAGGGCTTCTCGAAGACGGCTTCCATGCGCTGGGCGTCCGTCACGAAGTACGGAGAGATGTAGCCGTTGTCGAACTGCATGCCTTCCACGTATTCTTTTTCGAGCCCGAGCGTCTGGCCCGCCTCGACCGTGACGACGCCGTCCTTGCCGACCTCGTCGATCACCTCGGCGATGACTTTGCCGATTTCCTTGTCCTGCGCCGAGATCGTGGCGACCGCCGCGTACTCTTCCTTCTTCTTCACGTCTTTCTTCATCTTCTGTAATTGCGATATCACCGCCTCGACGGCCTTGTCGATGCCGCGCTTGATGCTGATGGCATTCGAGCCCGAACTCAGGTGCTTCATGCCTTCCTCCATGATCGCGTACGCGAGTACCGTGGCGGTGGTGGTACCGTCGCCCGCCGCGTCGTTCGTCTTCGTGGCGGCCTCCTTCACGAGCTGCGCGCCGATGTTCTCGTACGGATCTTCGAGTTCGATTTCCTTCGCGACGGAGACGCCGTCCTTCGTGACGGTCGGTGCGCCGTACTTGCGCTCGATGACCACGTTCCGGCCGTTCGGGCCCATGGTCGCGCGGACTGCTTCCGCGAGTTTTCTGACGCCTTTGAGGACTTTCTCGCGTGCGTCGGTTCCGAAGAGGAGTTGCTTGGCCATAAGAGAGGAGAGGAAAAAAGGGGAGACAAAAGAGGGGAGCGATTACTTCACTTTTCCGAGGACGGAATCGAGACGGAGGATCTTCACTTCGACGTCTTTGCCGTCCTTCGTTTTCAGTTTCACTTCGTCGCCGGAGTACTTGCCGAAGAGGACCTTGTCGCCGACTTTCAGGAACTTGCTCGGATCGTCTCCTTCCCCGACGCCGCCTTTGCCGACGGCAATGACGACTCCCTCCTGGGGCTTCTCGCCGGAAGCGGTATCGGGAATGACGATGCCGCTCGCGGTGACCTTCTCCTGTTCGAGAGGTCGCACGACGATGCGGTCGCCGATCGGTTCGATGGTGACGGTGAGATCATCTTTCGCCATAGAGTGTGAGTGGAAAAGAAATGGGGATGAAAAAGCGCCCGGAAGGCGCAGCACGGAAACGGCGTTCCGTTGGCAGTCGAAATACTAGAGTGCCAGTACGGTATCGTCAAGAGCCGGGTTCGGCGTGGTGCGCGAGCGTGCGCGAGAGCTTCGTTCCGAGGAAGGATTCGTAGCCTCGCGGAAAGCGAACACGCTCATCGGGTGACTTCGCGCCGTTGTACCGGCGCAGGTACCGCAGCTTCTCGTCGAGCGTCTTCTCGTCGATCAACGACACGAGGATTTCCGCCCGGCACGATGCAAGCATGCCTTGTCCGTCTGCGCTTTCTCGAATGGCGTCACGAAGCTTCTCTGTACCCGGGGAAAGCTGCGTCGGAAACGCCTGGACGATCAGTGAGAGCTCTACGGCAAGCCGGTACTTTTCGTGATGTTCGCACTCCAGATAATCGGCTTCGTGCGTGAGGATGTTCAGTACGTCGCCGGGCGTGAGGCGCGAGAGGAAATCGTCGATGGACGATTGAAAGAGGCGCTGAAATTCTTCGGATGATTCGACCGGTTCCTCACGCAGCCACTCCGGCGCGAGTCCGTTTTCAGGGAAACGGGGATCAATCTGCCGTGCAGGAGGAAGATCGTGGGGTTCTTTCAGGAGTTCATGTTCCTCCTCGAACATCCGGTTTGCGATGATTCCCACCGAGAGCGCCAGCAATCCGATCATTGAAAGTCGCGTGCTTCTCAAAAGAGAGTCATCGACAGGATCTCGCATGACGAGCGTTCGTTTCGGCGCATGCGTTTCACGAGTGACATGAGGCGCATCGACTCGGTGAAACCGATTCATATTAAAGGGAATGTACTCTCGCGTTTCCCGTGCATGCAATAGTGCATTCGAAAAAATATGGTCGTGGGAAATTGGGGGATGAATATTTGTTTGCGCTTTGTTGCTCCCACGATGCCTTCCTCAGTTCAATGAGAAAAGCTCAAGATTCCTTGGAATCCTGTGTGTGCAGAAAATGCCTCATCTGATTTTTTAAAAATCTTCTTCCTGATCCGCTTTTAAGAAACTTCTCACGCCCAAGAGCATCCATTTTTTGCACGTACGTTTCGCAATAGATCAGTTTCCATCTTTTTGACTTTGCGGTAGAGACGTTCTTATGTCGATTATGATCTTCAATGCGCCGACGCAAATTCGTCGAATAACCGATGTACCAGTTTCGCCGCTCATTTTCGATGACATAGACATGATGCATAAGGGGCAGAGAATATCATGTTTGCGCTATGAGGTCGGAATACTCTGTGATTTTTTTGGCTGCGCCACGTGAGCGCGCCCTACGAAGCCACGTAAAGCGGCTTCGCCGCTCCGTCCACGTGTAGCATTGTTCGAGGGTATGGCTGCGCCACGTGAGCGCGCCCTACGAAGCCACGTAAAGCGGCTTCGCCGCCACGTGGCACGTAAAAGCTTGCTTCGCGCGCTTTTACGTGGTGCCCGGAAGAGGAATCGAACCTCCACATCCTTGCGGATACACGCTCCTGAAGCGTGCGCGTCTACCAGTTCCGCCATCCGGGCAGTGCGATCGAGAAAAAGAACGCGCCAAGGATAGAGCCGAAGTGCTTCGAGGGCAAAGCCGCTTCACTGATTCCCGCTAACCGAGCTTGCTCATCTCCGTCGCGGCTTGGTTGCGCCGCGCACGCAGATCGGTCAATTCCTTGTCCATCCGCGCGATTTCCTTCCGGAGGAGCGCCTTCTGTTCCTGACGCGCCGCTTCTGCATCACGCTTCATCTGCTCGGCGGCCTGCTTCTGCTTATTGATGTCGTCGACGGTAGGCATGAGAGTCGGGGGTACGTGAATGCTTATTTTCTTCCCTTTGGCTGGTGCGTGCAACGCTTTTTCGCAAAGTCCGACATCTGCGCCCGGCATTTCTTACAGAAACATGCGGAAGAAAAAGGCGTAGTATGGTCTCATGTCTTTGTTCGCAAAGGGACGCAACTGCTTCGCGGAAACCTCGGTCGACGCGGCTCACCTCGTCGTTGATACGGGCAACTACTACGCCGAAGCATACGAAGTGCTCCGGAAAGCCCGGCATGCCGTCTATATTCTGGGATGGGATTTTCACTCGCAGATTTCGCTCCTGCCCGGAGAGGAGGATGCCGATCCTCCCGCGGAACTTCTCGGACTGCTCCGTGCGATCACCGAGAAGACGCCGGACCTGCAGATTTACATCCTGGTATGGTACGCGAATCCCTTCTACAGCCTCGACCGCGAGAAGTTCATTCGTTTCAAGATGCTCGAAGAGTCCTTTGCGAACGTGCATCTGGTGTTCGACAACGAGCTTCCGATTTCCGCGTCGCATCATCAGAAAATCCTCGTCGTCGACGATACGATCGCCTACTGCGGCGGCATGGATTTCACCGACGCGCGGTGGGATCTGCCCGAGCATCGTCCGCAGGACGAACGGCGGGTGAAAGTCGGAGGAGCTCCATACGGGCCGTACCATGACGTCGACGTCCGGGTACGCGGAGAGGCGAGTCGTACTCTTGGAGAAATGTTCCGCGCACGCTGGAAAGCGACTACCGGGGAGACGCTCCCCGTACCGCCGCGCGTCGATGCGTCCGCGTTTGACGATTTGCCCTGGAGTCTTCCCGCAGTACCCTGTGCGGTGAGTCGCACGATGCCCGCTTACAAAGATCGTAAGGAAGTCTGCGAAACGCGCCGGATGATTCTGGACCTTCTCGCCGCCGCGACGCGCCATATCTACATCGAGAATCAGTACCTGACCAGCAGGGAAGTGACGCGTGCGCTCTGCGCGCGATTGCGCAAAGAAGACTGCCCCACGATCACCATCGTTCTGCCGCGCATCAATCCGCAGGGTCCGGGCAACAAACTCCTCATGATGCACAGGAACGTGATGCTCTGGGAATTGCGGAGAGCCGACAAGGCGGGGAAGCTCGGCATCTTCAGTCCTCTGGCGGAAGACGACGGTCAGATTTACGTGCACACCAAACTGCTCAGCGTCGACGATACGTATCTGACGGTCGGTTCCTCGAACCTGACGGCACGTTCGCTCGGCCTCGACAGCGAGTGCGATGTGACGTTCGACGCGTCCGGTTCTCCGGAGGCGTCCGACGCGTTGCGCTTCTGGAAGTCCCGACTTCTTGCCGAGCACGCCGGCATGTCCGAAGAGGAAATGGATGCACTGCTCCGCGATGACCTTGCCGATCTGCATCACGTCATCAGCGGGCGTCCGCAGTCCGGGCGGCGTTTGGAAGCTCTCGAATCACACAAGCCGACGTCTCTGGAGCGATGGATGGTGAACGTGGAACTCAGCGACTATCAGCAGCCCCTCCTCTTCGACTTCACCGTCGACGCCGTGCGCAAGCCGCTCCTGTGGGCGCGTCATCCGCTCCTGCGTCATGCATTCATCGTCATCGGAACGATCATCGGTCTCTTCTTCCTCATCGCCGTCCTCCTCAATGCCACTCCTCTGCAATCGTGGGCCGAGGCGATCCTCACGTTCGATACTGCCGCTGTCTTGCGCGAGAGTCGGTTCGACCCGTTCATCGTGCCGCTCGTGTACGTCGGCATGGGACTTCTGTGCGTGCCGATGAACTTCCTCATGTTCGCGACGGCGCTGTTGTTCCCCACCGTTCCATCGCTCCTCTATATCTGGATCGGAATGATCCTGAGCGCGGTCGTGAACTACGGCGTGGGAATGCTTCTCGGCAAGAAAATTCTCCATCGATTCTTCCATCGCAGCATCGCGAAGATTTCCGCGGCCATGGAGAAGAAGGAGTTTCTCTCGTTCGCGATTCTCCGGATGATTCCGGTTGCGCCGTTCGGACTCATCAACGTCATCGCGGGCGCGTACGGCGCGCGCTTCTTCCCGTTCATCACGGGTACGTTCGTGGGCATCCTGCCGGGGAGCGTCCTTCTTGTGTTCTTCCAGCGCACGCTGCTCGGCGTCATCGCGAATCCCACGACGGGAAACGTCCTGCTCCTCGGCGCCTACTGTCTGCTGCTGGTGACGTTCATTCGCTTCTTTAAGCGCAGGCTCTAGGGTGCCGTCTGTCTATCGACTGCGCCTCAGCATGCAGATCGCTCCGAGCGTATTGAGCAGGAACGCCGTCAGCGCCATCATCGGAATCGTGATGTACCCGAGGCGGAACGTGTAGGTGCGCGCGCAGGAAACGCCGCTGCCGTCGCACGGTTCGAGCTCGGTTCCCGGAGGCAGGAAGAACGTCGCGTGAATCTGTTCCCAGTAGTGGTAGACCGCGATGACCGCGCCGATGACGCTGAGTGCCAGAACATAGACCGCGATGTTCCGGTCTTTCTTCCAGAGGGCGATCGCGAGCAGCACGACCTGCGGGTAGAGGAAGATGCGCTGCAGCCAGCAGAGTTTGCACGGTGTCCATCCGGCGATTTCCGACAGGAAGAGGCTGCCTCCGGTTCCGATCACCGCGACGATAAGCATCAGAAGCAGACCGTGATGCGTGACGAAGGCGGTTACGCGCTGCATCTTCGTGAGCAGTGCGATCAAGACCACGAGTACGATGACATCCCCCGCGACCGTGAGGAACGAGAGAGCGTCAACTATAGGGAAGATGAGTGCGTCCATAGATGGAGAAAGGGAAGCGAAAAAATATTCGCGCGTACTCTACCACGGTGTCCCGAAAGCTCGTTCTTATTTTTTCGCATCCTCCCACAACCCGATGACGTTTCCTTCGCAGTCGCTTGCGTAGGCGTAGAAGCCCATGTCCATGATCGACACTTTCGGCGCGAGGAGCTTACCGCCCGCCGCCTCGATCTTCTTCACGCGGTCATCAATCGAGTCGACGTTGATGGCGAGCACCGGTGACTTCACGTGTTCGTTCCTCGGCAGCATGCCGCCGTTGATGGCGCCGGGCTTCACGGGTTCGCGTGTCTTCTCGTCGATGGGCACCGTGTGGATGCCCACGTACGTGGAGCCGTCCGGCATCGGCCAGTCCTGAAGGTCCCATCCGAAGATGGAGGAGTAGAACTTCCTCGCCCTCTCCACGTTCTCTGCCGGAATCTCGAAGTGCACGACGGAATCCATATACTCAGTCTACGCCCGCGCGTGACCGTATCCATTGACTTCACATTGATTTGTGATTTCATGCTCCTCCTATGGAAATTTCCCGCGCACGGGCGTTTACACCTGCTCCCGCCGTGACCCCGCTTGCATCCTTCACGCCTCGTGAAGGGTATGTACTGAGGGAGACCGAAGAGGGAGGGGAACCCTTTCCGTACGTCATCGCAGCATGTTCGCGCGAACGATTCACTGCGCTCTTCGAGAGAAGCATGGAAACTCTGGGTGAGATACTGAACATCCGTATTGATCGCGACGACGATGCGCTCTGGACCCGGCACAATATGGACGGCGTTGCGTTCCGGAGCATGGTGTACGATTACGAGAGACTCCTTTTGGAGGATGGAGACTTGATCGTCTCCGTGATGGACGAGAAAGAAGACAATGAGATTCAGATCTGTGAGATGAGAATGCTCTGGTTCTACGGAAGAAAATTGCGCGCATTCATGCGCCGTCTTGAAGAGTGCGGTGTCATCCGCAACGACAATCAGCGCTTGCTGTGTGACGTGGTCTGCAGCATCAACTCCTACGACGAAGCGGAGGAGGATTTTCAGCGATTCACACTCGATCTCGGGGCGGAATTGGATGACCAGGAGGAAGAACTCTGGGATTTCGAAAATCAATGATGATGAGCATGCCCGCCGCTTGCGTTCGTATGTCTGCCGTGCGCGAACGCGCGCGCCGCGAACCACGTGGAGATGGGAACGGCGAGAAGAAGCGTGGAGCTGCCGACGAGCGTGCGCACGATTTCCTCGGCGAAGAATTCCGAATTGAGCGTGACCCACAGCGGCACGCCGCTGTCGAGTGACAGAAGAAGCAGCAGCGGCAGCGAGGCGCCGACGTACGCGAGCGCGAGCGTATTGATGAGCGATGCGATGTGTTCGCGTCCGATGGACGTGCCCGCGGAGTAGAGCTCGGCGAATCCGAGCGCGTGGTTCGCTTTGCTGAGCTCGTCGATGGCCGCGGTCTGCGCGGTGGTGATATCGTCGAGGACGCCGAGTGCGCCGATGACGATGCCGCCGAGCAGAAGGCCGCGCAGATTCACCTGCGCAAGCGGCCCGAGTTGCAGGAAGACCGACTCTTCCGTGCCGAGTCCGAAGAGCGACGCAAACTCCACGAATGCAATGGCGAGCAGCATCGAGAGAACCAGCGTGAGAATCGTACTCTGGAATGCGATCAGCGTGCGGCGATGGAATCCGTGCGCCAGAAAGAGCGATGTTGCCGCGACCAGCATGGCCCCCGTGAAGCTGACGAAGAGGGGATTGCCTCCCGCCGCGATGCGCGGAACGATGAACAGAGCGATGATCGCAATCGAGGCCGACAGACCGAGAAGAGAGCGGAAACCCGCACGTCCGCCGCACAGCACGCCGAGTCCGAAGAAGAAGAGGGTGAGCAGCAGGAGCGCGCGCAAACGGTACGGTTCGCGGATCAGGTAGTCGATGGTCCCGTCGGGTTTTTGCAGGCGCTGCAAAATCATCGTGTCTCCCTCGCGAATCCGCAGGTCTTCGCGTCCTTCCGGAATGCCGTTCTCGAGCGTGATCACTTCTCCTTCCTCCTCGCCGTCGAGAATCTCGAATTGCACGCGCTGCACGGACCGGATCATCCCCGCGGAGTCGTCGGAGAATGCTTCCGAAACGTCAACCGCCCTGCCGCGTACGTATGCATCCAGAGCGGGAACGATGGTTTGTGCACGGGCAACCGCGGGAAGAAGCAGCAGGCAGGCGATGATGTACGTCCGTTTCACGCGGCCATCATACGGGGGATGCGGGCGACGGTCGATGCGGACTGCTAGACTTGCGTCATGGCCGCTTCACGCAGAACGCCGGTGATCGTGCTCGGTTTTATCGTGCTGTCGCTCTTCGCGAGTGAGCTGCTGACGTTCGCGTATCCGTACGGCATCGTCTCCATCGACACCTTCTCCTACCTGGAGCTGTCACGAGGGTTCCGCCTGCTCTCGCCGAATGCTCTCGACTGGTGGCGCACGATTCCCTACGGCCTCCTGCTGTCGCTCTCGCTTCGTTTTTCCGAGCCGACGATATTCATCTTCTGGGTCCAGTCCTTCGTGTTCGCACTCAACGTCGGATGCGTGTTTCTTCTCGCCAAGACGCTCTTCTCTTCCGAAAAAACCGGAGTCGCGATCGCCGCGCTCTTCCTCATCGTGCAGGTGATCGCCATGCGTGCCTTCTTCCTCAACGTCGAGCTCCTGACCGATCCGCTCTTCGCGTCCCTCGCGCTGCTGGGCGTTCAGCTCTCGTTGCTCGGCTGGGTGAAGGACAGCCGCCAGGCGGCGCTTGCCGGCGCTTGCCTGCTTGGAGTCGCCGCGTTTCTCCGCCCGGTCGGCATCTCGCTCTTTCCGGTCTGGATTGTTTTTTTCCTTCTTGCCTACGGGAGGAAGGCGTTCCTCGGTCTTTCCTCGCCCTCCCGCCGCATGATCATTGCATGCTCGTTCCTGCTGCTCGCGCCGACGGTGTTCTGGTCCGCCCGTAACGCGTACGTCTACGGGACGTTCGCGCCGACCGCGTTCTCCTCCCACGAACTGCTCTCGCGCGTGCTGCCTCTTGTGGATGACGATGACGTTCTCTTTCGGGACGTTGTCGTCAACGAAGCGTTTCTCACGGAACTTCGTCGATTCGAGGAAGAGGTGGGTGGAAAGAAACAAGTCTACTACGCCTGGCATCGCAGCGAAGAACATCTCGGTCCGTTCCAGTTTCTCGAAGCGCTCGTGATCCGCGAGGGATTCGGCGTCCCTTCTTCGTCCGATGACGCGGCGCGTCTTCGTTTTCAGACCGAGAAGCGAGCGGGGCAACTTGCTCTGCGCATTATCGCGGCACACCCCTTCGCTTACATGAAGACAATCGCGCATGACTACCTCGTTCTTGCGTCGCGCAGCGCGCTCGACACCGACCCGACGGCGTCGCGTTTTTCTCCGGAGTTTCCCCGCGCCTACGCCGCGCTCACCGATCCGCAGATCGCCGATCATCTCCCCGTCTTCTATCCGCAGGGAATCGATGAAGGCCGCCACGCGCCCGGCGTCGCGCGATTCCTCGATGCCGTGTGCTGCAATCCGGTCTTCGAGGGCGCACGCCGAGCGTGGCATCGCGTCACCGGAATCCTGGAGCACCTGCTGTTCCTTGCGATTCTCGGGCGGTTCGTCGCGACGCGGAGGAGGAGAGGGATGGACGCCGCGGCACATCTGCCGGTTGCCATGGGGATGCTCTTTCTGACGTCATCCGCGCTCTTTGCGCTCACGAGCATTGCCGAGCGCCCGCTTGCGCGATACGCCCTGCCGGGAGAAATGCCGCTCACTCTCTTCTGGCTTCTCTTCCTCTTGTCGCTCATGCACGTTCTTCGTAAGAGGAGAGCCGACCGATCGTCTCCACTCTTCTCCGGTCCGCCTCTTCCCCCTTCCACATGAAACGTTTCGTTCTCCTCTTCTCCTGCACCCTCCTTGCCGCCTGTCTTGCCGCTCCCGATGAGGGAGGGGAGAACGGCGCGTCATCTTCGTCCGCCTCTTCGTCGTCGTCCCTCTCTTCCTCCTCGTCCGTCGCGAGCGAAGACGACCTTCCGCCGGGAGATTTTCGCGTGGAGGACGGCATCCCGCAGGGCACGGCCTACGTCCGCGGATACGCGACCATCGAAGAGGTGGAGGAATTTTTCTGTGAGGAGGATTGCGCCACATTCGACTACGTTTTCTTTCATGTCCTCGAAACGGGCAGCGAAGAATTTTCTTCCTACATCGAGACGCATATCGACAACTCTTTTGTCGGCCGGCGGGTAGTCGGACTCGGTTGCCGCGAGGGCAACGCGATACGCTACGCGAATCACTCCGACGCGCGGGGAATGCGCTCCGGCCTGAATGTGGATGCGGACGTTGCCGCCGCGATTCTGTCATCGACGGAACGGGACCCCGTCACGCTCGCTCTCACGAAGCTTCCGCTGTCGGGAGGTACCGAAGCGCCGAACTGCTACTCGCATTTTACCGAGATCGAAGCGGCGCATGACGTCGAGTGACGTGGACGGTGCATGAGAAAGAAACTATGCAGCGTCGTCGTGAGGACGGATGCTATGATCCGCGCATGATCGAGCGACTGATTTCCCCGCGCATGCAGGAGCGTGCCGTCTATACACTTCTCGTCTGGTCGGTGCTGTGGAGGGGAGGAAAGTCGTTGGAATCGACGTGGTTCTTCATCGGCGTCGCGGGCTACCTCACGCTTGCGTGGTACGAGGAGAACAGGAGAGAGAAAAAGCAGAGCGAGCAGTGCGTGCCTCGTGCGGTCTGGTGGTCCGCCGTTCTCTTCTTCCTGCTGACCGCGGCAAGTTACCTTCTGTCACGCACGCGCACCTACGGCCTGGACGAAGTGCTCGCCACGGGCGCGACGGTAGTAATGTTGTTCTGGGTCGTGCGGCACCGCTATCGCGAGACGTTCGGGGGAACGTTCCTCCGCCTGCTCGCCGTCCTTGCCGTGCTCGCGTCCATCGTCGGCATGGTCGTCTACGTGTTCCAGCCGGTTTCCAGATTCGTCGGCACGTTCTTCGACGCCAGGTTCCATACCGACTACTGGCCGAATGCATGGGCGCAGTTTCTGCTCCTCGCGTGGCCCGCGGTTCTCCTCTGCACGCTGAGAGCGCGGAGCATCCGCACCCGCGCTGTCTGGTATGCCGGGCTTGCGCTTTGTCTTGCCGCGTTGCTGCTGAGTTACTCGCGGGGAGGAATGATCGCCTTCGCGGGACAACTCGTGCTCCTCATGCTCCTCTTCCGCACGTCGGCTCCCCGTGGATGGATGAAGAGAGCGTCGGCTTCCTTCGCGATCGTCCTGCTCTCCGCCCTCCTGCTCTCTGCTTCGCTCAACGTTGCGCGCACTCGCACGTTTGCGGTGGAATCCATTGCGGCGAAAGCAACGTTCTCAGCGGATGAAGGTGCGTCGTCGATCTCGGAGAGGAGATCGTTCTGGAGTGCGGCTCTGCGACTCACGGGGGAACGTCCGCTGCTCGGATGGGGTCCGTACAGTTTCCGTTTCGTCCAGCCGAGACTGCAGGAGTCGGTGCTCGCAACGTCCGATCATCCGCACAACGTCTTCCTGAAAATTTCCATGGAGAGAGGAATACCCGCGCTCATCGTCTTCGTGGTTCTGCTCTCGGCGATTCTGCTGCCGCGACGTTCGTTGTTCCTCCCATCGGAACCGTCCTCCGGATCGTCGGAGAGAACGCTCGCCGGAATCGTTCTTGTCGCGGTTGCCGGCGTCCTGGCCCACAACCTTATCGACTACAATCTCCAGTTCGTGGGCATTGCGTTTCCGCTGACCGTGTTCCTCGGTCTGCTCTGCGGAAGGGCAACGAAGCGGGCCGAAGGAGCGTCGAGGCGGGCGACGGAGGTGTCGATCGCCTGCGGACTCCTGATCATCGCTCTTCTGGAGGGGCGGCTCCTCGTGCTGTCCTCGGTTGCGCGCCATGCGGAAGCTGCCGCGGAGACGCAACGCGCCCTGCAGTGGTACGACCGCGCGGCGGATCAGTGGTTCTCGCGTGATTTACACCTGTCGCGCACGAGGCTTCTTCTGGAGGAAGGCAGGACGGATGAGGCGCGCGCCGCGCTCGATCTCGGACTCTCGGAAAATCCCGAAGATGCGCGTGCATGGAAGATGCTGGGAGACATGGAACGCGGAGAGAGCGCCGTACGCGCGTATGAGAATGCCTTGTCCCTCGGCGGTTTGAACGACCTCTCGATCACTCATGCACTGATGCGGACGCTGTCGCGCACCGACAGCGGCGCGTTCCTCAACTACCTGCCGGTGGCGGACGGACTCCTCACGCGCTTCGGCGAAGCCGTGGAAAAAAATACGCACTTCATCGCACTCTCTTCCAATGTGGAGGAATTCATCGCTCTTGCGAATTTTCTTGCGGATCGTTTTCCCGGTCGGGCTCCCAGATACGAAGTGGCCGCGGCGCGGGTGGAGACGCAGGCGCGTCGTGAGCGGGAGCGAACGGAATCACGTCCGCCGGGTTTTCTGTGGTGAGGCGCAAGATCCTCAGGTATCTCCCGGAGAAGAATTGTCTGCCCCGCCGTGCGCGCCGATGTCCGAGGAAGCCGGCTACCGCATCCGAGGCAGGTCCGTCGTTCTCGCTGTTCTCCTCTTCCATGCCGCTTCGCCGGTCGAAATCATGATCCGTGGCCATCGCGGGCATCCTATGGATCGGACACGGAGAGTCAAGATTGTTTTGCGTCGCGCTGCGTCGCCCATGGTAGAATGCGCGTCCTCTTTCCCTTCCTTGCTCCATGGATCGCTTCCTCCGTTTCTCGTTTCCGCTCGTGTGTTCCGCCATTCTTCTCGCCGCCTGCGGCAGGGAAGGCGGTGAAGTGGATATTGATCCGTCTCCCGTGGTGGGGAGCGAAGTGTTCCAGCAGGCGATGCCGACGAACGGGGAATTCGTGCATCCGGAACACGGAAATGAGGCGCTCTTCGCCTACGGCGCGGTCACCGGAATCGAGGGTGTGCCCGCAAGCGGCGTCGCGAACCTGCAGGTCTTTGAGAACGGATCATCCGTCGTGAGCGTCAACGTCAATCTCGCGCAGGCGGAGGAGGGGAGTGCGTACGTTGCATGGTTGCGAAGCGATGCGGGCGAAACGCTGAGCGCCGGAAGACTGGAAACGCCGTTCCGGGACGCGCGTCATGGCGTCACGTTCGACACCGCGCGCGATCTTCGCGACTTTCTGACCGTGCTCGTCACGAAGGAAACGACGGCAAATCCCTCCGTCCCCGGGGAGGTCGTCGCACAGGGGATACTGAGGGTCATCGAACGCTGAAAAAGATACAAGAAGCCCCTCTCTTCTTTCCGCTTGCTTCCGACGTCGGAAGGGCGGGATGAGAAGCAGGTACGTCCTCCTTCGGTCAGCGTGCGACGGGAGGAGAAGAGGAGACACTCTCCTGCCTAGCCTTGGAGGCTCGGCAGACTCATCACCATGGTCATGGTCAGGACGGTGATGAGAAGCGCGTGCGTCAGCACGAGTGAGAGTGAAACGCGATACTGCATTGGTTTCACTGTCTTCAGTATAGGTTGTTCCATAGAGGACGGGCATTGTACGAATTCGAAGGATGGCGTCCAGTCGCACCTTGCATCATTTATTTGATCACGTGTCCTGCGATAATTTCACCTTCTTTTGGCTTGTAAAAGCCATGTGTAAAGCGGATTTTTTTGATCAAAAAATGTGTTCAAATAGCACAGAAAAAGAAGAAATTTGTGCAATAAAACCGAATAAAAGTCAATCCGTCTCACGACGGAGACGATGACAGCACCGCGGTCGGGTGCGCGCGCCTACGCGGTATACTGACAGTCCAATGTTGCCCCCCTCCTTTTTCGCGCGCCCCGTGCTGACCGTCGCCGAGGAACTCCTCGGGAGCGTGCTCGTCCGGCGTACGGCGGGAGGCGAAGAGCGAGGCCTTCTCATCACGGAAACGGAAGCATATGACGGACCCGACGACAGGGCCTGCCATGCGTGGCGAGGGAAAACGAGCCGCAATGCCCCCATGTTCGGACCGCCGGGTCATTGGTACGTGTACCTCGTCTATGGCATGCACTGGATGCTGAATGTCGTAACGGATCGTGAGGGGTATCCCGCGGCGGTACTTCTGCGCGGCACGGAACAGGTTGCGGGGCCGGGACGCCTGACGCGGACTCTCGGCATCACCGGCGCGCTGAGCGGTCGGCCGCTCTCGAGGGAAACGGGTCTTTGGATCGCGTCCGGACCCGACGCGCATTTCTCCGTGCGTCGCACGCCGCGTATCGGCGTCGATTATGCGGGAGAATGGGCGGCAAAACCGTACCGCTTCGTCCTGGACGCGAACGGCAGGGAGGCCGAAGGTTCCGGTGGGCGTCGGATCGCAGAAGGGAAGAGATGATGACGACGCTTCCTCTATGTATACTGACGTCCGACAGTGTTTCTTTCCTCTCCTTCTCCTATGAAGAAATTCATGCCGCTTTTCATCGTCCTCGCGATCCTTCTCCTCATCGGAGGGTACGTGACGGCGCAGTACAACGGATTCGTCAACGCGGATGCAGCCGTCGAAAATGCCTGGGCGGATGTCGAGGCGCAGTATCAGCGCCGCGCGGATCTGATTCCGAATCTGGTCAGCACGGTACGCGGTGCCGCGGACTTCGAACAGGAAACCTTCACCGACGTCACCGAGGCGCGCTCGGCGTGGGCGCAGGCGAGGCAGGTGGGGGACAGGGAAGATGTCATCAACGCCGCTTCCGGTCTTGACGGAGCGCTCTCACGATTGCTCGTGACGGTGGAGAACTATCCCCAGCTACAGGCGACGCAGGCGTTCTCGGACCTGATGACGCAGCTGGAAGGAACCGAGAACAGGATCACCACCGCACGGCGCGATTACAACGGCACGGCCACGGCGTACAACGCACGCGTGCGACGCTTCCCCGGACGCCTCTTCGCCGCGATGTTCGGCTTTGACGAAGAACCTCTCTTCGCCGCCTCCGAAGGCAGCGACGAAGCTCCCTCCGTCGAATTCTGATTTCCTGCACGGTTACCATGCTCTTCCGGCGACTCCTCCTCTCCGGCGCCGCTCTCACCGCTCTCACGGTCGGTCAGTACGCCGTTGCACTGACGATTCCTCCCAATGACGGGTTCGTCACCGACGAAGTCGGCATTCTCTCCGATACGGAGGACGGACTTCTGGAGGAAGACCTCGCGGCGTATGCGGCCCTGACGACGAACGAGATCGCCGTGGTGATTCTGCCGACGCTCGACGGCGAACCGATTGCGGATGCCGCGGTGGAAATCGGACGCGCGTGGGGGGTCGGCAGCGCGGAGGACAACGGTATCCTCCTCCTCTTCGACTACGAGGGGAGGGAAGTGTTCCTGGCGACGGGCTACGGACTCGAGGGCGCCGTACCCGACATCGTCGCGAAGGGGATCGTGGAGAAGGACATCGTGCCGGCATTTCGTGAGGCGCGTTATTTTGACGGCATCGCCGCGGCGATCGACTCCCTGAAGAAGCACATCGGCGGAGAGTACACGGCGGACCGCTATGTTGAGGACGATGACGGTTCGGGCGTCGGGTTTCTGCTCTTCTTCCTCTTCCTGTTCGGAGAGTGGCTCGCCGCCTTCCTCGCCCGCAGCAAATCCTGGTGGCTTGGCGGCGTGATCGGATGCGCAGGCGGTCTCGTGCTGACGATGCTCTACGGGTGGTGGCTGAGTATTCCTCTCCTCGTTGTCATCGGATTGTTTCTCGATTACGTGCTCTCCAAGCTCGGCCGGAAGGGCGGACGCGGACGCTGGCGCGGCGGCAGGGGACCGGGCGGCATGGGCGGCTTCGGCGGCGGCGGATTCGGAGGAGGGAGCGGGGGAGGCGGAGGATTCGGCGGCGGTTCCTTCGGCGGCGGCGGTGCGGGAGGCAAGTGGTGATCATCTTCGTTTTCTGCTATGATGCACGCGATGCAGACCCCCCTGCTCCTCGCATATATTTGGCGTTTGTTTCTGCCCGTGCAGGACGCTCCTCCGTCGCTTCCGCCGCCACCGCAGGTGGAGGTGCGTGAAGAGGGCACCGGAGCGTTGACGGTCAGCACCGGGCCGACCGAAATCATGGGATCGCTTCCGCGCGGCGCCACCCAGGTACCCTTTCTCACCGTCGATCTCTCCGCTTCCTGTGAGAGCGACGTGGAAGTGCAGAGCATCGAAATCACGCACAGGGGACTGGGAAGGGCGACCGATATCGAGAGCGTGTACGCGACCGAGAATTTCCGCCGCGTCGGACGCGCACGCAGATTCGACGCGAACGCGGGAAAGACCCGGCTCGTTCTTCCCCGGTTCGTCATTCCGCGATGCACGGCACGCCGCCTCGTGATTCGGGGCGACGTCTCGCGCGAGGCGGATATTGCCGGTGAACATGCGATCGTGCTATCGGGCCCTTCCGATATTGCGTCTTCCGCCGAAAGAGTGACGCTCGATGCCACTCCCGATACCGTCCGCGTGACGACGGCGCCTGCCGCCGGCGGCGACATCACCGTGAACTTCCTCCCTCTGCATTCGCGCCTGCGCTACGGAACGATCGCGACGGCCGCGCGCATCCAATTTTCCGCCGACAACGAATCGGATCATGTCCTGCGGCGCATTCTGCTGACGAACGAAGGCACGGCGCGCAACGTCGATCTGCAGCGCCTCTTCCTGGAGCGAAGCACGGGCGAGCGCGTCACACGCGTCGCGGCGCGCATGGACGGCGATCGTGTCGCGCTGGAATTCGATCCTCCGTTCCTTCTGCGTCGCGGCACGACGGTGACCCTCCTCCTGAAGGGGGAAACGTTCGGTTCCGCACTGCGTACCGTCCGGTTCACACTCGAGGAGGACGGAGACCTCTCTGCCACGCCGACATATCGCCGATGAGCCGCAAGCCGCGCGGTTTTGACAATGCGAGATTTTTTGCGACGATGCACGACGTCATGCGATCGCGCTGCGTTCTTCTCGTCGTGCCCGTGCTTCTTGCCGCATGTGCGAAGCCCGTGGCTCTGCCGCATCAGGAAGTTCTGGAGCGGGCCGCCATCGCAAGCCAGCGACTGCAGTCATCGTCCTTCGCGTTGCGACTTCGCGGCACGTATCACGACGCTCTTGCGAATCGTGCGGTGGAGAGCGACATCATGCTTGAGGGAGTCTTCCAGCGCGGCGGAGACATGCTTTCCGCAGACGGAAGCGCGACGTTCCGCTGGGAAGACGGCAACGAGCGAACCGTGCGCCTCGATGGTGCGGTCAGCACCGTTGGACCGCACGAAACGTACCTGCGCCTCGATGAACTCGGGCTGGAGCCGCAACCGCCGGAAGACTCGCCGTTTCTGCAGTTGCAACCGCTCATCGGATCGTGGTTCCTGCTCCCGTCCGCCGAAGGACAGGATCAACCCCCGGCACTCCGGCGCTTCACTCCGGAAACCGAATTTCTGAAGCAACAGGCATCGGTTGTCAGCGTCACGGACGACAGGGGAGTCGAGCGTCTCGACGGAGGATACGCCTACCACTACAAGGTAACGATCGACGCGGAAGAGTTCGCCGCGCTCTTTCCCGCAGAGGAAGATTCCGTGGATGTCGCGGCTCTCGCGGTCGAAGGAGACCTGTGGATCGACGCGCGATCCTTCTACCTGCGGAAAGCGGAATGGCACGTCGCCCGCGTACCGTTTCTGGCGGGCACGGCGGAAGGAACGCTCACCGTCGTCCTTACCGATCACGACGCGGCTCCCGAGGTCACGGTGCCGCTGCATCCGGTCATTCTCGATCCCGAGTCATTTCTCTTTTCCGATGATGCGGCCGCCGTCGAATGACGTCCGCTGCGTTTTGCGATACACTGCGCTTCACGCATGAGCGATTCCCCCCCTCCCTCGGTCGACGGATTGCGTCCGACTCCGCCGTCGCGTCCTCCGGACTCCGGAGCGGCGGATGCATCCTCTCCGAACAGTCCTCCTTCCGGAACATCGCGCCTCGTCCGTGGCACGGTCATCGGCATGGCGTTGCTGTACACGGGGTTTGCGGTCGTGATGATGACGCTCTTTCCCACGACGAACGTCGATCTGACGTCGCTGCGGCTGTTCGGCACGTTGCTCCTGATGGTCGGGCTTCCGTTCTGGCTGGCGGCCTGCGGTATCGCCGCATACAGGACGCTCAGTTACCGCACGAAGAACGTGCAGATGCGCGTGTCGGCTCTCCTGCGCCTGCTCGCCGTCACGGCGCCTCCGCTGCTTGTCGGCGGACTGGCGCTTCTGACGATCAACAAGGA